>CAXBJO010000011.1:0-88568 GCA_963976255.1 uncultured Rhodobacterales bacterium
AGTGGTGCGGGTGAAAGGACTTGAACCTTCACGCCTCGCGGCGCCAGAACCTAAATCTGGTGCGTCTACCATTCCGCCACACCCGCACTTGAAACCGCTTACGCGATTTCGTCGGCTTTTAGCGTAAGCGGAATTACGATACCAGTGGAAAATGCACCCATTTCACAAAAAATCCCGCCTCATCAGCACCAGCATTCTGATCTATTTCACGTACCGCTTAAATGTGCGCCGTGGATCGGGGCCTTGACCCAAAAACCCTTGGATAACGGACGCCAAATGCTGTGTTACGCGCTCTTTTTGTCCCTGCTTTTGGGCAACAAATGCGCGCGCGAATGACCCCGTCAATGCCTCTAGATCCGCTTCAATAACTGTTGGTGGTAACAAGACTGTACCACTCTTCAAATCATTGATTTCAATTGAAAAATTTATATGGTGTACGCCCAAATCCGTGCGATCTAAACGCCGAACTTGCTTCGTTGGGGATTGAAAGTCCAAGACCAATATCGTAACAGAAACCGCACGCTTACCTTGCAATTTTCGCGTGCCTAATTTGGTCGCGCCGGTAAACAACGATTTCACCTTTGTAACCGCATTTCCAGTACCGCGACCATTCCAAACCACCTTGTTGGAACCTGTGACCGCGACATTGATTTGCTCGACTTGCCATTTATTCGTCTCGAACGTTGAAATTGGTTGCTCATAATATGTACGCCAATTACTCGCCTGCGCATGTGCAACACTGCTCAGACTCAATCCCGCCAACAGTGCTATTAAAAAACTCGTTTTCATTTTACTAACCTTAAAACAATCTTAAGAACCTGTTTAACTTTGAATAATTATTCAAGTTCATTCCCTTTATTTTCACTTAAGCCTTCGGAGAAAAATTACCCCCCGAAATCAAAAAATTTACAGACAGTCCATTTATTGGGCATATTGCCTATTTTTTATGCAATACCAAAAATACACCTCTTCTGCATCCACTTATCCACACAACTAAATTGAAATTTTGGCAGGAAGATGGTGCAAATACGGCATCAACTAACTGCAGCAGGATCATTGTCATGAAAAAGATTGAAGCCATCATTAAACCCTTCAAACTCGACGAAGTGAAAGAAGCGTTGCAAGAAGTTGGCGTTCAGGGTTTATCGGTCATCGAAGCCAAGGGTTTTGGTCGCCAAAAAGGTCATACAGAATTGTATCGCGGCGCTGAATATGTCGTGGATTTCCTCCCCAAGGTCAAAATCGAAGTCGTCATCGCCGACGACCAAGTCGAAGCCGTCATCGAAGCTATCATCGACGCCGCTCGCACAGAAAAAATCGGAGACGGCAAAATTTTCGTCTCAACCATCGAACAAGCAATTCGTATCCGCACCGGCGAAGAAGGTGTAGAAGCGCTTTAATTCTAAGAATAAGTCAGAAAAGGAACTCAACCATGAGTGCAAAAGATCTTGTAAAACGCATCGCGGACGAAGACATCCAATATGTCGACATCCGTTTCACAGACCCGCGCGGTCGCCTACAACACGTGACAGTGATCAACGACGAAGTCGACGAGGACTTCCTTGAGGGTGGCTTTATGTTCGATGGGTCGTCCATCGCAGGTTGGAAATCAATTGACCAATCCGACATGAAATTGATCCCTGATTGCGACAGCGCATACATCGATCCGTTCTATGCTGAAAAAACAATCTGTGTGCACTGCCACGTTGTAGAGCCAGACACAGGCGAAACATACGAACGTTGCCCCCGCTCAACCGCCATGCGCGCCGAAGAATATCTGATTGCATCCGGCATTGGCGACACATCATTCTGGGGCCCAGAGGCTGAATTTTTCCTCTTCGACGATGTTCGTTTCTCAAACGCGACCAACAAAGTATCTTACGAAGTTGATGCCGCAGACGCATCATGGAACACAGACACAGAATACGAAATGGGCAACATGGGCCACCGTCCCGGTATCAAGGGCGGTTATTTCCCCGTGAACCCAACAGACGCGGCACAGGATTTGCGCGGCGAAATGCTGTCCACGATGAAAAACATCGGCATGAAGGTCGACAAGCATCACCACGAAGTGGCGTCATGTCAGCACGAATTAGGTTTGGTTTTTGGAACCTTGGTGAAACAAGCGGACGAATTGCAAAAATACAAATACATCGTCCACAACGTGGCACACGCCTACGGTAAATCCGCCACATTCATGCCAAAACCAATTTATGGTGATAACGGCAGCGGCATGCACGTGAACATGTCTATCTGGAAAGAGGGCAAACCATTGTTCGCAGGCGACAAATACGCCGATCTGTCAGACGATGCTTTGTTCTTCATCGGTGGTATCCTCAAACACGCGAAATCTCTGAATGCCTTCACAAACCCGTCCACAAACAGCTACAAACGCCTGATCCCAGGTTTTGAGGCTCCTGTTTTGCGCGCTTATTCCGCATCGAACCGTTCGGGCGCTGTGCGTATCCCATGGGCAGAATCCCCCAAGGCAAAACGTGTCGAAGCACGCTTTCCTGATCCAGCAGCCAACCCATACTTGTGCTTTGCGGCCTTGTTGATGGCGGGTCTTGACGGCATCCGCAACAAAATCGATCCAGGCCCCGCATCTGACAAAGATATGTACGACCTTCCACCAGAAGAGCTGGCAGGCATCCCAACAGTTTGCGGATCACTGCGCGAAGCGTTGGAACAACTACAAGCGGACAATGCATATCTGACAGAGGGCGGCGTTTTCACACAATCTCAAATCGATGGTTACATCGCGTTGAAAGAGGAAGAAAACCAAATGTACGAACACACACCACACCCGGTCGAGTTCCAAATGTATTACAGCTGTTAATCAAAATATTTTCAATCTTAACCCCCGGCTTCGGTCGGGGGTTTTTATTTGCGTAATATTCCAGAATACAAAAGCAATCCCCAAGGTGCCAATGACTGGTGCAATTCTGTCCACATCACCTGAAATTCAAACCCGCTTAAACCAGACACAGCCGCAATTTCGCCCAAATTTTTATGCCCATCTATGCGCCCAATCAGGGTCGACAATGTTTTTGAAACCACCACATTGACCGCCTCATTCTCCAACGCGATCCTTAATTTACCCTTTTTGGCAACGTGCTGAGCCACTGCCGATGGGCTGACGCCCTTCAGATGCGGAATCGCCTTCATATCGCTGGGCTGTGCGATGCGGCCATCATTTTGACCCGCCTTTACGGCATAAAATATATGTGTCTTAATACTGCCACGCAGGTTTTCCGCCAACGCCATTTTTTGCTCTGACTTTAGGTCACTTAGCATCGCCTTTGGAACCAATTGATCCAACGCATATAAACCAGGTTGCGAAAATGAAACCAATTCCAACCCACTTGCTCTCAGATCATCAATCAACTCTGGCACGCTATAACTTCGATCCTGGCTGTGCAGCAATAGATCATAAAAACCAGCATCGCTCTTTTGGTGATCCTTCAGGTGGGGATTGTTCAAAAACGGATGCCCGCTTGGCAAGTTTTTGAATATTTCTCGCGCCGCTTTCAACTTTTCCTTTGGTGCTAAATTGCCCAGCATCACATTAAATGCATCTTGCAATGGGTACACACCACTGCGCCCCAACGGCGCATACACCATGGCACCTATCCCACCATCAACCGCCAATGCATCGCACAGCGCACGCATTCCAACGACGGGATCATCCAAATGATGCAAGACGCCACAACAATCAATATAATCAAATGGCCCGTATTTCGGTGCATCCGCCAAATCGCCAGTAATAAACGTAATGTTTTTTAATTTGCGCACATCCGCGCGTTTTTGCGCAATCTCACGCGCCCCTTCGGAAAAATCCAAATAGGTGATTTCATAAGGACGGTTTGCAGAGGTCAAAATTTGAGCAATCTGGATCAAACCATCACCCGAACCACCACCCGCCACAAGAATTTTTATTGTTTGTTTCCAGTCTCTTCTGCCATTGAACAGAAAGTGATCAATTTCCAATGGATGTGACGGCGACCCAACGATCAGGCGCTTTTTTTCGTCCTCTGGGTTGCGTTCTGGATACGGATAAACATCGTATTGGTTCATAACGTCATTCATGGCTTTGTCTTTCCGATACGCGTAATATTGGACAACAGCTTATCAGATTTACAAATCAACGACAGCGTCAATTAGGTGGTCAAAAAAAATGCTTTGCGATTACGGATGCGTTTTTGGGGATACACCAACCAAACTGTCCCGCTGATCCTTACTCAACCGACCAATCGGCACCACAATCGTGTGTATCCCAAATACAATCGCACCCGATTTGGGTAACTTACACAACGATTGTCGCTCTACGCGCATCCATTGATCCGTTACCACATCACGCGGTCGTCCCTCGCCACCACGGCGTGGTTGGTGCAAATGCGGGTCATTATAAATCAACCAATTTGCCCGCCACATATCCTGTTCGGGGCGCATCATCCCAAACATCCGCTCGACACGGTGCGCTAAATCTGCGCTGTATTGCGCAACAGGTTCATGAATACCGGTCATCGGGCGCATAAATTTTTCGGACAATGTCCAACTGGCGGGAAAACACATCGCACCGCCAACCAACACGTGTTCCCCGCCAATCGGCATCATCAAACACAGGTCTTGTTGCACCAAAGATCGCGCCGACAGCAACGCTTGATCCCAATCTAATGCCACCTCAACGCCATCGGGTCGACGCACCAAATCTGCACCCACCAAATACCCGTCAACCAGGGCAACCGCCGCTAAAACATGTTCCAACAATTCACGCGCCGCGACATCGCCACACGTATCAATCGCCAACACCGCGCAACGATTCTGTGCTAACAGGTGATCGGCATATGCCATCTGTGCCGCAAATGCGCTGTCCACAATAACCCAATCGCCGCGATCCATCGGATTAAGCCCTGGCAGGCGTTTCAAGTGCGCATCATGCCAAGGTGAAATAGGCAGGTGATCTTGACAGATGTTATGAAAATCGATGTCCATCCCTGACATTACCAATTCATCAACAAATCGCAATCACTACCAATCGCGCGACAATTCCCAATCTTTCGGGATTTTGGATATGGGTGGGCTCACACCCTCAAAAACCAATCCATTCCCCTTAAAACAATAATGCTTAAACCCGTTTTTGATGCTGGTTGCATAACAGTCGCTGAATCCCAGAATTGGTGCACTTGTCATCACGGCAGGTTCATTATTGATGAACATTTCTAAACTGCGGCGTCTGTTCTGCGCCGATATCCGCAGCCGATCCCCGTTCAACCAACTGAACGTTACAACAAAGCTGTTGTCGCTGTTGTTAACATCCTTTGTACATTTTCCCCGCGCAACCGCAACGGCACCCTGCTGATCATCATATCCGTCTGCTGCCACCTGAGTGGCATACATGCATTCACCAAACTCGTGCCAGCTGTTGGCGGCCACAACAGATGGCCACGCGACCACGCATAAAAATGCGATCCTCATATCCATACCCATTCTCCACTTACCCACCGTAACCTTACCCTGCATCTCTTAACCAACCCCCAAGATCAGGGTTCAAATTTTACACAATTCCCAAAACCGACGACCGCCATGACGTTTTTGGACATGCACATCCGCGAAATCAGGATTTTCCTGAATACAAGGGAGATCGCCATGACAATCAGCTATGCAGACAACCGTAAAATAGACCCAACCAAAGGCACCCACCTGCCCGATGGTACGCCCAACGACGCCGACCGCATCGAAATCGGCCCGACATTATTGGCGATGCAAGAATGGGAAGCGGCGGGTTTAACCCTGCCCAATCTCGACCGGATGCGCGCATACCGTCATAATCGGCTCACCCAACACATCGTTGATCGCGACTGGGGTGGTGTGTTGATGTTTGACCCCCTCAACATCCGTTACGCCACGGACAGCACCAACATGCAGCTGTGGAACACCCACAACCCGTTTCGCGCCGTGTTGGTTTGCGCCGACGGATATATGGTGATTTGGGATTACAAAAACGCCCCGTTCCTGTCCAAATTTAACCCTCTGGTGCGCGAACAACGCGCAGGCGCGGATCTATTCTACTTTGATCGTGGTGATAAAATAGACATCGCCGCCGATGTGTTTTCACGCGAAGTACGCGATTTGATCAATGAACACGGTGGCGGCAATAATCGCCTTGGCATGGACAAAGGCATGTTGCACGGCATTCGCGCACTCCAAGCCCAAGGTTTCACCATCATGGACGGCGAAGAATGCACCGAAAAATCCCGCTCAATCAAAGGTCCTGATGAAATATTGGCCATGCGCTGTGCCAACCATGCGTGCGAAACAGCGGTCAAAGAAATGCAAGATGCGGTTCAGGTCGGCATGTCCGAGGATGAAATCTGGGCAGAATTACATCGCGCCAACATCGCACGCGGCGGCGAATGGATTGAAACTCGTCTGCTCACCACGGGGCCACGCACCAACCCGTGGTTTCAGGAATGCGGCCCACGGCGTCTGAAAAACAACGAGATATTGGCCTTTGATACCGACCTTGTCGGCTGTTACGGCATCTGCATCGACATTTCGCGCACATGGTGGATCGGCGACGAAAAACCCCGCCCTGACATGATTTATGCAATGAAACACGCGCATGAACATATCCACACCAACATGGCGATGCTCAAACCGGGTGTTCCCCTGCGCGATCTGACGTTCAAAGGTCACCAATTGGATGCCCAATATACCAAGGGAAAATACGGTTGTCGTTTCCACGGCGTCGGATTGTGTGATGAATGGCCTCTGATCACCTACGCCGACAAATTCGTCGAAGGTGCGTTTGATTACGAACTACAGGCTGGCATGGTTTTATGCGCCGAAGCATTGGTGTCCCCCGAAGACGGTGATTTCTCGATCAAGCTCGAAGATCAGGTTTTGGTCACCGAAGATGGCTTTGAAAATCTGACAAAATATCCGTTCTGTCCACACCTGATGGGCGAAACTTAATCGCGGCGCGATATTACTTTTACTGAAACTTTAATTTAAGTATTTGAATTTTCTTATTCTTGTCACGGCACCCAGAAAAATGCCGTGACAAATGCTACTGTTGTGTGAAAAATACAGGTTAATAACTTGTAAATGCATTTCGTAATTACCATTTAATTATAACGGTTGGGCAACTAGCCACAAAGTGACTGCCACTTTATCAAATACATATTTCGCGGGCTTGCCTGCATGACTAAATTTAACGTTTTGGGTGCCTCGCACCTTCCTTGGGGGAAACGACAATGATTACGCGCATCCTTGCGACCACTGCGGCATTGCTTGCCGCCTCACCGATCACAGCAAATTCATGGACTGGCGAAACCATCGACGGTGTCCGCATGGCCGCAGTCAACAGTGACAACAACGAAATCATGGTCATGTGCGACGCGGGCATCAACGCGCCCATCACATCCATCAGTTTCACCGTCAACGACGTCACACCCATCCCGCTTAGCAACATCGCGCTGTATTTCGACAACCAGCAGCCCTTGTTCATTGCAACAGATTTTGAGGGCGGAATTGGATCAACCACGCAATCAGACGCCACCACATTCACCAAAGTGATTGGCTTGATGAAATCATCAAACCGCCTCAAGGTGCGCTTGTTCGACGGCTCAGAATACAAATTCCGCCTCAGCGGCGCAGCCAAGGCAATCGGCAAATGCACCCCCGACTTCAACCGCTTCGCGCTGGCCGCAAATTAAGTCGATTTTCCGCGCCGCCCCTATACCCAAGCGATTTGATTTCCTGTAACGTTCCCCAAAACGAGCAAAACGGAATCAAGAGCCCAAATGGCCGATAATCTATTCACCGACGAAACGCCTTCGGGCAAATCCTACGACGCATCCTCAATCCAAGTGCTTGAGGATATGGAACATGTGCGCCTACGCCCTGGTATGTATATCGGCGGCACCGATGATCGCGCCCTGCACCACATGGTCGCCGAAATCATCGACAACTCGATGGACGAGGCTGTGGCCGGCCACGCCACATGGATCGAGGTGGAACTCCACGACAATTTCCACGTTACTGTGCGCGACAATGGCCGTGGCATCCCCGTGGATATGCACCCCAAATTTCCCGATAAATCAGCCCTCGAAATCATCTTTTGCACCCTGAACGCAGGCGGTAAATTCTCGGGCGACAACTATGAAACATCGGGCGGTCTGCACGGCGTGGGGTCTTCCGTCGTCAACGCCCTGTCCGATTACCTGCACGTCGAAGTCGCCAAAAACCGCGAGCTTTTCGCCATGGATTTCTCGCGTGGTTTGCCACAGGGTAAATTGCAAAACCTCGGTGCCACCCAAAATCGTCGCGGTACATCCGTGTCATTCCACCCCGACCCCGACATTTTCGGCACATCCGCCAAATTCAAGGCAAAACGCCTGTACGACATGGCCAAATCCAAGGCTTATCTGTTTTCTGGCGTCGAAATCCGCTGGAAAGTCGCGCAATCATGCCTGACCGCTGGCGATGAAACCCCGCTGACGGACACCTTTAAATTCCCAAACGGACTGGCCGATTACCTGACTGAACGTCTGGAAGGTGCATCGGTCTATTCCGAAATTCCCTTCGCTGGCAAAGTCAAATTCGCCGAAAAATTCGGCAACAACGTGGTCGGATATGTCGAATGGGCCATCAACTGGACGCCAAGCCGCGACAGCTTTACCCAATCCTATTGTAACACCGTCCCCACGCCAGAAGGCGGCACACACGAGAGCGGCTTTTGGGCGGCAGTCCTAAAGGGGATCAAGGCGTACGGCGAACTGGTCAATAACAAAAAAGCGGCCTCCATAACGCGCGAGGATGTGATGGGCGGCGGTTGCGCCCTCGTCTCTTGCTTTATCTCGGAACCAAAATTCGTAGGCCAAACCAAGGATCGCTTGGCAACGATCGAAGCCCAAAAATGGGTCGAAAACTCTGTACGCGATCACTTTGACAACTGGCTTGCCTCCAACAACAAATCCGCAGGTGCCATCCTTGATTACATGGTGCTCAAGGCCGAGGAACGCCTACGCCGCAAAGCCGAAAAAGACACTGCACGTAAATCCGCCACCAAAAAACTCCGCCTGCCCGGTAAACTGACCGACTGTTCGCAAAACACCCGCGAAGGCACGGAATTATTTATTGTCGAGGGCGACTCTGCGGGTGGCTCTGCCAAAATGGCACGCGACCGCAAAACCCAAGCATTACTGCCCCTGCGCGGTAAAATCCTGAATGTTTTGGGCGCGGCCAGCAACAAAATGATGGCCAACAACGAAATCAACGACCTGTGCCAAGCATTGGGCGTGCAAATGGGCACCAAATTCAACGTCGACGACCTACGCTATGACAAAATCATCATCATGACCGATGCGGACGTCGACGGCGCCCACATCGCATCCCTGTTGATGACATTCTTCTTCACTCAAATGCGCCCATTGATTGATAACGGCCACCTGTTCATGGCCTGCCCACCCCTGTTCCGCCTGACCCAAGGTGCGAAACGGGTGTATTGCATGAATGACGCCGAGAAAGACGAATGGATGGAGCGCGGTCTGGGCGGTCGCGGTAAAATCGACGTGTCACGGTTCAAGGGTCTTGGTGAAATGGATGCCAAAGACCTGAAAGAAACCACAATGAAGAAAGACACCCGCCAACTGATCCGCATCACAATGGACGAGGATGAACCGGGCCAAACCGACGATCTGGTGGATCGTTTGATGGGTAAAAAGCCGGAACTGCGGTTTGAGTATATTCAGGCGAATGCGAAGTTTGCGTTGGACCTCGACGTATGAAATCGAAGATAAAATTCATTTCACAAAAGAGGCTAAAAATTCACGAGTTCGAGACAACATTTCGTTACTTAAATAAATCTGAACAAGAATGGGGTCGCAAATCAGAAATTCTGAGCGAGATACAAGCCGACGCGATCAAAAATTTCATCAAAAGCTTAGCACCATTGTTTTTAGGGTACTTAGTTCTCACATCCTTGAAAATAGATAATGAGATAGCCTTAACAATAAGTAATTTTAAAGTATCAGTTCCAATCGCTTACTATTTATTTGGCTTGAGTTTTCTATACATGATAACCATGATTTTTTTCAATCATCTTTCTGTGGCATTTTCCCTAAAAGCATCAATGGCTACAAAAATAATGCTTTCGGGTTTTTCTTCTACAGTTTACGATTTACTTCAAAAAAAAGACGATGTCGCTTTGGGTCTTCCGATTGTAATGAACCCATTCATCAAAGAAGTTTTGCCTATTATGGCCATAATGACATACATTTTGTTACTCGCATATTCTGCTTTGTTGCTGCCACTAGGAGCATTTGGATATTTGTTAATGATCGAGTTGATCAATTTACTACTGACTAGCAACGCATCTTTTTTAGAAACGGTCTTAGTTTTGATATGTATTGGTATCACCGCTTATTCAGCTCTGTTTGTCATATTATTTCATCTACCATTACCAATGAGAAAAAATAAAGCTGGTGTGAGGTGGAGTTTTCTTTACCCTACCATGCCAATACATTCTTCAGACAAAGAAAAATTCGAACGTTGGTCGAAAGATTCATCTAAGTAGAATTTGATGCTGAATCAGATTTATTATTTTCAATATTAACATTCCTCTGGCGCAAGCTACACTTAGCTCGAACTAGCCCATGAGATGCTAGCTAATTGAAACTGATGTACTTACAAACACCAGCGCCTTTCCTTGAGGAATGCTATCGGGCATGGCTTCGCAATCCCTGCCGCATCAGCGGGCGCAGCATGTTCTGGCGAACATGCTAATATTTGGCGTTTTCCAAAACACCTGCTAGCCCAACCTCACCCAAACTCGAGGCGACCATGCTAAAAACCACCCTAACCGCCCTGCTCTGCACCATCGCCACAACCGCCCAGGCACAAATGGTCGACGCCGAACAAATCCGCCCGATCCTCACCATGACCAAAAACAGCTGGGTCGCTGTGCTCTCGGGCATTTGATAAATCAAATCCCTGCCGCACCACCGAATTGCTCTGCAATTCGGTGTAATCAAAACCCTGCGGATCGACATCACATACGACGATGATACAACAGACAACGAAACCTACACCCGCGCCGCAATTCAAATACAGTAATTTTGCAAAATCATTATTTTACAACTACTTAACCCCCTGTCCCCATGGGGACACTACAATTTCGACCGTTCCAACATCCCAAACAAGTCTCGTGGATCATCGGGATCGGCCAGCATATCCAACTGATCAAAAAACGCCGTACCCTCGATGTTTTTCAAAACATACCTGAGCGCCGAAAAATCCTCGATCGCGAAGCCAACGGAATCAAACAACGTGATCTGATTATCACGAACCCGCCCCGTGGCCGCGCCCGTCATCACTTCCCATAACTCCGTCACAGGATGATCATCCGCCAGCTGTTGAATTTCCCCCTCAACCCGCGTCTGTTCTGGATACTCTACAAATATATCCGAACGCCGCAAAATATCGCCATGCAATTCCGTCTTGCCGGGACAATCCCCGCCAATCGCATTGATATGAACGCCCGCGCCCACCATGTTATCCGTCAAAATCGTCGCTGACTGTTTATCCGCCGTGCAGGTCGTAATAATCTGCGCCCCCGCAATCGCCTCCTCTGCCGATTGGCACGCCACAACATCCAACCCCTTGCCCGTCAAATTACGCACCACCTTGGCCGTGGCCGCAGCATCAATATCGTACAAACGCACCGTATCAATCCCACAAACCGCCTTGAACGCCATGCACTGAAACTCGGACTGCGCGCCATTTCCAATCATCGCCATCGTCTTCGCATTCTTGGGTGCCAAATACTTGCCCACCATCGCCGACGTCGCCGCCGTGCGCAACGCCGTCAACATCGTCATTTCAGACAGCAAAACAGGATACCCCGATTGAACATCCGCCAACAACCCAAACGCCGTCACAGTCTGTAACCCCTCTTTGGTATTCTTGGGGTGGCCATTCACATATTTGAACCCATACATCTCGCCGTCCGACGTCGGCATCAATTCGATCACACCCACATCCGAGTGCGACGCGACGCGCGGCGTTTTATCAAACAACGGCCAGCGTTTAAAATCAGCTTCGACCTCCGCCGCTAGCTCCACCAACGCACGTTCAAGCCCGATGTGTTGGATCAACCCCATCATATTGTCCACGGATACAAACGGCACATATGCCTTTTCAGAAGGTGTCAGCATCAAAAACTCCAAGTTGTTCTGTCAAAAATACGCCGCCCCAAAAGCGACCCCAATAGATCCACCATCAAACGCGCAGTTTTACCTGTGTCGTCCAAAATCGGATTTAACTCTACTATATCCAACGAACTGACCAACCCACTGTCATGCAATAATTCCATCACCAAATGCCCCTCGCGTTCGGTCGCACCACCTGGCACCGTCGTACCGACGGCGGGTGCAATCGCGGGATCCAGAAAATCCACATCCAACGAGACATGCAACAATCCATTGGCCGCCTTGACCCGATCCAGAAATTCAACCAACGGCGCCTTGATCCCAAACTCATCAATATACCGCATATCGGCCACGGAAATATTCAATGCCTGCAAGGCTTGTTTTTCCGCCAAATCAACAGAGCGCAATCCAATCATCGCAACATTGGCGGGCGGCAACACTGCGTCCAATTCAGGATAATCCTCGAAACCCGCTTGCCCCGTCACATATGCAACGGGCGTGCCATGCAGATTGCCACTGGATGTGGAATGCGGTGTGTGAAAGTCAGGGTGCGCGTCAAGCCACAGCGCAAACAATGGCCGCCCTACCGATGCCGCATAGGATGCAACGCCCGAAACCGTCCCAGATGCCAGCGCATGATCACCACCCATAAATATCGGCAATCCATGCGCCATCTGTTCCTTGGCCACCGTGGACAGTGCGCGCGTCCACGCCACGTTTTGAGCCAATTTGTGCACGCCATCGCGATCCATGGGATCATCCGCGTGGGGTTTTGGCGCGACATCGCCCCAATCCACAACATTATGCCCCTGATCCGCAATCGCCTGTTCAATCCCCACAGTCCGCAGGGCATCAGGCCCCATCAAACAGCCCTTTTTGGCCTTACCACAATCCAGTGGCACACCAATCAATATACAATTTTTCTTTTCCATAGGTGACAGTTTGCATTCCGAAACGGGTAGAGGTAAACCATACATATTGACCATATCATGCGATCATTTACCGAAACGGATAGTATAAATGGACACATTGGATAAAAAATTGCTGAATGCATTGAAAAAAAATGCACGCACCAGCCTGTCTGATTTGGCGGTGGAATTATCGGTGACCCGCGCCACCATACGTGCTCGTATGAATGCGCTGATTACATCGGGCGAGATCGCGGCTTTTACAGTGCTGACAAGATCGGACATCACGCCGCACCCTGTGCGCGGTTTGATGATGCTGGAAATCGAGGGCACGGGTGCCCACACCATTCGTCAAAAGCTGTTAACAATGCCACAAGTCGCTTGTGTCCATACGACAAACGGCAAATGGGATATGGTTGTTGATTTGGCGACGCAAACCCTTGGCGAGTTCGATGACAGCTTATTCAAAATTCGTAAAATCGCGGGTGTCAAAGGGTCGGAAACCAACCTGTTGTTATCGACCAAACAGTCGTAACGCAGTTATTCCAAGTTTAATCGGGAATATTCAGCAAATTTCCGAACTTGCGCATCGTCGCTTTATGCGTCAGCGGCCTCTTTCAACGCTTCTAATTCAACCCATTCTTCCTCTAGCGCTGCCAAAATCTCGTGGCGCTCAATCAGGCCATCCGTGGCTTTTTGAAACTTGGCGGGATGTTCTGAAAACAGATCAGGTTGTGACAGGAACTCTTCTAATTTGGTGATCTCTGCTTCGGTGCGTTCGATCACGCTGGGCAGCTCTTCCAGACGATGTGTTTGGGTGAAACTCATGCCATCCGATGCACTCGCTACTGGTGCCTGATTACCCTTGCCCGATTTCTTCTTGCCGGCTTTTTTGACAACACCGTCATCACCGCCGCGCAGTTTTTTCTGTGTCTGATAATCTGTCCAACCACCAGCATAGGGGGTTACAATACCGTTGCCCTCAAACGCCAATGTCGTCGTCGCCACGCGATCAAGGAAGTCACGGTCGTGACTGACCAACAACACAGTACCGTCGTAGCCGTCCAAAATTTCCTGAAGTAAATCAAGAGTTTCAACGTCCAAGTCGTTTGTTGGTTCATCCATTACCAACAGATTACTTTCGCGTGCCATGATCCGTGACAACAACAAGCGTGCTTTTTCGCCACCCGACAAAACCTTGACTGGACCACGTGCTTGGTTTTCGTCGAACAAAAATTCTTTCAAGTAACCAACCACATGACGGGGCATGCCGCGCACCATGATTTGATCATTTTTGCCTGAAACGCCTAAATCTTTGTCTTCGGTCAAACTCTCCCATAACGTCTGTTCTGGGTTCAAGGCAGAGCGGTTTTGATCGAAAATCGCCGGCAACAAGTTTACACCCATTTTAACCGTACCGCTGTCAGGTTCCAACGCCCCTGTCAGGATATTCAGCACCGTGGTTTTACCCACACCATTTGGCCCAACCAGCGCGATACGTTCGCCGCGTGTTACCTTAAGCGTCAGGTTTTCAATGATAACTTTGTTATCAAATGCTTTGGACACGCCATCCACATTGACCACCAACTTGCCTGATTTTGGCCCATCAGCAAAGGCCATGGCCGCCGCGCCTTGGCGCTTAATCTGGCTTGAACGCTCGTCCTTCAAATCACCCAAACGACGCACGCGCCCTTGGTTGCGTTTACGCCGCGCAGAAATGCCCTCGACTGCCCAACGTGCCTCGGCCTTGATTAGACGGTTCAGCTTGTGGCGTTGTTGATCTTCTTCTTCGAACGTTTTGTCGCGCCAATCTTCGAATGCTTCGAACCCCTTGGGGTTTTGGCGGACTTTGCCGCGATCAACCCACATGGTGGCGCGCGTCAGGTTCCGTAGGAATGTACGGTCGTGTGAAATCAACACAAACGCCTTTTTAGTTTGACGTAATTCTGTTTCCAACCACTGAATTGCCTCGATATCCAAATGGTTTGTCGGTTCGTCCAGCAACATTAATTCAGGCTCTTCGGACATGATTTTCACCAATGCTGAACGACGGCGTTCGCCACCCGACGCCGTGGTAGGCGGTGTGTTCAAATTCAGCTTCAGGCCTTCGGCAATAATATCAACTTTGTAAAAATCCATTGGATCCAATTCGGACCGCGCGTAATCACCCAAGGTTTGATACGTGGACAAATCGGGATGCTGATCCATGTACCCAACGGTTTGACCTGGTCGCAGGAATATGTTGCCTTGATCGGGTTCAATCAATCCCGCAATGACCTTCATCAGGGTCGACTTACCAGAGCCATTACGCCCCACCATACACATACGATCACCCTCTTGGATCGTCAGGCCAAGGCCGTCAAACACAGGGTTACCGCCGAATGTCAGCGCTATATCAGAAAGGGTCAAGATAGGAGGTCGTGCCATGGCGCCCTAATGTGGCAAATACGACGTCCCGTCAAGACGTCAAAATTACCGATAAACGCAGACTTTACTTGTCACTGCCCACAGTGTTGCCTAAAACGTCGTGAAACGAATTATCACAGGTAGAAAACCATGCTGTCATCAATGCGCACCAGTAAGAAAAATAAGCCTTTTGTTTTTGCACTTTTAGGCTTGCTTGCCTTTGGTTTGGTCGGTTTTGCATCAGGTGGTGTGTCAAGTACACGGATCAAATCCGTGGGCACGGTTGGCGATGAACCAATTCCTGTGAACGCTTACGCACAAAGTTTACGCAGTACCGTCCAAAATATTTCGCAACAGATTGGTCGCCAACTGACCGCCCAAGAGGTTTTCGCCTTTGGTTTGCAAAACACCGCCCTTCAAAACGTCGTGTCTGGCGCCGCCCTCAGCAGTGAAGCAGAGCGTTTGGGTTTAAGCGCAGGGAATGACCAAGTGGCCCTAGAGATTTTTGCCACCAGTACGTTTTTTGACATGGATGGAAATTTCGACGAACAGAGATATAAGTCCGCGTTGCAACGTGCCAACATGACCCCCAAAGAATACGAAGCCGAAACACGCAAGGCAATTGCACGCGGGTTGATCGAGAGCGCAGTCGCCGCCGGATCGGATGTTCCCCAAACACAAGCAATGGCATTAATCACCTTCGCCCGCGAAAAACGCAGCTTTGATTACGCAATCTTGGATATGTCAGCATTAGATACGCTTGCGACTGACCCAACAGAGGCGCAAATTTTTGCCCAATACGAAAATGAACCCGCACTATATACCGCGCCACTGACACGTAAAATCACCTATGTGACTGTCAGCCCTGAAATGATGGCCGCTTTGGTGGATGTACCTGCAGGAACCCTTGAACAAGAATACAAGGATCAAGAAGCGCGCTTTAACCGGCCTGCACGTCGTCTGATTGACCGCATTTCATTCGCGACGACAGAAGATGCACAAACAGCCAAAGAACAGATGGCTGAAAACGTAATCACCTTTGATGCTTTGGCGCAAGAGCGTGGGTTAAGTACCGAAGATATTGATTTGGGCGAAGTCGAAGAAGGTACATTGGACAGCGACATTGATGCGGCTTTGTTTGAAGCCAACACTCTGGGATTATTTGGGCCATTTGACACCGACATCGGCCCTGCATTGTTTCGCGTCAATGCGACTTTCAATTCACAAAACACCCCTTTTGAGGACGCCAAAGAGGAGCTGAGTGCAGAATATGTTGGCAATGAAAGCCGTCGCTTGATCATCGAAATGGTCAGCGATCTAGATGAATTATTGGCGCAGGGCATATCGTTGGAAGATCTTGCGGATGAAACCGAATTAACCTTGGGTCAAATTGACCTGACCGATCAATCCCAAGAAAGCATTGCCGCTTACGCCGAATTCCGCGATGTTGCACTGAGTGTCACAGACAGCGACTTTCCTGAAATCAAAGACCTGTCGGATGGTGGCATTTTCGCCTTGCGCTTGGACGAAATTATCGAACCAGTACTGCGCCCCTTGGCCGATGTACGTGACCAAGTTGCGACCGATTGGGCACAGGCCACAAACCAAGCTGCCTTAAATGCAAAGGCCAGCGACATTGCCCAGCAATTAGATGCAGGCGTTGCATTTGACGCGCTGGGCCTGACGGCTCAATCTCAAACTGACATCACGCGCGATGCTTTTGTCGAAGATGTGCCAGCAACCCAAATTCAGGATTTGTTCGCCATCAATACGGGCAAAACCAACACCAACAATGTTGGCGAAACTGTTGTCGTGGCGCGGGTACAGTCGATTACGCCGTTCGATCCGTCTACTGATGAAAACAAGGCATTGATCGCCCAAGTTAAAATGCAATTGGGCAACCAAGTTACTGGCGATTTGTTGCAATTATTTTCGACCGCTTTGGAAGCACGTGATGGCGTTAAGTTCGACCAAAATGCAATCAACCAAGTGAACACCCAAATCTTGGGCGGCACAGGCGGTTAATATGAAAATTCTGCCAAGCGTTGCGGACTTCGCCAATGTCTTTGACAGGGGCGCAAACCATTTGGTTTACACGCGGCTGTCTGCAGACTTGGACACACCTGTATCCCTGATGCTGAAACTCGCACAAGCGCGCAAAAACAGCTTTATGCTTGAAAGTGTAACAGGCGGCGATGTGCGTGGGCGGTATTCTGTGATTGGAATGAACCCTGATCTGATTTGGCGGTGTGATGGTACCACAGCGGCATTGAACCGTAGCGCGTTGATTGACGATGAAACATTCACAACTGAAACCAGCGATCCTCTGACATCTTTGCGGGCGATTTTGGACGAAACCAAAATCGATTTACCTGATGATTTGCCCCCTATGGCGGCAGGGCTGTTTGGGTATTTGGGGTATGATATGATCCGCTTGGTGGAACATCTACCGAATGTGAACCCTGATAACCTGCAACTGCCAGATGCGGTGATGATGCGCCCCTCTGTGATCGTGATCGTTGACGGTGTCAAAGACGAGCTGACAATCGTGTCACCCGCATGGAACACAGGCGCAATGAATGCCAAAGCGGCCTATGCACAGGCGGCGGAACGGGTGTCTGCGGCCCTGCGCGATTTGGAACGTTCCCTGCCCCGTGGCGGCATTTTGGGCAATTCCACGGATGTCGGTGAACCCGTTTCCAACTTAACCAAATCGCAATATTTCGATGTGGTGAACAAAGCCAAGGATTACATCAAAGCAGGCGACATTTTTCAGGTGGTACCCAGCCAACGTTGGACTGTGGATTTCCCGTTACCACCATTTTCATTGTACCGCGCATTGCGACGCACAAACCCGTCCCCGTATATGTTTTATTTCAACTTCGGCGATTTTCAAGTGACCGGCGCCAGCCCCGAAATTTTGGTACGTGTTTTAGGGGACGAAGTTACAATTCGACCGATCGCAGGCACCCGCCCACGCGGTGCAACGCCCGCATTGGACAAAGAATTGGAATTGGATTTATTGGCGGATCAAAAGGAACTGGCGGAACATTTGATGTTGCTGGATTTGGGACGCAATGATGTGGGTCGTGTGGCCAAAATTGGCACCGTCAATCCAAACCAACAATTCATCATCGAGCGTTACAGCCATGTGATGCATATCGTATCCAACGTGATTGGCACCTTGTCTGATGACCACGATGCATTGTCAGCCTTGTTGGCGGGCATGCCCGCAGGCACAGTTTCAGGCGCACCCAAGGTTCGCGCCATGGAAATTATTGACGAATTAGAAGTTGAAAAACGCGGTGTTTACGGCGGCGGGGTCGGATATTTCTCGTCCAACGGCGATATGGACATTTGCATCGCATTGCGCACCGCCGTAACCAAGGCGGACAAACTGTATATTCAGGCTGGTGGTGGCGTTGTTTACGACAGCGATCCAGAAGCTGAATTTCAAGAAACTGTCAATAAATCCAAAGCGTTACAAACTGCGGCAAAAATGGCATATCAGTTTGGCGATCATTCTGGCAACGCCTAGTTTGACAATCTGCTCATGGCAGTACTGATTGGCACCAAAGTCACTTTGCGCCCATCGTTTGAATTTACCCAATCGGTCAATCCCTGCACATTCACGGGCGTGGCCACAGCCATTATAATCGCGACGCCATCTTTGGCCGCTTCAACAGTTGCCCGATCAACAATCCGCGCAACGGCAGTTTTGTCAGTGATCGTATCATCCAAATATCGATAGACCTGACCACTGGGTACATTCAAATCCATCGCCGCCTGCCCCATCGTACTTAACCCGCCCTTAAATCCCAATATTCCTTGACCAGTTTCAAGTAGAGATTCCAACACAGGCGCAAACAAACGGCGATTTTTTTGCAGCGCTGCCATCGGATCATCGACGACAGCCAACGCATCGGGAATATTAGCCAACGTCGCCTTTACCAATGCAACCGCCGCCTCCCCTGATGTCAGAGCCTCAACTTCGGCTCCATTTAGCAGTGCGACAACCTCGAACCCAGCATCGCGGTAATCTGATGTCACAAATCCCGCATCACTGCGTGCGGCGTTCACCGCAAAGGCAAACGGAAATGTTTGTTTCAATAACTCAGACTGCACCACGCCAGTCGCGCCAATATCGACCAAGATGATTGATAAAACTGGACCTTCCACGTCCACAATGGCATTTGAATTGGCTGTAAATGCAGAAACGGTTTCGATAATTGTCGGCTGTGTTACCTCGTCTTGATTTTCGGTGCTAACACTTGGAAGGCGTGAACTACCCGATCCCAGCGTCAATGTATTTCCGGCTTTTTTTAGCCCAGATGTAATGATTGGTTGCTCTGGAACCGTCACTTCTGCCTCTGCCACCTCAGGTATTGTTTCCTCTTCTACGTCCATTTCCGGATTAGTTGCATCCGTTTGGGTGTTTTCAGTGGTCTCTGTTGGTGTATCAACACTGTCTGGTTCGGTTATGTCCGCAATGATTGCATCACGGATAACTGTGTCTTCTGTCGGGGTTTCGGATTCAGCAACAACAGGGTCGTTATCGTCTTGCGCGTTCAATTCTGAGTCCGCCTCTTCTTTGTTTACGTTTTGTTCGACTTCGTCTGAAATCTCTGCACGCGCAATTTCAGCATTTTTAGAAGCAATAGCATCTGCACCAGCCAAGATCGGTGACCGAATAGAGATCAAAGCAATCAGGATAACACAGGCAATTCCGCCCACAATAAATCCGAGAATTAATTTTAAAACGGACATAATTAGTATTTTCCCCTACGCAAAGTACGAACAGCCCTTGACCATTCCCCACTAGTTTGCGCATTTATAGCGTGAAAACAAGGGATAAACACCCCTAAAATCATAGAAGTTGGGAATGCCAATGCTGTTGCTGATCGATAACTACGATAGTTTTACATATAACTTGGTTCACTACCTTGGTGAACTGGGTGCGGACGTGGTTGTGAAACGCAATGACGAACTGAATGTACAACAGGCGATGGCGTTAAATCCATCAGCAATAATGCTGTCCCCTGGCCCATGTGATCCTGCGCAGGCGGGCATTTGTTTGGCTTTAACCCACGCCGCCGCAGAAACCAAAACACCCCTAATCGGCGTATGTTTAGGTCATCAAGCCATTGGCCAGGCCTTTGGTGGGAATGTTGTTAGATGCCACGAAATCGTGCACGGAAAAATGGGCACCATGCATCACACCAGCCAAGGTCTGTTCAAAGGATTGCCAACGCCATTCGAGGCGACACGGTATCATTCACTGATTGTCGAACGCGAAACCCTGCCTGATTGTTTGGAAATCACTGCAGAATTGGAAGACGGTACCATCATGGGTCTGCAACATAAAACCCTGCCAATCCATGGCTGCCAATTCCATCCCGAGAGCATAGCATCCGAACATGGCCATAAGATGCTGCAAAATTTCCTTGATACCGTTGCGGTGCCAGCATGAGCGATGCACTAAAGCCCTTAATCTCGGCCGCCGCAGACGGCGCATTAACACGCGCACAGGCCGAAACCGCATTCACCATCATTATGGACGGTGACGCGACGCCGTCGCAAATCGGTGGCTTATTGATGGCCCTACGCACACGCGGCGAAACCATCGATGAATACGCTGCCGCCGCAACCGTCATGCGTGCAAAATGCCGCAAGGTGAATGCCCCCGCAGGAGCCATGGATATCGTGGGCACAGGTGGCACAGGCACCTCAACACTAAGTATCTCAACAGCAACCGCGATTGTCACTGCAGGTGCTGGCGTTGTTGTGGCCAAACACGGCAACCGCAATCTGACATCAAAATCAGGCACCGCCGACACATTCGGCAAAAGTGGTGTTAACGTTATGGTCGAACCTGACGTGGTGGAACGCGCCATCAACCAAGCGGGCATCGGGTTTATGATGGCGCCAATGCACCACCCCGCCGTCAAATATGTGATGCCAACACGCATGGAATTGGGCACGCGCACGATTTTCAATATCCTTGGCCCCCTAACCAATCCCGCTGGCGTCAAACGCCAACTAACAGGCGCATTTAGCCGTAAAATGATCCGTCCCATGGCCGAGGTTTTGCGTGAATTGGGGTCTGAAAAAGCCTGGTTGGTGCATGGATCAGACGGAACGGATGAAATTTCAATTGCTGGCACGACGTGGGTTGCCGCGCTGGAAAACGGTGAAATCACTGAACGCGAAATCAATCCAGAGGATGCGGGTTTACCCGTGCATCCGTTTGCGGCAATTGCGGGTGGTGCACCTGAATATAACGCCGCCGCCATGGCCGCATTGTTAGATGGTGAAAAATCCGCATACCGCGACGCCGTTCTGTTAAATACCGCCGCCGCGTTGGTTGTGGCTGACAAAGCAACATCATTGCCAGAAGGTGTGGAAATGGCCCATGAAAGCATTGATTCAGGTGCCGCCAAGGCCAAATTGGCCGCCCTTGCCGCCATCACATCAGGAGCCGTATAATATGGCCGATATTTTGGAAAAAATAAAACAATACAAATTGTTAGAGATCGAAGCAGCTAAATTAGAAGTGCCGATTGATGACCTTGAGGCTGTGGCGAAAGCCGCCGATCCTGTGCGTGGTTTTGCCAAGGCATTATATACAGCGTGCGAAACTGGATACGGGCTGATTGCCGAAATCAAGAAGGCCAGCCCATCCAAGGGTTTGATCCGCCCCGATTTTAACCCTGCCGCACTGGCGCAGGCCTATCAAACAGGCGGTGCAACGTGCTTGTCTGTTCTGACCGACACACCATCCTTCCAAGGTGCGCCAGAATTCTTGATGGCCGCCCGCGCCGCCTGTGACCTGCCGGCATTGCGCAAGGATTTCATGTATGACACCTACCAAGTTGCCCAAGCACGCGCATGGAATGCCGATTGCATTTTGATCATTTTGGCATCCGTATCAGACCAACAAGCCCAAGAGCTGGAAGCATCTGCCTTTGAATGGGGCATGGATGTATTGCTAGAGGTTCATAACCGCGCCGAGTTAGATCGCGCATTGCTGTGTAAATCGCCTTTGCTGGGCATTAACAATCGTAATCTAAAAACTTTTGATGTCACTTTGGATACCACGCGCGAGTTGTCTAAACACGTCCCCACAGATCGCCACATGGTCACCGAAAGTGGTATTTTCACGCCTGATGACATGGCACAAATGGCCGACGTGGGTGCGCGAAGTTTCCTGATTGGCGAGAGCCTGATGCGTCAGGATGATGTGGCCGCTGCCACCAAAACCCTGCTCTCCAACCCTATAAAGGCCGCATAATGCCAAAACTAAGCCATTTCGACGATCAAGGTCAGGCGCATATGGTTGATGTGTCGGACAAGGCTGTAACATCGCGCATTGCCACCGCCAAGGGTCGCGTTGTGATGCAACCTGAAACATTGGCGATGATTATGGACGGGTCTGCCAAAAAGGGTGATGTTCTGGGCGTCGCGCGTTTGGCGGGCATTATGGGCGCGAAAAAAACACCCGATTTAATCCCACTGTGTCATCCCCTCCCAATAACCAAGGTCACCGTGGATTTAATCCCGATCGCCACCGACAATGCAGTAGAGATTGAGGCGACAGTGAAAACCACGGGGCAAACTGGCGTAGAAATGGAAGCATTGACCGCTGTCAACATCGCGGCATTGACGGTCTATGACATGGTCAAAGCAGTGGATAAAACCATGATTATCACCGATGTACGTGTCACATTGAAAGACGGCGGAAAGTCAGGCCGCTTGGTCGCCAAATGATTAGTGTTGAACAGGCACTTGAAAATGTCCTGAACCTCGTCACACCGTTAGACACCGAAACCATTCCCCTTTCGCATGCGGGTGGTCGCATCTTGGCGCAAACGGTTGCGGCAACACGCGACCAACCCCCTTTTGCCTCTTCTGCGATGGATGGATACGCGGTTCAATCGGACGATCTGACCACCGGTGCCACCTTAAACGTCGTCGGCACATCGGCTGCGGGTGCGCGGTACGATGGTGTGGTTACAGCGGGAAATGCGGTGCGTATTTTCACAGGCGCACCCGTGCCAACAGGCGCTGATCGTATTTTGATCCAAGAAGATTGCACACGCATCGACGACACGATTACCATTGGCGACACACCGGATACATCCAAATACATCCGCTCCGCTGGCGGTGATTTCAAGATTGGCGATATGATGGCCGCCCCCAAACACCTTGGCCCAACCGAGGTGTCATTGCTGGCCGCAATGAATATCCCGCACGTCACTGTTTACCGCAAACCCGTGATCGCATTGGTCGCGACGGGCGATGAATTGGTTACTGTGGGCGAAACACCCGACATGGATCAGATCATTTCATCCAACAATTACGGGCTTAAGGTAATGATCGAGGCGGCAGGCGGTATCGCCCGCATGTTACCCATCGCACGCGACACCCGCGTTGAGTTGGAATGCGTTTTGGACATGTGTGCAGGTGCCGACATGATCGTCACCTTAGGCGGTGCATCTGTGGGCGATTATGATTTGGTGCATTCTGTAGCCGGCGAAATGGGGATGGAAACTGCTTTTTACAAGGTAGCAATGCGCCCGGGAAAACCCCTGATGGCGGGGCGATTACGCGGTGTGGCAATGATCGGCCTACCAGGCAACCCTGTCAGCGCATTGGTTTGCGGCACAGTTTTTTTGATCCCTGCGATCAACGCGATGTTGGGCTTACCAAAAACCGCCCTACCCACACAATCCGCCACATTGGCACAGGATTTACCAGCAAACCGCGCCCGCGCCCATTACATGCGGGCGGTGACATCGATCGAGGATGGCACGCTGAAGGTACGCACATTTGATCGCCAAGACAGTTCATTATTATCCGTCTTGTCGCAATCAAACGCCCTGTTGGTACGCCAACCAAACGATCCGGCCTTGACCACAGGCGCATCCGTTCAAATCATCCCAATATGATCGAACTGGGTACCGATTTTTTCATCGTTGCATCCATTATGGTGTTTTTCATTGGTGTGTCCAAGGCAGGATTGGCCGCGGGATTTGGCGCGTTGGGCGTGCCAATATTTTCGCTCTATATGCCACCTGCCATGGCGGCGGGGATATTATTGCCAATCATGGTGGTCATCGACACCACAAACCTGTGGAATTACCGCAACCATTTCCAACGCCAATATCTGAAAATCCTGATCCTCGGTGCGTTGGTGGGCATCGGGTTTGGGACAATGGCCTTTGGGGTGGTGCGTCCTGAATGGTTGCGCGTTGGGGTTGGGGTCATTGCCCTGTGGTTTTCGGCGCTTTATTTTTTCCGATCCTACCTGCCCCGTATATCGGGTAAAATGCCGATCAAATATGGGTTCTTCTTTGCCATCGTCTCTGGTTTCACCAGCCACCTTGCACATGCGGGCGGACCACCTGTGCGGGCATTTTTATTGAACCAAGATTTACCCAAAAGCCAATTCATCGGAACTTTTGGCTTTCTATTTGCCACCATCAACTGGATGAAGATGCCACCCTACTTGTATTTTGGCCAAATCACCCGCGAAACCATGTATTTATCATTGATCCTATCGGCGGCCGTGCCCTTTGGGGTTTTGGTCGGCTTGGCAGTTCACAAATCATTGTCGCAGGCACTTTTTACTAAAATTGCGTATATTTTGTTAACCTTTGCAGGTCTAAGAATGATCTATGACGGGTTTTCGCAGATCCTGTAAATTATCCGTTTGTTAATACTATTTGACACAAAACAAGAACACTTGTAGAACCAAAAAGAACATAAGTAATACAAATCAGGGTCGGAGGTGAAAAAATGCTTACACGCAAACAACTGGATTTACTTGAATTTATTCACAAGCGGATGCAGAAAGATGGCGTTCCGCCCAGCTTTGACGAAATGAAAGAAGCGTTGGATTTACGATCAAAATCAGGCATCCACCGCCTGATCACCGCATTGGAAGAGCGTGGATTTATCCGCCGCTTGGCACATCGTGCCCGTGCTATTGAAATCCTGCGCCTTCCCGAAAGTATCGAAGGCGGCGGTTTCAGACCCCGCATCATCGAAGGTTCGTTAACGCCCCCACCCGCCGCGGCATTGCCGATCGAGGCGGCGAATGCTGTGACATTGCCCGTCATGGGACGTATCGCTGCCGGTACACCGATCGAGGCGATCCAACAGGTTGCCAATAATGTTTCTGTTCCCGGTGAGATGCTGAAAAACGCTGGTCGTCATTATGCGCTCGAAGTGAAGGGCGATTCAATGATCGATGCCGGCATCAATGATGGTGACATCGTGGTGATTAACGAACAAAACGATGCGGAAAATGGTGATATTGTGGTGGCATTGGTCGAAGACCAAGAGGCGACATTAAAACGCCTTCGCAAACGTGGCTCCGTTATCGCACTCGAGGCGGCAAATCCCGCCTATGAAACCCGCGTGTACCGCGATGATCAGGTTAAAGTGCAGGGTAAATTGGTCGGTTTGATCCGCACCTATTAGTTACTTGGCATAAATTCCACGCTCTTTGCGTAACCAATATGAATTCCATAACCGCCTGCCATTTTCTTGGCGGGCGGTTTTGATTTTTAGACCTTCATCGCTGTCTTCAAACGACAACGATCCATCATATCTTAATCGTTTTTTACCCCAAAATTCACAGGCGCCCTCAACCCGTTCTTCCCATTGGGGTGCGATAAACACATCATATTCACGGCACAAATCATCCAATTCATCGATATCCAACTTTTTGCCCCACAAATAAAACAACCGTGCATCGCCAATTTTTTGCACAAACCGATCGTCATTGGGCGCACCAAACACTGCCGCTGCTTTGACTTGGTCAAACAACAATCCATCATTTTCCATCCAACTGCGCGCCGCAAACCCATTGCCGCGCTTGCGGTTCAGGGTGCGCAGACCCGCGTCCATGACACCAACCAACCGCCCATTGGACGTAACCAATACTTCGGGCCGATCCCCTTGGCTCCAAAACGCCAAGGCACCCAAAATTATTGGCAGACCAATCACCCGCATGCGCCCGCGCAACAAAACGAACACGATGGCGCCCATGACGAAAGTCATCAACGCGAATGGCGGCGGTGATGTTACTTGGCTGACGGCGCCACCCAAGCCCGATACCCACGCCGCCACCGCCAATATCGCAGCGATCCCTTTTCCCATGCCCCACAATGCCACCCCATGCAGTCCAAATGGCCACAACACCGCCGCCAAAACGACAAATGGCATCACCACAAGGCTCATCAATGGCAGGCTGAGAACATTAGCAATCAGACCATAGTGCGCAACTTGATTAAAATGATAGGCCGCAAACGGTGCCGTCGCCGCTCCCGCAACCAAGGATGACCCCATCAATCCAACAATCGGTTGAATATAACGCCATCGCCCATGATACATCGCCTGCCACCACCGCACGCCCGTCAATCCACGAAACACCACAACCAATGCAATCGTCGCCGCGAACGACATCTGAAATCCCGGTTCCAACAGGTTTTCAGGCCAGATCGTCAAAATTATTATCGCCGCCATCGCCACAGCGCGCAATGAAATCGCAGGTCGATCAATTAAAATCGCCCCCAGCATCATCGCCACCATCACAAATGCCCGTTGGGTTGCCACACTGCCACCAGATAAAATCAAATATGACAACCCCACGAATATCGCGCAAACAGCGGCGATCTTTTTTGCCGGCAGGCGCAACGCAAATCGTGGCACCAACGCCAAACCCACGCGGATCAGCGCAAAAACCACACCCGTCATCAATCCCATATGCAATCCCGAAATGGCCAACAGATGCGCCAAATTTGCGCGACGCAAATGGGTCAGCGATGTTTGATCCACAAAAGAGCGATCCCCCGCAATAATTGCGGCGGCAAATCCCCCCTCTTTCAACGGTAAATACCGTCTTAATTCAGCAGACAACGCCAAGCGGGCGCGAAAGACCCAAACACCCCACGTATTGGGTGCGGGTTCGTCCAATACCTCAAAGTAATTACGGCTGTACCCCACCGCGCCAAGTGTTCGAAACCAGGCACGGCGTTGAAAATCATATCCTGTGGGCTCTGATGGTCCATTTGGCGGCGAGAAACTGCCCACAATCGCAATTCGCGCACCTGGTTTGGGCAGTTCGGTTTGATCTGAATGCAGTGACACACGTATATAGGATGGGGTACGCGGCGCACTTATTTTCCCCATGGTCGGGTTTTTAAGTGTCAATCGCGGCTTGTCCGAACTGGAACGATCAATCGCCACGACTGTGCCCGTCACAGGGCCGTAATATCGCCAACCTAATACAGGTGCCGCAACCGTGTCCGCACGGATCACCGACAACACAAACCCCAACATGACCAACCCGATCACCGCACTAAAGATGCCCAATATCTGACGTGAAATCAGGCCGTAGCCCAAAAACAAAACACACAGTGCTGCAATGATCCAAAACATCGCCACACTGGGTTCACGCGCCAATTCGAAATACACCCAAATCCCAAGGCCCATCCATACAGGGACCCACAACAGCCCCTGCTGTCGCTGTTCTGCCACCATCTCGATTAACCGATTTTGAACCCCTTCACTTGCCACGCGAACCTCTATTGCCTAAGAGTGACAATCATCCACTTTTGATGGTTTAAATTAGGTTAATTTCCCATGTCAAACACACCTGTTGTTACCCGTTTCGCGCCTTCTCCCACTGGCTACCTTCATATTGGTGGCGCACGCACCGCCTTGTTTAATTGGCTGTACGCCAAGGCAAATGGTGGCACATTTCTGTTGCGGATCGAAGACACGGATCGTGACCGTTCAACCACACAGGCCACGGATGCATTGCTAAAGGGTTTGGCGTGGCTGGGTCTGGATTACGACGGCGAAGCATACAGCCAACACGCCCGCGCTGATCGGCACCGCACTGTGGCGATGGAAATGGTGGCATCTGGCCATGCATACAAGTGTTTTTCAACACCAGACGAGATTAACGCATACCGCGAACAGGCCGCCATCGACAAAAACCCCCTGCCATTCCAAAGCCCATGGCGCGACGCCGATCCATCCACATTCCCCGATGCTCCATTTGTGATCCGCCTAAAATCCCCTCGCGAAGGCGGTGTGGCGATCCATGACAAAGTGCAGAAAAAGGTCAGCTGGGCCGCAACCACTTTTGATGATCTGATAATGCTGCGTTCCGATGGCAATCCAACCTATATGTTGGCCGTGGTTGTGGATGATCACGATATGGGCGTTACGCATATTATTCGCGGTGATGACCATCTGATTAACGCTGGTCGACAATCCTTGATTTATACGGCTATGGGCTGGGATATCCCAACATTCGCGCATATACCATTGATCCACGGTGAGGATGGCAAAAAACTGTCAAAACGTCACGGTGCCACGGGCATTCACGAATATGCCGCCCTTGGCTACATGCCACAAGCCATGCGTAATTATCTGACGCGGTTGGGCTGGAGCCATGGCAACGATGAATTATTCACCACACAACAGGCCATTGAATGGTTTGACTTTAACGGCTTGGGCAAATCCCCATCGCGACTGGACTTTAAGAAGTTGGATAATGTATCCGCGCACCATATCAAAACAGCTGACGCAGAAACATTGGCCACTGATTTATTCAATTTTGCGGATGAAATCGGAACACCGGTTGATAATACGGCCAAGGCCAGCATTCAAACCGCCTTGCCGATCTTGCGCGAAAAATCCAAACGTTTGAATGATGTATTGGACAAAGCACACTTTATTTTAACCTCAAGACCCATTGATTTAGACGAAAAATCAACTGAAAATCTTAATTCGGTATCCATTGGTATACTAAAACAATTGACCCCGCTGCTAGCAGATGCTAGTTGGAGCGCAGCCGAGTTAGAAGCCTCCATGCGTGACTTTGCTGCTGCTCAAGATATTGGTCTTGGGAAAATCGGAATGCCACTTAAGGCGGCCTTGTCGGGGCGGGCGAACGCGCCCTCTGCTTTTGGTATGATGGAAATATTGGGACGCGACGAAACACTGGCGCGGATCATGGATGTAACCGACAATCATTAATGTGATTTGATACGGTAACACAGCCAATATAGCATGGAGTAGGAAATTTGCACGCATCAGGCGTGCGCGATGTAATGTAAGGGAAAAACATGTCAGAGAAACGAACCGCCAAACTTTCATTCGATGGTAAAGAGTTGGAATTACCAATATACTCACCAACAGCCGGCCCAGACGTTTTGGACATCACAAAATTATACGCCGAAGGCGACGTTTTCACATTCGACCCTGGCTTTACGTCCACTGCAGCCTGCGAAAGTACAATTACATTTATTGCTGGTGGCAAGGGTGAATTATTATATCGCGGTTACCCAATTGATCAATTGGCCGAACAATCCCATTACCTCGAAGTATGCTATCTGTTGCTCTATGGCGAGTTGCCATCAAAAGCAGAGTTGGATGAGTTTGAAATGCGCGTGACCAGCCATACAATGTTGCACGATCAAATGAACCACTTGTTCCGCGGTTTCCGCCGTGACGCCCATCCCATGGCCATTATGTGTGGTGTCGTGGGTGCGTTATCCGCATTTTACCACGACAGCACCGATGTTTCAGATGCGCACCAGCGCGAAGTCGCATCCATTCGCATGATCGCCAAAATCCCAACAATCGCCGCATATGCATTTAAATATTCACAGGGTCAACCATTTGTTTATCCTGATAATAATCTTGATTATGCCTCCAACTTCTTGCGCATGTGCTTTGCTGTTCCGGCAGAAGAGTATGTTGTAAACCCTGTCTTGGCGCGTGCCATGGACTTGATTTTCACCTTGCATGCAGACCACGAACAAAACGCATCAACGTCGACTGTACGTCTGGCGGGATCATCTGGTGCAAACCCATTCGCATGCATCGCGGCAGGCATTGCATGTCTGTGGGGCCCTGCACACGGCGGCGCGAACGAGGCATGTTTGAACATGTTACGTGAAATCGGCACCGTTGATCGGATTCCAGAATTCATCGCCCGCGCCAAAGATAAATCAGACCCCTTCCGTTTGATGGGCTTTGGTCACCGCGTTTACAAAAACTTTGACCCACGCGCGACCGTCATGAAAGAAAGCGCCGACGAAGTTTTAGAATTGATGGGGATCGAAGATAACGAAACACTGAAAGTCGCCAAAGCACTGGAAAAAATAGCACTAGAAGATCCATATTTCATCGAGAAAAAACTGTATCCAAACGTCGATTTCTATTCTGGTATCATTTTGGACGCTATGGGCTTTCCAACGTCTATGTTCACGCCAATCTTTGCCATGTCGCGCACTGTGGGCTGGATTGCACAGTGGAAAGAGATGATTGGCGATCCAAAGCTAAAAATCGGGCGCCCACGTCAGCTGTACACAGGTGCAACAAAACGCGATTATGTGGATGTCAAAAACCGCTAAACTTGATAAACCGTTCTGATCATCAGAGCGGTTTTTTCTTGGATCATTATGAAACAGTTTTTATTTTTATTAAGCGTTATAGGCCTCACTTTGGCCGTTGCATTTTTTGACAAAAAGGCACCCATTCCAGTCGGCATTGAATTGCACACCAACCCCAATGAAATTCGCGCATTAGAGCCCGCACTCAACGACAGCTTGGATCGGGTTCTTGCTTTTTATGCACAAAAACACCAGCTCACCTTTAACGGCCCTCAACATATTATTTTCAGCCAAGACACCACGTTCATTGGCGAAAAATACTATGCATTAAGCCGCCCTCATGTTTCACGTAAGAACGCAAATTATTTTGCACGCAACAATTGCAACGCCGATCAAACCATATCTGGCGTGATAACCCTAAAGGTGATGGTGTTGTGCATCTCACCCGTGGACACGATCACCCCTGCTTGGATTTATCAAAACACCGCTGAAATTGATGCGACATTGGCACATGAAATTATGCACAGCATACAAAATAAACTGACCGCTGAAACAGCCGGCGGTATCAAAGGCAACCGTCCTGCCGGCCCCATTTGGATGGCAGAGGGTACAGCAAATTATATGGCACGCGATTTTCAGGGCGCGATGGTACAAAAACGGATGGAATTTGAACGTGTTTTTGCACGCGCTCAGGGTGCCGACAAATCAATTGACGCATTGCAACATTCCCCACCCTTTGGTGATTTTGAATATTACGGAGTTTCGCATTTGGCGGCATTCTTGCTGATTGAACGTTTCGGTGTGCCTGCGATGTTCCAATATTGGGAAAATATCGGACAGGGTTACAATTGGAACAACAGCTTTTCGCGTGCCTTCTTGATGCCAATGTCCGATTTCGAGCAACAGTTTGACACTCTGCGCCGTGATCGCAATGCAGCATGGGATTGGATGACAGCAGAAAAGGCGGATACCTAGCCCTTAAAGTTCGGCTTACGTTTTTGCAAAAATGCCGCAACACCTTCGGAAAAATCGGGCGATGCGCCTGCAATATTTTGCAATTCACCTTCCAACGCCAACTGCTCGTGCAACGTATTATCAAAGCTGTGGCGGATCGCCTGTTTTATCAACTTGTACGTCCCTGTTGGCCCCTTGGCCAAATGCGCGGCGCGCATCGCCACGTGCGTCGCAAACGCATCATCCGCGACCGCCTCAAATATCATCCCCATATCCGCCGCTTCGCGCCCTGAAATACGCTGTGCGAACAATGCCGCACCCATGGCACGCGCAAACCCCACTTGGCGTGGCAACCAATACGTCCCACCCGCATCTGGAATCAGGCCAATATTGGCAAAGCCCTGTTGAAAAAATGCGCTTTCTTTTGCGATCACAATGTCTGGTGCCAATGCCAAATTCGCACCTGCGCCCGCCGCGGGTCCATTCACCGCCGCAATGGTTGGGATCGCACAATCATAAATCGCATTCAGCAACGGCACATACTCATCGCGCAAAACTGTTTCAATGTCGAGATCATCCATGGATTGCATATCCGACAAATCCTGCCCCGAACAAAATCCCTTGCCCGCACCCGTAATCACCAAAACCCGCGCGTGTTTTCCCGCGTCCAAAATCGCGGCCAACATCTCGCGGCGCAGGGTCGCATTTAGCCCATTCACTACCTGTGTTCGGTTCAATGTAATCGTGGCAACGTTGTCGGTCACGTCATAGATTATGGTTTCATATGTCATGACAAAACTCTATCGGCGTTGGCCCATAAATACAGCCCGTACCTTACGTCACTCGTCCAACAATTCCTGTAATCGGGCCTGCTCACCTTTGTTCAGAGGATCAGGTTCAGCGCGGTCGGTATTGCGTGTAAACCGCCAACCAATCAGGCCACCAATCAACAACATCAACGGTCCGGACGCCCACAACAATAAATTACCCCATGACAACCGCGGCTTCAGCAGAACAAATTCGCCATAACGATCCACAACAAATTCAATTACTTGCGCGTCGGTATCACCCGCCGTAATGCGTTCGCGCACCAAAATCCGTAAATCCGCCGCAATTCCCGCGTTCGAAGTGTCGATGTTTTCATTGCGGCACACTAAACAACGCAGTCCCTTTGACAATTCACGCGCACGCGCCTCGCCAACTGGATCAGCCAGCATTTCGCTGGGCTCTACCGCCCATGCGCCTGTTGAGACAAACATCAAACACAGCAGAATCCGTAACATCATCATGCCTTTCTACGCGAGGTAGCAACGCGCAAACGTCGATCAGACATGCTTAACAAACCGCCCAATGACATCACCCCAGCACCGATCCAAATCCAAACAGTAAATGGCTTAACATAAGTTCGCACCGTCCAGCCATCCCCTTGGGGATCGCCCAATGCAACATACAGATCACGGCTCAAACGGCTGTGAATGCCCGCCTCGGTCGTGGGCATCTGTTGAACCGGATAAAATCGTTTTTCCGGCTTCAGCGTGGCGACCTGTTTTTCACCGACATAGGCCGTTATCGTTCCAATATCGGCGGTATAGTTCTTACCGTTTGCCTTTTCCACAGAATCAAATTGAAATGTATAACCGCTAAGGTCAAATCTATCGCCCAGTTTGGCCACACGAATATCTTCGGCCTCCCATGCGGTCACCGCAGCAATCCCAAAAATCATCAAACCAAGGCCAATATGCGCCACTGCTTTGCCCCAATCAGCACGAGGTAAATTGCGCAAACGGCGCATCCCTGCGATCAAACCAACTTGGCGCATGCGCGAACGGATACCCAGATCAGCCAATGTTCCAACTACAACCCACGCCGCCAACGCCAGGCCAATCGGTGCCATCATTCGACCACCGGTTTGCAGGCTCCAAACCAACAGACCCAACGCCACACTTAATACAATCGCGCCAACTAACGGACGTGATGTGCGTTTCAAATCGGCGCGTTTCCAGGGCAATATCGCCCCTATCGGCAGAATCAACGCCAGAACAATCATAAACGGAGTAAATGCCAAATCGAAAAATGGCGCACCCACGGATAATTTTCGCCCCGCAGTCAGTTCTGCAACCAATGGCCAAACTGTGCCAACAAATACGACAATCGTCGCCACAACCAACAACAGGTTGTTCACCACCAACCCGCTCTCGCGGCTGATAAATCCAAACGCCGCGGTTGATCGCAAACTATGCGCTCTAAACGCATACAATGTTAATCCGCCACCAATCGTAAGAACCAAAATCAACAGAATAAACAGGCCACGTTCGGGGTCATTTGCAAAGGCATGAACCGACGTAATCACGCCAGAACGGACAATAAATGTGCCAATCAGGGAAAATGAGAACCCAAGGATTGCTAATAAAACTGTCCAACTTTTCAACGTTTCACGTTTTTCCACCACAATTGCCGAATGCAGCAATGCAATGGAAATCAGCCATGGCATGAATGACGCGTTTTCGACAGGGTCCCAAAACCACCAACCGCCCCAACCTAATTCGTAATATGCCCACCACGATCCCAATGCGATCCCAATCGTCAACGATATCCACGCCAGCAACGCCCACGGACGCACCCAACGTGCCCACGCGGCATCAACCGACCCTTGGATCAAGGCGGCAATAGCAAAGCTGAACGTCATCGACAGACCGACGTAACCAAAATACAAAAACGGTGGATGGAACGCCAAACCGGGGTCTTGCAACAATGGGTTCAAATCATTGCCATCAATCGGTGGAAATGCCAGTCGCTCGAACGGATTCGATGTGAACAAAAGAAAGGCTAAAAACGCAACGCCAATCATTGCTTGGACTGATAAAACCCGTGCGCGCAACACAACCGGCAGGCGCTTACCAAACATCGCCAATAACGCACCATAAAACGCAAGGATCAAAACCCACAATAACAGGGACCCTTCGTGATTTCCCCACACACCGGAAATTTTGTACAGCATGGGTTTTAACGAATGTGAATTACTGGCGACCAGTTTGACCGAAAAATCCGATGTCACGAACGAAATCGTCAACATCACAAAGGCAAACAAAAGCGCCAAAAACTGTGCAATAGCAGCAGGTCGCGCTGTATCCATCCAACCGGCATAACCCTTTGCCGCGCCAATCATCGGAACGACTGATTGCACAATCGCAATGACAAACGCGATTACAACGGCCATGTGGCCCAACTCTGCGAACATGCAAACCTCCAAAATATCTAAGGCGCACTATAGTCGCTGTTTGCAATCACTCAATGCGATTATGTATGGGCGTGTCGTTTCGTCGCCCTATCGCCGATTGTTTCGCCAATCTGTCAGCGCCGCGTTATCATCGGGCACCAAATTTCGCTCTGAAACAGGCTGCTCCAACAATTTTATTGGCGCAACTGGCGTTTGCGGCAACGTTGTGTTCTTCCTAAAATGATGCATCTCGCGCGCACCAAAATAAAACGACACCACCGCCCCTAGTAACCACCACAACGGATCGGGAACATAATCCAAGCCCTGCATTCGTGTCGTAAAACCAATCGGATCAACCATCGCATAAACAAACAACCCAACCGTTCCCAATGCCATCACAGGGCGCGGCAAACGGTTTAACCCATCCACCAACCGATCAAAAAAGCCAGTTCGTTGTTGCTTAAACTCTGCCGCAAACTGCTCATTCGCGGCAATGGCACGTAAAAACTCTTGGCGATTTTGTTTTGTTTTGTTTGGCACAAACACTTCGGCCACGTTGCCAACTGTGCGTCCAATTCCTAATATATCCTGAATTAACCCCATGCGCTGACCCTCTGTGCGTGCTCATCATCTGTGAATTGATATTTTGCCGCCATAAATGCCTCGGCACGTGTTATCCAGCCGCCCTTGCCACCATCACGCCGCCGCGCATACTTTCGGCTGGCCGCACGTTTGTCCGCCAATTGATAATAATAATTGCGCCGTGCAATCCCATAGGCATCCACCAGATGGCGCGGTGCGATTTCATATGCCTTATGCGTGGCACGGATGCTTTGCGGGCCTAATGTGCCATCAACGACCACATCCAGACCAAACGCAGTCAATAGGCGTTGCAAAATCTTCACCGAATTCCCGCCGGCATTCACGTTCATATCAAAGACGCTGCTTTGAATGGCGTTGGGTAATTGGTCAATTTTGGGTTTAACGAAATAGTGATCCACAAAAATTTGCACCGCTTTTTCGCGGGTCAACCGGCGGACATCTTTGGATGTCACGGTGCCATCGCCATCCAAATCCAGCCCCAAACGCCGCATCGTATGGATTGTCACCCCAAAATTCGTCGCACCACCGGGATCATCTGGATCATTTACATACCCCCCCTCGCGCGCAACAATTTCATTGGCGATTTCGGTCACAGATTGCATTGGTTCCACCTTTCGTCAGTGCAACTAAACAATCACATTATAATTATCGTTTAATAACCCGACCGTGCGGTGCTATTCCTGATAAACGCCCTGCGCTTTCAGTGCATCAGCCACCTCTTTAGGCAGATAATTTTCATCGTGTTTGGCCAAAATTTCAGTTGCCTCAAATTGACCTGCAACCAAACGACCGGTGGCAATCATACCCGTGCCCTCCGAGAAAAGATCGGGCAAAATGCCTTCAAACCGTACTGGCACTTCGTTGGCGCGATCTGTCACAACGAAGGTAACATTGTCGCCATTGCGCACTAACGTTTCCTCTTTCACCAACCCACCAATGCGAAAGACTTCATTCGGATCAATTTTTTCACCCAGAACTTGTGTGGGTGATCGGAAAAACTCGATCCCATCCTTAAATGCAAATCCGATTAACGCAGTTGCAATAATTATGAAAAAGAATGCAATAACAATTAATTGCACACGTCTACGTTTTTTCAATCCTACGGCCATTATGGAAATACTGGTGACATTGTAAGCCCCATCTCCTCTGGAAGGTTCAACATCAAGTTTGCATTTTGCAACGCTTGCCCAGATGATCCTTTGGTTAAGTTATCTAGGGTTGCAATTATCATCGCACGCCCCTCGATCCGATCAGCGCAAACGCCGATATGGCAATAATTTGATCCGCGAACATGGCGCGAACTGGGCGCCTGACCAAATGGTAAAACCTCAACGAACGGTTCGCCGTCATAGGCATCTTTCATCGCCTGGTAAATCGCCTGTGCGTCGCCTTTCACGTAAACATTCGCAATAATACCACGGTTAGCAGGCAACAATGTTGGCGTGAACTGCACGCGCACCGGACGCCCTGCAATCGCAGAAAATTCCTGATCAAACTCGGCTAAATGGCGATGCGTTCCACCAATTGCATAAGGATGTGCCCCCTCCGACAATTCCGCGTGCAACAGGCCCTCTTTGGGTGACCGACCGGCACCACTTACGCCGGTTTTCAGATCAATAATAATGTCATCCAAGTCAATTAGCCCGGCTGCAATCAACGGACGTAACGCATATTGCCCTGTCGCCGCATTGCACCCTGTGCCCGCAACCAGACGCGCTGCGCGAATATCCTCGCGATAAAATTCCGTCAGCCCATAAACCGCTTCGGCCTGACACGACAATGCATCATGTTGACCGCCGTACCATTTTGCATATTCTTCTGGATCACGCAGACGAAAATCAGCGGACAAATCCACTATTTTCAACGTCTTTGGCAATGCCTTGATCACGGCCTGACTGGTGGCATGGGGTAAGGCGCAAAAACACAAATCTACATCCGTAAAATCGATCTGATCAATCTTTACCAAGGTCGGCAGGTCCAAATGACGTAGATGTGGAAACACTTCGGCCATCTGTTGGCCTGCCTTACGTTCAGCACTCATGGCAACGATATTCATCATCGGATGGGTCGCGATCAGACGCACCAATTCCGCGCCCGTATACCCAGAAGCGCCTAATATCGCGATATTTTTAACCTGTGTCATGATGCAATCCAAATCTGTTGCCATGCGAATATGCCATTTCAAGGCACAGTGCAATCCGATGTAACATTATGCTGATTGAAAAACCATTTTCTTGCCCAAAAACCTTGTCGCGGCGGTGCTGACCTTGGCCGCATCTCCTGTCGTCAAAAATCGCGCACCACCATTCTCTGCGAAACTCGGATGACGCCCCAAATAATCTGACAGGCTTTCAGCGACAATATTACCTTGCGAGTACACCTCGACTCCCGTGCCCAATGCCGCTTGAAAAATATCCTTCAATATCGGGTAATGTGTACATCCCAAAACTGCTGCCTGTGGATTTGGCATTCGCCGCAACAACGCCGACACGTGGGATTGAACCAACGCTTCGGCCAATTCCAAATCATTATCTTCCATCGCATCAACCAACCCACCACAGGGTTGCGCCTCGACATCCACACCAATCGCGCGAAACGCCAACTCACGTTGGAACGCCCGGGTTGCCACCGTTGCAGGTGTCGCAAACAACGCCACTTGTTTTACATCCACCTCTCGCGGCGCAGAATTGTCGCCCCATTGGCGTTCGGTTACCGCCTCGATCAGGGGCACAAATACACCCAAAACCCGTTTATCCTTGGGTAACCATGTCTCTTGCATCCGCTTCACGGCCACAGCGGACGCCGTGTTACAGGCAATAATCACCAAATCACAGCCCTCAACCCACAGCCGCTCTACCGCCGCCTTGGTTAATTCATAAATATCCTCGTGATCACGTACACCGTACGGCGCATGTTTGTTGTCACCCAAATAAACCACCGCCTGTTCGGGCAATCGCATCGCAATAGCCTGTTGAACGGTTAAACCACCTAATCCACTGTCAAAAATTCCTACGGGCATCTGCTGACCTTTTTTTGTTTAACGTATGGGCAACAGATAAATGATGAAAGAGATTTCAGAGCAAATCAACAAAGTATCCAATCATCGACGCACTATAATATCCATCAACGGATCAACCAGCAACTGAGCCCCCGCATAATTCAGGTGATTACTGTCCTCGTATAGCGCCTCAAATTTTTCCGTTTTGAAGATGCAATTTTGCGCGGCGCAAAACACATTATAGGCATTTAAAACAGGAAACCCGAATTCATCAGCATATCGCGTAAGTGTCGCAATGGCGTCCATGTTGCGTTCAGTATAAATAGCTTTGGTGACAACAGGTAAATCCGTGACCGATTGTTCAAATAACGCAACCTTGGCCATCGCTTGGGGAACATTAAACTGATATTCTGGTGTTGGTAGGATGACAATCACATCTTTACCCGCTCGTTCTAATTGTGAAAACGTAAACTGCACCGCCTGATCGAACGCTAAAGGGTTTTGCAAAATATTTCCCAATGAAATATCACCATCAAAGACATAGGCCGCCAAGACATCATCACCAAATCGCGCACCCTTGGTATAATTTGCCCATTCCGCAAACAAAATAACCGTTTTAATTTCAGGATCATCAATAACCCGCGTTATCGCCGCACCAATGAATGATGTGCATCCGTCTTTTGATGGTGTATCCGTTGAAAACCGCATCAACGGTGCACACCAGCTGGCGTTAAACGTCGCGGCACTTTTCCCTGCACCATCAAGGCGCTCACTTAAGGCATCACTGATCCGCGCCGCATGGGAATCTCCAATGATGGCAATTTGCGGCGCAATTTCTTCGCGCCCAATTAAACAGGTTTCACCGTCCAAAACCGCCGCCGCCGTCAACCCATTATGACACCCAGAGCTGTCACCTGCACGCGCCGCCATAATCGTTGAAACATTATTGGGTAATCGAAATCCCGCCCCATTTGACAGATGCCCCCAAACCCCAAAGGCCGCAAATCCCAGCAACACCGCGCCACTACCCACAAACAAGTCTCGCGGCCGCGCCATCCATGCATTACGGCCACGAAACGGCTGTTCCACAAACCGCCACGTCAGATATGCCAACAAAACCGCCAACCCAATTAATCCCCACATCAACGCCAAATCCGGTTCTTGTAATGATCGTATCCGTGCGAATGCGAACAGCGGTTGATGCCATAAATACAGGCTGTAACTGATCAATCCGACGCCCACAAAAACCCGCAGACTTAACATTCGCGCGACCCATGTCTGCGACCCACCAAACAAAACGACCAACACCGCACCGCCAACGGGCAAAACTGTGTAAAAACTTGGAAACGGTGTTTGTGCATCAAAAAGAAATACCGATGCAACAATTGCAATTATTCCAATCCCCGCAAACAATTCATGCGCTCGCACACCACGGCGCAATACAATCATCGCCGCCAAAGATCCCGCAAACAATTCCCACGCCCGCATCGGTGTCAGGTAAAAATTCGCAACCGGCCGATTGCGCCAGCCCCATTCTGACATCGCAAAGCTAACAATCGACGCCCCAACCAACATCCAAAATACCCGATCCCGACCATACCGCCACGCAAAGAATAGGAACAATGGAAACAACAGATAATACTGTTCCTCGACCGCCAAACTCCATGTATGCAACAGTGGCTTTTGCTCGGCGGCGGCGGCAAAATACCCGCTCTCTTGCCAAAACAGTATATTGGATGCAAACAGGCTGACCGCCGCAATACTTTGCGCGAAATCTTTAAACTGCATCGGCAACATCCACATCCACGCAAACGGAATTGACGCGGCAATAACCACGCTCAATGCTGGCAAAATCCGCCGCGCACGACGTTCGTAAAACCGCCACAGGCAGAAGCGCCCTTGCGCCAAATCATTGATCAATATTGTGGTTATCAAGTATCCGCTGATGACAAAGAATACATCAACCCCGACATATCCGCCTGAAAACAGCGCAAATCCCGCGTGGTACAAAACCACGGGGATCACAGCAACGGCGCGAAGCCCATCAATTTCAGGTCTGTATTTCATTGTACTCATTCATGGCCTGCCCCAACCGTAAATGCGCAATATTTAACAAAGGTTAATTCAAATTTTAAAGTACAAACGAAAAAAGGCCCGCAGGTAATGCAGGCCTTTTGACAAAATTGTGGTGTACTTAGCGTTTTGAGAACTGGAAGCTCTTACGCGCTTTTGCTTTACCGTATTTCTTACGCTCAACAACGCGGCTATCACGTGTCAAGAAGCCAGCAGCCTTAAGCGCTGGACGCAAAGATGGTTCGTACAATTGCAATGCTTTTGAAATGCCGTGCTTAACCGCACCAGCTTGGCCAGACAATCCGCCGCCCTTAACTGTTGCCATCACGTCAAATTCACCTGTCACACCAGCAACTGAAAATGGCTGTGCCAAGATCATTTGCAAAACAGGACGTGCAAAATATGTGTTCATTTCTTTGCCGTTTACGACCACTTTACCAGAACCTGGTTTGATCCAAACACGTGCAACCGCATCTTTACGTTTGCCTGTGGCGTATGAACGACCCAATGCATCACGCACTGGTTCACGCACGATCGCTGCTTGAACTTGCTCTGCAGCAGTTTCGCCGCCAACAGCTTCTTTCAAAGCGTCCAATGATTTGATTTCTTCGCTCATGACTGGCTCCGCGTGTTCTTAGGGTTCATCGCTTTAACGTCCAGAACAACTGGATCTTGCGCCTCATGTGGGTGTGCTTCGCCTGCGTAGATACGCAAGTTACGCATTTGCTCGCGTGACAATGGGCCACCTGGCAACATACGTTGAACAGCTTTTTCCAACAAACGCTCTGGGAATTTACCCTCAAGGATTTGACCAGCTGTACGTTCTTTGATCCCACCAGGGTGGCCAGTGTGCCAGTAGTGGATTTTGTCTGTACGTTTTTTACCAGTCAGCTGAACTTTTTCAGCGTTGATAACAATAACGTTGTCGCCCATATCCATGGACGGCGTGAATGTTGGTTTGTGCTTGCCGCGCAAACGCATCGCAATGATAGATGCCAAACGACCCAAAACAACGCCTTCAGCGTCGATGATGAACCATTTTTTATCAATATCAGCAGGTTTTGCTGAGAATGTTTTCATGGGGAGTGTTCCATTTGTTTGTGGGCACACCATGTACCCGAATTCGATTGGGGTGTTTTAGACCAATACACGCACAGGTCAACACCCATTATTGTGATAAAATTGTTTTAAAACAATGCGTTAAAATATAGGTATTATAATACCCCAACTATTGAGGCACAGAATAGGTCAAACTGGCACGTGCCACAGGCTTATCCATCCCAACCGAGTATAACATCACATCTCCCACAATCAGGCTCTTGCCCAATTTTAGAACCTGCGCACGGGCAATCATGTCGGATGCCATGGGTTTACGCATAAAATCAATATTACAACTCGTCGTCACAGCCAAGGCTTTGGGCCCCACATGCGCCAACACAGCCACATAAAACGCCACATCCGCCAGCGCAAACATCGACGGCCCCGATACCGTGCCACCGGGGCGCAAATGGCGATCCCGCACAGGCAAACGCATCACGATGTCATCCGCATCCACCTGCTCAACGACAAACTCGCCATCAATTTGTGGAAACTCTGCGGCCAAAAACGCGGTAATCTCTTGTGCAGTCATTTGCATATTTTATCCTTACTGATCGATGTCAACGGTCACCCACGCACGGATTGCTCACTGGGGTACGTTGCCGCGAACAAGGTCTGCAACATCAACATCAACACAAAGATTGCGCCCATTTGATGCACAATCGCAAAATACCACGGCGCCGCATATAAGACAGTGAAAATACCCAACAGCATTTGAATAAACAGCATCATCATCACGGCCTTAAACCCGATCCGAACTTTGCTGTGCCCCGCACTGCGTGATTGGTACCACGCGAATACCCCTGCAAACATCACAAGATACCCCAACATCCGGTGGTTAAATTGCACCAAGGCTGGATTCTCAAAAAAGTTGGTCCACAGCGGCAAATAATCAAAACTTTCCGACGGTAAAAATTCGCCACCCATCATCGGCCAATCAATATAACCACGCCCCGCATCAATCCCCGCAACCAACGCGCCCAACAAAATCTGCGCAAATGCCAATACGATCAACACTTTTGCCATCCGCGCACTGGCATCGTTGCGTGTGCGGCGTGATTGAAACAGCGACATTTCGGAGCGGTTCAACTTCATGATAAACCAAAACAACGTGCCCAAAATGATAAACGCCAATCCCAAATGAGTGGCTAAACGATACGACGCCACATCAACCATGCGCCCTGTCAGACCCGATGAAACCATCCACCATCCAATTGCACCTTGTAGCCCGCCCAAAACACCGACCAACACCATCCGGAACTTCCAACCTTTTGGGATTGTTTTGGTCGCCAATAAATACAAAAATCCGATCGCCCAAACCAAGCCAACCAAACGCCCCAATTGACGGTGTCCCCACTCCCACCAATAAATTCCCTTGAACGCGGCCAATTCCATGCCTTTGTTCTGTAATTGATACTCGGGGATTGCTTTGTACTTCTCAAATTCAACCAACCAGGCGGCCTCGTTCATTGGCGGCAGCGCACCTTTGATCACATTCCACTCGGTAATCGACAGCCCACTGTCGGTCAGACGGGTTAAACCGCCGATAACAACCATCAACGCAACCATCGCAAACAGGATTTTCATCCACGTTGCCACACCGCGGCGCCAATCTTCGCGCCCTTGATCTATCAACCCACCATTTGGTGAATTGCCCAACAACTGACCTGTCGGTTTTTCGGATGTGACCTCTTCGAAAATACTGCGTGTCTTGCTCATGACCTACCTCTTGTATTTGTGTATCTGCAATTTACGACAATCAACTGACATCGTCCAACGATTTACGCCATTTAGTGCATCGTGTGCATGGGTTTTGTATTGTTTGTGCATCCCTGTCTTGAGGTCAAATTGACGCTCTCATTATGCCTCAATCACGGCGCGGCTTTTCCATGGTTTTAAAAACGCCGTGTAATAATCGCACATCCGCTTGCGTCAAATCCAACCGCGTCAACATGTTGCGCAGGGTTAAAATCATGCTTTCAGCCTTGTCCTCTGGCCAGAAAAAATTGCGTGCATCCAACGCCTCTTCCATCCGCGCGTCCAGCTTTTGCACCTCTACCACGGATGCAAAATCCGTCCCCGCCAACGCCATGACTTGGGCGGGAACCTCGCCCGTTTGACGCCGCCATTCATACGCCAGCAATAATACACACTGCGCCAAATTCAACGACGCAAACGCAGGGTTCACCGGTACGGAAATTAACGCATTCGCTTGCGCGACATCTTCGTTTGCCAAACCGGATCGTTCGGGGCCGAACATTATCCCCACGTTTTTACCCTGTGAAATCAGCGCTCTGGCGTGTTGCATCGCCCGCTCTGGCGTCATCACTTCTTTCGCCAAATCGCGCGTCCGCGCAGTTGTGGCAAACACAAAATTCAAATCGTCCAATGCTTGGGCCGTCGTATCCACAACACGCACCGCATCCATCACACGCCCCGCACCACTGGACATTGCTTGTGCCTTGGGATTTGGCCACCCATCACGTGGGTTAACGATCCGCATCTGATGCAGTCCAAAATTCCACATCGCACGCGCCGCCGCGCCGATGTTTTCACCCATTTGCGGTTCAACCAATATAACCGCTGGCACTGGGCCATGCCAACCAATATCCTTGCCGTGATCCGTTCCAGACATCTTGAACCTCTGTATTTCAACGTTGCTGTGATAGGATGCGGACAGTTAAATAACAAGGAGTAGATATGGCATACAATGAACGCCACGCCGAAATCCTACGCAATCATCTGACCTCCATTCAGGGTATAAAAGAGAAAAAAATGTTCGGCGGCCTGTGCTTTATGCTGAATGGAAATATGCTGTGCGGTGTGCACAAAGGTGGTGCCATGTTTCGCGTTGGCAAAGACAACGAAACCGCCGCGCTTGCCGTACAGGGCGCATCACCCCTGTCATTCACCAAAAAGAAGATGGGCGGCATGCTGGACGTGGATGATGATTTGTTAGAATCGTGCGAACGTCGCGCCACCTTGATGTCACTTGCTTTGCAATTTGTTGGTAACCTGCCAGCAAAATAAATGTATACAATCGTATACCACCTTCACATTCGAACTTTTCTGCGTTACTAGGACAGTGTTATGATTCCACAGATTCACAAAAGAGGTTCCCAATGAGTAAAATCAAAGTCGAAAACCCCGTCGTCGAACTTGACGGCGATGAAATGACACGCATCATCTGGCAATTCATCAAGGACAAATTGATCCTGCCATATGTCGACCTAGACTTAAAATATTACGATTTGGGCATCCAAGCCCGCGATGACACTGATGACCAAATCACAGTGGACGCGGCCGAAGCCATCAAAAAATATGGCGTGGGCGTAAAATGTGCGACGATCACACCGGACGAACAACGGGTCGAAGAGTTCGGCCTGAAACGCATGTACCGCTCGCCAAACGGCACGATCCGCAACATCTTGGGCGGTGTTATTTTCCGCCAACCCATCATTTGTAAAAACGTCCCTCGCTTGGTCCCAGGCTGGACACGCCCAATCGTTGTCGGCCGCCACGCATACGGCGACCAATACAAAGCAACCGATTTCCGTTTCCCAGGTGCAGGCAAACTAAGCATCAAGTTCGAAGGCAACGACGGCACAATCATAGAGAAAGAAATGTTCGATGCGCCCTCTTCTGGCATCACCATGGGCATGTATAACCTTGACGCATCAATCTACGATTTTGCACGTGCATCTCTAAACTACGGTCTGAACCTTGGTTGGCCAGTATACCTGTCCACCAAAAACACGATCCTCAAAGCATACGATGGCCGCTTCAAAGACATCTTCCAAGAAGTTTACGAAACAGAATTCGAAAGCAAATTCAAGAAAGCTGGCATTCACTATGAGCACCGTCTGATTGACGACATGGTTGCGGCCGCACTGAAATGGTCGGGTGGCTATGTTTGGGCCTGTAAAAACTATGACGGCGACGTACAATCCGACACGGTTGCACAGGGTTATGGCTCATTGGGCTTAATGACATCACAGTTGATGACACCAGATGGAAAAATTGTCGAAGCAGAAGCAGCGCACGGCACAGTGACACGTCACTATCGTCAGCACCAAAAAGGCGAAGCCACATCAACAAATTCCATCGCGTCAATCTATGCGTGGACGGGTGGCCTGAAACACCGTGCCAAATTGGACAACAACCAACAACTGTTGGATTTTGCCAACAAGCTGGAAAAAATCATTGTTGCAACTGTCGAAAACGGCCACATGACCAAGGATTTGGCATTGCTGGTCGGACCGGATCAAAGCTGGTTAACAACAGAAGGTTTCCTTGAGAAAATCGATGAAAACCTGAACAAAGCAATGTAACGTACATTTCTGACTGTATAATTTTGGGCCGCTTTGCAAAAGGCGGCCCTTTTCAATTGGATAGCACAATGGTCTTAAACGAACCTCATAAACAAACCGATCATGGTCTCAGCGAAGACATACAAGCCTTCGTCGTTGCGGCATTACTGATGGGTCTTTCATTACAATTCATCACCCAACTGGGATTGATCACAGGACAAACCGCAGGCTTGGCGGTGCTCACCAGCTATCTAAGCGGTTACTCTTTCGGTGTTATCTTTTTCATCATCAACCTGCCGTTTTACATCTTTGGTTACATGCGCTTTGGCATACGCTTTACAGTCAAAACATTTCTGGCCGTCGCTCTGGTCTCTTTTACCGCCGAAATGATGGGTGAATTGATCCAATTTGAATACGTAAACCCAGTGCTGGGTGCGATCCTTGGCGGATCATGTGCGGGGCTTGGCTTGGTCATTTTCTTTCGCCACGGCGCATCGCTGGGCGGCGTTGGCGTCGTGGCACTCTGGGTTCAAGATCGGTTTGATATCCAAGCAGGCTGGTTACAAATGGGCTTTGATGTGGTGTTATTCTCAGTCAGCTTTTTGTTGTTAGACAGCCCAACATTGGTCATTCTGTCCATCCTTGGCGGCATCATCCCCAATTTAATCATCGGGGTCAATCATCGCAAAGACCGCTATATCGGGCGTTAATAAAATAAACACGTCACTCGACACACCCCACCCATTACGCCATTCTTTGCTCAAATAACCCAAGGATCGCCAATGCCCCTAACTTATTTCTACCTCATGGTTGCAATCATCTGCGAAACCGTCGGCACCATGTTGCTAAAGGCATCGGATGGTTTTTCAAAACCCGTGCCGGCAATTGGTGCATTGGTTGGTTTTGCCATCGCGTTGTTCCTGTTATCCAAAACCCTGCAAACTATTCCCGTGGGCATCGTTTACGCCCTGTGGTCTGGCGTTGGCATTGTGATGGTGACCATCCTTGGCGTGATCATTTTCAAACAAAACCTCGACACGCCATCCTATATTGGCATCGGCCTCATCCTTGCAGGTGTAATCGTCCTACAAGTCTTCTCAAACGCACACGCTTAGGTCCGTCACACCGCTTGTAAGGTCAGCACTTATGACCTAAAGACAGGTATGAAAAATTTATTCTATACCGCGCTCGACCGCCACACCCCCACCGAAGATGCCCAAGGCTTTGCCATCAGCATCACATTGGCGGGACTTGGCCTGTCCATCCTAACCCATATGGGCTTCGTCACAGGTCAAACAGCGGGCATTGCCGCGCTGATCGCCTACGGCACAGACCTACCATTTTCAGCGGTCTATTTCGCTTTGAACTTACCGTTCGTTGTCTTCGCCTATTTTACATTTGGTCGCGCATTTGCCCTTAAAACATTGCTTTGCATGGGCAGCCTTTCGGCTATCTCTTACCTGATGTCGCAAACGATTACCTATGGTGACATCAACCCCATCATGGCCGCCGTGATCATCGGCACAACACTGGGCGTCGGCATGCTGTCTGTCATCCGCCACCACGGCAGTTTCGCAGGTATTTCCGTACTGGCACTGTATATCCAACAACGCTTCGACATTCAGGCAGGTTGGGTACAGTTGGGCGTTGACCTGATCCTATTCTCGGTCGCTTTGTTCATTCTGGAACCATCCGTCGTCGCATATTCGCTGATCGGGGCGATCATTATGAACACCATATTGGCCATGAACCACCGCACAGGCCGCTATCTGGCCTAGGATTTTACTTTGTCTAAATATCTAAAAACAAAACCCGCGCGACAGCGCAGGTTTTAAAATATTATAATGCCTGTCTTTGACAGGCACGCATCAACAACGCCTACACACCCTCAACGATGGTATAATTGCGCGTAGAAACACCCGGTGCCGTAGCAAAGGCTAACGCCTCTTGATATTCGGGGCTTTCGTAAAACGCCACAGCCGTATCAAAATCGTCAAACCGTACGATCACATTACGCAACTGCTCGGCCCCCTCTTTGGTCACACACTTGCCGCCGCGCGCCAAAAACTCACCGCCATATTTCGCCACCGCGGGCGCGGAAAGCGCCGCATATTTCCCATATTCCTCGGCGTTGTGCACATTGATTTGCACCATACAATAAGCTGCCATTTATAACTCCTCCAAAAGTTTTTTTACTAACGTAAGCGCCGCATCCGCATTTGATGCATCCGCACCACCTGCCTGCGCCATATCGGGACGACCACCGCCACCCTTGCCACCCAACGCGGCGGCCGCAACCTTGACCACATCCACTGCGCTTATTTTTGCGATTAAATCATCCGTCACGCCCACGGCCACTGCGGCTTTACCACCCGCGCCAGAGATCAAAATGATCACACCCGATCCCAAACGGTTTTTGTGTTCATCAACTAAACCACGTAAATCCTTGCTCGGGACATCGTCAAACACTTGCGCGAAAAACGGCAAACCGTTAATTATTTCCGCATCTTGGCTCTCACTCGTCCCCCCCATGGCCACTGCCTTGCGTAGGTCAGCCATTTCAGATTGCAACGCCTTGCGCTCATCCATTAAACCCTGCACACGGGTTGCCACATCCTCTGGCTTGGCTTTTAACAACCCTGCAACAGAGGCCAAAACTCGACTTTGCGCGGCATGATGTGCCTCTGCGGCCACACCAGTCAGCGCCTCGATGCGGCGTACTCCACTGGCGGATGCGCTTTCGGATACCAAAGTGAACCCACCAATTGCGCCCAAACGCGCCACATGGGTACCCCCACATAATTCCAATGAATACGTATTCCCATCCAAACCTTTTTTGGACCCATCCTGAATGCCCATGGAAACAACGCGAACTTCGTCGCCATATTTCTCGCCAAACAACGCCTGCGCGCCCAATTCGCGCGCATCATCAGGCGTCATGATCCGCGTTTCAACAGGTGCGTTTTGACGGATATAGCTGTTCACTTCGCGTTCCACTGTCGCCAATTCATCAACCGTCATGGCTTTGGCGTGACTAAAATCAAACCGCAAACGATCCTGCGCATTTAACGATCCACGTTGGGCCACGTGCGACCCCAACGTCGCGCGCAATGCCTCGTTCAACAGGTGCGTCGCACTGTGGCTGTTGCGAATACCTGAACGCATTGCGTGATCCACATGTAATTCCGCCGGCATGTTCTTGAAAACTTTGCCCGACGTCACTGTGCCAATATGCACAAAAACGCCCGCCTTCTTCTTCACATCCGATATTGCGACCTTACCGCCATCAACACGCAATATACCGCTGTCACCAATCTGACCGCCACTCTCGGCATAAAATGGCGTTTGGTTTAATACAACCATCACACTGTCGCCCGTGGTCACAGAATCAACCTGCGCACCATCCTTAACCAAGGCCACAATCTGCCCTTCGGCCATTTCGGTGTCATATCCCAGGAAATCCGTTGTGCCATGCGTATCAGCCACATCAAACCAGACAGTTTCATCCGCTGCATCACCCGATCCCGCCCACGCGGCACGCGCCTTGGCTTTTTGTTCGGCCATGGCCGTATCGAACCCATCGGTGTCGACCTCGACACCCTTTTCACGCAGGGCATCTTGGGTCAAATCCAATGGAAACCCATATGTATCATACAATTTAAACGCCGCTTTACCCGACAGCGCGGCACCCGCATCCATACCTGCCAACTCATCATCCAACAATTTCAGGCCGCGATCCAATGTGGTTTTGAACCGCGTCTCTTCCAACAGCAGGCTCTCTTCGATCAAACTTTGTGCGTGGTTCAATTCAGGGTACGCCTGTCCCATTTGTTTGACCAAGGCGGGTACCATTTGATGCATCACTGGATCTTTGGCACCTAACAAGTGGATGTGGCGCATCGCACGGCGCATGATACGGCGCAAAACATAACCGCGCCCCTCGTTCGAGGGCAAAATCCCATCAGCAATCAGAAACGAGGTCGAACGCAGGTGATCCGCGATCACACGGTGATGCACATTTTGATCGCCATATGGATCAACACCCGTGGCATGTGCCGATGCCTCGATCAAATCGCGCATCATGTCGGTATCGTAATTATCATAGCTGCCTTGCAACAGCGCCGAAATCCGCTCTAACCCCATGCCTGTATCAATGGATTGCATATCCAGTGGTTTCATTGTCCCATCGGCTAATTGCTCGTTCTGCATGAACACAACGTTCCAAATCTCAATAAACCGATCGCCATCTTCTTGGGCCGAACCGGGCGGCCCACCCCAGATTTTGTCACCATGATCGTAAAAAATCTCGGTACACGGCCCACATGGCCCTGTCGGTCCCATCCGCCAAAAATTATCATCCGTCGCAATGCGAATGATACGATCATCAGGCAGACCTGCATATTTTTTCCAAATATTAGCGGCCTCGTCGTCGGTGTGGTACACCGTCACGTACAGGCGATTTTTGTCGATCCCAAATTCCTTGGTGATCAAATCCCATGCATAAGCAATGGCCTCTTCCTTGAAATAATCACCGAACGAAAAATTGCCCAGCATTTCAAAAAACGTGTGGTGGCGCGCGGTGTAACCCACATTGTCCAAATCGTTATGCTTGCCACCTGCCCGCACACATTTCTGCGCCGTGGTCGCGCGGGTATAATCCAGCTTTTCCTGACCCAAGAATTGGTTCTTAAACTGTACCATGCCGGCATTGGTAAACATCAACGTCGGATCATTGCGCGGCACCAGCGGCGAGCTGTCCACAACGCGGTGGCCATTTTCATCGAAGAAGTTCAAAAATGTTGAACGAATTTCATTAACGCTTGCCATCTTAATGCCCTGTGAATGCTGTTTCAAACAGGTTTAGCCACCCATTTTAAAACTGTCCACAGTCCAACGCAAAAAGGCTGGGAAATCCCAGCCTTTTAAACGATATTTATTTCTTATTCGTCAACGACGGCATCATCGGCATCAGGTGCCGCACTTGGCGGTGGGGTGTCAAAATCCAACCCATGTGCCGCACGGATTTTATCCTCGATCTCATGCGCCATTTTTGGATTATCTTTCAGATAGGTTTTGGCATTTTCACGCCCCTGCCCAATCCGCTCGTCACCATACGAAAACCAAGACCCCGATTTCGCAATCAATTCCAGCTTTACACCCAAATCAATCAACTCGCCGCGTTTGGAAATACCTTCGCCATACATGATGTCAAATTCAACCTGCTTAAATGGCGGTGACACTTTGTTTTTCACAACTTTCACACGGGTTTGGTTACCAACAACCTCGTCACGATCCTTAATCGCGCCAATGCGGCGAATATCCAAACGTACGGATGAATAAAACTTCAATGCATTCCCACCAGAAGTGGTTTCAGGTGATCCAAACATTACACCAATTTTCATGCGAATTTGATTGATGAAAATCACCATACAGCCAGATTTCGAAATGGACCCCGTCAATTTGCGCATGGCTTGGCTCATCAAACGCGCTTGTGCGCCCACTTGGTGATCGCCCATATCGCCCTCAAGTTCGGCGCGCGGGGTCAATGCCGCCACCGAATCCACAACAACCATCGAAACCGCACCCGAACGTACCAACGTATCGGTGATTTCCAGTGCCTGCTCGCCGGCGTCAGGTTGCGAAATCAACAACTCATCAATATTCACACCCAATTTTTTGGCATAAGTCGGGTCAAGCGCGTGTTCTGCATCAACGAATGCACAAACCCCGCCCTTTTTCTGCTCTTCTGCAATCGCATGCAGGGTCAGCGTGGTTTTACCTGAACTCTCGGGGCCATAAATCTCGATGATCCGCCCTTTAGGCAGGCCGCCAATACCCAACGCAATGTCCAAACCGATTGAACCTGTCGAGGTCGCTTCAATATCTAAACGCGCACTGTCGTCACCCAATTTCATAATTGAACCTTTGCCGAATTGGCGTTCAATTTGGCTCAGGGCGGATTCTAACGCCTTTTCTTTGTCCATGCTTTTCTTTCCGCTGAAATCTAATAGAGTCGATGCCATGAGTTATCTCCTTATTTCACATCTTCCGCAATGCAATTTCGCGGATGTTCGCCTGTTGTTCTCCCTTTGCTTATGGGACTAAAAAGGGAACATTACAAGATAAATTTTACAAGCCCACCTTTGATCAAGACCCTTTCGAAAAGGTAAACTTTTCGCTAGAACATTATTTAAACCGCAAAGGCACGCACAAGATGATGATTTTCATAGAAAAAAGCCTGGTTTTTTTCGCGACACCCAAAACCGGGTCAACTGCATATCATCAGGCATTGGGTCACAAAGCAGAGATGTTCTTCTCTAAAAGCAACCAAGTGAAACACATCACACCCAAACGGTTCAATGAAACCTTTCGTCCATTTGTATCCACTTTGATGCCTGAACCACCGACAACCGTTGCGGTCATCCGCGACCCCATTGAATGGCTGGGCAGTTGGTATCGATACCGTTCGCGCAACGATATGCGGGGCCACCCCAATTCCACTGCACACCTATCTTTTGACGATTTCGCCAACGCATACATGTCAGAACCACAACCAGATTGCGCTAACGTGGGATCACAGGCGCTATTTTTAACCGGTGGCGAAACAGCGCCGTTGGTCGAACAAATCTGGCGTTATGACGCACTGAATGACCTTACCCTTTTTCTAAGCCTGCGACTGCAACACGAATTTCACCTTAACCCGTGGAATGTCTCACCTACCGGCGACACCACTTTATCACCTAAAACTGAACGGGCACTAAAATCATATTTTCAGGCCGATTACGATCTGTATGAAAATGCGATTGGCGCGCCTTAGTCTCTGCCTGCGTCGACCATTTTACCAACTGTCGCAATCAGTTGTTGTAAGCTATACGGTTTGGGCAAAAATACCGCCCCTTTAAAGAATTCCATTTCATCCGAAAAACTCTCTTCGGCGTACCCAGACACGAAAATAACCTTGGCCTTGGTGCCATTCTCTTGGGCTTGATGCACCCATGTCGGGCCATCAATATCGGGCATTACCACATCCGTAACAATCACATCAAAATCGGTCTCTGACCGTGCCAAAATCTCCAACGCCTCTTCACCTCCACTGGCCGCTTGTAAGATAACACCCTGGCTTTGCAATGCGCGTTGGGATACTGCCCGCACGGGGTCTTCATCCTCGACCAATAAAACCCGCGCACCCATCAAGCTGTTGGGGCGAGGTTTTTCTGTCTTCTCAACAGGCTGTGCCACAACATTTGTGTGTTCTGCCACGGGCAGTAGAACTGTAAACAATGCCCCAGAACCAAGGCTACTGTTTACAAAAATATACCCGCCTGTTTGTTTTATAATCCCATAGGCCATCGATAGCCCAAGACCGGTTCCCTTACCGACATCTTTGGTACTAAAAAAGGGTTCAAAAACCTTGCCTATCAAATTGGGAGCGATTCCTTGCCCCTCGTCCTCGACCTCGATTGACACGTATTTCCCCGCTAAAATAACCGCTCCAGAGTTGGGCAAGTCTTTTTCATATTCCATTGCCTTACTACGCAGGAATATCTGTCCACCTTGGGGCATGGCATCGCGTGCATTAACCACCAAGTTCATCAAAACCTGTTCCAATTGGCGCCCATCGACAAATGCTAACGGCAGGTTCTTTTCCTGTAACAAGTTCAACGTAATGGTTTCCCCCACCAAACGATTCAAAAGATGTGTCAAATCTGACAGGGTTTCATTCACCTGCAAGGCACTCGGTTTCAGGGTTTGTTTGCGCGAATATGCCAACAGTTGACCAACCAAAGCAGCCGCACGGTTAGCATTCGAGCTGATTTGCATCAGATCGCCAAAATCAGCGTCCCCTTTTTCATGACGCAACATCAACAAATCACAATAGCCCGAAATTGCCGTCAGCAAGTTATTAAAATCATGCGCAATCCCACCCGCCAGCTGGCCAATCGCCTGCATTTTTTGGCTCTGAACAAACTGCGCTTCCATGGATTTCAATTCGGTTGCATCGCTGACAATGGCGGTCGTGTGAACCCCATTTGCACGCTCTGCGACCCCCAATTGGATCCGCAGGTAAACATCACCATCTGATCGGCGTGCCATGCCAAATTCCGACTTGTGCCAGCCCGGACGCTGATTGGTCTTTTTCACCCATTGCGACACGGATCGCCCCATGCCCTCAATCAGTTCATTAAAATACGGGGATTCGCCGGGTGCAATTTTCAACAAATCTTGGGCCGCTTTGTTGTGCGTTAAAACCATGCCCTCGCGAGAAAGCCGCAGTAATGCAATCGGCGTATCCTCAAATTCTGAAATACTCTCTTGCTGTCTCTTGGCGAAGAAACCTTTTTTGTGCACACGCGGTTCTTTCAAAAAATGCAATTTGGGCATATCGGCCAAATACAAACCACCAACAAAAAATATCACCGAGATAAGGATCAACTCCACCGAGAAAGTCATATAATCCGATGTAAAAAACAGGAATAAAGCGGCCAAGCAAAAAATGATAGCAAGCAGCGCCACGCCCCGCGAATGCACTCCCCACTTTTTGACCATCTCAATCATAGAGCTACCAAATGATACTTTGCTGAATTTTAGGTTAATCTAACTCTAAAATCTCTATTTTATTTGCGCTCAAGTATGGAAATGAAAAAACCGTCATTGCCATCTTTTAATCCAAATATATGGCTAATTCGGGCCACCCAATCTGGATTTTGCAACAAGAAGTCTTTGACCTGCAATTCATTTTCACGCTGAAACAACGAACACGTCATATACGATATCTGTCCGCCTTGCGCAACTAAAGGTTGTGCATCTGATAAAATTTTTGCCTGCATTAAAACCAGTTCATTAAGGCGCTCTTGCGTCAACTTCCATTTTGCGTCGGGATTGCGTCGCCATGCACCGCTACCTGAACAAGGCACATCCAACACCACTAAATCAAATGTCTGACTTTGTCCCACGGGATCATTTTGCAACAATTCAACGTGGACGCCCGCGCGTGCTGCCCGTTCGCTCAACGCCTTTAAGCGGTCCTGATCTAGATCATACGCCTGAAACTGTGTCGTCTTGGATGCCACACTGGCCATTGCCAATGTTTTACCACCACCACCTGCGCAATAATCCAACACACGTCCGCCATCCGGGATATTCATGGCCGCGACCAAGGCTTGCGATCCCGCGTCCTGTAACTCGACCGTGCCATTAATATATGCTGCCGCCATCGGAATTTTACGGGTCTGGCCGCGCACCCGTAACGCAGATACAACACCGTCGACAGGATCGGTTTCAATCCCATCACGCAACAATGACGATGCCGCCTGTTCGCGTGTCGCCTTTTTCAAATTCACACGTAAATCAATTGGGGCACGGTTCTTCAAACGCATGTAATCGTCATCACCATCAAACACGGGTTCCAACCAATCAGGAATATCCAGGGCAACAGCGCGCGACATCTCTCTCTTGTCACGTTCAACCACCACCATTTCTTCGCCGCTCAATGGTAACGGAGCGTATCCCAAGCCATTGAAAACGTCCAATATATCAATATCAAGCGCAATCAATTGCCCCACAATAACACCGCGTGCACCATCTAATCCGCTGGCATGTTGATAACTGCGCAAATTGCGTAAACCATCGTAAACGATGTCACGTATGGCAGCGCGATCTTTGGATCCCGCAAACCGATTGCCGCGCGCCCAACTGGTCAATTCACGCTCAGCTGGCGCACCTGCCATGGCGCGATCCAAAATCACAATCGCGGCGGCGTATCTGGCGGCGGGCGTCATGTATTATCCAATGCGGTAATTGGGGCTCTCGCGCGTAATCTGTACATCATGCACATGGCTCTCTTTCAAACCCGCACCCGATATTTTCACAAACTTACAACCCACACGCATATCTTCCACGGTCAAGTTGCCTGTATAGCCCATGGCCGCACGTAAACCGCCAACCATTTGGTGTAACACATTGGATGCCAAGCCTTTATAAGGCACCTGCCCTTCGATCCCTTCGGGAACCAGTTTGTCTGAACTGGCCTCTTTTTGAAAATACCGATCCGCTGATCCACGCGCCATTGCGGCCACAGACCCCATGCCACGATACGATTTGAACGACCGGCCTTGGTATAAAATAATCTCGCCCGGCGCTTCGTCAGTGCCTGCCAACATCGAACCCATCATGGCACAGCTGGCACCGCCTGCAATTGCCTTGGCGAAATCGCCACTAAACTTGATACCGCCATCTGCAATGATCGGCGTACCCGTTTTTGCACCCTCTTCAGCCGCGTCGCTGATAGCGGTTAATTGCGGCACACCAACGCCTGCCACGATGCGTGTGGTACAGATGGAGCCAGGACCAATACCAACCTTCACCGCATCAGCGCCCGCACCAACCAATGCTTTGGTGGCTTCGGCCGTGGCTACGTTTCCTGCAACCACTTGGGCGTTTGGATATTGTTTTTTAATACGCTCAACCGCCTCACTGACGGAAATGGAATGCCCGTGCGCGGTGTCGATCACCAACAAATCAACCCCGGCTTCAATCAGTTGCACAGAACGCTCATAACCCTTGTCACCAACGGTCGATGCTGCTGCCACGCGCAAACGGCCTTTGACGTCTTTACAGGCCATTGGGTTCAAAACCGCCTGTTCCAAATCCTTGATTGTCAACAATCCCGTCAGCTGATTTTCGCTGTCCACAACCAACAGCTTTTCGATGCGCCGCGCATGCATCATGGATTTTGCATCATCCAGTTTCACAGGCTCGCGCACAATCGCCAAATTATCTGTGGTCATCATCACCGACACGGGCGTATTGTCATCCGCCACAAACCTCATATCTCGATTTGTCAATATTCCCAATACGCTACCGCCCGAACCAACAACAGGAAATCCAGTAACACGATATTGTTCGGCCAATGCTTTGGCATCCGCCAATGTCTGTTCGGGACGTAATGTGACGGGGTTATCAACGGTTCCCGAAACGAACCGTTTCACGCGGCGCACATGCTGGGCTTGTTCGTCTTCTGTTAGGTTGCGATGGATGACGCCCATACCGCCTGCCTGTGCCATTGCGATGGCCATGCGTGCTTCGGTCACGGTGTCCATTGCGGAACTTAGGATCGGGATATTCAACCCGATTGTTTTGGTCACTTGCGTGGCCAGTTGCGCATCGGATGGCAACACAGTTGACGCACCAGGTACGAGTAAAACATCATCGAAAGTAAGCGCTTCACGAATCTCCATTGGTCTCTCCAAGAGTTATCGGTATTGCCGTTGTCCTATCACATGGGTTCGCACAAAAGGAAACCCCTGATTTGAAAACTTGGCCGAAATTTCTATGAACAACCTGTTCACAAACCCTGCGCTGTTATTTGCGAATTGCCGCGCTGTAACTCTGATGTGGTGCCACCGCCTGCCCCTTAGCAGTGATTGCCGCCGCCGCGCGGTAATTTCCATACGGCTGTGGGCGGTCGATGGTACCACGTTCGGCAAACAGGTCGGGCAACAGGCCGGACATCAAAATGCGCCTATCGAACTTCAATTCTTTGCGCGAACTGCGCACCAAATCAAATACCACTGTCGTGCAGTTGGCGGTGATAGTGTGATACCACGCCGCCTTTCGTGCCAACTTGTTCGCGCGACGCACATAACCCAAAAATAACGCCTCGACTTCGGCCAAATCGGTTTTCAGCGGGTATAAATAAACATCTTCGATCGGATCGCGGTAATTGGTGCGAAGCGCCACAATATCACGCTCATTCGCGGCAATAAACGCCTGTTCAAACGTCTTAAAAAATCCGCTGATGGGTGAATACAGCTCCCCTTTTTCTTTCCGAATTTCCACCGAAAACGCCACCGGTTCGACGTCATTGAACCGAAACGATATAATCGCATGCGCAATCTTGGCATTCCCCCAATACGACAGGATTACATCCAACCCCTGCAACGCATCCAAATTAAAATCCCGATTAATCCAGTTTTGCGCTCCAATGTCCCAGTCAAAATCGCGAACATTGTGCAACGTCACGTGGCGATCATCAATCGTGCCCGTCACCGTATGCGCCAATTCATCCACCCAATCACGATCCAAACGCGCCGGCAACAAATACCAGAAACCAGCATATAACACCGCAACCGCCCCATAAGCCCAGACCCAAGCAGAGCCAGTAAAAACCAGTGTATAAAAAGCCAAAAACGATATAAACGCCCAACAGGCCGTGATCACTACACCGCCCAAGCCTTTAATTTGAAAATAAATTCCCAATGATGACCATACACCAAAGCAGATGATGAACAGTCCGAAAACAAGGTTTAAAAACACAAAACTCATTACGCGATACCCAACGTGGAACGACGGTAAAATGGAATATCTGTTTTCATACATTCAGTATTGAAACTTATCCCACTCTGGCGCAACCTCCTTTCAACAAGGAGAAACGACATGAGCAACGGATATGACGGCGGACGCCTGAACCTGCCCTTTGTGGGAATTGCAACATTTGGCAAAAAACCATATGTCGAGGATTGGTCACAATTGGACGCAGATGTGGCCATCATCGGCGCGCCCTTTGATTTTGGTGCGCAATACCGTTCTGGGGCACGATTTGGTCCGCGCGCCGTACGCGAAGCATCAACATTGTTTTCATTCGGCCATGCGGGTGCATATGATCACGAAGACGATGCAACCTATTTGGGCGCGGACGTGCAAATCGTCGATATGGGCGATGCGGACATTATTCACACCGACACGGTGCAAAGCCATGCAAATATTGAAAAGGCTGTGCGCGCTGCGTTGGATGCAGGTGCCCTGCCCGTCACCATTGGCGGCGATCATTCGGTGAATATCCCCTGCATAAACGCCTTTGACGGCGAGAACGATTTTCACATTCTGCAAATCGATGCACATCTGGATTTCGTCGACGAACGCCACGGTGTACGGTTTGGCCACGGCAATCCTATGCGTCGCGCCGCTGAAAAACCGTATGTCACTGGCCTGTCGCAATTTGGCATCCGCAACGTGTCCTCCACCGCGCGCGAAGGATACGAAGACGCGCGAAATATGGGGTCTGACATCCTGTCTGTACGTCAAATTCGCGAATTGGGTTCCAAAGAGGCAGCGCGACGCATTCCGCGTGGTCGCCTGTACGTCACCATCGACATCGACGCATTCTGCCCCTCGATTGCACCTGGCACAGGCACACCCAGCCACGGTGGATTCTTGTATTACGAAGTATTGGAAATTCTACAACAAATCAGCAAGACACACGACATCATCGGTATCGATCTGGTCGAAGTCGCCCCCGCATATGATCCTGCCGAAGGCACCGCAATTTTGGCCGCACAACTGTTGTTGAATTTCTTGGGATTCATTTTCCACGAACGGGATTAGGACACAGCCCAATCAAAAATGCCGCACAAATCGCGCGGCATTTTGTAATTATCCACGAAACCCCGTAGCAACCACGAATTTTTCGGAACTATCGGCGCGACTGCTGGGGGGTTTCATGTGATGCACTTTGGTGAACTTTTCCTTTAGCAACTTTTGCAAATCGCCCTCGGCACCCCCTGCCAAAACCTTGGCCACAAATGTGCCGCCTTCTTCCAATACATCGAACGCAAAATGCGCAGCAGTTTCGCACAAGGCCATAATCCGGATGTGATCAGTTTGTTTGTGACCCGACGCACTGGCGGCCATGTCGGACAACACGACGTCCGCTTTGCCGCCCAGCCAGGTTTTGACTTTGTCATCTGCATCATCCTCCATGAAATCCAAAACATGGATTTCACAGCCTTCAATCGGATCGACCTCTTGTAAATCAACACCCAAAATCGTGCCAATACGTTTGCCCTGCCGATTACCATCTGCGTTAACGCGCTTAACCGCAATCTGACACCAACCACCGGGCGCACAGCCCAAATCAACAACCCGCGCACCAGGTACCAAAAAACGAAATTTATCGTCTAATTCCATAATCTTAAAGGCCGCACGACCGCGATAACCCTCCTTTGTGGCGCGCGCCACATAGGGGTCATTTAATTGGCGTTTTAACCACAAGGTCGACGACAATTTACGCCCTTTTGCGGATTTCACACGCACCTGCAAATCACGCATTCCGCGACCAGATGTATTTTTCTTTTTCTCAACCATGTGCGCCTACTAGCCTAAGTAACCTTGCTTGACCATCTGAGAATACAAAATTCCCTCGCGCAGGCCACGATCCGCAACCGTCAACAATTCAGTCGGCCAAACCGACATGATAGATTGCAAAATTGCAGCCCCCGACATGATTAACTCTTTGCGCCCGTCACCAATACAGGGATTGTTGGCGCGCCATTCGGGGCCACCCGCCAAATAGCGTTCAATTTCTGCTTCGACCTTGGCGGATGTCATTTCATACCCATCCACACGCTTGCGATCATATCGCGACAACCCCATTTGAGTGGCGGCAACAGTGGTAATTGTGCCAGACGTGCCGATGATTTGAAAATTGGGCAAAAACTGGGTGGAATTATCTGCTTTCACTGGCCCAAATTGCGCAATATGTTCCTCAAAATACCACGACATCATGGCATAGGCCGCTTTGTCTTCGGTGACGTCCGCAAATTGGTCTTTCAACGTGGTCACCCCCAACGGTACAGATATCCAATCCACAACTTTGACACCGGCAAAGCCATCCACCTCTTTGGGGCGTTTTAATTCGCCCGGGATTCGCATCATCGCACCACGGCGATCTTCGGGGCGGACACCGGTCAAATCCAACCACACCAATTCCGTCGATCCACCACCAATATCCACCACTAAAACCTGTTCCGTTGTGGATTTTACGTGGCTTGCACTGCCGACAACGGCCAAACGCGCCTCTTCTGCGGGTTTGATAATTTCCAACTTTACACGTGCCTCTTTGCGCGCACGTTTGACAAACTCACGTCCATTCTCGGCTTGACGACAGGCGGCCGTGGCCACCAAACGAAAGTTTTTCACGTCATTGCGGCGTAATTTATTTTGACAGACATGCAATGCGGAAATCGTACGGCGCATCGATGCATTCGACAATCGCCCGGTCACTTCAAGATCTTTGCCAAGGTACACTGTTTTCGAAAATGCATCTACAACTTCGAATTCTTTACCAACCGGACGCGCAATCAGCATCCGACAACTGTTTGTCCCCAAATCCAACGCCCCAAACAAAGGCGCTTTTTCGGGTATCACAACAGGAGACGTTACCGTCTTCATTTAATTTAGTCCTCGTCACTGGTTAACAACAGTTTACCCGCCCATTGGTGTCCGTGGCAATCCCAGATGCGAACAAAACGACACAAAGTTGACACATTCGACAAATCAACAAATAAAAAATGTGTCGCAATTTTCATAATGCAGTCGAAATTCGGTTCTGATATTGCGCTCTCACACACTAGAGTCACCCCAAAGGAGCACCACCCATGCCAAATCTTATTACAGTCTACTGGCGCGATATTCCCGCCCAAGTTATCGTCGGCAAAGGCCGATCAGCATCCAAAGTGCAATTACCCGAACGGTTCGAACAAGCCATTGATCGCGCAGCGATGAAAACTGGCGCCGCTGGCGATGATGCATATTTGGCCGCATGGCGCAAATCCGATCCAATCAACGTCGATGGTGATACTCAAGAAGTCGCAAAAAGCGAAGCGGCGCGACTGGATGCAGAATACGACCAAGAGAAAATAAAATCTCTGATTGCCAACGACGGCTGGGAGTAACCCCATAAGGATCGCCAATGTCTATTCTAAAATTTTCCTCTAATGACGCCCCACAGGTGAACCCTATGCTCGAATCCTTGCTCAAAGATTACTCTATCGAGGTCATGCCCCGTACGGCCGCCAAAATCGACGATTTTCGCGATCTGTTACCCCAACAAACCCGCGTTTACATCGCCCACATCGAAGGCACGCCGATTGATGAAATGGTTGAAACCGCCAAGCGTTTGAAAAACGAAGGTTTCGATGTCATGCCCCATTTCCCCGCGCGCATTATCAAGGATCGCGCCACGCTGAACGATTGGATCGCGCGTTACACGGGCGAAGCGGATGTCAAACAGGCGTTGTTGCTGGCAGGCGGCGTGGCTAAACCATATGGCGATTACCAACACTCTATGGATTTGCTGGACACAGGCGCATTTGACGAAGCTGGCTTTACGCATCTACACGTCGCTGGTCACCCCGAAGGTAACATGGACATCGACAAAGATGGCTCAACCAAAAACGTTGACGCGGCAATTTCATGGAAACAAGAGTTTTCAAAACGCACTGATGCGAAAATGGCAATGGCGACGCAATTCTGTTTCGAATCTGGCCCCGTAATTGAATGGGCTGACCGCATGGCGGCATCGGGCATCGACATCCCAATCCATATTGGTGTGGCAGGTCCTGCAAAATTACAAACTATGATCAAATTCTCGCTGGCGTGCGGCGTTGGCGCATCCCTGCGCGTCCTAAAACGCCGTGCCAAAGACGTCACAAAACTACTTATGCCATTCAAACCGGATGAATTTCTGACCGAATTGGCCGCACACAAAGCGTCAAATCCTAATTTCCTCATAACAAATGTGCATTTTTTTCCATTGGGCGGCATCAAAACTAATGCTACTTGGGCAATGGAAAATGGCGGCGCGTCTGCCGTTCCTGCCAACCAATCCTAAAGGATCATAATAATGACCAGAACTATCGTTGAGAGCAAAACCAAAACAGCCATCATTGGTTTTGACCAACCCTTTGCCGTGATCGGTGAACGGATTAACCCAACTGGGCGCAAAAAATTAGCTCTTGAATTGGAAATGGATGACTTTTCCACCGTCGAAGCAGACGCAATCGCACAAGTTGCGGCGGGTGCCACGATTTTGGACATCAATTCAGGCGCAGTTTTTGCCAACAAAATGGCCCAAGACCCGCGTTATGCCGATAACAACTTTGTTGAACCGCCCCTAATGAAGGCCTTGATCGAGCGTGTTCAGGCCATTTGCGACGTACCATTGTGTATCGACAGCTCGGTTCCGGGTGCTCTAGAAGAGGGTTTACGCGCCGCCGAAGGGCGCCCTTTGCTAAATTCAGTGACTGGCGAAGAGGAACGCATGGAATGGGTGCTGCCACTGGTCAAAAAATACAATGTCCCCGTGGTCGCGATTTCCAATGATGACACAGGTATTTCCGAAGACCCCGATGTCCGCTTCGAAGTTGCCAAAAAAATCGTGCAACGCGCCGCTGATTTTGGCATTCCCGCGCATGACATCGTGGTTGACCCGCTGGTGATGCCAATTGGTGCGATGGGCACGGCCGGTTTGCAGGTTTTCGCCCTTGTGCGTCGCCTGCGCGAAGAGCTGGGTGTGAACACTACGTGTGGTGCGTCCAACATCTCGTTTGGCCTACCAAATCGTCACGGCGTGAATAACGCATTCCTGCCAATGGCAATGGCTGCGGGCATGACGTCGGCGATTATGAACCCTGTTGCCCTGCCTGTGAACAGCACTAAATTGCAGGCAAAACTCGACGAATTGGCCGCCGCTGGTATCATCGTACCAGACGACATCGATATGGAATTATTGGCAAAGATCACCGGCATGGGATCAACAATGCCCCGTTCTGGCAAAGAGATGGAAGCCATTCGCGCCGCTAACTTCTTGACCAATAACGACCCAAACGGCGCCGAGTGGATTCGCACCAACAAAGACCCGAACGCATCCAAGGGTGCAGGCGGGCGCAGTCGCGAAGGCGGGCGTCGTCGTCGCGGATAAAATACTTTCCAAGGGCTCCATTTTGGGGCCCTTTTGATAGGAATGACGCTGACATGACAAAACCATACATTGCACCCGTTGGCACATCGATTGGCCATGTCCACCTTAAGGTCGCCAATATTGACCGCGCATTGGGGTTTTATGTTGACGTTCTGGGTCTGACAATCAAACAACGATCGGGTGATCGCGCGGTATTTTTGGCCGCTGGCGATTATCACCACCATATTGGCCTGAATACATGGCATTCAAAAAATGCACCCCCTGCACCTGAACGTGCGGCGGGTCTGTATCATCTGGCACTGTTATACCCAACACGACGTGATTTGGCACAAATATTGCACCAACTAAATTTGGCCAAATGGACAATTGATGGATCGGCAGATCACGGCGTATCCCAAGCAATTTACCTGCGCGATCCAGACGAAAACGGTATCGAATTATATTGGGATCGCGCGCAATCAGATTGGCCGTTGGACGATGCGGGCAACCTGTCGATGAACAATGATCCTCTTGATTTCGATGCGCTTTTGGCACTGTTGGACGATTGATGGCGCTAGCGTCGCATTAAATGACGCAACTCCGCTTTACCTTTTGAACAACTCGTTTATCGTCGTGTTAACACCGCAATAGATGGGGAATAATTATGAGCACCGACAACAATCCACTGGTAATTTTTACCCCATCAGGCAAACGCGGTCATTTCGAAGTGGGAACCCCCATCCTGACTGCCGCACGTCAATTGGGCGTGGACTTAGACAGTGTTTGCGGTGGGCGTGGGATTTGTTCACGGTGCCAAATCACGCCGTCGTATGGTGATTTTTCCAAACACGGCGTCACCGTCGAGCCAGATGCATTAAGCGAATGGAACGCCGTCGAGGAACGTTATAAATCCAAACGCGGCATGATCGATGGGCGGCGTTTGGGCTGTCAGGCCACGGTTCAAGGCAACGTTGTAATTGACGTCCCCCCCGAAAGTCAGGTGCATAAACAAGTGGTGCGCAAACGCGCCGAAGCACGCGATATTTTGATCAACCCAACCACGCGATTATTTTACGTCGAGGTGAAACAACCCGACATGCACGAGCCATCAGGCGATCTGGAACGTCTGATTTCCGCCTTGCGGACAGAATGGGATTTGCCCGAACTCGAAGCAGACTTTTCAATCCTATCCAAACTGCAACCTGCCCTGCGCAAAGGCGAATGGAAAGTTACCTGTGCGGTGCATTTGGGCGATGATTACGTCAGCCCGCGTGTGATGGATGTGTGGGCTGGATTTTACGATGGCTCAATTTATGGCATGGCCGTGGATTTGGGGTCAACCACCATCGCGGCACACCTGTGCGATCTGCAAACAGGCGAAGTTGTGGCCTCGTCGGGCATTATGAACCCCCAAATCCGTTTTGGCGAAGATTTGATGTCGCGCGTCAGCTATTCAATGATGAATGCGGGTGGAGACGTGGAAATGACCAACGCGGTGCGCGATGGGATGAATGCGCTGTTTGTGCAAATCGCGGCCGAGGCTGAAATTGACCCGTCCCTGATTATGGATGCGGTGTTCGTCTGCAACCCAGTTATGCACCACCTTTTCTTGGGCATTGATCCGTTCGAGTTGGGACAGGCACCTTTTGCGCTGGCCACGTCGGATGCGGTCGCAACACGGTCTGCCAATCTGGGACTGACCAATATGCACCCTGCCGCGCGAATTTACATTCTACCCTGCATTGCGGGGCACGTTGGTGCAGACGCCGCCGCCGTGGCATTATCGGAATCCCCAAACACATCCGAAGATTTGGTTTTGGTGGTTGATGTGGGCACCAACGCTGAAATTCTGTTGGGCAACAAACACAAAGTTTTGGCCTGTTCATCCCCCACGGGCCCCGCCTTTGAAGGCGCACAAATCTCGTCTGGCCAACGCGCCGCACCCGGTGCGATCGAGCGTGTCGAAATCAACCCTATCACCAAAGAGCCCCGTTTCCGTGTCATCGGATCGGATATTTGGTCAGACCAAGATGGCTTTGACACGGCAATATTATCAAGTGGTATCACAGGCATCTGTGGATCTGGCATCATCGAAATGGTCGCCGAAATGCGCATAGCAGGCATCTTAGATGGCCCTGGCCTGATCGGCAGTTCCGAACAAACGGGTACAGATCGTTGCTTCTTGGATGGGCGCACTTATTCATATTTGGTGCATGATGCATCCGCAACGGGTGGTCCCAAAATTACCGTCACCAATCGCGATATCCGCGAAATCCAAATGGCCAAGGCGGCGTTATATTCTGGCGCACGTCTGTTGATGGATAAATTCGAGGTCGACAACGTAGATCGCATCGTTTTGGCAGGCGCATTTGGTGCACACATCAGCCCCAAACACGCAATGGTACTGGGCATGATCCCCGATTGCGAATTAGACAAGGTCACATCGGCAGGCAATGCCGCCGGCACAGGTGCGCGGATCGCCCTGTTGAACCGCGAAGCCCGCAAAGACATCGAAGCAGTGGTCAAAGAAATTCACAAAATCGAAACCGCCATCGAGCCACGGTTTCAGGAACATTTCGTCAACGCTTCGGCTATTCCAAACTCGGTGGAAAAATTCCCAATCCTTGAAACCCACGTCACCCTACCTGATGTTAACTTTAACACAGGTGGTGGCGAAGGTGGCGAAGGTGGACGTCGTCGCAGACGTCGCGGATAATCCGATTACGACCCTTTTGGGAAACAATAAAACTTGGCCACAGGCGGCTTATCTTTTTGGGCCTTTGGAAAATCCGCAACAACGGTTTTTCCCGCCTGCCGACAGGCATATTTGGTGTCGAACTCTGCTGTCATGGGTGTCATTGCCGCGATCAAAATTATTAAACCCCATTCCATCAAGGTGCCCTTATTTGCGCCCTCTCTACGGTAAAACCTTTAACAATTTGTTCGAAGCTCTATTTATCGGCCCAATAAATTGATGTCCTATCACCAAACACACTTCGAATAGGCGCAATCATCGTTGATGTTTCCCCCTGTGCGCGTGCAAACGCCGCCTTTTTATCTGCCCCCACAATCAAAACATATGTCTTGGCGGCCGATGCCAACGCGGTTCCCGTCAGCGTCAATCGCGCCTCTGGTTGCGACGCTGGACGCACAACGTGCAGGGGCCGTTTACTGTCCAATGCATCGCGTAATTCGGCGCTGTCGGGAAACAGGCTAGCGGTGTGCATATCCGCACCCATCCCCAGCACACAAACATCAATTGGCAGGCAGTCGTCAATCGGCTGCATATACTGCGCCGCGAATTCATCCACATCAACGCCCTCTGCATAAAACGGCACCATCTGCGCGCTGGTGGCATTATTTTGTAATAAATGGCGTTTTACCAAACCCGTGTTTGATCGCGGATTGCTCTCTGGCAAATACCGCTCGTCCGTCAACATAACCCGGACACGCGCCCAATTCAGACGCGCTTTGGACAGAATATCAAAAAACGGCGCGGGCGTTGTGCCCCCCGGAATGGCCAATGTGACCGTATCCTTGTGGTCCAACGCGCCCTGCAAATCCTGTGCCACAGCCAACGCCAAGCCGGACATCAACCTCTCTACGCTGTCAAAGGGTACAAACTGTGTCACTTGGAAATCTCGCGCCAACGACGCCCGTCCTTGTGCAACAGCATCAATGCATCGTCGGGCCCCGAACCACCTTGGTCGTACAGTTTTGGTTTTTCTTTGCGCTCGACCCAGCCCTGTAACATGGGATCAACCCACGCCCATGCCGCTTCGACCTCGTCACCGCGCATGAACAATGTTTGATTGCCGCGGATCACATCCATAATCAGGCGTTCATATGCGTCGGCCGCGTCGGTCACCGTGTCACCCAAAACATCCGCAAAGGTCATGTCCAGCGGCACTTCACGCAACCGCATGCCACCCGGACCTGGTTCCTTGATCGTGACACGCATTGTCATGCCCTCGTCTGGTTGCAGACGAATAATCAACACATTACCACGACGATCCTCTTGTGTTTCGAAAATCGAATGCGGCGGATCTTTGAAAACGACCGCAATTTCGGTTAACCGATTGCGCAACCGTTTCCCCGTGCGCAGATAAAACGGCACACCCGCCCAACGCCAATTTTCAATATTCACCTTCATCGCCAAGAAGCTCTCGGTATTGCTGTCCGGATTTTCACTGTCAGTCACATAAGATGGATCATCGCCACTGGCTGCGTATTGGCCACGCACAATATCAGACTTTGCTACAGGCTCTAATGCTCTGATAATCTTAAGTTTTTCATCTCGAACCGCATTTGCGTCAAACTTGTTTGGGGGTTCCATCGCCGTCAAACACAACAATTGCATCATATGGTTTTGCAACATATCTCGCATCGCGCCCGACTTGTCGTAATAGGCACCACGGCCTCCTACGCCTAAACTTTCGGCGGCGGTAATTTGCACATGATCCACATAATGCGAATTCCACAACGGCTCGAAAAAGATATTGCCAAATCGCAACGCCATCAGGTTTTGCACCGTCTCTTTGCCCAGATAGTGATCAATGCGGTAAATCTGGCTCTCGTCAAAACATTCCCGCAATTCGGCATTCAAGGCCTGCGCTGATTTTAAATCGCGCCCAAACGGCTTTTCAACCACAACCCGCGTCGCCGCATTGGTCATTTTGTTCGCCGTCAGTTTACGCGCGATTTCACCAAACAAGCTGGGTCCGACGGAAAAATAATAGGCCCGCACAACATCGTCGCGTTGCAAGGCGGCCAATTCCGCCCATCCTTTGGTTTTGAAAATATCGACAGGCACATAATGCAAACAGCTTAAAAATGTCTCGACTTGCGCTTCTTGCAGGTGTTCGGCATCGACATGCTCTTCCAATGCGGCGCGCACATCGGCGCGAAATCCATCACTGTCGTAATCGGTGCGTGACGCACCAATGATCCGCGAATTCTCGTCAAACTGCCCTGCCCGCAACCGTCGAAACAGACCTGGTAAAATCTTGCGCATCGCCAAATCGCCGGTCGCGCCGAAAATTGTTAAATCAAACTGATCGACAGGAATTGTTTTTGAAACCATAATCTTTGCCCTTTTGTTGCGCACAACCTACGAATATATCGCCTGATGACAAGTTTATAGTGTGCTCACAATTACGTGCGACTATATTTCTGCCGATTGCGCATCGTTTTCATATAAGGCAAAAGGTTTGGAATGATATTTAACAGGATCAGCGCGATGAAAGACCATGAAGTTTTCGATGTAAGTGGTAAATTCCAAAACCCTGACATCACCGCCAACGGCGAAGAGCGCGCGTCTGTTCCCCTAATGAGCGCGACAACGCTGTGGTTTAACACCGGAACCCTGTGTAATATCGAATGCCTCAATTGCTATATTGAAAGCTCTCCAACCAATGACGCGCTGGTTTATATCACGACCGCCGAGGTGGTTGAATATCTAGATCAAATCAAAACCCGTAATTGGGCCACCACCGAAATCGCCTTCACGGGCGGTGAACCGTTTATGAACCCAGACATGATCGATATGGCGCGGGTTTCCTTGGAACGTGGCTATGATGTATTGATCCTGACCAATGCGATGTTGCCAATGATGCGCAAAACCGTGCGTGCGGGGCTTTTGGACTTACAGGCCAAATATCAGGATCGACTGACTTTGCGGGTCTCTTTGGATCATTTCAAATCCGAAAACCACGACACTGAACGCGGCAAAGGCAGCTACGATGTAACCATCAAGGGCATGCAATGGCTGCGCGACAACGGCATTAAAATGGCAGTCGCAGGACGCACCGTTTGGGGCGACAGCGACACAGAAAGCCGCGCCGGTTACGCCGCATTATATAAAACTCATAACTTTGACATTGAGGCCAATAATCCGGGCATGACGGTGTTGTTCCCTGAAATGGACGAAACCGTCGAAGTTCCTGAAATAACAACGGCTTGTTGGGGTATCTTAAACAAATCGCCGCGCGATATTATGTGCGCATCATCGCGTATGGTGGTCAAACGTAAGGGCGCGGATAAGCCCGCCGTTCTGGCATGTACATTGTTACCCTACAGCCCTGAATTTGAGTTGGGAACCACATTGGAACAGGCCGAAGGCGCGGTAAAATTAAACCATCCTCATTGTTCCAAATTCTGTGTCTTGGGCGGTGCCAGTTGCTCCGCTTAACCGCGTTCCTTCTTTTATCCGCACTGCCCGCACAGGCAGAACCGCCACTACAGGTTTTTCCCAAAACTATATCCAATGATTGTTTCGCCGGTCGCGCAGTGTCTTATGACGAATGCGGCTTTCAACGTGATCTGTTTGATCGTGCTCTTCGCGCCGCCAATAAATCCGACAAACGATTGCTGGTGGTCTTTGGCGCCGAATGGTGCATATGGTGCCACGTATTTAAGGAACACCTGAAAGGTAAATCAGGCCAATTCAATTATACCATCGCGGGTCAAACAGGGTATAAAATGGACGAACGTGCCACTGACGGGGACCGCGCCATGGCCACCAAACTGTCAACCTTCGCATCCGAAAACTTCGTCATCGTAAATATAGAAGGCCAGCACAGCTTTGATGGTGACAGCGTTTTGTCCTACACGGGCGCGGATGCGTTTATCGGATCAACAATTCCTTATATTTTCGTCGTTGACCAATACGGTGAATTCCTGCGCGCGATGCCAAGCAATGCAGAAAACAAGGTGATGGTGAAACGCCGCGAAGGCGACGATATGTATCGTGGATATAACCGCGCCGAGTTGATGAAACAGCTGAAAATATTAGCTGGCTAAACCATCGCGCAACACTTCACGCACCACATCCAAATCCACATCACGGGTCACAAACGCATCCCCAATATCGCGCGCCATAATAAAGGTCAGCGCACCATTCACCACCTTTTTGTCCTGCGCCATCAGATCAATCAGCGCATCCGCATCTGGTAAATCGCCCTCAATATCCGCCAAATCCACCTTCATTCCCATGGATTTCAGATGCTCGCGGACACGACTTGGCGCTTCTTGTGAACATAATCCCAACCGCATCGACGTCTCAAACGCCAAAGCACAGCCAATCGCCACACCTTCGCCGTGCAGCAGACGATCCGAATATCCCGTCGCCGCCTCTAATGCGTGGCAAAACGTATGACCCAGATTCAGCAACGCCCGATCACCGCGTTCTGTTTCGTCACGCGCAACAATATCCGCCTTCATCTGACAGGATCGTTTCACGGCATAAATCCGTTTTGCCACATCACCGTCCGCCATCGCGGGCGCATTCGCTTCTAGCCATGCAAAGAATTCCGCATCGCCCAACATGCCATATTTCACCACTTCACCGTAACCTGCCAAAAAATCGCGCGGCTTCATTGTGTTCAACATATCCGTATCGGCCAAAACCATTTGCGGTTGATAAAATGCGCCGATCAGGTTTTTACCGTGGGGTGAATTAATCGCGGTTTTCCCCCCAACCGAACTGTCTACTTGCGCCAACAGGCTGGTTGGGATCTGCACAAATCGCACACCACGGCGCAAAGTTGCCGCCGCAAAGCCCACTAAATCGCCAATAACTCCGCCACCAAACGCAATAACCACATCATCACGCTCAATACGTTCCGACAGCAACCATTCAACAGTTTCCTGAAGGTATTGCCACGATTTCGTCGCCTCGCCCGCAGGTAAAACCAGCGCCGAAACCGTAATACCTTGGCTTTCCATACCCGCCTTCAATACTTTCAAATGCAGCTCTGCAACATTTTGATCCGTCACGACCGCCACATGTTTGCGGTTCAGAATCGGTGCGATATACGTCCCCGCATCCGCCAACAGACCGGTTCCGATATGGATGTCATAGGCGCGATCACCCAAATCGACATGCACTTTTTCCCGCTGTGTATCACTCATTTTCAGTCACCTCTGTCACACCCGAATGGGGGTCCGCCAACAGCGCCGCAATCACGCGATCCACCATGGCCTCTTTTGAATTATTTTTCTCGCCTTTGACGGTAATTTGCGCCTTGGCGTATTCTGGATTGCGCGTTTCGTACAGTTCTTGCAACTTTGCGCGTGGATTTGGCACCATCAGCAACGGTCGTGTATTTTTGTCCCGCACGCGATACCACAACGTATCCAAATCCGCGTGAAACCAAACAGACACCCCGTTTTGCGCGATAATATCACGATTTTTCTGCGATAAAAATGCGCCCCCGCCCGTGGACAACACATGTGGGGCACCGCCCAACAAACGTTCAATGATTTGGCTTTCTTTCTGGCGAAAGAACCCCTCACCATCTCGTTCGAAAATTTCCGCGATGCTCATATTTGCGGCGCGGATAATTTCCTCGTCAGAATCAACAAACGAAACCCCCAATCGTTGTGCCAACAACGACCCAATCGCGGTTTTACCTGCGCCCATCAGGCCGACCAAAACCAACGTTTTTGAAAGGTGATAGGTCACCCGCGTCTCCTTTGTCGGCTTAGGATTGCCGATAAGTTCCCTTGTTGTAAGAAAACCCATTTAATTTACCTGTACCTGTGATAACATCGTGACCAAGCGTGGCAAGTACATACGCATAACGATAAGGCAGAACCGTGGGCAAACTAATCAAATATTTATTCTACATTGCCGTTTTGGTTTTGTTATTCTTGGTGGGCTATTCCTTCTTGGGGGATTTATCACCACGTCAAACCACCATTATTGAAACAATTCCGATGCCTGATGGTACCTAACCTACGTCCATTGTTGGCAGCAGTGTACCTGACCGCCAGCCCTCTATTTGCCCAAGATATTACCGTCACCTCCCTGTCCTCGATCAACAGCAATGCGGTTGGTCTGGTATCCGCATCCAACGCGGGATTGCCGATGGATTTTTGGGCCGATGCACCGGCTGACTTGATTGCCGATCTGATTGCAAAGCAACAGCGTCATAAAATGCCCGAAGCGCGCGAATTTTTGAACCGTCTCATTGTCACCGAATTAACCCCCCCACGTCAAAGTGGCACCAGTGTGGATATGATTGTGGCGCGGATTGACTGGCTGTTGGCCAATGGTGCGGTTGATGCGGCGGATGCGCTGTTAACCAAGGCGGGGCCGCATCATGCTGGAATGTTTGAGCGCTGGTTCGATGTCAAATTGATGCTAGGTCAGCCCCAAGAGGCTTGTGAACCGCTCAAGAAAAATTCTGCAATCAGCAGCGATTTATCAACCAAAGTGTACTGTTTGGCGCAAAATTTTGATTGGTTCAGCGCCGAATTGACCTTGGTCTCGGGTCGTAATTTGGGTGCCATTGATGATCAACGTGCGGACTTGCTCAGCATGTTCCTTGATCCTGATCTATTAGAGGAAATGGACACACCCGTCATTCAAAATCCCAAGGACCCATTGGAATTTGCAATCCGCGAAGCATTGGCCTTGCCGCGACCCACATCGGGCATCACATTGGCGCAATCTCTTGCGGATTTGGATGACGCTGCAGGGTGGTTGGCACAATTGCGTGCGGGTGAAAACCTGGCGCGTGTTGGCGCGATCCCTGCGCAATATTTACAATCGCTTTATACGCGAAACGGACGTGCATCCGCATCGGGCGGCGTGTGGGAACGTGTCAAAGCGGTGGCGCAACTGGACACCGCAATTGCAAACCCTGACCCCGTCAGCGCCTGTCGCACCCTGCGCCGTGCGTGGAATGTCATGCGCGACGCCCAATTACTGCACGTCTTTGCCGCTCTTTACGCAACACCGCTGGCCTCGATGACTCTACCTGATGACTGCGCCGCAATACAGTATAACACCATCCTTTTACATCCCAACTACGGCGCATTAATATTTGATATATATGAGTTAATTCCAAACGACGACATTTTGCGCGCCGTTGTATCAAATGATTTTGAAACGATGAAATCCAAGTCTACTATCGAAACCGCGATCAAAAATGCATTCCTGCGCGACCGCATATCCCTGTTAAATCCCGCGCAAACTATCCTGACCGCATTTCGCGACATCACCACAGGGACAGAAAGCGACCCACAACGTATTTCCCACGTTATCGCCACCCTTTTGGACGCTGGATTCACACCCGAAGCGCAACGCCTTGCACTACAATTCGTCATCTTGGAACGTCAATCATGAGCAATGATTTGAATTGGATCGACAGTTTTCTGGAAACCATCCACGCTGAACGCAATGCCTCGCAAAACACGCTTCAGGCCTATCGCCGCGACCTGCTGGCCTATGTGGATTTCTTACAATCCAAACACCTGACCCTAAAACGCGCCACCCATAATGACATCGAGGATTATATCGTATCTCTGGATGCACAGGGGCTGGCCCAAGCAACCCGCGCACGCCGCCTGTCCGCCATCAAACAAGTTTACCGTTATGGGTTCGAGGAACGGATCATCACCGACGACCCTTCGATGCAGATCAAGGGCCCCAAAACCAAACGCAAATTGCCCAATAATCTGTCCGAGGAGGACGTAAACCGTATGCTGGACGCGGCCATGCACACTGGGCGCAATCCATTTGATCGTCGTCGTACCACTGCATTGATGCAAATTTTATACGCCACTGGCATGCGTGTGTCCGAATTGGTGTCCCTGCCCGTAGCATCCGTGCGCGGTGATCCTGAAATGCTGCTGATCAAGGGAAAAGGCGGCAAAGAACGTTTGGTGCCGCTGTCTGCGCCCGCCAAAATGGCGATTGCCGCCTATTTGGTGGATTGGGGCAAAACACAGGAATTGGCGCGGCTTAAGGGGATTGGCCCTTCAAAATTCCTGTTCCCATCGCACGGCAAATTGGGTCATCTCACACGTGTGCGGTTTTATACGTTGATCAAGGAAATATGCGTTACAGCGGGCCTTGATCCCACAAATGTGTCGCCCCACACATTGCGCCACGCATTTGCGACGCATCTGTTGGCGAACGGCGCTGACCTGCGGGTTATTCAGATGTTGCTGGGTCACGCGGATGTGGCGACCACCGAAATTTACACCCATGTTTTGGACGAAAAATTGAAATCACTGGTGTTTGACCATCACCCTTTAGCGGACTGAGTTCTCATTTCAGGCGGCAAGGTTTCTTCACTTGGCCAATACCCGGTTTTCAATGTTGCATGATACCCTTGGGTCAATGAATTGGCCTGCATCGCCTGAAACGCCGCTTCAACATTGTAATATAACAAATTGTTTTCAATCGATTTATCTGAAATTATCGTGAAATGCGTATCCAGATCTCCGTCATGCGCTGGCATCCCGATCGCTCCTGCATTGATCCATGTTTTTCCACCAACTTCGCGCATCATCGGGATACCAGAATGCCCCGCTAACACGCGATCAACACGCCCAACCTGTGTTTCAAGCAACGCAATCTCATCCGCAATAACCGCATCATCCGTTACTGGCCAGACAAAGCGCGACACATCCGATGCCGCGCCGTGTAACACACCGTACCGCAGTCCATTATGCGTAAATGTTATGCGTTCTGGCAAATCGCCCATCCATGCCCGTGATGCATCTGAAATCTGTGCCTTGGCGTGTGCATACCAGGTGCGCGACAACAACGAACACGTTGATCCATCTGCAAAACCACACCCACAATCATCGCCATTTGCGGCCAGTTGCTGTTCACAATTCCCCATCAAAACAGGACACCCAAGATCGCGCATACGCGCAACACTATCCTCGGCATATGCACAATATGCCACCACATCGCCGGTACAAATCATATTGCTGGGCGCAATCCCCATTGCTTCGGTCTGCGCAATCAAGGCATCCAACGCATGCAGGTTTGAATAAACCCCGCCAAAAACCAAGATGTCACCAGACAACACGCCCAAATCTATTTTTTTCACGCTATTCCCCCGCCGATTGATCCGCATTATACAGTGTCGATACCACCTCCATTGTGAAAGGTTTAACACGAAATGGAAACCATCATTGCCGCGATTGTGAACATCGATTCCACATCTTGGGCCACCATTGGCGCCATTGTGATTTTGTTGGCCATGTCCGCTTTCTTTTCTGGCTCAGAAACCGCTCTGACGGCGGCCAGCCGCGGAAAATTACATTCCATGGCGGACAAAGGATCGCGCGGCGCAAAACGCGCCTTGTCCTTGACCGAGGACACCGAACGCCTGATCGGCGCGGTATTGCTGGGCAATAACCTTGTCAACATCTTGGCCGCTGCACTGGCAACCAGCCTGTTCACCCGTTTGTTTGGCGACAGCGGCGTTGCCTTGGCCACATTGGTAATGACGCTGTTAGTGTTGGTTTTCGCCGAGGTGTTGCCAAAAACCTATGCCATTACCAACTCCGAAGGCGCCGCCAGCTTCGTTTCGACCCCCATTCGCATCCTTGTAATCGTCCTGTCCCCCATTGTGGGACTTGTGCGCCTGTTCGTTCGCGGCTTGTTACGTTTGATGGGCGCGGATATGTCGATACTGGAAGATGACGCAACCGCCGAAATCGCCGGTGCCATCGCCCTTGGCCATTCCGAGGGTAGCTTTGAAAAAGAAGCGCGTGATCGTCTATTGGGTGCGCTAGATCTAAAAGATCGCGAAGTCGAGGAAATCATGTTGCACCGCTCGAACATTGAAATGATCGATGCCAACGACGCCCCCTCCGACATTGTTAGCCAATGCTTAGCATCCAGCTATACACGCCTACCCGTGTTCAAAGACGAGCCTGAAAACATCGTCGGTGTCATCCACGCCAAGGATTTACTGCGCGAAGTTGACAATCTGGTGCGCGGCATGGGTCACGGCCCGGATGGAATCGATAAACTGGACGTGTTGTCAATCGCTCGTGTGCCATATTTCGTACCAGAAACCACCGCATTGGACGATCAAATGCGCGAATTCCTGCGCCGCAAAGCCCATTTTGCACTGGTCGTTGATGAATACGGCGATCTTCAGGGTCTGATAACACTCGAGGATATATTAGAAGAGATTGTGGGCGAAATCACCGACGAGCACGACGCAGAAGCCGACGTGTTAGACGGCATGGATGCCAATGGGAACTTTGAAATTGACGGCACCGCCACCATCCGCGACGTTAATCGCATCCACGACTGGAATATGCCCGACGACGAAGCAAACACCATCGCAGGGTTGGTGATCCACGAAGCACAGATGATCCCAACAATGGGACAAGTGTTCAACTTCCACGGCTTTCGTTTCGAAATCGCAGGCCGCGAACAAAACCGTATTACGATGATCAAGGTACGCCCGTCTCTGGGCTAAACCTTGCGCGTTTACTGACCTGATTGAACCAGATCGCGAATTTTCACGGCTTTTTCAAAATGATCAAGGTGGTGGGTTTCGATCCACCACCGCGCCGCGTCCATCAACAACGCGGGGTCATCATTTTTATTGGCAAAAAACGCATAAAAGGACAGGCCTACACCTGCCCCCTTTTTGGCGATTTTATCATTGCATACCGCAATCATCTTGTGCCGCAGGCTGTCGCGCATGGCGCTAAAACCCCTTAAACAAACTGCCCAAAACACCGCGCACCATTTTCTGTCCTGATCGCGTCCCCAATTGACGGATCACAGTTTTGGCCAATGTGGTGCCTAAGCTGTCCGAACGTGATGACCGGCTGGTGGAACGCTTGGACGTATAACCATCGTACTTTCGCGCTTTCTTCAAAACCTTTTCTTGCTCTTCCAGTGCGATTTCGGCGGCTTCGGCCTTGGCCGCTTCATCCGCCGCTTTCTCTGCACGTTTGCTAAGGACTTCGTATGCACTTTCTTTGTCTACCTCGGCTTCGTAAATACCCGCCAAATGGGAATTGGCGATCACTGCCGCGCGTTCCCCTTTGGTCAACGGGCCCAACTGTGACGATGGCGGACGGATCAAGGTGCGCGCGACAACCGTTGGCATGCCCTTTTTTTCCAACGTCGACACCAACGCCTCGCCGACACCCATTTGGGTAATCGCCTCGGCCGTATCAAAATCGGGATTTTCGCGAAATGTCTGCGCCGCCAATTTCAACGCTTTTTGATCTTTGGGCGTAAAGGCACGCAATGCATGTTGGACACGATTGCCCAACTGTCCCAAAATATCGTCGGGAATATCTGCGGGCGATTGCGACACGAAATAAACACCCACACCTTTGGAACGGATCAAGCGTGCAACCTGTTCCACCTTGTTCAACAACGCCTTGGGGGCATCATCAAACAACAAATGCGCCTCGTCAAAGAAGAACACCAATTTGGGTTTATCGGGGTCGCCCACTTCGGGCAGGTTTTCAAACAGCTCGGACAACATCCACAACAAAAATGTGGCGTACAGACGCGGTGATTGCATCAATTTATCTGCCGCCAAAATATTAATCCGCCCTTGGCCGCCCGGCGTGGTCGACATCAAATCGTTTAAATCCAGCGCAGGTTCACCAAAAAACGCATCCGCGCCTTGGTTTTCCAATACCAACAATGATCGTTGAATGGCGCCAATGGATGACGTGGAAACGTTGCCGTACTGCAATGAAATCTCGGCCGCGTTTTCACCCAACCAGATCAACATCGCACGCAGATCTTTCAAATCCAACAACGCCATATCTTGTTCATCTGCCACGCGAAATGCAATGTTCATCGCACCTTCTTGGGCATCTGTCAGTTCCATCAAACGGGATAATAACAAGGGGCCCATTTCTGAAATCGTGGTGCGCACTGGATGGCCTTGTTGGCCAAACATATCCCAAAACGTCACAGGAAAATCATCATAATCGTAATCGTCAAATTTAATCTGACCCGCACGCTTCATAAATGCATCGTGTAATTTGAAATCGGGTGAACCCGCCTTGGCTAATCCCGACAAATCGCCTTTCACATCAGATAAAAACACTGGCACGCCATTTTTGGAAAAACTCTCGGCCAGAATTTGCAAGGTCACGGTTTTACCCGTCCCCGTCGCACCCGCAATCATCCCATGGCGATTGGCATATTTCAGCAAAAGTGATTGTGGCTCGCCGTATTCAGCGCCGCCGCCGCCAATAAAAATGCGATCATTTTCGGTCATCGTTTTCCCCTGTCAAAACTGTTGTCCTGAACATAAGCCTTTTTGTAACTAACACCAGTGACCAGACATGAAACAGGGTCAAAAAATACAACTCCATCACCAAAACTATTGACGAACGCAACATTTCATCCTAACTTTTGCCCACATGTCGGCAAGTTCGACGGGGAGAGATGCGAAAACGCAGGTTAAGGACGAGCTTCCACGCTCGTCTTTTTCTATTTTCACCCTCTACTTTTAACCACCACATTTAAATCAGCCGTATTTTGCCCAACCACTTTTTTTAACTGACATCCCCACAAAATAACGCTAAAAACCCATCCAAGAGTAAATTGAACAAACAAAACGAGCATGTGAAATGAATTTGGTAACAACGACACTTTATGCCCTGACCATCGCCATGGCATTGCCCGCATTCGCACAAGACAAAGTCGAGGACACAACCACGACCACACAGGAAACAGCACCCGCCCCAAAAGCGGACGAAACATTCCCTGTTGAAGGCCAAGCCGCCGATCCCGCAGGCCCATATATCCGCGAAACCCACGGCGCATGGGACGTACGCTGTTCCAAAACTGGCGAAGCCGAGACATGCAATCTGTACCAACTAATGGATGACGGCCAAGGCAATTCAGTTGCTGAAATGAACATCGAGGTTTTACCAGCTGGCGGTCAAGCGGCGGCAGGGGTTACGTTAATCTCGCCACTGGGCACATTGCTAACCGCCCAAATCACATGGCAAATCGACAGCGGCAAAGCACGCCGCTATCCCTTCAGCTGGTGTGAATCGGCGGGCTGTATTTCCCGTTTTGGCCTAACCAGCGCAGACATTACCGCAATGAAAAAAGGGGCTAATGCGAAAATCACATTGGTTTCTGTTGTGGCACCGGATCAGCCAATCAACCTAACATTACCGCTGACGGGTTTCACCGCCTCTTTTAATGCGATCCCAACACCCACGAAATAATTAAACTGAACGCAGTGCAATCACTGCGTTCAAACCACCAAACGCAAAGGCGTTGCTGATCGCAGCGTCTACTTCTTTGTGTCGCGCGGTATTTGGCACCACATCCAAATCACATGTCGGATCGGGCGTGCTATATCCTACGGTTGGTGCAATCATCCCGTCTTTCAGCGCCGCAATACAGGCCAATAATTCCACCGCACCTGTGCCACCAATCAAATGCCCATGCATCGATTTTGTGGATGACACCATCAGGTTCTTGGCGTGGTCACCAAACACCTCTTTGATTGCCGCTGTCTCGACTTTGTCGTTTGCGGTCGTGCCGGTGCCATGAGCATTGATATACCCCACCTCGTCCGCATTCATCTTTGCATCACTCAGCGCTGCCGCAATGGCACGCCGTGCACCACCCACGGATGGCATCACAATATCACCCGCGTCGGATGACATCGCAAACCCGGATATTTCCGCCAATATTTCTGCACCGCGTGCCCGTGCGTGGTCATACTCTTCGAACACAAACACCGCCCCGCCTTCGCCTTGAACCATGCCGTTACGGGTGGCACAAAACGGACGACAACCATCGGATGACATCACGCGCAACCCTTCCCACGCCTTGATCCCACCAAAACATAACATGCTTTCGGAACCGCCCGTCACCATCACAGGTGCTGCACCACAGCGCACCAAATTAAACGCCTGTCCCATGGCATGGTTGGATGACGCACAGGCGGTGGAAACAGTAAAACTTGGACCCTTTAGGTTATGCACCATCGATACGTGGCTGACGGCAGCGTTATTCATCAAACGCGGCACAACAAACGGATGCACACGGTTTTTGCCGTCCTCGTACACAGTACGGTAATTTTCATCCTGTGTTTGCAAACCACCCCCTGCAGTTCCCAAAACAACACCCGATGTTTGCGCCAATATGCCATCAAATATCAAACCAGATTGCGCAATCGCCTCATTCGCGGCGATCACTGCAAACTGTGTAAACCGATCATACAGCGATAATTGTTGGCGCTCAAAATATTTTGACGGATCAAACCCATGTACCTGCCCACCGATTTTTATCGACAGACGGTCAACATTGGGGAAATCCATGTTTGAAATCGCACACACGCCGCGCGACATCGCATCCAACGTCGCACCCACATCCCGCCCCAGCGCATTAATCGTGCCCTGACCTGTGATGACCACACGTTTCATATTTTATCCGTTTTGCGCAGTGATTAAATCCTGCACCGCCGCTGAAATCGACGCTACGGACGTAATGTCAAATGCAGATGCCGCAGGATTGTTAGCATTAAAAGGCACATTGATTGCAAATGTCTCTTCGATTGCGAAAACCGCCTCAACCAATCCAAGGCTGTCCAGTCCCAATTCCTCAATCGTCATGCTTGGTGCCACATCACCGGGTGCCAACACGGCTTGCTCGGCAATAATTTCGATAATTTTATCTTGGACATTCACCGTCATATCTCTGGCCCTATTTGCGCAATTCTTACCGCTGATTTACTTGGTTTCATCCGTCTTTGATACCGCTTTCTCTAACGCGGTCACTTTGGCCACCAAGCGGGGCAATCGACGCAACGCTTTGTAGGCCTCAACATTCAGATCCATCCGCATAGCAGGACTGCCCATCATCACCCGCCCAGATGGTACATTGGATGAAATCCCCGATTTACCCGCCGCAATCACGTCCGATCCGATGTTGATGTGATCTGCCACACCAACCTGACCACCCAAAACAATGCGATCGCCCAACACCGAACTGCCCGCAATCCCCACCTGTCCACAAATCAAACATGTCGACCCGATGGTGACGTTATGGCCAATATGCACAAGATTATCCAATTTTGTGCCATCACCAATACTGGTGTTTTCAATCGTACCACGATCAATCGCACAATTCGCACCCATTTCGACATTATTGCCAATGACAACCGTGCCCAATGAATTGATCCGCGCAAATCCGTCCGTGCGTGTCGCGGCGGTGATTTGACCCGTTTTCTTGGCCTCCTCTACCGCACCTGGTTTTGGGGTCACATATGAAAATCCATCCACACCAATCACAGTGTTTGATTGACAAATAAACCCATCCCCAATCTGCACCCGTGCCCCAATGCGCACACCAGGGTACAACAGGACATCATCGCCAATTTGGGCATATTCTGATATCGTGCTGTGGGACATGATACGCGCATTCGCCCCAATTTTGGCACCGCGCCCAATGACCACAAACGGCGCAATCATCGCCCCGTCACCAATCACCGCGTCATCCGCAATAATCGCACTCGGGTGAATGCCCATTTCAATTTCAGGCATCTTTTCAAACAGATACGTCACACCAGACAGAATATAGCGCGACCGTGGCGCGACAATTGCCGCTTTCAACCCCATGCCTTGCCAATCCGCATCTGGCCACACAATCGCCGCCTGCGCCGCACTGTCGCGCAATGCATCACCGTAACTTGGATCCATCGCCAAGGCCAATTGACCTACACCCGCTTTTGCCGGCGCTTGGACGCTGGAAATGGTTAAACTGACGTCACCGTACGCCTGCGCACCCAAAGCCTGTGCAATATCTGCAATCGTTAAATCCGTCATAATAAGCCTGCTCATACCTGTCATAAAAAGGACGCCGTAACGCACCTTTGATCTGTATCTAAATGGTTTTGTATAACGCCCAATCATAAATGACTAGCCCAGCATTAAAAGTCATATGTCAGCTTTCACACTTCAGGATGGGATTTATGCTCGAACCCGAATTCCAAATCAGCCACCCCCAAAACAATATATGCAATTGGCGATCGCGGCTCTGCCCGACCTCAAAAACACGATTGATCACAACAGCGTCAATTTACTCCACATTGGATTAAAAATGTACATATTTTAAGAACGTACAAAGAACATCCCCACTAAACTGTGGCCTTCACGGCTAACTATCCAAAAAACAAGCAGATTTCTGCCTGATTCGAAAATTTAACTTGGCCGTCGAATCGGTTTGTGCAATACGTATTCTTGCTTAGTCTTACTAAAAAGACAGGCGGAAGGCTCAACAATAGGGTCGCCATTTATTTGGGACAGGTTAGTATGAATAACGAGTTAAATCTAAACCGTCGTTCGGTTTTGGGTGCCTTTGCTGGCATCGCAACGATAACAGCCGCCCCTGCTTATGCAGGCGTATTTGGCTATGTTAAGGGCGCTGGTAATATTCGCAGCATCCACATGCGCTCTACACGTTCGGGCGAAACTTTGAATACAATTTATTGGATTGAAGGGCAGTATATCAACCCCGCCTTGAAAGAGATAAATTGGTTCATGCGTGATTGGCGTGAAAACAAGGCGGTCACCATGGACCGTCGTACAATCGACGTCATCGCCGCCGCTCATAAGCGCCTTGATTCATCCGAAGCAGTCATGATGTTGTCTGGTTATCGTTCGCCGCGCACAAATGCGATGTTGCGTTCAAAATCGCGCCGTGTTGCCAAAGACAGCTATCACATCAAAGGTATGGCCACAGATTTTCGCATTCCTTCGCGTTCCGTCAGCCAAATTGCCAAGGCGGCATTGGCCTCTCGCACGGGTGGTGTTGGTAAATATTACGGTTCAAACTTTGTCCACGTGGACTCAGGGCCGATCCGCACTTGGACAAGCTAAAACAAACCAACATTTAAAAAAACGGCCGCCTCAGCGGCCTTTTTTATGTCAAATAAATGGGCCGAACCATACCCTAGGCACGCGTCGTCCCGTCACCGGTCACCAAATACTTAAAGCTGGTTAATTGTTCTGCGCCCACGGGGCCACGCGCGTGCATTTTGCCCGTCGCAATTCCAATTTCGCCGCCCATGCCAAATTCACCGCCATCGGCAAATTGCGTCGACGCATTGCGCATCAAAATCGCACTGTCGACCCGTTGAAAAAACTGCGCCGCCGTCACATCATTTTCCGTCATGATACAATCCGTGTGATTGGATGAATAATCGCGCAAATGCGCAATTGCGCCGCCCACACCATCTACAATGCGCGCCGCAATAATCATGTCCAAATATTCACAGCCCCAATCATCATCATTTGCAGGCACAACCCCGTCAATAGATTGCAAAAACTCATCACCGCGCACCTCAACTCCTGCCGCCAGCAGTTCACCGATAAAAGGTGCACCATGTTCCACGAAAAATGCGCGATCAATCAACAGACATTCCGCGGATCCACAAATGCCCGTGCGACGTGTTTTAGCGTTAAAAACAACGGCATTAGTTTTCTCTAGATCCGCATCCACGTCCACATAAATGTGGCAAATACCCTCAAGATGGGCAAACACTGGGACCCGCGCATCCGCCTGCACACGCCCCACCAACCCCTTACCGCCACGGGGCACGATCACGTCGATGAAATCGGTCATCGTCAACATCTCACCCACTGCGGCGCGGTCGCGTGTTGGTACCAATTGCACCGCATCTGCGGGCAATCCCACCGATACCAATCCCTGCACCAAACATTTGTGAATGGCGGCAGATGAATGAAAACTTTCTGAACCGCCGCGCAAAATCACGGCATTCCCCGCCTTCAGGCACAACGCCCCCGCATCAGCTGTCACATTCGGGCGGCTTTCATAAATCACACCAATCACACCCAAGGGCGTGCGAACGCGTTGAATGTGCAATCCAGATGGGCGAACCCAATCTGCCAAAACCGTACCAATCGGATCATCCTGCACCGCCACGGCACGCAACCCATCCACAATTCCTTGAATACGATCCGCGTCCAACATCAAACGATCCAACATCGCCGCAGACAGGCCTTTTTCACGGCCATAATCCATATCCAACGCATTCGCCGCCAAAATATCCGCACGATTGATCCAAACCGCGTCGGATGCATTTTCCAACGCACGTTGCTTCACCTCTGCATCCGCAAAGGCCAATTCAGCACTGGCCGCCTTGGCCGCTTGGCCGATCTTCTTCATTTCCGCTGCAATATCCATCATGCCTCACAAAACCATATCGTCGCGATGCACCAATGCACCCCGCCCTGCGTATCCCAAAATATCGGGAATTTCTGCGCTTTTCTTACCCACAATCAACCCCGCCTCGACGGCATCATAACCCGCCAAGCCCTTGGCCAATTCGCGTCCTGTTTCATCCTGAATACACAACACATCGCCGCGATCAAAAACGCCTGTTACCGCTTTCACACCAACTGCCAACAATGATTTCCCGGCACGCAGCGCCGTTATCGCACCTGCATCCACCGTGATAAAACCCTTTGGCTTCATCCCCGAAATCCAAATTTTGCGTGCATGGTTTGGCGAATTCGGTGATTTAAACCAACTGGCCTTCGCCCCCGCGCCCAACAGGCTTAGCGGGCGATCGACATCGCCCTCCATAATCACCATGGCACAACCCGCCGACATCGCAGTTTTCGCCGCCATGATTTTGGTGCGCATCCCACCCTTGGAATTCGCTGTGCCTGCATCTCCTGCGCCATCTTCCATCGCTGGGGTAATTTTTTCGATCAACGCAATATGCTTCGCCGTTTTATCCAAACGCGGATTACCCGTGTACAGCCCATCCACATCGGACAACAAAATCAACAAATCGCCCTCAACCATTGCCGCCACCTGCGCCGCCAACCGGTCATTGTCTCCAAAACGAATTTCATCCGTGGCAACCGTGTCGTTTTCATTCACAATCGGAACCACATCCAACCCCAACAACGCACTCATGGTGCGGCGTGAATTTAAATAGCGCCGCCGATCTGAACTGTCTTCTAATGTCAGCAAAATTTGCGCAGTTTTAATCCCAAGGGGGCCAAGCGCCGCTTCATATGCATTCGCCAAACGGATCTGGCCAACAGCCGCCGCCGCCTGACTTTCTTCAAGGCTTAAAACACCATCGGGCAGTTTCAAAACCCGCCGCCCCAATGCAATCGACCCAGACGACACAATCAAAACATCGCGCCCTTGCAGCTTTTGATCTGCCACATCGGCGGCCAACCCACGCAACCAATCGGTGCGCAACGCGCCCGTTTGCGCGTCCACCAACAAAGCAGACCCGATTTTGATAATAACCCGTTTATATGGGCCTAGGGTCGCCATGTCCCGTCTCCATCAACATCCTCGGCCTGTTCTGCAGCCAATTCCGCCGCATCACGTTGCTCAACCTCTGCCGCAACTGCGCGCAAAACATCCGTCACACCAGCATGCGAAACACCAGACAGCTGTAACACTGGCGATCCAACCGCCAATTCCAATTCATGCGCCTTCACAGCCAATTCAGTCTCGTCTATCGCATCGATTTTGTTCAACGCCGTCACCCGTGGGCGGTTCGCCAAATCACCACCGTATTTTTCCAACTCAGCGATAATCACGCGGTAATCCTCGACCACCGTATCGGACGTGCCATCCACCAAATGCAACAGCACCGCACAGCGTTCAACATGACCCAAAAACCGCACACCCAGACCAACACCCTCGGATGCACCGGCAATTAATCCCGGAATATCCGCAATCACAAATTCCTTGTTGTCCACGCCTACGACGCCCAAATTTGGGTGCAACGTCGTAAACGGATAATCCGCAATCTTTGGACGCGCATTCGATGTCGCGGCCAAAAACGTGGATTTCCCTGCGTTTGGCAACCCCAACAACCCCGCATCCGCAATTAATTTCAGGCGCAACCAAACGGTGCGCTCTACCAATGGCTGACCCGAATTTGCACGTCGCGGTGCTTGGTTTGTGGATGATTTAAAATGCAGGTTCCCGAACCCACCATTCCCGCCCTGCGACAACGTATAACGCTGACCTGTGCGCTTCATATCCACGATCACCGTCTCTTGGTCTTCTTCCAAGATTTCAGTCCCCACAGGCACTTTCAGCACAATATCATCGCCATCCGCCCCTGAACGCTGTTTTCCCATACCTGAACGCCCATTCTGGGCGAAAAAGTGTTGCTGATACCGAAAATCGATCAACGTGTTCAGGTTATCAATCGCCTCGACGATCACATCCCCCCCACGACCACCATTACCGCCATCAGGCCCACCATATTCGGTATGCGCTTCACGACGGAACGACACACACCCGTTCCCGCCCGCGCCGGATTTCAGGTATACTCTTGCAAGGTCTAGGAATTTCATGACTGATCTCTACTGGTTTAACTATTCGATATACAAGCAACGCCAATTGAACAAGCGTTGCAAAAAAAAGGGCCGACATTCCTGCCGACCCCTTAAAACTTTTGTTTCACACGTCGGTTTACTCAGCGGCCTCGGCTGCTGGTAAAACGGATACGAATGTGCGGCCTTTGAAACCCTTGTGGAATTTCACGTTACCTTCGGTCAGTGCGAACAATGTGTGGTCTTTACCTTGACCAACATTTTCACCTGGCCACCACTTGTTGCCACGTTGACGACAAATAATGTTACCAGGGATAACAATTTCGCCACCGTATTTTTTCACACCAAGGCGACGTCCAGCGGAGTCGCGACCGTTGCGGGATGAACCACCTGCTTTTTTATGTGCCATTTCGCTTCGCTCCTATTTATCTTCAGCTTTTTTAGCGGCGGCCTTCTTAGGCGCTGCTTTTTTAGCTGCAGGTTTTTTAGCAGCTGCTTTTGCAGGTGCCTTCTTTTCAGCCGCTGCCTTAGCAGGTGCTTTTTTCTCAGCCGCTGCTGGTGCAGCTGCTTTTTTCTTCGCTGGTGCTTTTTTCGCGGTCACAGCTTCCACTGCATTCACGTCAAAGCCACGACCGTTTTCAGCAATCGCAACACCAGATTTCTCAGCGCCTTTTGCCAAAATGTCAGTCACGCGCAAAATCGTAATTTGCTGACGGTGGCCTTTCGTACGTTGCGAACTGTGCTTACGACGACGCTTAACGTAGTTGATAACCTTCGGGCCTTTACCTTGTTCCAGGATTTCTGCTTGAACAGCAGCGCCTGCAACAGTTGGCACACCGATAACTGGCTTATCGCCACCCATCATCAAAATTTCGTTGAATTGAACAGTGTCACCAGCATTGCCAGTAACCTTCTCAATACGCAGGATATCCCCGCTGGCAACTTTATACTGCTTACCGCCAGTTTTTAGAACCGCAAACATATGCGTCTTTCCTTTATCTTCCGCGTCTTTCGGCCCCACATTGTGGCGTTTCGAGGATCATCCTCGCCTTCAAACTGCGCGCCATTGTGGCGATTATACAAACATCCCACGCGATATGAATCCCGCAGATGGCGGCTTATCCGAAACTACACGCCCCAAGTCAAGCGCTTTGTCCTACAAAACCACGCGCGGCGGGGCTATATGACACCCATGCGAACACTCACCTTATGCCTTATTCTATTGGGATGCACAAACACTCAACCCAACCACATCCCCAACCCCCTGCTGTTACCCATCGGCGCGCTGACAACAGGCATTGAAAACGCAGGCTATAATGCACGCCGCTCACGGGTAAAGTCCTACGTCATCGCCAACCACGATCTGCTATTGGCGGATGTCGTGGCTGGCACAGGCCCCACCCTAACCAACCTCATGCAGATCGCCAAAACACCGCGGGGGAAACAAGCGGCCCTGCTAACAGAACTCCGCCGAGGCCAAACCCAATACTTCGCCAAAGACCCAGAACCGCTGGTCGTGGCGGT
>CAXBJO010000012.1:0-79177 GCA_963976255.1 uncultured Rhodobacterales bacterium
CATAGCTGCCGTTCAATTGTACCTGTTATCGAGATTATCACCTGTGAACTTAATAATATGCAGCCTTTTGTAAAATGCCTGACACAAATAGATGCTTTCGATAGATATATCTTATTAACAAGCCATTATTTTATTAACATATTAAAAATCAATCACTTAACAAGCTGTCCACCTGTGGACACTCCGAAACCACCATCCCAAATACCCAACACCCAATACCCCCACCAAAACAGAATAAAAATTGCCAAACGCGAACACCACGGCTACGCTGACCCTGTTTCAACGCGAATTTTCACCCTTACGTATGCGAGAACCGATCATGCCTTATCCCGATTTTATCAACTCATTCCCAAGCATTGACGTGCCTTTCCCCGATGACGTCGTCCAAACGGCGGTGGTGCAATCGGATGCAGGATTAGTCGCCTTTTTCACCTTCCTTAAGGACATGGAATTACCCGCCCATTCCCACGGCGCACAGTGGGGCACGGTGGTCGAGGGCGAAATTGAATTTACGATTGGCGGCGTAACCAAGATGTATCGAGCAGGCGACAGCTATTCTATCCCTGCTGGCGTCGAACATGGTGCTTTGATTAAATCTGGAACACGTGTCATCGACGTCTTCCAAGAAGCTGATCGTTACGCAATCAAACAGTGATGCACCACAGATTCGCTTTGCATCGTTGCCGGTTAAAATGATCGGCAATGATTGCCTTAACCGATGGAAATAATGGTGGGGATAAGGATAATACCTTGTGGTTAGGGTCGCCATCCACATTGTTTTCAAACTCATAATTTTACAAAATATAATAAAATCAGCACCTTAACCCCCTGTCCCCATGGGGACACATTCAAAAGTGCTCGAAAACACCCAATGTCTGATACCCCCTCGAATATGTCGCAAAAATCATCGCAGCCCTAGTATTTCATAGTTTAAACCCCTAAATATCGATTATCAGGTTTAACCAAGGAGCATGTGATGAATATTCACGATCCAGCTATTGAGACCGAGACGACAGTAACACGTCCCTCCCAAGCAGAAGCTGAAGCAGCCGTTCAAACGTTATTACGTTGGGCCGGCGAAAACCCCGCACGCGAAGGCTTGCTGGACACCCCATCCCGCGTCGTCAAAGCCTATGGCCAATGGTTCAAAGGCTATAACGAAGACCCGACAGCATTATTGCAACGCACCTTCGAAGAGGTCGAAGGCTATAACGAAATGGTCTTGCTGAAAGACATTCGTTTCGAAAGCTATTGCGAACACCACATGGCCCCCATCATTGGCCGCGCCCACGTCGCATATGTCCCGACGGACCGCGTTGTTGGCATTTCCAAATTGGCCCGTGTCGTGGATGCTTTTTCAAAGCGCCTGCAAGTGCAAGAAAAAATGACCGCACAAATCGCCAACACCATCGACGAAGTCCTGCGCCCACGCGGTGTAGCCGTTGTGATCGAGGGCGAGCATCATTGCATGTCCACCCGCGGCGTCCATAAACACGGCGTCACTATGGTGACATCTGCCATGCGCGGCGATTTTCAAAAGGATCGCGATTTGCGCCGTGATTTCATGGGAATTATCGGAAACCCGTCCTCGTCCATGTAAGTCGAAGGTTCAATTCGACAAAGATAAAAGCATCAGAGAAATTCTGATGCTTTTTGCGTTTGGAGTCACGTCTTTGGGGTTCTTCCTTGACAGCATGACAGCCATTCGCCAAGCCTTGAGCCATGTTTGATTTACGCCCTGCGGGTTATGTAATTGGTTTATTGGTGATGATCCTTGGGATGACGATGGTTGTTCCGATGGCATTGGACTGGGTTGATGGCGACGCCAATTGGGTGGCTTTTGCATTTTCCGCATTTACGTCGATCATGATCGGCGGCGGGATTGCCTTGGCCTGTCAAAATCGGGTTGAGGGTTTGAATATCCATCAGACGTTTTTTCTGTCCACGGGGGTGTGGTTGGTTTTACCGCTGTTTGGCGCCATTCCGTTTATGGTCGGTGCAACGGATGCGCGGTTTGTCGATGCGTTTTTTGAAGCGATGTCAGGCATGACCACCACTGGTTCAACCGTATTTAGCGATCTCGAAACATTACCACGCGGGATATTATTGTGGCGGGGTTTAATGCAGTGGTTTGGTGGCATTGGTGTGGTCGTTGTGGCCATGGTGTTTTTACCCGTGTTGCGTATCGGAGGTATGCAGATATTCCGTACCGAGGGATTTGATACATTTGGTAAAATCCTGCCCCGTGCAGCAGAGATTTCACGCTCTATTTCATCCATCTACGTGACCCTGACGGTTTTGTGCATCGTGGCTTATTCGATGGCGGGAATGGGTTTGTTCGATGCTGTTGTGCACGCAATGACAACCATCGCGACGGGTGGATTTTCCAATTATGACACCTCGTTTGCAGACATGGGTGCCGCAACTGAATATGTGGCGGTGGTGTTTATGATTTTGGCGGCTCTGCCCTTTGTGCGCTATGTGCAAATGATGGGTGGCTCATTTAAGGCCATTTTTGCCGACCCACAGGTGCGCGGCTTTATCGTGACAATTGTGGTAGTCGTTTTCGTTTTGGTTCTGTGGCAGATTGGTTTCGTCACCAACTCGCCAGAAATGGCCCTTCGTAAAGCGGCCTTTAACGGGGTGTCAATTTTGACGGGCACGGGATACGCCAGTTCCAATTACATGTTGTGGGGCAGTTTCCCGATCACCTTTTTCTTCTTGATTGGTTTGATTGGCGGCTGTGCGGGATCGACAACATGTTCGATCAAGATTTTCCGCTTTCAGTTACTTTTTGCATCTGTAAGTGCGCAGATTAAACGTATTCACAGCCCGAACGGAATTTTCCAACCCCGTTACAATCATCGTACGGTATCAGAGGATGTCATTTCATCTGTTATGGCGTTTTTTGTGCTGTTCATGGTGACATTGGCGTTTTTGGCTGTGGCGTTAGGGCTGACGGGATTGGATGCGGTGACGTCGATTTCTGGTGCTGCGGCAGCGTTGGCAAATATCGGCCCTGGATTGGGGCCTGAAATTGGACCGGCGGGGAATTATGCGGGTCTGAATGATATCGCTAAGTGGCTGTTGTCGGCGGGTATGTTGATTGGGCGTTTGGAATTGATGGCGGTTTATGTGTTGCTGACCGCGACCTTTTGGAGGGGATAGAGTATGAGTAAGGGTGATTTGGATCCTAAAGATTGGGATGCCTTCCGTGCGGATGCGCATGCGATGTTGGACAAAAGTATTGATAAAATGGCACATGCCGACGAAGGACGGGTTTGGACGCCGTTGCCCGATAAAATACGCGCACAGTTTCAACGTGAATTGCCCCGTAAAGGCAGTTCGGCAAATGCATTGATGGCGGATATATTGCCATATGGTGTGGGGAATACGCATCCACGTTTCTTTGGCTGGGTTCACGGAGCGGGGGCGCCGTCGGGTGTGATGGCCGATATGGCCGCAGCGGCGATGAATGTGAATGCAGGCGGGCGTGATCATGTGGCACCTGTTGTGGAACGCCAAGTTTTGACGTGGTGTTTAGAAATGATGGGGATGCCATCCGATGGGTCGGGGCTGATTGTTTCGGGGACATCAATGGCGACAATTATAGCGATGAAGGTCGCGCGTGATCGCGCTGTTTTGGATGCACGATCCAAGGGCGTGAGCCAAGGGCAATTGGTGGGATACACATCCGCGCAGGCACATTCTTGTATTAAGCAGGCGTTTGATGTTTTGGGGTTGGGAACCGAAAGTTTGCGAATTGTGGATTGTAACGAAGCGTTTGAGATGGATTTGGATCACTTGCGCGCATTGATTGCATCCGATCGCGATGTGGGGCTGACGCCGTTGGTTGTGGTTGGTACAGCGGGTGCGGTGAACATGGGTGCGATTGATGACCTGCAAAAGATTGCGGATATCGCTCGGGACGAAGATTTATGGTTCCATGTGGACGGTGCGTTTGGCGCGGCGGGATTGTTGGGTGAGTTGGCGCGTGATCGGTTGTCTGGTATTGCGCGCGCAGACAGTTTGGCGTTTGATTTCCACAAATGGTATCAGGTGAATTACGAAGCGGGCTGTGTCCTGTTTCGCGACGATGCCGCGCATCGGGCGTCGTTTTCGGCGCGCGCCGAGTATTTGCGCGGGTCTGAACGTGGTCTGGCAGGTGGCGCGTTTTGGGCGGTGGATTATGGACCAGAGTTATCGCGTGGATTTCGGGCGTTAAAAGTTTGGGCGCATTTGGCGGAACATGGAATTGATGCGCTAGGGCGTACCATAGATCGCAATATCACATTGGCGCAATATTTGGCGGCGCGTGTCATGCGTGAACCCGCACTGCAATCAATGGCGCCGACTCCGTTGAATATCAATTGTTTCCGCTTTGTGGCGGAGGTGGATGATTTGGATGCGTTGAATGATGAGATTGTAATCTTGTTACAGGAACGTGGAATTGCGGTGCCATCGACAACGCGGTTGAATGGGGCGTTGGCGATCCGTGTGAATATTACCAATCATCGCACGCAGGAAAGTGATTTGGATTTGCTGGTAGATGCTGTTTTACAGATTGGGGCAGAGTTGACTGCGGGTTAAACGTTCTGTGCTCCGCATGGGAGATATTTTTACAAAGTAAAGATAAGGTGTCTGCGCCAATTTGTACACAATCCTTGAATTGACCCCGCCGCTCGCATTGCATATTGAAGGCGCAATGATATGCGATCAAAGGCAGGGCAAAAGTGAAGAGTAAACCCACATGTTTCCAAGAGATTATTTTGCGGCTTCAGAATTATTGGGCTGAGCATGGCTGTGCGATTTTGCAACCCTATGACATGGAAGTGGGAGCGGGAACATTTCACCCTGCCACGACATTGCGTGCGTTGGGATCGAAGCCTTGGGCTGGGGCCTATGTGCAACCGTCGCGCCGTCCGACCGATGGGCGTTACGGTGAAAACCCGAACAGATTGCAACATTATTACCAATATCAGGTGATCATTAAGCCAAGCCCGCCGGATTTACAGGCGCTGTATTTGGGATCGCTTGAAGCGATTGGGATTGATATGGCGTTGCATGATATTCGGTTTGTCGAGGATGACTGGGAAAGTCCGACATTGGGGGCATGGGGTTTGGGATGGGAAGTTTGGTGTGATGGCATGGAAGTGTCGCAGTTCACATATTTCCAACAAGTCGGTGGACATGATTGTAAGCCTGTATCGGGCGAGTTGACTTATGGATTGGAACGTCTTGCGATGTATGTGTTGGGTGTGGATCACGTAATGGACATGCCGTTTAATGCACCCGGTTCTGTGACGGTATTAACGTACGGTGATGTGTTTAAACAGACCGAGCAAGAGTATTCGCGTTGGAATTTCGATATCGCAGATACGGACACGTTATTACAACATTTCAAAGATGCTGAGGCGGAATGTAAACGGATTTTGGCAGCACCACATGAAGACCCAAAAACAGGATTGAAAATCATTATGGCACACCCAGCATATGACCAATGCATCAAGGCATCGCACTTGTTTAACCTTTTGGATGCGCGCGGCGTTATTTCCGTTACGGAACGCCAAGCCTATATTGGGCGTGTGCGGACATTGGCGAAATCTTGTGCCGATGCGTTTTTACAAACGGATGCGGGAGGTGTTGCAGCATGAAGGGGTCAGTATTGATGGGCGGCATGTTGTTCGCAGCCGCTGCCATGGGTTTTGGGTTTTGGTACAGCGCCGAGAAGGCGTATTATATTGATGTGAGCGACGTCACAGAAGTGATGGCGTATGGCGATGCGTTTCCTGTGTCAAACTATCGTGGGATCGATGCGGATACGTCGCCATTGAAAATGCGTGGCTGCTTCACAGTTGATTGGGATTATATCCCTACCGACGAGTACAAAGATATTGCGACGCCGCTGATCGCACCAAAATCGTTCGATTGTTTTAGCGCGAAGCAAATTGACGCGGATCTGGAAGCTGGAAATGCCACGGCGATTTTATCGGATGAAAACAATCCATATGGGTTTGATACATTCATCGCACAATACCCTGACGGTCGGGCATTTATTTGGCGTCAAATCAATGACTGTGGAGATGCGTATTTTAGTGGCGAATTGTTACCCAATGGCTGTCCAATTCCCGCGGAGGCTGCTGCCAAAAATGTGATGCGTGACCCCAACAGCCCATTACAATCGCTGAATTTGACCCCAATCATGGGCGGTGCGCCCGAAGAAATGTCGATTATCGGTAAGCCTAATGTGGCGTTTTCAACGGATGCTAAATTTTACTTTGCTTGTTTTTATACGTCGATGAAAATTGATTTGTTGCGTGAGACATATCAAATATCTGACGATGCACTGCCGACAAAGCCCTTGAGCGATATGGCGTGTTATGACCAAGGTCAAATCGCGATGGATGTGGCCAGTGGTGCTGCGTTAAGTTTGGTTGGGGAACGAAATATTATCGACGGCATTGATCGTATTATTGCGGTTTATCCAGATGGGCGTGCCTTTGCTTGGCACCAGAAGGCGCAATAATGACCGATTTACTGCTTGAATTATTTTCCGAAGAAATCCCAGCAGGTATGCAGGCGCGTGCCTGTGCAGATTTGCAAAAGATGGTGACGAATGGTTTGGTTGAGGCAGGTTTGACCTATGCTTCGGCGGGGACTTTTGCGACACCGCGCCGATTATGTTTGACGATTGATGGATTGCTGAGCGAGAGCCCGAGTACACGCGAAGAGCGTAAAGGTCCGCGGGTTGATGCGCCCGAACAAGCGTTGAACGGTTTTTTACGTGGTGCGGGGCTGACCAAGGATCAATTGGAAATCCGCGATGATAAAAAAGGTCAGACGTATTACGCAGTGATCGAAAAAGCGGGGCGTTCCGCGTCCGCGATTGTGGCCGAGGTTGTCAGCGACACAATCCGCAATTTTCCGTGGTCAAAATCCATGCGTTGGGGTGCGGGGTCATTGCGTTGGGTGCGCCCGTTGCATTCGATCCTGTGTATCCTGTCCGCAGAGGATGGAGCCGAAGTTGTGGATTTTGACATCGACGGCATTCAATCGGCGAACCTGACAGCGGGACATCGTTTCATGTCACCCGAATGGTTTTCTGTGAATTCGTTCGAGCAGTATCAGGTTGAATTGAAAAAGGCGTTCGTTGTGTTGGATGCGCAAGAACGTGCGGATCACATTTGGGAAGATGCCAAGAATATGGCCTTTGCCCAAGGGTTGGAATTGGTCGAGGATGCGGGGCTGTTGGCCGAAGTTGTGGGACTGGTCGAATGGCCCGTTGTGTTGATGGGTGACATTGCTGAGGATTTTCTGAACTTGCCGCCAGAGGTTTTGATTACCTCGATGAAAGAGCATCAGAAATTTTTCAGCGTTAAAAACCCCAAAACGGGTCGGATTGAGAAATTTGTGACTGTGGCGAACCGTACAACGGCGGATAATGGCGCGACGATTTTGGCAGGGAACCAAAAGGTTCTGTTTGCGCGTTTGTCGGATGCAAAATTCTTCTGGGAGAATGATTTGCGTATTGCCAAGGCGGGCATGGGTGAGTGGACGGATAAATTGCAAAACGTGACATTCCACAACAAGCTGGGCACGCAGGCAGAACGCATTAATCGCATTGCTGCATTGGCGGGTGAAATTGCGCCGTTGGTGGGTGCCGATGTGGAATTGACGATACAAGCGGCGACATTGGCCAAGGCCGATTTGTCGTCCGAAATGGTTGGTGAGTTTGCCAAGTTGCAAGGTTTGATGGGGCGGTATTATGCAGCAGAGGCTGGATTGCCAGCCGAGGTTGGTGCGGCGTCGCAAGAGCATTACTCGCCACTGGGGCCAACGGATGTGGTTCCGACTGCACCCGTTTCTGTGGCCGTGGCCATGGCGGATAAGATTGATACACTGACGGGTTTTTGGGCAATTGACGAGAAACCGACGGGATCGAAAGATCCGTTTGCCCTGCGCCGTGCGGCGTTGGGTGTTATTCGGTTGGTGTTGGAGAATAATGTTCGGATTTCACTATCGAGTTTTTACAAAACCCACCTTAGCGATCATTTGATGCGTCAGCATCTGTTCGGAGACGAGGGGAACAAAGTACTCGATTTAAATGAGGGCAATAAAAAGGAAGCCAATCTCCTTGCATTCTTCCACGACCGCGTAAAGGTCTACCTTAAGGACGCAGGCATCAGCCACGATGTAATCGACGCATGCCTTGCCATGCCAAACAACGACGATTTCACCTTGTTGGTGAAACGTGCAAAGGCGTTGCAGACTTTCCGCAATTCCGATGACGGTGAAAACCTGTTGCAGGGGTTTAAGCGTGCTAACAATATCCTGACGGCCGAAGAGAAGAAGGATGGCGTGTCATACGAAGGAACACCAGAGGTGAAGTTTGCCGAGACGGACGAGGAGCGTGCGTTGTTCGTGGCGTTGGATGAAAACGAGGCTAAAATTGCGGATGCGATCAAGGCCGAAGATTTCAGTGGGGCGATGACGTTGTTGGCTAATCTGCGCAAACCGATTGATGCGTTTTTCGAAGCAGTGCAAGTAAATGCCGATTCACAAATTGTGCGACGCAACAGATTGTGTCTGTTGAATCGCATTCGTACAACCATGGCGGTAGTATCTGATTTTGGGCGCATTGAAAGCTAGTTAAATTTTCCTAAATATTTGAGATAAACGCATATTACTATGGTGTTATTTCACTGGTCGTAAAACCGCCATCAGCACGCCTTAATTCAGGCTTATTTGATTTTTAATGAAGGTTAAAAGTTGGGTGATTTTTTTATTTTTATTCGTACAGTTTGCAGTCACGGAACATGGGTTCCCGAAACTCTAGGGCTGTTCCCACCCAAACAGCCTTGGGGTCGTTAGGTGTCGCTTTATTTAAGCGACACCTAACACTTTAATCAGCGTGCATGATTTTAGTTTGCGGAGAATGCGTCACTTTTTATAAAATTCATATTTTGCTCGCGATTGCTCTATTCATCCGACGGGTTTCGCCATACAACTGAAATCAAGGAGACTTATTTTGGGCGGCGCATCAACAACTTACCCTGATTGTATCGTTTTAGCGGCTGGTGCGGATGTACCTGTTGACGTTTACGGTGCGCGCGCAGCGGCGGTTGTGAAATTGATGAGCGCGAAATTGCCAACACCCGCTGGTTGGGCTTTTTCGACGGAAACTGTGGCAAAATTTCAGCGTTCTGTATTCCCGCATGATTGGCCAATTGAAACGGCGTTCAAGGCAGGTAAATTGGTATCCTTGCGCGCCAGTGCACCAGAACGATCCTGGGGCGGGCCGGAAACACTGTTGAATATTGGTATGAATTGGCGGTGTCATGAAATGCTTTGCAAACCATTGGGAAAACCAGTGGCGGATGCTTTGTATTTTCGTTTCGTCCAAGATTTCGCAACCAAGGTTGCACGCCTAGACTCAGAGGATTTTGACGACATTATCGATCAATCGATGACAGATGATGCCGTAGATTATGCGCGGGCGTTAAAATTAGCGTTGAAGTTGTTTGAAATGGAAACTGATGAGCCATTCCCCCAAGAGGGATCGGATCAGTTGCGACAGGCCGTGCGATCCATGGCGGCGGCGTGGAATGGTACCAGTGCGCGTATTTTGCGCGGTGCGCGTGGCGCACCGACGGATGCGGGATTAGGTTTGGTCGTTCAAGAAATGGTATTGGGCATTGGTAAGGGTGAATTCGGATCAGGCATTGCACAATTCGTATCCCCTGTGACGGGCGAGCAAACAGCATTTGGCCGATATCTATCGCAATCACAAGGTCGTGCCGCGTTGGATGAGAGCCGTGCGCAATATTTGGCTAAGGATCCACGCGGCCCATCATTAGAAGAGATTTGCCCATCCGCGTTCGCACAATTACGTGATTTTACGGAACAGGTGACACGTTTATATTGTGATCAAATGCAGTTGGATTTCACCGTAGAGAATGGATCGGTGTGGGTGTTGGATGCGGAACCTGCCGACCGTACAGGACGGGCAGCCATTACAATAGTAGTGGGTCTGCAGGAAATGGGATTGATTTCATCAGCACAGGCGTTGTTGAAAATTGATCCACGCAATTTGAACGAAATTCTACATCCCCAAATAGACCCCAAAGCCAAACGTATACGCATATCCCAAGGGATCGGCGCCAGCCCCGGTGCAGCCACGGGGCGCGTGGTGTTTAGCGCATCTGCCGCAGTTGCATCCGAAGCAAGGGGCGAAGCATCGATTTTGGTACGTGTCGAAACGACCCCCGATGACATTCGTGGGATGCATTCCGCGAACGGAATTTTGACGGAACGAGGCGGGATCAACAGCCACGCGGCAGTTGTTGCGCGCACGTTGGGCGTACCTTGTGTCGTTGGCACTAAAGATGTGGACATCAACCAAAAACAAAAAGAATTGCACCTAAGGGATGGCACTGTAATAGGCGAAGGCACCATTATAACAATTGATGGAGCCACGGGGGAATTACTGTCAGGTTCGCCAAAACTGGTAGAACCCGAATTGGGTGGGGATTTTCGTAAATTTATGGCCTGGGCGGATAAAACCCGCACATTGGGTGTGCGCGGTAACGCTGACACACCCCAAGATGTGCGGTTAGCGCAGGCATTTGGTGTGGACGGTATTGGTTTGGTACGCACAGAACACATGTTTTTCGACCCGCACCGTTTGACTGTCATGCGCGAATTGATTTTTGCTGATCGTCCCGAAGATCGTCAAGATGCGCTGAATTTATTACTGCCGATGCAACGCGATGACTTCGTTGAAATGTTTTATTTGATGAAGGATCAATCGGTTTGCATTCGTTTGCTGGATCCCCCATTGCATGAATTCCTGCCCAAATCACGCGAGCAAATTGTGGCGTTGGCCGAAGCAATGGATCTGCCATTATCCACCGTTAGCGCCCGTATCGAAGAGTTGGTCGAGGTCAATCCGATGTTGGGAACGCGTGGTGTACGGTTGGGGATTACCGTGCCCGAAATTTACGAAATGCAGGCGCGCGCCATTTTCGAAGCTGTGTGTGAAGTGAAGAAAAAAACAGGTATGATTGTTTACCCCGAAATCATGATCCCATTGGTTTCTGCGAACCGCGAGGTCGAGTTGGTCAAAGCACGCATTGATGCCATTGGATCAGCTGTTGAATCTGAACAGGGTGTCGACCTGCCTTATCAATTGGGCGTTATGGTTGAAACGCCGCGCGCCGCATTGCGCGCACATGATATTGCGCGTTCTGTTGACTTCATGAGCTTTGGCACCAATGACTTGACCCAGATGACATATGGGTTGTCGCGCGATGACGCGGGGCGATTTATGCGCGAATATGTGATGAACGAGATTTTTCCAGAGGACCCATTTATGACCCTTGATGTGGATGGCGTTGGCGAGTTGCTGAAAATTGCGGCACAGCGCGGGCGCGAAGTTAAGCACGAATTGCAACTGGGGCTGTGCGGCGAACACGGCGGTGACCCTGATTCGGTAAAATTCTGCCATGACGCCGGTTTTGACTATGTTTCATGCTCGCCGTTCCGCACGCCGATTGCACGGTTGGCGGCGGCACAGGCCGAATTGGCAAAATCTGCAGTTCCTTAAGGTTGTGTAAATTACATCGAATTTTAAACGATATCCAATACTTGGGCAAAACTTGATGCTTTTGATGCCCAATTTGTCGCGGAAAAACTTCTAGACGAAATGAATTTCCTTAACTACAAGCCACCTTACTGTACAAATTGACCGTAAATTTTTGTAAAATTGCGAAATAGGTGGACGGAAATATGACGTTGAAAAAGATTATCACGGCGCTGATCATTGGACTTTGGGTTGGTATGTTTGCCCCTGACGCCACCGTTTATGCGGATACAGCGTCAGCTGATGTAGAGGAGAAAACTCTTCTTAAGTCAAAACGCCGTACTGGCCGTTGGATAACTTTCGGCAATCTTTTTAAAGGGAAAAACGCAACTGCAAAATTTGTGCAGGAGCCACTCGGGAACGAAGTTGTTTTGAAAAAGGCGCGCTTGTTTCCACTTAAAAAAGTAATCAAGCCAACTGTTTTCACAGCAATCCCATCCAAAAAAGCGTTGGATCAAATATCGATCCCGGCGGGAGATGCCGAGTGGCAGTGTTTGACGGAAGCATTATATTTTGAAGCGCGTGGTGAAAAAGTTCCGGGCATTTTTGCCGTGGCAGAAGTGATCGTAAATCGTCGCGACAGTGTGAAATTTCCAAATTCAGTTTGCAAAGTAATTTCACAGGGCGCAAGTCGACGCAATGCCTGCCAGTTTTCATATAAATGTGACGGCCGCAAAGAGGTGTATCGTGAACAGAATGCCCGCAATATGGTTGCAAAAATTGCACTGATTGTATTGGAAGAGCGCGCACCAAAATTGACCAGTGGCGCCACGTATTATCACGCCAATACTGTGCGTCCACGATGGGCAAGCGCATTTAATCGCACGGCAACAATTGGCAAGCACTACTTTTACCGCAGTTAAGCCCGTCGTTTCTTGTAATGCCCACTGAAGGCAGTTAAGTCGGTTTTACAACTGTAGTAAGGCCAACCGATGACCAGTGAAACTTCGATCGCATTCGATCAATTAGAGGCGCGCGCCAGTGCATCCACGAACAACGAACCCTCGGATCGTATTTCTGTGCGCGATTATACAGTTGATGTGGAAATTGGCGCCTTTCAGGTTGAACGTGGTGTAACGCAGCGGATCAAATTCAATATCGTCCTAGAAGTTTCGAATTCAGCTGCTGCACAGACAGACGATGTGGATCAGGTTTTGTCCTATGACACCATCACGGAAGCAATTGATTATCAACTTCATGTGGAACGCCTAAACCTGCTGGAAACTTTGGCCGAACGTATTGCGGCGCAAATTTTGACACACGCACAAGCCATTCGCGTGTTTGTGCGCATCGAGAAACTGGATCGCATTCCCGGTAGTTTGGGCGTAGAGATTGTGCGTGAGCACCAAGGCGTTGATGCCGTCAGTTCTGCAAATGAACAACAAGACGAGGGTATGGATATACATCCATTGGTCGTGTTTTTGCCCAATGACGTGATGCACAGCAAAGAATTAAAATCATGGCTGGATGCGGTGGCCGCATATGAATTGCCTGCGGTGATTTGTGTGGAACCATCCGCATTGGCGCAACCGCAGGCGGATATTGCACCCGCAAACCGACGGATCAACCTGTTGGCGATTGAACAAAACGCATGGGTTTTGGCGGGCAAGGACGATCGGTGTGTCGTCGTAGACAGCCGCACCGAAATGGATTGGGCGATGAAAAACGGGCAGATGTCTGTTTGGGCGCCATCCAAAATGGTACTGGACGCGGTGGATAAACCAGCGTTTGCGGCCAAGCCATTGGATTTGGCCGCTTGGTTCGCTGCTGAATTTGCGGCCGATCACGTGTCCATTTTGGGCTCTGGTCCGTTTCGCGATAAAATGCGCGTCGTTGCGCAACCTGAACAGCTTAGCTAACATCAGTACAGGGACAGGAGCAGGCATGGACTATTACAGACCGATTGCGACTTATTCAGGAACGCGCAGTGAAGATGCGGTGTCATTGGCGGGTGGTAAATCCTGGTTTGATATGGTTGAGGTATTATCCCGTAAATACCCGGCAAAACGTATTCCTGCCTGTGATTTGCCCGCTGAAATATTGCAAAAATTGTCCCAACCACGCCCAAAGTTTGCCGACCTTGATATGGGGCGTGCTCATGTGATGGGCGTGCTGAACACAACACCGGACAGTTTCAGCGATGGCGGTTTGCACGAAGACGCAGATGTGGCGATTGCACGCGGCCATGAAATGATGTTCCAAGGTGCCAGCATTGTTGATGTTGGCGGCGAGAGTACACGCCCCGGTGCAGATTTCGTGGATCGTGTGGCCGAAATTAACCGTGTAAGACCCGTGATTGCAGTGCTTAGCCAAACCGCAACCGTTTCGATTGATACACGCAAGGCCGATGTGGCGCGTGCGGCGATGGATGCGGGTGCCGTTATTTTTAATGATGTCACTGCATTATCATTCGATCCACGCAGCCTATCTGTCTTGGCGGAAACAGGCGCGTCGGTGTGCCTGATGCATGCCAGTGGTGATCCCAAAACGATGCAAGATGATCCGCAATACGGAAATGTTTTGTTGGATGTGTACGATTATCTGGCGACCCGCGTACAGTTATGTTTGGACGCAGGAATCGCACAATCCAAGATTTCCATTGATCCAGGTATCGGTTTTGGCAAAACCACAGAACACAATTTGTTACTGATCCGTGGATTGTCGCTGTTCCACGGATTGGGGTGCCCTATATTGTTGGGCGTTTCACGCAAACGGTTCATTGGTGAAATCGGTGATGCGCAACAGGCCGCTGATCGGGTAGGAGGATCCATTGCTGTCGCCCTAGAAGGTTTGCGACAAGGGGTTCAATTGTTACGTGTTCATGACGTGAAAGAAACGGTGCAGGCCGTGAGATTATTCGAAGCAATAGGGTGATTTATTATGACAAGAAAATATTTTGGCACCGATGGTGTGCGTGGTTTGTCGAACACATTTCCGATGACACCAGATGTAGCGTTGAAATTGGGCGCGGCTGCAGGTCGGTATTTTCGAAAAGATAAAAAACAGCACCGCGTTGTGATTGGTAAGGATACACGCCGTTCCAGTTATATGTTTGAAACCGCATTGACGGCAGGTTTTACGTCCACTGGCATGGACGTGTATCTGTTGGGCCCCGTGCCAACGCCAGCGGTTGGCGTTTTAACACGCTCAATGCGCGCCGACGTTGGAGTGATGATTTCGGCCTCGCACAATCCGTATTTGGACAATGGCATCAAGTTTTTTGGGCCCGATGGGTTCAAACTTTCTGATGCCGCTGAGATTGCGATTGAAGGATATTTGGATAACGAAATTTCCTATGCCAAGGCTGAAAATATTGGATCTGCAAAACGTATTGATGATGCGCTGGGGCGTTATATTGAATTCGCCAAGTCGGCATTTCCACGGCAAAAATTGCTTGACGGTATGAAGGTTGTTGTCGATTGCGCCAATGGTGCGGCATACAAGGCGGCACCGATCCTGTTGTGGGAATTGGGCGCCGAAGTGATCGCATTGGGAACCAATCCCAATGGGTTTAATATTAACGAAGGCTGCGGTTCAACACAGCCCGCGATGGCGGCAAATGCGGTTTTGGAACACGGGGCAGATGTTGGAATTTGTCTGGACGGCGATGCAGATCGCGTCATCCTGATCGACGAAAAAGGCCGTGTGGCAGATGGCGATCAATTGATGGGTTTGGTTGCGACGCAATGGGCGTCCAAGGGGATATTAAAAAATAACACACTGGTTGCGACCGTCATGTCGAACATGGGATTGGAGCGCCATTTGAATGGTTTGGGCATTGATCTGTTGCGCACCAACGTCGGTGATCGTTATGTGGTCGAAGCAATGCGTAAAGGTGGTCATAATTTGGGCGGCGAACAATCGGGTCACATTGTGATGACGGATTATGCCACTACTGGCGATGGGTTGATGGCAGGATTGCAGTTCTTGAACGCTGTGGTCGAAAGTGGTTTGCCAGCCAGTCAGTTGATCGACGTATTCGAACCGATGCCGCAACTGTTGGAAAACGTGCGTTTTGATGCGGGGACTACGCCATTGGATGCTGCCAATGTTCAGGATGCGATCCGCGCAGGTGAAGCCAGCTTTGGCAATAAGGGACGTTTGTTGATCCGTAAATCAGGCACCGAACCTTTGGTACGGGTTATGGGCGAATGCGAAGATCCTGCATTGCTCCGTTCCGTTGTGATGGGCATAGCTCAGGCCGTAAAAGACGCAGGCTAGATCTGTTTGCGTTTGCTTTTGCTTTGACTGATGGCCAATCCCAACAGGATTAATGCGAACGCCGCAAGGAAGCTGGGTGGAACAATTTCGCCCAAAAAAACCACACCAAAAACCACTGCCCATAACGGCACTTGGTAATTGACCAAAACCATGAATGTGGGGCCTGCGGTGTTGATAATCCCAACCAATAAAATGGTGGCCAACGCGGTTGGGAACAATCCCAGGTAAATTGTTGCCATCAGCGCCATGGTATCCGTCGGCCATTGTGGAACACCCTCGATCATCAAAACCAAAGGCAGCAGCGCAAACGTACCGATAATCAAGCCACCAGCCGAGTAGGCCATGATGGACACAGGTGGGCACAGGCGTGTGTTGATTGTACCCAATCCATAACACAGCGCCGCTGCAATGCTGGCGATGCGTGCAATGGGTTCCAAGCTGGCGCCCGTAGCGGACAGCATTTGCGTTGGGCCAATAAGAATAATCATACCGATAAACCCAACAACAAAACCTGTCACTTTGCGTGGGCTCATTTCGTTACTTTTCAAAATAAAATGCGACAAGGGTAAAACCAACAAGGGCACAAATGCCATTGTGACCCCCGCAAACCCAGAGCTGACATACAATTGCGCCCAATTCAGTAATGTAAATGGGATCGCATTTGTAACCAGCCCCATGATTGCGATATGTACCCAAATGCGACGTTCTGTTGGCGTGGTGAAGCCTGGAAATTTGCGCCCAGTCGCCAGTGTTACCGCCAGCAAAACAACGGATGCCAAAGCAAGGCGTAAAAATGCGACAGTCATGGGGCCAAAGCTGCCTAATGCCAATTTAGCACCCATAAACGAGCCACCCCAAATAGCGCCAAGCAGGATAAGAGCAATCCAATTGCCAAGGGTTGGTTTTGTCATGTCAGGGCTTTCATTTGACAAAGTCTTGCAGGGTTTTTTACCGAAAGGAAAGCCAAAAAAATGGTGGCAGCAGCCGCCAAATTTACCCACGCATTTTGTGATGTAGCAGGATGGGCACAATCAAATCTTCCTCGTCCGCCAAGTGACGTGCCAAAAATGATTGAATGGCCTGTGTTGTTTCCAGCAGTTTTCCAGCCTCTTCATATGCTTTGGGCGGATCAAGTTGTGATAATTTCAGTGTGCGGTTTCCCGTTTGGGTGAAATCATCCAAGATTTTATCCATCTCGGTGTGATCCGCTTCCAACATGTCCAACCCGCGATCAAACCGAGGGTCGGCCGCGCGCAGCTCTGGGAAATAATCGTGATCTTCCCAATGGTGGTGACTATGCAAATTTTGCATCAATTGATTGCCATAATGGCCCAATCGCCCACCGAATTCATCCACGCTACGATCCTTGTTCAAAAACAATTGCGTTTCCTTGGTCAGAATCGCGCCTATGCGTTTGAAATACAGATGTGCACCAAGCCAATGTTGAATAGATTCGGCAAAGTTTGGATGATCTTGCCACGCCTCGCGCGGGTAATCAGCCAACAAAGTTTGGAATTCTTGGGGAAGTCCATCCCTTTCATGAATTGAATATGTCATGGGGTTGATGTAATCCTGATGATTGCGCGAACAAGGCGACAGGGCGGGTGGCGGATATGCGCATTATGCATAAAAAAGGCCGCCCCCAACAGGAGCGGCCAAATATTAGGAGCTGAACGGCGTTTAGTTACGCTCTTTGTCCACCATTTTACCTGCGGAAATCCAAGGCATCATTGCGCGTAATTTGCCGCCAACCTGCTCGATTTGGTGCTCGTCGTTTGAGCGACGTGATGCTTTGATTGTTGGCTGACCAACGGCATTTTCCAACATAAAGTCGCGAACGAATTTACCAGATTGGATGTCGTTCAAAACAGCCTTCATGTTTTTCTTGGTCTCTTCGTATGGCAAAATACGTGGACCAGAAACATATTGACCATATTCCGCGGTGTTAGAGATAGAGTAATCCATGTTCGCAATGCCACCTTCGTAAATCAAATCTACGATCAGTTTTGTTTCGTGCAAACACTCGAAATACGCCATTTCAGGCTCGTAGCCCGCTTCGACCAATGTCTCGAAACCCATACGGATCAATTCGACAATGCCGCCACATAAAACGGCCTGTTCGCCGAACAGATCAGTTTCACATTCTTCGCGGAAATCGGTTTCGATGATGCCTGAGCGGCCGCCACCAATCGCAGAGCAATATGATTTACCGATTTCCAGTGCATTGCCGGATGCATCTTTGTCCACTGCAACCAAACAAGGAACGCCGCCACCTTTGGTGTATTCGCCGCGCACTGTGTGACCAGGACCTTTTGGCGCCATCATGATGACGTCGATGCCTTCTTTGGGTTCGATCAAGCCAAAGTGGACGTTCAAACCGTGGGCAAATGCGATTGCTGCGCCGTCACGAATGTTGTCGTGGACGTATTTTTTGTATGTTTCGGCCTGCAATTCGTCGGGCATTGTGAACATGATCACATCTGCCCATGCCGCAGCTTCTGCGATTCCCATTGTTTTCAGGCCTTCGCCTTCGGCCTTTTTGATTGATGGTGATCCTTCGCGCAAAGCCACCACAATGTTTTTCGCGCCTGAATCGCGCAGGTTCAACGCATGGGCGTGACCTTGTGAGCCGTAGCCAAGGATAGCAACGTTCAAGTTTTTAATCAGGTTAACATCGCAATCGCGATCGTAATATACACGCATGATTTTCTCCTATGTCATGATCTATCATGAAACATACGGGAAATATGGGCGTAATCGTTTCATAATTTGACATTTTTGCGAGTAAATCGTAAATATCATGCGTTAATTATTGTTTGGTGAAATATTCATGCCTAAATTGGATGTCATAGATAGGAAAATACTGCGTTTAATGCAAGATGACGCATTATTGCCCGTGGCCGTGATGGCGCATCTGGTGGGGGTCGGTACGGCATCCTGTTGGCGGCGGATTGATCGCATGGAACAAAGTGGCGTGATCAAAGAGCGCGCGGTGGTGATTGACCCCAAGGCATTGGGGCTTGAGGTAGAAGTATCTTTGCGTGTCACATTGGACAAAACCCAAACCGACGCCTTTGATCGCTTTATCGAAGCGGCGCGAGATGTACGCGAGGTGAATGAAATCCAAACTTTTCTGGGCCGTGTTGATGTGCGCTTGAACGTGTTGGCGCGCGACATGGCGCATTATCAGGAAATTTATCGCACCCGCATCCTGTCCTTGCCCCATATCGCGGATATCGAGGCGTTGATGCTGGTGGCGAACGTGATGACCAAGGAAACATTGCCGTTATGATCGAACTTGATGACATTGATCGCGCCTTGTTACGCGCATTGCAACGTGATGGTTCCGCCAAAGCATCCGATTTGGGGCGTGCCGTGGGATTATCCCAACCCGCCGCATGGCGTCGTATCAAACGATTGGAAGAGGCGGGCGTCATAACGGGACGGCGTGTGGTTTTGGATGCTGCCAAGCTGGGATTTGGGGTCACAGTATTTTTGGGGATCAAATTGGCAACCAAAGGGCGGGTGTCTTTGGAGGATTTTGAACGCGCCGTGTCGGCAATTCCCGAAGTTCAATTGGTTCAGCACGTTTTGGGCATGTATGATTATCGCCTGAAAGTGGTCGCGGCGGACCTAAGTGATTTCGAGCGTGTGTTACGGCGGCGCATTATGACCCTGCCGGGGGTGGGCGACGTCGAAGCCAATGTTCTGTTGTCCGAAGAAAAGCGTCCCTTGGCGATTTAAGGTCAAATCTTGGCGTTGGATGTCGGTTTACTTGGTCAGATCAGCGTGCAAAATGGTATTAGTAGGAAAACTGATAGGAAAAATCATGGCCGCTTTATTACCGAATGTTGATCCCGATGGATTGTTGGAATTCTCTGTTGTTTTTACAGATCGTTCGCTGAACCATATGAGTGCAGATTTTCAGGGCGTGATGCGTGACATATCGACCGCGTTAACGGGTGTTTATAAAGCGGACAGCTGTGCAATTGTTCCCGGTGGGGGCACCTACGCAATGGAAGCAGTGGCGCGTCAATTCGCAACAGATCAAAAAGTTATGGTGTTACGCAACGGTTGGTTTTCGTTTCGTTGGACTCAGATTTTCGAAACAGGCGACATTCCATCCGAAGCAGTGGTCATAAAGGCACGCCGTACGGGCAACGACAGCCAATCGCCATTTTCACCAATTCCAATCGCTGAGTTGGTTGCGAAAATCAAAGTGGAAAAACCGTCTGTTTTCTTTGCGCCACACGTCGAAACGTCCAGCGGCATCATTCTGCCTGACGATTATATCACTGCGATTGCGGATGCTGTGCATTCTGTTGGAGGCCTGTTCGTGCTGGATTGTATCGCATCGGGCTGTATCTGGGTTGATATGGCGGCCACGGGTGTTGACGTGTTGATTTCAGCCCCCCAAAAAGGTTGGTCAGCATCACCCAGTGCGGGTTTAGTGATGATGAACGCCACGGCCAAGGCACGCATGGATGCGTCCGAAAGTAGTAGCTTTACGGTGAACCTGAAAACATGGGCGGGGATTATGGACGCTTATACCAATGGCGGCCATGCATATCACGCGACGATGCCAACCGATGCGCTAAAGGCGTTTCGCGATACGATTAATGAAACGTCGGCTTACGGTTTTGAAAAATTGAAGGCCGCGCAACAGGAATTGGGCGACAAGGTTCGCGCCATGTTGGCAGGGCGCGGGATTAAATCCGTGGCGGGTGCTGGTTTCGAAGCACCGGGCGTTGTTGTCAGCTATACTACTGATGCAGGTCTGCAAAACGGATCAAAATTTGCCGCCCAAGGTGTGCAAATTGCCGCTGGTGTGCCGTTGCGTTGTGACGAGCCTGCGGATTATTCGACATTTCGTTTAGGTCTGTTTGGTTTGGACAAACTGTATGACGTGGACGCAACCGTTGCCCGCCTCGAAGCGGTTTTGGATCAGGTGGCTTAAGGCCCATGACATTAGGCGCCAAGGCCTTTGCGCATTAATGATTTTCTTAGCGGGGCCAAAGCATGCAAGGCTTTTAGCCCCCTTAAGCGTAAATCACGCAGGTTTGGTGACTGTGCCATCGCCGCCCGGTTCAATGCATCGACGGCGCGCACCCGCAATTCAATGTCGCTCTTTCGCGCTTTCTCATAAGCCTTTAGATGATCGACACTGCCCAAATCGTGAACCTGTGCCAAATCCAATAGCGCCTGCAAGTCCGCAAGGCTCATGTTTAGACCCTGCGCCCCGATGGGCGGGATCACATGCGCGGCCTCGGCGATCAGCGCGGTGCGTTGGCCATGTAGGGCATCCGATTTTTGTGCAATAATTGGCCACAAGTTTCGCGAACTAGCCAATGTCATTTCGCCCAATATTCCACAGGACCGTGCATTCAACGCTGTATTAAATTCTGACACGTCCAGTCGCTGTAAATCCGTGGCGTTGGCACTGGTTTCCATCCAAATGATCGACGACATGTGATCGCCGTTCTGATCGGGCAGGGGCACGGTGGTAAACGGCCCCCCTGTGCGATGAATTTCGGTGCTGACGTTGTCATGTGGGCGGCTGTGCGACACTGCAAAGGCCAATGCTTTTTGCCCGTAGCGCCATGTTTTTACGTCAATTTTCATGGCGGCACGGGTCGACGAATTACGCCCATCGGCACCAACCAACAGGGTCGCGCGATATTGCATATCGCCAACCATCACAATAGCCTCGCTGATGCGCGTGGTGATACGCCCCGTAGATTGCCCAGACAACAAGGTGGCATTTGGCAATGCCTGAATATGTTTCAACAATTCGCGACGTAGCAACCAATTGGGCAGGTTCCATGCGAACGGCTCGTCCGAAATTTCGGACGCATTAAAATCCGCAACCTGTCGAATTTCATTTTCAACGCCGCCCGCATCCGCCAACCGCATGATTTGCAAGGGCATTGCATAGGGTTCGAATTGTTCCCACAAACCCGCATCCCGCAGGGTATTGCGTGCAGGTTGCAAAAACGCCGTGGATCGCAAATCCGCCCCATCCGCATCGGCGGATGTCACCTGTGGCATCGGATCAACGCACACCACATCATATCCTGCCTGTGCAAAGGCGCATGTGGCGGTCAGGCCAGCAATGCCGCCCCCTGAAATAATGATGTCCGTGCGTGTGTGTGACATGGCTGATAATCCTGTTTGGTATTATCAATCTAGCCCCCGTATCGCCCAAGGTAAACTGGCCACCATGTCGCGTGACAAAAAATATAAGACGCGCTAATGTCCGCCCAAGTAAGATGGGGTAAATGCCGTGGGACGACAAAAATCAGACCTGAAAGATCCGTATGAGCTGATTATTTCAGCCATTAACGACGGTGCTTATCGCCCCGGTGATCGTCTGGTCGAGGCAGAATTGGCCGAACGTTTCGGCGTATCACGTACCCCGATCCGCGAGGCATTGCAACGCCTTGAAACGCAATCATTTTTGAACCGTGATGGGCGTTCTTTGATGGTTGCGACGCTGGATCATAATCAGGTTGGTGAATTGTACACTGTGCGCGCCGAATTAGAAGGTTTGGCCGCATATTTGGCCGCGCGCCACGCCGCACCCGAAGAAATTCGCGTGTTGTATGATATGATCGAAAATGACCGCGCATTTGTGAATGACCCACAGCAATTATCGCGTGCTAATCGTCGTTTCCACAATCAAATTCATCTAGCCAGCCATAACAATTTCCTGATTTCGCAATTACAACAAGTGCATCGCACGATGGCGTTGTTGGCTAATACATCACTGGCGGCTGATGGGCGCGGCGAGCAGGCGTTGAACGAACATTTGGATATTGTGCGCGCCATCGAAAGTAAGGATGGTGAAAGCGCGCGCAAAGCATTGAAACAGCATCTGTCATTTGCATTTGAAACGCGCCTGAAACTGGATGCCGGTGAAATAAACCTGCGTTAGTTTGATTTGCGCCATGTGGGCAATGTTAGATCGTCAATTTCGGCCCCAAAACTATCATCATTCAAACCATGTTCGGTTTTATCCCAATAAACTGGTGCCGTGATTAACTCGTAAGCTGCTTTATACGCGGCCAATGACGCCAACGGCCAATAAAGGAACATGGTGAACAGTGTCAGTCGTAAGGGGCGATGTTTGTCGGTGCGCGTGGCATAGAAGCCCACGACGATTAACAAGGGTTCGCCAATTGCCAAAACGATAATCATGAACGGTAAAACCCCGTAGGGTAGCGTGCCAAATACGGGGGGAATAATTCCCATCGACAACAGCCAATAGGGCAACAATAAGGGGATCATCAGATATGTCACCACCGTCCCCAACATCAAAAAATTAAACGCCAAAAAGGCGAGAAATCCCATATCTTTATAGGTTTGGACAGGCGTTCGAATATGGGTGATCCATGTCATCACAAAACCCTTTAACCAGCGTGACCGCTGCTTGACCCAAGAACGAAACTTATAATTCGCTTCTTCGTATGTGGTGCTGTCTAAACATTCGACACGGAACCCTTTGCGGTACAAGCGCATACCCAAATCTGCATCTTCGGTGACATTATGGGCATCCCATTGACCCCATTTGGTCAATGCATCACGGCGGATATACATGGATGTCCCACCCAATGGGATAGGCAGATCAAGCCGTTGTAATCCCTGTAAAATGACACGAAATAGCATAGCATATTCAATGGTAAAACATCGCGCCAGCCAATTGGTATTTTGATTGAAAAAATCCAATCGCGCCTGCACACACACAACATTTTCAGGAGCGCTTTGAAGATGGCGCACAGCCTTGAATACCTGATCATATTCAGGCGCATCCTCGGCGTCGTAAATGCCCACGATGCTGCCCTTGCAAAAATTCAGCGCATAATTCAGCGCTCGTGGTTTGGTTTGAATCTGGCCTTTGGGTGCAATGAGCATCCGAATATAGGATGGTTTGGGCACATGGGTAATCCGGTTCTGGGTGCTTTCATCCGCCTCTTCGCAAATCAGATATATTTCCAACAGCTCTTTGGGGTATTCCAATTCACACAGACGTTTGATTAAGCGTTCAACGATATAGGTCTCTTTGAATACGGGAACCAAAATGCTGACTTTTTCCAGTTTTTTTGGTCTTTTAATTGGGTGTTTGGAGGGAGGTTGTTTGAACAAATAGGCAATCAGACAGGATAATTTTAACACGCCATTTCCTGTGAATACGGTTAACGCGATAATGAAAAGGAGCATTTCCAAAAGGTTAAAATAGTTCAATGCTCCTAAAATGGTGATGCTTGCCAGCACCCATAACCGGCTATTCTTGCGTGAAAAATGGGCGCGGCATGAATATAAATCGGGGCAAGCCACCTCTGCTGACTTGGAGAAATGGTTTTTGCCGATGTCGGCGATGCGGGCATGAACGTCCTGTTTTGAGGACAGCACAAAATGTGGTGTGACACCGCGCTGATCGCACAGATCACGAAGGGGGTTGATGTCGGCTGGATTAAATATGGCGAGCTTTATATCGCTGCTGTCAGCGGCAATAGGGACAAAGTTTCCATCCAACATCTCTTTGTAATGAAAAGGAAATTCGCAATTCGTTCCGTCAGATGGGTAAAGCGTATCAGTGAATTCCAAATTTGCCTGAATGCTTAGCGCGCGTTTTAAATTGATCGCCGTCACACCACGTTGCGTGATCAAAATCTCGCCTAAGGATGCATCACAATGTTGCTGCACCGCCAACGCCTTGGCCAACTCTGCGGGTGTGGAATACCCATGCGCCAACAAAACTTCCCCGATGCGCAGCGGCACAGGTGCGACGTGATCATCGAACAGGTAAGGATCAAGGTTTTGATGCGCAAGTGAGGTCATAAGAAGCCATTAAAAGAGCTTCTTAAGCATTAACCAAAGTAGTTAATCGAGGGTTAAGCCATTGCCGCCGCAAAGCGTTCGAACAGATAAAAACTGTCTTGGGGTCCAGGCGATGCTTCGGGGTGGTGTTGAACCGAAAATACCGGCCGCCCATCTAATGCGATGCCACAGTTTGATCCATCGAACAGAGAAACATGTGTTTCGCTGACGCCCTTTGGCAATGATTGTGTATCCACCGCAAAACCATGGTTCATGGATGTGATTTCCACCTTACCTGTTGTGGTTTCCTTTACCGGGTGGTTTGCACCGTGATGGCCGTGGTTCATTTTGATCGTTTTAGCACCCAATGCCAACGCTAACATCTGATGACCTAAACAAATCCCAAACACAGGAATATTCTGTTCCAATACCTGTTGGATCATTGGGACCGCGTATTCACCAGTTGCCGCTGGATCGCCTGGGCCGTTCGACAGGAATACACCCTGTGGTTTATGCGCCATGACGTCCTCGGCCGTGGCCGTGGCTGGTAGCACCGTCACATCACAACCCGCAGATGCCAAACAACGCAGGATGTTGCGTTTTGCGCCGTAATCAATCGCCACAACCTTTTTGCCCGGCTCAGTGCGTTTGGGATACCCGTCTGGCCATGCCCAACGTTGCTCGTTCCATTGGTAACTTTGCGCACAAGTCACCTCTTTGGCCAAATCCAACCCTTCAAGCCCAACAAAATCCCGCGCCGCTTTCAGAAGGGCGGGGACGTCAAAGTTGCCTTCGAGGTCATGGGCTATTGCCACATGCGGCGCGCCCTGTTGGCGGATTGCACGGGTTAGGCGACGGGTGTCGATACCACCTACGCCGATGCGTCCGTTTTTTGACAACCATTCGGGCAACGTTCCCTGTGCGCGGTAATTGGATGGCTCTGTTGGATCCCATTTCACGATCATGGCGCGCGCCACGGGTTCGGATGCTTCGTCGTCTTCGGATGTGAAGCCTGTATTGCCGATATGGGGAAATGTGAACGTCACGGCTTGTCCCGCATATGATGGATCAGTCATGATTTCCTGATAACCAGTCATGGCCGTGTTAAAACAAAGTTCTGCAACAACTTGCCCTGTTGCACCGAAGCCGCGACCATAAAATGTTGAACCGTCCGACAGAACGATACAAGCGGTTGGTATTTCATGGTTTTTTGCGGGCGTGTCGGTGGCAGACATAAGACTCATCCTGTGATAAACTTTTGAATAAATACGCGCCTGTATGGCGAAGGTCAAGGCGATAGAAAATTTGTTTGTGCTTATTCTTCAATCGTTTGAAGGGTCGCTATACTGTTGAGTAACTGTGCTTTTTTGTATAGGTTCACAGGTCTTGAATACCAAAACCTCGGGAGTATGGTTTTATGCGTGAAAATATTAAATCTGCAATGAAGCAGGCAATGAGAGACAAGGAAGCACTGCGGCTGTCCACAGTGCGCCTGATTATGGCCGCAATCAAAGATCGCGATATTGCGGCACGTGTCGATGGCACAGATGGCGAAGTTAGCGATGCCGATATATTGGGCATCTTGGGAAAGATGATCAAACAACGCAAAGATAGCGCACAAGCGTACGAAGCGGCAGAACGCATGGAATTGGCAGAACAAGAATTAGCCGAGATTAAAATCATCGAAGATTTCTTGCCCAAACAATTGACCGAAGAAGAAGTACAAGCGGCCGTTCAAAAGGCAATTGCCGACACAGGTGCTAGCAGCATTCGCGACATGGGTAAAGTAATGGGCGTTCTGAAAACGGCCTATACTGGCCAGATGGATTTTGGCAAGGCAGGCGGCGCATTGAAAGCGTTACTGGGCTAACCTCACCACAACACACTAGTACGCGGTATTACACATCTGTAATACCGCACACTTTCCCCACCATATTACAACTCGATCTGTACCCCTTCGGCGGGCTGGACAGGCGTGGCAAACCGATGCTTGGATACTTCGTTATGGCGAAGGTACGGAAAAGGCCGATGCATTTGCACCGGCCTTTCAGATTTAGGTTATGATAATCTGTCGTTCTAATGGGTGCTTCGATCCCAGTCAGATTGTTTTGGCAGGATTTCAAATGTGTGCTCTGGCGGTGGATTTGGAAGTGTCCATTCCAATGTATCCGCATGCTTGCCCCAATACGCGGGTTCTGTTATTTTCTTACCCCATTTCAAGGAATAGAACATAACTCCAATAAAGAAGATGAAAGAAGCGAACGACAAGAATGCGCCGTACGAGCTGATTTCATTCCAAAAAGCGAACTGCTCTGGATAGTCGATGTAACGACGTGGCATCCCTTGGCGACCCAAGAAGTGCTGTGGGAAGAATGTTACGTTAGCGCCGATGAACATCATCCAAAAGTGAACCTTGCCGGCCCATTCAGGATACTGACGGCCAGACATTTTGCCGAACCAATAATAGATACCCGCAAAGATACAGAACACAGCACCCAGCGACATAACATAGTGGAAGTGAGCAACCACATAATAGGTATCGTGCAACGCGCGATCCACGCCCGCTTGTGACAGAACGATCCCTGTTACGCCTCCAACGGTGAACAAGAACAAGAAGCCAAATGCCCACAGCATCGGTGTCTTCATCTCAATCGAGCCGCCCCACATCGTCGCAATCCAAGAGAAAATTTTGATGCCTGTCGGAACCGCAATCACCATGGTTGCCAGCATGAAATAAGACTGCTGTGACAGAGATAGACCGACGGTGTACATGTGGTGCGCCCAAACAACAAACCCAAGCGCGCCAATCGCAACCATCGCGTAAACCATCGGCAAGTAGCCAAAGATCGGTTTCTTAGAGAAGGTAGAGATGACGTGTGAAATAATACCGAAACCGGGAACAATGATCATGTAAACTTCTGGGTGACCAAAGAACCACAACAAGTGTTGGTACAAAATTGGATCACCGCCACCAGCAGGATCAAAGAATGTTGTGCCAAAGTTGCGGTCTGTCAACAACATGGTGATCGCGCCGGCCAATACTGGCAAAGACAACAAGATCAAGAATGCCGTCACAAAGATTGACCATGCAAACAAGGGAACTTTGTGTAACGTCATGCCCGGTGCCCGCATATTCAAGAAGGTGGTGATCATATTGATCGCACCCAAGATCGAAGAGGCACCAGAAACGTGGATCGCAAAGATTGCGAAATCCATCGACATGCCACCTTCGCGTGTGGACAGCGGTGCATACAACACCCAGCCAACGCCCGAACCAGCTTGGTCGTTACCGCCAGGCGCAATAAGGGACAAAACCGCCAGTGTTGCACCGGTGACATACATCCAATATGACAGGTTGTTCATGCGTGGGAACGCCATATCAGGCGAACCAATCATCAACGGCATAAAGTAGTTCCCAAAACCACCAAACAACGCAGGAATAACCACAAAGAACATCATCAAGATGCCGTGGCCTGTAATTAACACATTCCATAGGTGCCCGTTGGGCGTACAATCCCCATCAGAAATAAATCGTGCGGCAGATTGGCCTGCTTCGTTCAGGCATAAGTATTGAACACCAGGTTCCATCAGCTCGAGGCGCATGTACACGGTGAAACTGACAGAGACAAAGCCTAACAGCGCTGCAGTGAAAAGGTAAAGGATACCAATATCCTTGTGGTTGGTTGACATGAACCAACGTGTAAAAAACCCTGGACGGGCGTGGTCATGCGCGGCTGCGTCTGCCATGTGTTCTCTCCTGACACGTCATTAAGCGAAGCGAATCCTGTTCGGATCGGCTTTTTCCTCCATCTTCCTAGCGGGTTTATTTTAAAGGAACAACAGTTTCGACAAGATAATTGCGCAAAAAAGACTCGGTGCCACAGGAAAACAAACAAAGATTAATACGACATGGCCCCGCCAAATAAGTGGTTGCTTTTCAAATGACTTCGGTGATGATCTCTCGAAATGAAATGAGCATGCTATGAAATATTCGCACATTTACTTTTGGACGGTCGTCTTGGGAGCGCTGATAGCATCACCAAGCGGAGCACAGGAGCCACCGATTCCGATTCTACCTGCGGAATTCAAGGTCACGGGCCTACAAGACGGTGATTATTTGAATGTGCGCGCTGCCCCGTCTGCAAACGCAATGGATATTGGTGATCTAAAACCTAATGACCGGGTCGAAGTGACAGCGTTTGATCCCAATGTGGGGTGGGCGCAAATTGTTTATGGCGAATGGACGGCGTGGGTGTATGCGCGTTACCTAGAGCCAGTCGAAACCCCTTTGATGGTGGGCACAGATTTACCAGCAAATATGGTTTGCGCGGGTACAGAGCCGTTTTGGTCATTGACCGTGGCAAACGGCACAACCGCGCAATTTGCGTTGGCTGGAGAACAGGGGCAGGTGGAAAATATCACCTATGCGGGGAAATCCGCGAACCACATCCTGCGCCAAGGGTTACAAACCACCAATTGGAACGCTTTCATTGAAAAACGCAAATGTTCGGACGGTATGTCAGATCGTCAAATGGGTATTTCGGTTGAATTGATGACACGCGGGCAAAACAGCCCTGCGCATTACTCTGGGTGTTGCTCGATCGTATTGGATATCACGGGGCAGTAGGCCACAGGATGGTTATTCAACGATTGGACGCCAGAGAAATTTCGATAATGCGTAGTTCCCCTTTAGTAACTGGTATAAATCATCAGGCCCGTAACGTTCGATTAAGTTTTTGCTACTCTGAAACATGCTTCGTCCAAGGTTTGCTTGGTCATCGGCCAATTCATACCCCAAACTGTCAAGGATTGTAGGGAAAATATCGAACGGCGTCGCGGCACGGTCAATCACACTTGGCGCGGATGCGTTTTGGACGAAAAACAGGTTGCGGCGAGTATCAGCGGTCGCCTTTAATTCCTGCTCCATAGTATTTCTCATGGCTAAATGATCGTTCAATACGATAATCTCAGTTTCACGTCCGTTGTTTTTGGATTTGGTGTAATCAATGAAATCCGCCAACAATTCTGCCGTACAGCTAATCGCGGTAGGAATTTGGCTACTAGCCCCTTCCACAGGCGGACAATTGTTATCTAAAAACCCTAGGGGTCCATGGGTTGAAACTGTTAGTATGGTTAACGCAAATGGATCATCCAATGTTACAAGTTGATCGTATTCCTCGCGCGCCAGTTCAAAGGTAAGAGCGTCGTTCATGCCAAATGCATTTGTGCGACCCAACTTACGCTCTTCAGGGATTTCATCTAGTCCAGTCACGCGATCATATCCATGACCCAATAAGAAACTGCGTTTTGAAAATCTGTCCAAACTTGCACCATTCAAATAGGAAACTTCGTAGCCATCATCGTTAAGAACATCACCTAAACACGTCATAGAAGGTAGGAAGTCTTGTAAAGAGCCTTCGGCTCTTTTTTGAAAAATTACGTATGATAATCCTTGGGGGACTAGGGGAACACCGCATTGCGATGCGACGATGCCGGCGATGCTGAAATTGGTGCCGACGGTTTGTTGTATGTTAACGGCTTCGATTGCATTATCTGCCATTTTTTGAATGGGGCGATAAGCCTCGGAGGAAATATCAATATCTCCGTATGTTCTCTCTAAGCTTTCCACGTAAATTACGATCAAGTTTTTCTGCACATCAGGACGCGCGGTGATGTCCAGCTTTATTTCTGTATCAAAATCGAAGTTAACCTGAATTTCATTTGTAATTAACATATTTTTAACAAACTGGGTGATGGGTGATATCGCCAAAAATAACAGTCCAAAACTAAAAACAATGCGGTCAAATCGGTGTTTGCGCGAAATCAAATAGAATGAACTCAACCATAATACCCCAAGGATCACTAAAGATACGATGATCGGAGTCAAAAAGCTAATCCCGCCGATTTTGGCAATATCTTCCGCCTGATTATCCCTAAAGAAAATTAAAATTGCCTCCATATCATTCAAACCAAAAATTGAATTTGTGATTGCGAAAGGATAGGCGATCAATGTGGATAATATCCAAAATACGACCAAAAATTTTGAAATTGGCCGTGTACGCGCAGGCAGAAACCAAATCATTAGCACTAAGGCGGCAATAATTGCCCAAGCAATGTATCGGGAGTCCAAGGACTTTGGAATTGCGTATGGCGAGCTGGTAAAACCAACATTCAGCAACGTCCACGCAAATATTACCGCGACAATTGAAAGTGAAATGAGGGGTAAAATTCTATTCATTCTATACATTTAACACTCTGTCAATTTGGTTCCATGTTGGATGCGAAGATAATATCAAACTGTGTCTTAAAAATGGCGTCGAGCTTAGGTGAATCTATCATAACACCGAGGTCGTGCAAAGAGGTCACACCGTGGTCGGCAATCCCACATGGCACGATGCCGTCATAATGGGACAAATTGGGGTTCAGATTAATCGAAACCCCATGAAAACTGACCCATTTTCGCAACCGTACACCGATGGCTGCAATCTTATCCTCGACGGGTTGACCCAAGGCGTTTAACGGCTTGTCAAGACGCACGACCCAAACGCCAACACGGCCCGTGCGACGTTCGCCAATCACTCCAAATTCCGCCAATGTGCGTATGACCAGTTCTTCCAACTTCCAAACAAACTTGCGCACATCTTTGCCGCGTTTGTTTAGATCCAGCATCACATAAGCAATGCGTTGCCCCGGCCCATGATAGGTATATTGCCCGCCGCGCTGGCTTTTATAAACAGGAAAACGTTCGGGATCGACCAGGTCTGCACTATCTGCACTGGTGCCTGCCGTATACATCGGCGGATGTTCCAGCAACCAAACACGCTCATTCCCACCAGCAATCAGATCAGCCACAGACGTTTCCATTTGTGCCAATGCGTCAGGGTAGGGGATAAATTCCCGTGATGTGATCCAGTCAACCATAGGGGGCTTATGGAATGTTTTCCGGGGCACGTCTAGGATCGTGATATGAAAATTCGCAATCCATCAAAAGGTGCTTCACAAGATGCAAAGCCTTGGATATACGCGCCCTACCTTAATGTGCGGCCGTGGCGGAATGGTAGACGCGCAGCGTTGAGGTCGCTGTGGGGTAAGACCCGTGGAAGTTCGAGTCTTCTCGGCCGCACCAAATTCCCGAGTTTGTTTTTATGTGTGATTATTTTCACTTTTCATTTGGTTGATTTGCGCAGGATATCACCATGTTGCCATTAAAAATCATATCTTGGAATATCGAACATTTTAACGGCAGTGGTGGTCAAGATCGTACAAATCGCACCCTGCGCCTGCAGCGTGTGGAAAAGGTCGCGCAATTCATCGCCGCCCAATCCCCCGATATTTTTGGCTTGTCCGAGGTCGAAGGCGCGTTGGTGTATGAAAAATTTACACAATTATTGCCGGATTACACATTTAACATCACCGAAGGCCGCCAATCTCAAGAGATTTTGATAGGCGTGCGCAATAATCTGACGGCATTTTTTACGCAACGCAATGAATTTAAACGCAACAATCCATATCTGCGCCCAGGTGCATTATTGACAGTACGCAGCGGTTCCATCCACGTTCCCATTCTATTTACCCATCTCAAAAGCATGCCAAGCCCCGAGGGGTTTGGTTTACGCGATGCCATGTTCGAAAAAATATTCAAGCTGCGCCTTGAGTTGAACAAGGCAGAGCGTGCCTTGAACGGGGTCTCTGATGCGAACGCAAATTTTATTGTGGTGGGGGACATGAATACCATGGGTATGGATTATTTTCGTAACCAACATGACATTCCCATGGATCGCGAGATTACCGTGGTGAAAAGCAAATTCAAAAGCCGAAAAATGGATGCGTTGATTAAATCTTATCCGCATACGTTTTTCAACGGAAGTGCATCAAAATACCCACCTTCAGAATTAGATCATGTCTTTGCCGCACGGCATTTGAAATTTGATATATTAGATGCGGCCGGATCAGAGGTGCAAATCGGGGGGTGGGCGGAAAAACTTACTGACCCAGAGAAAGATCAGTGGATCAACGAGTTTTCTGACCACACGCCGCTGATATTTACCCTTTTAGAGGTATAGATCACCCGATCCTTCCCTATTTCAACACGCACTTTTTCCCTTGGCGGCTAACTGGACACCAAAGACACTTGATATCTGGGATCGTACTAAAGTGAACTTCATTACACGCCTCATTGATTCTGTGTTGCGTAAAATGTTTGAACAGTTTCACATTCGGCGTAGCGGCGATTGTGGCTAATGCTGATGGTTCAGTCCTTTCCCCAAGAGCATTATCCACGACATGTGCGAAGGATAATAATGTCATCAATATTTTGGTATCAGAAGCCGTAAATCCCGCAACACGCCATCTGGTAGGTCAATTTCCCGGCCAACAAGGAAATATAGGCGATTTACCTAAGAAATAAGATAGGTGGTATGTATTCGTGTTCCTGGTAAAGGTCGATGATTTAACGTCATATTTACTTTGTAAAAGATGCGAAAACCGACGTCGTAAAAAAATTCGTTGCAATGCATTTCGATTTGGGTCAGCCTGAAAGAGCTTAGATGACAAAGATCATGATGGGCAAACGGGAGAATATTTTGGCTGCTACACATAATGACGAAGGCTTTGTTGTCTTCGATCACGTCCAGAAAAGCTATGACGGCGAAATTCTGGTTGTTAAAGATTTAAATCTGAGCATTGGTAAAGGTGAATTCCTGACGCTGTTGGGCCCATCGGGTTCGGGCAAAACCACATGCTTGATGATGTTGGCGGGGTTTGAAACTGCCACAAATGGCGATATCCGGCTGGATGGAAGCCCCATTAATAACATTCCACCGCATAAACGCGGCATTGGCATGGTTTTCCAAAACTACGCCCTGTTCCCACATATGACGGTTGGCGAAAACCTGGCGTTTCCATTGGAAGTGCGCAAAATGGGCAAGTCAGAACGCGAAGAGAAAGTGCAATATGCCCTTGATATGGTGCAGATGGGCGACTTCGCCGGTAGACGCCCTGCGCAGCTCTCTGGTGGTCAACAACAACGTATCGCATTGGCGCGTGCCTTGGTGTTTAACCCGCAATTGGTTCTGATGGATGAACCCTTGGGGGCATTGGATAAACAGCTGCGTGAACACATGCAGTATGAAATTAAACATCTACACGAAAGTCTGGGTATTACGGTTGTTTACGTCACCCATGACCAATCCGAAGCGTTAACAATGTCGGATCGTGTTGCCGTTTTTGAGGATGGCCGCATTCAACAATTAAGCAGCCCTGATGATCTGTACGAACGCCCCGAAAACTCGTTCGTGGCACAGTTCATTGGTGAAAATAACAAGCTGGTTGGCACAGTTGCTGCCGTCAAAGGTAAAACGGCAACGGTCAAATTGGACAATGGCGCAATGACCGAAGCATTGGCCGTAAACTGTGGCAATGTGGGCGACCGCACAACCTTGTCGATCCGTCCTGAACGGGTCAACTTGGGCGGTGCTAAAACAAAAAATACCACCGACGCATTGGTCAAGGAATTGATCTATCTTGGTGATCACATTCGTTGTCGCATGGAAGTGCACGGAAACGATGAATTCATCGTTAAAGTTCCAAACGCGGCAGGGCACAAACACTTGGTCAAAGGCGAAAAGACAACTGTTTCGTGGGCCAAAGAGGATTGTCGGGCGTTAGATGCATAAACGCCTACAAAATGCGCTGGGCTGAACCCGATGCCGATCGCAGTAATAATACCGGGAATAAAAACATGGAGATTAAAATGAAATTAACAACAGTAATGCTTGGCGGTGCGGCATTTGCAATGACTGCAACGGCTGCCCTGGCACAAGACATGACAATCGTATCTTGGGGTGGTGCGTATTCTGCATCACAAAAAGCTGCTTACCACGACCCATATTCAGCCAAAACTGGTGTAAACATCATCAACGACGAAAGCTCTGCGGAAGCAGTTGCTAAGTTGCGCGCGATGGCCGAAGCAGGCAACACAACATGGGATGTTGTAGACGTTGTTGCATCTGATGCGATCCGTTTGTGCGACGAAGGCTTGGCGATGGAAATCGATGCTGATACACAATTGGCAGACGCACCAGATGGCACAAAAGCATCTGTTGATTTTGGCGATCTGCTGGTTTCAGACTGCTTTATTCCACAAATCGTTTACTCAACAACATTCGGTTACCGCAAAGATTTGGTTGGCGCGACTGCACCAACATCTGTTTGTTCAGTATTCGATACGGCCGCGTATCCGGGCAAGCGTTCATTGGAAAAACGCCCAATCAACAACATGGAATGGGCACTGATGTGTGACGGCGTTGCAAAAGCAGACATTTATGATGTTCTGGCAACTGACGCAGGCCAAGCACAAGCATTCGCCAAGTTGGACACCATCAAAGACGACGTAATCTGGTGGTCTGCTGGTGCGGATACACCACAACTGTTGGCTGATGGCGAAGTGATCATGGGTTCTACATACAATGGTCGTTTGTTTGCCCTGATCGAAGAGCAAAAACAAAACGTTGCTATGTTGTGGGATGCACAAGTGTTTGACCTTGACGGTTGGATCATTCCAGCAGGCTTGTCAGACGAGCGTAAAGCACGCGCATTGGATTACGTAATGTTCGCAACAGATACACAACGTTTGGCTGACCAAGCGAAGTATATCTCGTATGGTCCTGCACGTCTGTCTTCTGCACCATTGGTTGGTAAGCACGCAACATTGGGTATCGACATGGCACCACATATGCCAACAGATCCTAACAATGCGAAAAATACATTCCTGTATAACTACTCATTCTGGGCAGATTACCGTGATGACATCGATGCTAAATTCCAAGCATGGTTAGCTAAATAATTAATACTTTCGGCGCGGGATTTTCCCGCGCCGTTCCATTTCAGTGGATAGACCCAAAATCATGAGCAATACCGAAACAGTTCTCGCCAATGATGGTACCTCGCTAAAATCTAGCTTGGCCCGCTCTCTACGCAGACAAAAAATTCGCGCCCTGTTATTAATTGCGCCGCTCCTGCTTTTCGTTCTGTTGACTTTCATTGCACCGATTGCGGATATGTTATTTCGTTCAGTAGAAAACAGCATCGTCAAAGATACCTTGCCTGAAACAGTTCAGCAGTTGAAAAGCTGGGATGCAACCACTGGCGAAGCCCCCGAAGAGGCTGTTTATGCCGCACTTGCACGCGATCTTAAAATCGCGGTCGAAGGTAAATTGCATACCAAACTGGGGTCACGTCTGAATTACGAACAAACTGGGATTTCATCACTGTTTCGACAAACAGGCCGTGCGATTAAGAAACTCGACATGGAAAATACCCCCTCGTTCAAAGAAGCATTTGCGGGAATGAATAAAAAATGGGTGGATCCAACGGTTTGGAACACGATTCAGAGATTTTCAACCAAGTACACCGATGGCTACTTCTTGGCAGCTGCTGATTTGACGCGCGGTTCGGAAGGTATCGAGCAGGTCTCAGAGGATAAAAAAATCTATTTCACGCTGTTTGTACGCACGTTGCAGATGAGCCTGACAATCACCTTGATGTGTATCTTGTTGGGTTATCCCATCGCATTCTTGCTGGCAACATTGCCATTGCGGACATCCAATATGCTGATGATTTTGGTACTGCTGCCGTTCTGGACATCACTGTTGGTGCGCACGTCCGCATGGAAAGTATTGTTACAACAACAGGGCGTCATCAATGATTTTCTTGTTTGGGTTGGCATCGTCGCTGACGATAATCGCCTTGAACTTATTAACAATGTCACGGGTACCGTCATTGCGATGACGCACATCCTGTTGCCGTTTATGATTTTGCCGCTGTTTTCTGTGATGAAAACAATTCCACCGACCTATATGCGCGCAGCGAAATCCATGGGTGCAAATGATTTTACAGCGTTCCGCCGCGTGTATTTTCCACAAAGTATTCCCGGCATTGGCGCGGGTTCAATCCTGTGTTTCATTTTGGCGATTGGCTATTATATCACCCCCGAAATCGTGGGTGGTACCAAGGGTGTCTTTATCTCGAACCGTATCGCTTACCACATCTCAAGCAGCTTGAATTGGGGCTTGGGTGCCGCGCTTGGTGCAATTCTGTTGGTCGCGGTTTTGACGCTGTATTGGGTTTACGACAAATTTGTTGGCATTGATAACGTGAAGTTAGGATAAATAAAATGGCTCTACCAATCTATGCATCTCCACTTCAGAAAACATGGTACTACTCGTTTCGTGTGATCTGTGGGCTGATATTTTTCTTTTTGATCTTCCCGATCATGGTGATTATCCCACTGAGTTTTAACGCCCAAGACTTCTTTACGTTCACGCCGGAAATGCTGGCGCTCAAGGCTGAAGGGTTTTCACTGAAACACTATCAGGATTTCTTTACCAACCAAGATTGGCAAAACGCCCTGCGAAATTCGTTACGCATTGCACCCATGGCAACGGTTCTGTCGGTTTCGTTTGGGACGCTGGCGGCAATCGGCCTGTCACAATCGCACGTTCCATTTCGTCGCGTCATTATGGCGGTCTTGATCTCGCCAATGATTGTGCCGTTAATTATCTCTGCATCAGGCATGTATTTCTTCTACTCTCGCATCGGACTTCAAGGCACGTATTTGGGCGTTGTTTTGGCACACGCCGTATTGGGCGTCCCGTTCGTTATCATTACCGTTACCGCCACAATGGTTGGATTTGATAAATCTCTAAGCCGCGCCGCGGCAAACATGGGGGCGGGGCCGGTTCGTACATTCTTCAAGGTGCAAATGCCACTAATCTTGCCTGGTGTAATTTCAGGTGGATTGTTTGCTTTCATTACGTCATTCGACGAGGTGGTTGTGGTGTTATTCGTCGGATCTGCAGGGCAGAAAACTCTGCCATGGCAAATGTTCACAGGCCTGCGCGAACAGATCAGCCCAACCATTCTGGCTGTGGCCACAATCCTAATCGCGATGTCGATTGTTTTGCTGACGACGCTGGAACTTCTGCGACGCCGTTCGGAACGTTTGCGTGGTATGTCACCGGGTTAACAAAATTAATTACATTCTTGAGAGGGCAGTTATGGCGACATAGCTGCCTTTTTAATCCGTCACAGTTTGTGCCTAGATTGTACATCAGTTGTGCATCGTTATTTTAGCCTAAAAATGCCAACCATGCCGTGATTGTAAACACGCTTAGCCCCGTACAAATAACGACCGATGTGGCCGCTGTTTGTTGGGCGCGATTATACATGCTGGCAAAGATGTATGTGTTAATCCCTGGCGGCATTGCGGCGATCACAACTACTGAATTTCGCACGCCAATTGGAAGGTCAAAAACATAGGTTCCCATCACGTAAACCAACGCGGGAAACAGCATCAATTTAATCACTGCCACAGCACCCACCTCGGGTAAATTACTGCTCAATTTATAGCGATACAAGACGCCACCTAGCGCGAATAACGCGACGGGCAACGCACTTCTTGCCACCATTTCTAACGCTACATTTAATGTATCTGGCATGGAAAGCCCGCTGAAATTGAAGGCAAATCCAAGGATCAATCCAAGCGCCAAAGAATTACGGAAAATGGCCTTAAAAACAGTCGTGATTATTGACATCGCTCCATGCCCGTCTGCACGTACAACCTCCATACAGGTGATGCCGATAATATAACAAAACAAGACATGCACAGACGCCAAAGCATAATTGGTGAACAGAGCTGCAGTTCCATATGCACGTTCCATGATCGTCAGGCCAAGCAGGATCATATTGGAAAATAATGCGGTGAACCCGACGGCCACAGATTGCGCAGGCGTGCGTTTGAAAAACAGATAACCCGTGAACGCACCGATAATGAAAATAAACAGGGCAGGGATGTAATATGTAGCGAATAAAGGGACGTTGAAATAGGCCTTTAAATCCAACTGCGCCACCGCCAAAAACAGCAGGGCTGGAATGGCAAATTGTTGGGCGAATTTTGCCAGTGCATCAATTGCATCTTCAGCCATCAAGCGACGCCACATTGTCGCGTAACCTGCGCCGATAATCAAGAATACGGGCAGCACAGTAATGAAGATGCTGAACATGATTAAACCTTTAGGTTGATCTGTAATCCGTCGTGTGCGGGGCTCACGTTTTGCGGCGTTTCGCCGTTTAAAATATCATAATCTAAATCAATGTGCAGGTTGGTTAAAATCGCACGTTTTGGGGAATAGGTTTCAATCCATTTCAGGGCCTGTTCCACATTAGCATGACTTGGGTGTTCTTTGTAACGTAAGCTGTCCAAAATCCAACAATCAATTTCTGCAAGGTCATTTGCTGGGTCGCCCCTAAATGCAGAAATATCAGGCGTATACAAGACGTTGTTCACACAAATTGCGCGAACATCCATGTTCCCATGTACAACGTCAAATGTTGTGATTTTAATGGTACCACCAGCGCCGTTCACCGCTAATTCGTCACCCAAATCATGCATGTCCAAAATTGGCGGATAGGGGCTGTTTGCGGGCGCAGTAAATGCATATCCAAAGCGTTGCAATATCATATTCTTGGCACGCGGAGCGGCATACACAGGCAAGCGTTTTTTCATGGCTAGAACGATCATTCGCAAGTCATCCAAACCATGTAAATGGTCGGCATGTTCATGCGTGTAAACAACCGCATCTAATGCGCCGATTTTTGCATCCAACAACTGTCTTCGCATGTCTGGTGATGTGTCGATCAATACGGACGTGACGCCGTTGTCTTCAAACCGCTGAATTAACAGCGAACAACGCATGCGACTGTTGCGTGAATTACTGGAATCACAGGCACCCCAATTGCCACCCAAGCGCGGCACACCACCTGATGATCCACAGCCTAAAATTGTGAAACGCAACTCTGCCATTACAGGGCTGCCTTGCTGAATAGCGTATTAAAATTCTGCGTCGTTTGATGTGCGAATTCTGCGTATTCCATGTTGAAAATCTCTGCGCCAACTTGGGCGGTGTGGGCGGTATAGGCAGGTTCGTTACGCTTGCCGCGATAAGGCATCGGGGCCAAATACGGACTGTCGGTTTCGACCAAAATGCGGTCAACTGGAGCATTGGCAAAGATGTCGCGCAACTCTTGGCTTTTCTTGAATGTCGCGATGCCGGACATCGACAAATAAAACCCCAAATCCAATGCCGCACGACCTAATTCGGCGGACGAAGAGAAGCAGTGCATCACACATCCAAAGGCGCCCTTGGCATGTTCACTGCGCAGGATGTTTATCATGTCATCATCTGCCGCGCGTGCGTGGATAATAAGGGGCAAACCCGTTTCCCGCGCGGCGGTAATATGGATGCGCAAGGATTGTTTTTGAACCTCTGCACTGTTAGCGGTATAATGGTAATCTAAACCGGTTTCACCAATGCCAACCATTTTGGGGTGATGGGCAATTTCGACCAATTGATCGACGGTTGCCATCGGTTCCTCTGCCGCTGACATCGGGTGGGTTCCTGCCGCGTAATAAACCGCATCATACGCCTCTGCGATTGCTCGTACGGACGGTTCGTTGCACAGGCGGGTGCAAATCGTAACCATCCGCCCCACACCCGCCGCGCCCGCCCGCTCGATCAGTGCGGGGATTTCGCCGTCGAAGTCAGGAAAATCCAAATGGCAGTGGCTGTCAACGATGATTGGGTTGGTCATGGTGTGCCTTTCGCGGTCAAGCCCGCGCGATTTCTTCGAATGTCATCAACATATCTAGGATCACCGAGGAAGGGTCAAGGTTGACGGCACGGGCGTGACCTGCGCGCGCTGTTAAGGATTGAAGAAAGCCTGCCCATTTTCGTCCCGCATTTGCATTTGGTGCCAATTTTGACAAAATAAGGGCTTCGCCGCTGACGGCCTCTTGAAAATCACTGGGTTGCATTGCGCCGAATTTTGCCAAACGCGCAACGAATTGTGCGAACAGGCGCAGGGTCATGTCATAATGTTCAGTTGCTGTCTTACCAACACAGGCGTCGGCCATGGATTGCATTGCTTGTCTATCCATGCGGGGCGCTTGAACAGCCATATCGACGATGTTGCGATACAAGTTTGCACCCTCGCTTGAAATTAATGCGATGGATGCGCCGACCGATCCATCGGCCAAAATACTGACGGTTTGGATTTCCGATTGGGTTTCATATCCTGCCTGTGCCAAGGCGGCACCAAGGTCGTCGGGTTTCAATGATCCACAGCGCAATGTACGGCAACGCGACCGGATGGTTGGCAACAAGCGCGATGGCTGGTGGCTAATCAGCAGGATCAAAACCTTTTCGGGTGGCTCCTCTAATACTTTTAGTAAAGCATTGGCGGCGGCAGTGTTCATTTCGTCAGCCGCATCAATAATCGCCACCCTCCAGCCTCCATCGGAGGCAGAGAGGTTGAAAAAACTTTTGAGTTTACGAATTTCGTCGACCGTAATGTTTTGCTTTAGCTTCTTGGTCTTTTCGTCCCATGGGCGCCTGGCCAGATATAAACACGGTTCGCCCAAGGCGTCGATGCGTCGTGCCACTGGGTTGTCGGAGGATACGTCCAGCGTATCCGCAGGAGAGGCGTCAAACATGCCCCCTTTTTCAGGCTGCGACAATAAAAATCGTGCGATGCGCCATGCAAGGGTGGCTTTGCCAATGCCCTGTGGCCCTGTGATCATCCATGCATGGTGTAAACGATCGGAATTATAGGCAGTCAGAAATTCTGCTTGTGACGCATCGTGGCCATATAAGGAATAAGTGTGGCGAGGATGTTCTGCGCCGGTCCGGCGATCTGATTGTGCGATTTCGTCGCTCATGTTAAACGTGCCAAAATGATCGTCAGGATGTCGATTGCAACGTCTTCGCGCGCGCGCATTCCATCGATGACATGGCATCGATCTGGCGCGAATTTAGCCAAATCCAAGAAGCCTGCGCGCAATAATTTTTGGAAAGATAGGCCAAATTCCTCGAACCGATCTTCGCCAGAATCGCGTGCCAAACCGCGCGATAAGGATTGTTCTGGGTCGGCGTCAATAATGAAAGTAAGATCAGGTTCCTTGCCGATCATAATGTTGTGCAATTGATCGACAGTGCCGCGTAAATCTGCGCGGGCAACGCCCTGATAAACCCGCGTAGAATCTGCATAGCGATCACTGATGACAACCTGTCCTGCATCCAAGGCAGGTTGAATGGTTTTTTCCAAGTGATCACGCCGTGCGGCGGTGAATAATAAAATTTCAGTTTCGGGTGACCAACGGTTAATGTCGCCAGAAACTAACAAAGAGCGGATCATCTCTGCACCCGCACTGCCGCCTGGTTCGCGGGTTTTCACCACGTTATGTCCCATGTCACGCAGGCTTGTTGTCAGCATTTCAGATTGGGTCGATTTTCCAGACCCATCAATACCCTCAAAAGTGATGAACAAGCCGGCGGCCATCGTCAGTTATTAAACCACAATTTACCGCCCAACAGATCGTTGCTTAGCAATTCGGCGCTTGCGATCACACGTTTGACAATGGAGCCTTTGTTTATGTCATTTTCAGCGACCAGAGGGTGCTCTTTGGTTTCCATGTCAGGCGCTGAGACTGTCAACGTGGCAACACGCGAGCCTTTTTTTATTGGTGCTTCTATTGGGCCGTCATAATTCACCTCGATCTTCACGTTATCCAATGAGGCAAGCGGAAATAGTCCAGAGATATCGTCTTGGGCGACCAAGCCCAATGTATCTTGGTCACCGAGCCATACATCTGCGGTGGCGATACGGGTGCCTGATTTGAACAATTCTTTGCTGGCGAATTGACGAAACGCCCAGTTGGTCAATTTTTCACCTTCGGATGCGCGCGCTGCTTCTGAATCTAATCCGGAAATCATAAAAATAATACGCCGATCGCCTTGTTTCGCTGACCCAACCAGACCAAACCCAGCCTCTGCTGTGTGACCCGTTTTTAGACCATCCGCACCGATGCCCAGTGATAGCAATGGATTTCGGTTGGCTTGTGTGACGCCATCCCACGTGAATGAGCGTTGAGAGAAGTATGGGTAATACTCAGGAAATTCAGTTATTAATACATTGGCCAAAAATACCAAATCACGCGCACTCATGCGTTGTCTGGGGTCTGGCCAACCTGAAGAATTTCCAAACGTGGATGCTGACATGCCCAATTCTGCGGCACGTGTGGTCATTTGTTCTGCGAATGCATCTTCGGTACCGGCCAAATTTTCGGCAATGGTGATACAGGCATCATTGCCTGATTGTACGATGATCCCTTGGATTAAGTCACGCACGGCCACACGTTCACCTGCGCGCAAAAACATGGTGGAGCCACCCCGTTTTGTCGCGCGTTCAGATACCAAAAACTTGGTTTCCATGGTAACACGGCCATCGCGCAATGCTTCGAAAATCATAAGTAACGTCATCAGTTTTGACATGGATGCGGGCGGTAGGGGGCGATCGGCATCCTTGGCCAATAAAACGGTTCCCGTGGTTTGATCCACAACCATTGCTGAAGCGGCCAGTGTCTCGAACGCGAAAGCCTGCCCCGCCATCAACATGCCGACCACAAGAGCGGTGACTTTACCAAAAAATATCATTTATTAACCCTTTACAAGATAGGCATCCGTGAAACCCATGGATTTCACAATACCCAGAATTTTTGCTTCTTCACTGGCATTGACTGCTGGGCCTGCCAGTACGCGATAGTACTTTTTACCATTTGAATTGCCTGTGACGATTTTCGCGGACAGACCTTTTGCTTTGACGTTAGCTAATGTTGCCTTGGCATTACTCTCGACACTAAACAATCCGAGTTGCGCAAATTTCCCTGCTTGGACTGGTTTCGGCGCCGTTTTCGAGTTTTCGACGACGGTTGGTTTAGGCTTAGCGGCTTGCTTTGTTGGCTTGCTTACTGCTTTGGCATCACTTTTTGCCTGTATTCTTGTGGGTTTCAAAGGAGGCTTTGGAACCGCGCTTGTTGAAATTTCGCCGGTGGCCTTCGCGCTCTTTTTAGCAGCATTAGCCAGTTGGCGAGCTTTCCACTTGCTGATTTTTTTAGGCTTCGTTGCGGGCTCTTTCGTCGCGTCCAACGTTTTTAACGTGGCGGTGGCAATATCCTCACTTGGAGCCTGTTTTGGGGCCTTCGATTTTTTAATGATGGGTGTTTTTTCTACTCGCATGGCCGTTACAGAAATTTCCGTTGTGCTGCCTGCGGGGACGCCAAGCGCAACTGCGGCATCCGAAGATAATTGAAATGCTGGACCAGGTAAGCTGCGTTCGCGATTAAAAACAGCCCCGATAACTGATTTACCATTCGCCTTGTTACGGATGATAACACGTTCTGGCTTTTTATTGTCAGGATGCGCAACCCAAACACCGCCCAAAGATGGACGCCCATCCCACAATGCTTTTGCAGTTTTCTGGAAAACTTGCGGCGCTTCAACATCTCTTTCAGAGAATTTGGTTGCTGCCTGTGGCACACTTTCGTTGTTTTTTGACTGATTTTGAAACAAGGGGCTTGTTTCTTCACAACCGACAAGAAGGAATGCAGCACTGCCAATCATAGCAGTGCGTCCAATGTATTTGGTAAAATAGTTGCTGATCACAATCTTACTCCTGCTGCGTGGTTTCGGGAGTTTCGAAATCACGATTTGCCGCTTATTTTTCGGCTTAATGGAACCTTAAACAAATATGATCGCGCAGGGAAGTACGTTGTTACGCAAAAAAAATCTAATAGGCGTCGGTTTGCGCATTCTTTTGGCTTGCTTCCTTTGATTGTTCGATTTAGGAAACGCCTAACGGATCGACCCCGTTTATGGCACGGAGAGGTGGCAGAGTGGTCGAATGCGGCGGTCTTGAAAACCGTTGAACTGCGAGGTTCCCAGGGTTCGAATCCCTGTCTCTCCGCCACTTACCCTTTTGGCACAATTCTGAACGATTGCTTTGAATGGCTTTAAGTCATGTAAAATAGACGTATTTAGGCGTTATTCTTTTTGTTGGCTTTCATTCACTTATGCCTGTCTTCTTTCCTTGAGTGGTAGAAAATGTGCCATTTTTGAATGGCGACATTAAGCGGCAAGCTAACAAAGAAGCTGGTGGAGAACCTTGGCGCGGGGCGCCATGGGGATGGGACTGGCCTGTATCTGGTTGTTGATCCCATTGGGGCGCGGCGTTGGATTGTTCGGGTGGTTGTCAAAGGCCAGAAGAATAAGAAAGGCGCACCGCTTCGTACTGACTTTGGATTGGGAGGCGCGGATGTTGTCACGCTGAACCAAGCGCGTGAATGTACCGCGTGAGGTGGCAGAGATGTCATTAGCGCATAAAGTGAGTTCAGATGTTGAGCGAGCTATGCGCGGTCTAATTTGTTGGAGCGCCGTAGGGTGTTGATGGATCGTTGGTCGGGGTTTGTGGCTGGCGATAATGCTAAGATTGTGAGGATAGGTTAGATGAGAAGTGTAGAGGGAATTTGAATAGCCCCTAGAATTGTAGACACCTTGTCCCCTAAAAACGAGGCAAGGAGAACTCAATGACACGACCACATTTCACAGATGACTTTAAGGTTGATGCTATCAAACAAATAACGGAACGTGGCTATTCAGTTGAAATATATACATTCACACTTAAGGGAACGCCAAAGCCGTTCGATCATGCGATTGTCAATCCAACGCCCCTTGCCATCCATGGATATCTTTACACTCACATCCTTCAGCGCCTGCGCCCATTCAAAACCTGTGAACTGCCTGCCCTGATCGCTGTTCATTGCGTCGGAATACTTGCTGCGATTGATGATTTTTCCCTCTAAATTGATCTATCTCAAAGACGTTGATCTCTATGGGTATAACAAGCAGTCAGCTACAGGTGATCAGCGGTCTCGATTCGAGAAAGTGTTCTAAAAAAGTCTTAGACACGCCCCGTAGGTTGGTCATTTATATAGCTGAAATGAAATGAAAAGGAACTTTCGATGAAGACTACATTTCCAACTCGCGCGGCTGGTGCCGTTTTGATCCCGCTTATGATGTTTGGTGCCTCGGCTGCACTGGCCGACCCAGAACACAGTGATCTACCCGAATTCGGTCAGGCTGGCGATGTGTCGCATATTGACCAAGTGATCGAAGTTGACATGGGTGAGATGTATTTCACCCCAGACAACTATTCTTTCGAAAGAGGCGAGACAGTCAAGTTCGTGTTGAAAAATACTGGCCGCGCTGTGCATGAATTTGCTATCGGCACTGAAGAGACTCAGAAAGCCCATGAGCAGGAGATGAAAGCGATGAGGAAGGCGGGCATGATAACCACAAGCGTCTTGCGGCACGACCGCATGCTGGAAGCTGGCATGATGCACGTGGACGCAAACGCGCGCCTGCTTGCGCCAGATGAAGCCTCAGAGCTGGTTTGGACATTCAGTGGTGAGCAGGAAGAGCTTATCATTGCATGTAACGTGCCCGGCCACCGTGCCGCGGGCATGGAAGCGACCGTAACAATCGGCGATGATCACGCGAGCTGATCGCGACGTTGATTTCACGACCCAGACAGGCGGGCACACAGCCCGCCTGTTTTTTTTGGAAATTCAAAAGGGGCCAGATGTTCATCAAAAACCCCGCCAGAAGTGTGAATAGCCCCTAGATTGAAACGTTTTTGGGGAAACACAAAAAGTTTGCCACGGTGTTCAATAATCAATTCACGGCCAAACTGCGGGGAAGGGGGTAGGGTGGCGACGAAATGTTGACCATTATTGCAAAAGAGGCAGGCATGGATATGGCCGGCGCACGCGCTGCGATTGCAACGATGAAATTCCCAAGTGTTGAAGAGCAGTTGTCAGACAAATGGTTCGGCGGTGCGGTGCAAACATTCGTGGGTGGTGTCGCAGGTGTATTCAAAGACGCGGGTATCCGCAACTTGCGCTGTGTCTCGCGTTGATCCCTGTTCATGAACATCTCCTTCTTCCCAAAAATGGGAGGCTAATGGAAAGGTCCCGCGAGTAACGACATATCTACAGCGGGCAAAGATATAGAAGCCGCTTGTAATGCAGCGGAAGAGTTGGAGGAGACTGCGAAACTTGCAATGCAGTTACAAGGTATCAAGGCACAGCTTTTGAATGGTCGCGACATCAGAGATATTGTTACGTACTTTGACGTCGAATGGGATTAATTGCGGTGTAAGATAAACTTGACGGCCGCGTAGTGCATCCGAAATTTTGGTTGATGAGATTAAAATTCTTGCTATTTTTCAAAACAGCAATCTCTACCGCTTGCCGACAGTGAAATTGAAACGCAAATAATTAGGCAATCCTTGCATCCGCGATTGAGACCTGTAAACTCTAATAGGCGGGATCAATGGCTTGCTTTCAGCTATTATGTGCGCTCACAAACGACAAAATTTTGAGGAATTCCTACTGTGGTACTTTGGGACATCCAAATAGGCTTGTGCTCGATCCATGAGTATAAGTAATTCAGCCGACGGGGAGGAACAGGCATGCAAGCAACAATTGGTCTTTCAATATGGGAATATTCAGCCATAATTTTTGCCGTTGTTGTGATTTCCAAACTGATCAGCAAGGCAACGCGCACCGTGGATGTGCTGTGGTTTATCGTAGCTGGTGCCGTTCTTACAAATTTTGGCCTTCTACCCGAACACAACGAGTTTCTTGATACCATTGGCGAGTGGGGAATTCTTTTCATTATGTTTGCGCTTGGGCTCGAAGAGGACCTTGGCAGGTTCTCGCAGGGGCTCAAGCGAAGTATGGGGGTGGCTTTGATTGGCGCTGCCTTCCCGTTTATCGCGGGTTACGGCTCAGCTGCACTTTTTGGCTACGATCACAACTCGGCGATGTTGTGGGGCCTGACGATGACCGCCACGGCAGTTAGCTTGACGATGATGAGCCTGCGGGGCGACCTCATGCATCGATCGACTGCAGCTACTGGCATTATGACCGCTGCGGTAATTGATGACGTTTTATCACTGGTTGGTGTGGCGATTATGATCCCTGTTATTCTTGCTAGTTCTGGTGGTGCTCAGGGTGAGGCGGTGAGCTTAAGTGGGATTCTTTTGATCGTCGGCAAGGTAATCATATTCTTTGGGATAACACTATTCTTAGGACTTATAGCATTTCCCGAAAATAGTCCTAAAGTACTTCCGCTCAACGCGACCATATATCAAAAGCTTGACCACAGATATAGCAGATGGGCTTCTAAAGTTGGCGCTCGAAATTTTTTGATGGTGCATTCTGGTGAATTCACACCACTGATAATGCTGTTTATGGCGATGTTCGCTGGCGTGGTTGCTCATCTACTTGGGTTTCATCCAGCTATTGGCGCCTACTTTGCTGGTCTATTTCTTCACGCCGATTATTTCGTCCATAAGAAAGTGAAGAAAACTAAAAATGCAGAAGGCGAGATCGTCGAGGAAGAAGAACGAGACGATAAATTTCACGAGGCCTCTCATGTTATTAATCATATCGCATTCACGATTTTTGGACCAATTTTCTTTGTAAATCTTGGCGGTAAGTTGATATTTGACGTAGAAATTATGTTGATGGCCTTGCCCGCAGCGTTATTTCTGTTCGCCACTGTTTTGATTTTCCAAGTTGTGTCAGCTTGTCTGGCCGCGCGCTTTACAGGAGGATACGAATGGCATGAAGGTGTAATGATTGGATTTGGTATGTTGGGGAGGGCGGAACTCGCTTTCATTGTGATCAACATAGCTTTTGTTCAAAATAAAATTATCGATACGAGCCAATTCTACACATTAATGAGTGCAGCATTCATGTTGAATGTTACTGTTCCGATAGCCCTTAAATGGTGGAAACCCTACTATTTGGGGTTTAAGCAGCTTCAAGTCATGGGCATAACGCTGTCACGATCAGAGCCCGCGCCGGTCCCAGATGATATGCCAGAGTACGCTGAGATGATGGCAGAAGAAAGAAAACGGTATCTAGACGACTAATTTGGGGACCACTGGCTATGCCGGGGCAGTGCGTAAATAGCGTTCTGATGTAAAGTGTCTATCGGAGGCATTGCGTCTCCCATTTTTGCAGATGTTATTTTGAGGCGAGTTAGAGTTAACCTGACAGCACCCTTGTGGAGTTGCATATTAAAAAAATTTACCATTTGATAAATTTTATAACTGGGTGTAGCCTCATTCATAGATACACAATTAGTGGGAGAGATGAATGACGTATTCTACATCGACATCTGGCATTGTTTCCAGTCGTCTTGATGCCGAGGCATTAGCAAATAATTTTGATGATCTACATGCGCCTTTGTCTGAACATGAGGCATTAGTTGCGGCGGATCGTTGTTATTTTTGCCACGATGCACCGTGTATGACGGCTTGTCCTACATCAATTGATATTCCAATGTTTATTCGCCAAATTTCGACAGGAACAGCGGAAGCGTCGGCCAAGACGATATTCTCTCAGAATATTTTGGGTGGAATGTGCGCGCGTGTTTGCCCAACTGAAACGCTGTGCGAAGAGGTTTGTGTGCGCGAAGTGGCTGAGGGTAATCCCGTTGAAATTGGCCGCCTGCAGCGATTTGCAACCGACCGTTTAATGTCACAAGATGCACACCCGTTTGAACGTGCGGCACCCACAGGTAAAGCCGTTGCCGTGATTGGCGCGGGTCCCGCAGGATTAGCCTGTGCGCATAAGTTGGCCACATATGGCCATGATGTGACAATCTTTGAAGCACGCCAAAAGGGTGGTGGGTTGAACGAATTTGGGATTGCTGCGTATAAATCTGTAAATGGATTTGCACAAAAAGAACTGAATTGGTTGTTATCGATTGGCGGAATTAAAATTGAATATGGCAAGGCCATTGGGAACGGAATTTCCATGGATCAATTGCAATTGGATTACGATGCAATCTTCTTTGGTATGGGATTGTCGGGTGTGAACGCGCTGCGATGCGAAGGAGAGGATTTGGTAAATGTTGATGATGCCGTTTCTTTCATTTCCGACCTACGCCAAGCCACGGATTTGGGGCAGGTTAAAATCGGTCGTAATGTGGTTGTGATTGGTGGTGGTATGACGGCGGTGGATGCTGCTGTGCAAAGTAAGTTGTTGGGCGCACAAGATGTGGCGTTGGTATACCGTCGCGGCAAAGAGAAAATGAGTGCCTCGGTTTATGAACAAGAGCTGGCGACATCCAAAGGCGTACGGATTATTTATAATGCGCAGCCATTGCGGGTTTTGAAAGACGGGGATGGTTTGAGTGTAGAGTTTGGATACACGCAAACAGTGGATGGCAAGTTACAACCAACTGGCGAAATATTCCATCTGGCTGCGGATCAAGTTTTCAAGGCAATCGGACAGAACCTGACAGGGGCACCAGATGCGTTAACCTTGTCTGATGGGAAAATCGAGGTTGACGAAAATGGGCGCACCAGCATGGCCAAGGTTTGGGCAGGTGGTGATTGCGCCACGGGTGGTGACGATTTGACAGTCACTGCGGTTGCACAAGGTCGCGATGCGGCGATTGATATTAACACAGTATTTTTAGGCTAGAACAGGAAAGAAGGGTAATACTATGGCAGATCTTACAAGTAATTTTATTGGCATTAAATCACCGAACCCGTTCTGGTTGGCGTCGGCTCCACCAACGGACAAAGAGTACAATGTGCGCCGCGCATTTGAAGCTGGATGGGGGGGGGTTGTTTGGAAAACACTTGGCTCTGAGGGGCCACCTGTTGTGAACGTGAATGGGCCGCGTTACGGCGTGATCCACGGTGCTGATCGTCGCGTTTTAGGGATGAATAACATCGAGCTGATCACCGATCGTGATCTGCATAAGAATCTTGATGAAATTAAGCGTGTGAAGGCGGATTATCCAGATCGCGCAATTATTGTGTCACTGATGGTTCCCTGTGAAGAAGATGCATGGAAGGCAATTTTGCCGCTTGTTGAAGAAACCGGTGCGGACGGGATTGAGTTGAATTTTGGTTGCCCGCATGGCATGGCCGAACGCGGTATGGGGGCAGCCGTGGGGCAGGTTCCTGAGTATATTGAAATGGTTACGCGCTGGTGTAAGCAGTATTATTCAAAGCCAGTTATCGTGAAATTGACGCCAAATATCGCGGATATTCGCAAGCCAGCGGCGGCGGCTCTGGCAGGGGGTGCGGATGCGGTTTCATTGATCAATACGATCAATTCAATCATTTCGGTTGACCTAGATATTATGGCACCAAATCCAACGATTGATGGCAAGGGTACGCATGGCGGATATTGCGGCCCCGCGGTTAAGCCAATTGCGATGAATATGGTTGCGGAGATTGCACGTAATCCAGAAACGGCCAATTTGCCGATCTCTGGCATTGGTGGGATCACAACATGGCGCGATGCGGCGGAGTATATGGCGCTTGGGTGTGGTAACGTGCAGGTCTGTACTGCTGTCATGACTTATGGCTTCAAGGTGGTCGAAGAGATGATCAGCGGCTTGTCCCAATGGATGGACGAAAAAGGTCACACATCCATGGATGATTTTGTGGGCATGGCCGTGCCAAACGTAACTGACTGGCAATATCTGAATTTGAATTATGTCACCAAAGCATCAATCAATCAGGATGATTGCATCAGTTGTGGTCGCTGTTTTGCCGCATGTGAAGATACGTCCCACCAAGCAATTGCAATGTCAGAGGATCGCATCTTTAGTGTTATTGATGCGGAATGTGTTGCGTGCAATTTGTGTGTCGAAGTGTGTCCTGTTGAAAACTGCATTACGATGGTCGAGCAAGAACCAGGTAAGATTGATCCACGTACGGGAAAAGTTGTGGAGAAAGAGCATGGCGATTGGACGACGCATCCCAATAACCCAAGTGTCATTGCCGCTGAGTAGAGCAGTCAGATGACCCGTGAATTAAAGGGTCATCTTGCGATGCTTTGTTTTTCCGCACTTGTTGCGGGATCATTCGCGCTTGGGGCTTTGATCGCGGATAGCGTGTCCCCCATTGTGGTTACGGTTATTCGACTTGCGATCACGGCGCTATTCTTGGGTGGGATCATCCTTGTCACGCAACCACTGTGTCGCGCGTCATTTAGGGCACCGTGGCGGTATATTGTGTTAGGGGCGTGTTTGGCCTTGTACTTCATCCTGATGTTCGAAGCCTTAAAAACATCGCCGGCAATTTCATTGTCTGTCGAATTCACCATGGCGCCGTTTATCAGCGGCTTGTTTGGGTATTTGATTTTACGTCAAAAGATTACGTTTCGCATGCTTATCGCTTTGCTTGTGGGGACTGTTGGTGCGATTTGGGTGATCTTTGAGGGCGATTTTCAAAAATTGTTGGAATTCCAAATTGGGCGAGGCGAGTTATTGTTTTTGGTTGGAATGTCATTTTATGCGCTGTATGTGCCATTGGTGCGTAAACTTAATCGTGATGAACCGCCTCTTGTTTACACCTTTGTGATAACTGTGGGTGCGTTGTTGGTTACCATTCCATTTGCCTTTGCTGATGTCATGAATACCAACTTTGCAGAGGTTCGCCCGCTGGATTGGGCAGTCATTTTATATCTTGCCGTTTTAGCAAGCGCGGCTACGTTTTCGTTGATCCAATATGCGGCATTGTGTTTGCCGTCTGTTAAAGTGATGGCCCATACATACCTGACGCCAAGTTGGGTCATTGTTTGGCAATTAGCATTGGGTGGGAATGCCCCATCGGCCACGGACTTGATCGGCGTTGGGTTCACAATTGTGGCGCTTTTCCTATTGTTGAAAAATCAAAACGCGGGGCCTGTTAGGGTTTAAGCATTGTGCTGAACATTGTCTTTAAAAATGGCCGCGCTGTTTCGAAGGGATCTCTGTTATTCAAAACGGAACGTACTTGGATATCGAAATCGGCGTAATGTTGTGTTGTCGCCCAGATGGCAAAGAACAAATGGTGGGGATCGACCTGTGCAATTTTTCCCGCGTTCGCCCAAGCGTTGATGATCATGGACTTTTGCGCGACCAGTTCTTTCAACGCGCCTTGTAGGTCGGGCAAAACATGTGGAGCACCTTGCAAAACTTCGTTGGCAAATAACTTACTTTCGCGTGGGAAATCACGCGCCATATTTAGCTTTTGATCAATGTACTTACATATCTCGGCGATGGGTTCGTTTTCAGCATTTATTTCATGCAATGGTTCTAACCATGTTTCTAGCATCTTGGCCAAAAGTGTGGTGTGAATCGCTTCTTTGTTATCAAAATAGTACAGGATATTTGGCTTGGACAGACCCGCCCGATTGGCTATCATATCAATCGTAGAGCCGCGAAAACCAAAATCAGAAAAAACATCCAATGCTGCTTCTAAAATTAGAGTATTCTTTTGGCGCTGGATGCGCGTTGATTTCTTGGTTGATTGTGATCTGGCCATTTAATGATTTACCCAGTTTACTACATCGGAGAAAGACCCACGCCTTTCAATATAATTGTTTTAACGGATAATTTGGCTGCTTGCCATTGTTCATCTGTGTAGGCAGTGCCGCCATTCAAAGTTTCGATTTGATGCCCAAAATCGGCATAATGTTGGGTGGTCGACCAAATCATGTATAACAGATGCGCAGGATCAATCGGTTCTATCTCGCCGTTTTCGATCCAGCGTTGTATGTGGGTTGCGCGATCTTGGGACCATTGCGCTAACTGTCCTTCAAGGTAATCTTGGATGATTGGCGCGCCATGCATAATTTCGGCCGCCCACACCTTTGATCCATTGGGATGGCTTCGTGAAAGATCCATTTTTTTGTCGATGTAACGGCTTAATGCTTTTTGGGGGCCAAGCTCTGTGTCAAAAGCAGATGCCGCCTCCATCCAGATATCAAAGATATTATAGACGACGCGGCGGTAAATTTCTTCTTTGGTTTTGAAGTAGTAATGAACGTTTGCTTTGGGCAGACTGGCGACATCCGCGATCAATTGCGTTGTGGCACCGGCATATCCCGCTTCTGCGAACACTTTTTCGGCTGCACATAAAATAGCCTTTTCGTTCTCTGATCGCTTAGATTTTTTGCGAAATGTCATTGTTTCAACAGGCATTGCATTTCTTCCAAGAAAAAACTTGACCGAATGGTCAGGTGCTACAATACTTGACCATATAGTCAAAATTATTTCCGTCAAGGAAAGGTGCCGAGGAGTGACCATGCCAAAACTAAATTCAAACATGCGTATTGATGGTGATCGTCTGTGGGACAGCCTGATGGAGATGGCGAAAATTGGACCTGGGATCGCGGGTGGTAATAACCGACAAACGCTGACGGACGAAGATGCCGAGGGGCGCGAATTGTTTCAATCTTGGTGTACGGCGGCGGGATGTACGATGGGTTTGGATCAGATGGGGAATATGTTTGCAACTTGGGCTGGTGCTGATCCTGATGCGTTACCTGTCTATGTTGGATCACATCTGGATACACAGCCAACGGGCGGTAAATACGACGGGATTCTGGGGGTGTTGGGTGGCCTTGAAATCCTACGGACATTAAATGACCTGAATATCAAAACCAAACATCCGATTGTGGTGACAAACTGGACAAACGAAGAGGGCACACGGTTTGCCCCACCGATGTTGGCGTCTGGTGTTTTTGGCGGTGTACATACCCAAGATTGGGCTTATGCGCGCAAAGATGCAGAGGGCAAAAACTTTGGTGACGAGCTGAACCGTATTGGTTGGCGCGGTGACGAAACAGTGGGTGCGCGTAAAATGCATGCCTTTTTCGAGTTGCACATTGAACAAGGCCCGATTTTAGAGGCCGCGGGTAAGGATATTGGTGTGGTCACACATGGCCAAGGCCTGTCATGGACAGAAATCACAATTATCGGCAAGGAAAGCCATACAGGTTCAACGCCCATGCCCATGCGCAAAAATGCAGGATTGGCCATGGCACGTGTTTTGGAATTGGTTGATCAAATCGCACTGTCACATGCCCCCCATGCGGTTGGCGCGGCGGGGCATATCGATGTCTATCCCAATTCGCGCAATGTGATTCCCGGCAAAGTTGTGTTCACAGTTGATTTACGCTCGCCTGAACTGGCCGTGATTGATGATATGGAACAGCGCCTGCAAGCGGGCACGCAGAAGATTTGTGATGATATGGGCATGGAAGTTTCGCTTGAAAAGGTTGGTGGATTTGATCCTGTAACGTTTGACGAAACCTGTGTCACGGCGGTGCGCAACGCGGCGGAGCGTTTGGGATACAGCCATATGAACCTTATTTCGGGTGCCGGGCATGATGCATGTTGGATCAACGGTGTCGCGCCCACCGCCATGGTGATGTGCCCCTGTGTTGATGGGTTGAGCCATAACGAGGCAGAGGATATTTCGAAGGAGTGGGCAACGGCAGGTGCGGATGTTTTGATGCAAGCGGTTGTTGAAACGGCGGAGATTGTTGGATGAGATTATTTATACCATTGATTTTTGGTTTTCTAGCCATGGCAAGTGGTACGCTTGCGCAAGAGTTGCCATGGGCAGAGGGGCAAGTCAAAGAGCTTTGTAAACAAGAGTGGCCGGAAGATTTCTCGATGCAAGCTTATTGCGTTAGGAACAACAAAGCGGGCCACATAGCGTTTATTAAATTGACCAAAAAAAATGATCCAGAACTATTCAAAAATCCATTTTCGAACTGCGTAAGTGAATGGGGAATACAATGGGATATGGTGGCTTATTGTGCTGGTCAACAGGTAGAAGGACAAAGGGCAATTGGCAATAATGTTAAAGGGTTGCCAGAAGGCATTGCACAAAGGATTGTTAAGCGATGCAAACAAGAATGGCGCGATGACTATTCCATGATTGCGTATTGTAGTAACCAACAAGCGTCAGCATGGGACGAACTCAACAAATAAGGGATCAAGCATGAACACCAAAGTTATCAAAGGCGGCACCGTTTGTACGGCTGATCGCAGTTACAAAGCGGATGTATTGATTGAGGGTGAAGTGATCAAACAGATCGGCCAAGATTTGGTTGGTGATGAATATATCGATGCCGAGGGAGCGTATGTTATTCCCGGTGGTATCGACCCACACACCCATTTGGAAATGCCATTCATGGGAACGACGGCGGCAGAAACGTTCGAGTCTGGTACATGGGCGGCAGCCTGTGGTGGCACCACGATGGTTGTTGATTTCTGTCTGCCGGGTGCGGATGGGTCGATCAAAAATGCAATTAATGAATGGCACCGCAAATCTGCGCCTCAAATTTGTTCCGATATCGGTTACCACATGGCAATTACGGGATGGGACGAAAACGTCTTTTCCGAAATGAAAGATGCCGTTGATATGGGGGTGAACAGCTTTAAGCATTTTATGGCCTACAAGGGTGCATTGATGATTGAAGACGATGAAATGTTCGCCAGCTTTAAACGTTGCGGAGAGTTGGGCGCGTTGCCGATGGTGCACGCTGAAAACGGTGATTTGGTCGCAGAGTTGCAACAGAAATATTTTGATCAAGGTATCACAGGCCCTGAAGGCCATGCCTTTTCGCGTCCACCAGAATTGGAAGGGGAAGCGGCAAATCGTGCGATTACGATTGCGGATACCGCAGGTGTGCCGTTGTACATTGTGCACGTATCATGTGAGCAAACACACGAAGCAATCCGCCGCGCACGTCAAAAAGGTATGCGTGTCTATGGCGAGCCCTTGATACAATTCCTGACATTGGACGAGTCAGAATATTTCAACAAGGATTGGGATCACGCGGCGCGCCGTGTGATGAGCCCACCGTTTAGATCAAAAGACCACCAAGACAGCCTGTGGGCCGGTTTGCAATCTGGTTCATTACAAGTTGTTGCCACGGATCATGCTGCGTTTAACACCGAACAAAAACGGGCAGGGCGGGATGATTTTCGGATCATTCCAAATGGATCGAATGGTTTAGAGGAACGCTTGGCCGTTTTGTGGACAGAAGGTGTGGAAACGGGGCGTTTAACGCCCGAGGAATTTGTTGCTGTGACATCCACTAACGTGGCAAAAATCCTGAACATCTATCCCAAGAAGGGGGCGATCGTTGAAGGTGCCGATGCCGACATTGTTGTGTGGGATCCAAAGATCAGCAAAACAATTAGCCCAAGCAATCATCACTCGGTCTTGGATTACAACGTGTTTGAGGGTTTTGAGGTTAGGGCGCAATCGCGTTTCACGCTGAGCCGTGGTGAAGTGATTTGGGCGTGGGGCCAAAACAGCCAGCCCCAACCAGGCCGAGGTCGCTTTATTCCTCGCCCTGCATTTTCATCAGCTTCCAAGGCGTTGACGCAATGGAAAGCACTGAACTCTCCACGCGCAATTGTGCGCGATCCTTTGAACATTCCGGCAGGTATCTAAATGAATAATCCAGTTATATCAGCAAAAAACCTTTCGCTGATATTCTCTACGAATGATGGGCCTGTGCATGCACTGCAAGGCATCAATCTTGACATCGAAAAGGGTGAGTTTGTTTCGTTTATTGGCCCATCAGGCTGTGGGAAAACAACGCTTTTGCGCGTCATGGCCGATCTGGAAACCCCCACCAGTGGCACAATTCAAGTCAATGGAATGTCAGCAGCCGAGGCACGGATGAACCGTGCATATGGCTATGTATTTCAGGCGGCTGGACTGTACCCTTGGCGTACAATTGGTGGCAACATCAAATTACCGTTGGAAATTATGGGATACACCAAAGCGCAACAGGCAGAGCGTGTGGCGCATGTGTTAGAATTGGTTGAGCTGGTGGGGTTTGAGAAGAAGTTCCCGTGGCAACTGTCGGGTGGCATGCAGCAGCGTGCCAGTATTGCGCGGGCGTTGGCGTTCGATGCCGATATTTTGCTGATGGATGAACCCTTTGGTGCGTTGGACGAGATCGTTCGCGATCACCTGAATGAACAATTGCTAAAGCTGTGGGCACGTACTGAAAAGACAATTGGTTTCGTGACGCATTCCATTCCAGAGGCGGTCTTTCTGTCCACAAAGATTGTAGTGATGTCGCCGCGTCCTGGTCGAATTGCGGATATAATCGACAGCCCTTTACCGCGCGATCGCACACTGGATATTCGCGATAGCCCAGAGTTTTTGGACATTGCAGCCCAAGTGCGCGATGGATTGCATGCAGGTCACGCGGATGAATAGTTTGCGCTCATTCTGGTACAGGGCAGGGCCTGTTTTAACAGTTCTTTTGACGTTGTTCGCAATTTGGTATGTGGCCGCCGTTTGGTTGAATTCATCTTGGGCTTATGACAAGGCAAAACGGGCTGATACCACGATTTCGTTTTCTGAAATGGTAGTGGATACGATGGCACAAGATAAACCATTGCTGCCTGCACCACACCAAGTGGTCAGTGAAATTTATAAAACGACGGTGCTGAAAAAGATCACGTCAAAACGATCCTTGATTTGGCATGGTTGGATCACATTGTCGGCGACACTACTTGGTTTTGCGTTTGGCACGGGCCTTGGCATCGTTTTGGCCATCGGGATTGTTTACAGTCGTGCGATGGATATGTCGGTCATGCCGTGGGTGATCACCAGTCAGACCATTCCGATCCTTGCTATTGCCCCCATGATCATTGTGGTTCTGAACGCTGTTGGGGTTTCTGGATTACTGCCAAAGGCTATTATTTCGATGTATTTATCATTTTTTCCGGTGGTTGTTGGCATGGTAAAAGGATTACGTGCACCGGATCAGATGCAGATGGATCAGATGCGGACATGGAATGCGTCTAAATTCACATCATTGTGGAAGCTCCGTTTGCCAAGTTCAATGCCATATCTGTTTGCGTCCCTAAAAATTGGCATCGCTGCATCGTTGGTCGGTGCCATCGTTGGTGAATTACCAACAGGTGCTGTTGCGGGTCTGGGCGCGCGTTTGTTGGCAGGCAGTTATTATGGCCAAACCATCCAAATTTGGAGCGCGCTAATAGGTGCTGCAATCCTTGCGGCCAGTTTGGTGGCATTGATTGGCATGGTCGAAAAATACACGCTGCGGAAAATGGGGATGCAATCATGACGTGGGTTATTGGCGCATTGATTTTTTGGATCGTGATGTGGTCGTTGAATGTACGGTTGGCGAATGGGATGCAAACCCGTGTAACAAAACTGCTTGTTCCTGCATTATTTGGCATCTCACTTTTGGTTCTGTGGGAAGGTTTTGTGCGTGGTTTGGATATCAGTCCAATTTTGTTACCACCGCCATCTGCGATTGCATCACGGTTCGCGAGTAGCCTGCCAATTTTGTGGACAGATTTCGTGCAGACGTTCGTCAAAGGCGCGTTGTCTGGCTATTTCATCGGTTGTTCGGCGGCGTTTTTGAGTGCAATAGCGGTGGACAGGTCGGATTTTCTAACGCGGGGGCTTTTGCCTGTGGGTAATTTCGTGGCCGCGTTGCCAATCATTGGTATGGCCCCTATTTTGGTTATGTGGTTCGGTTTTGATTGGCAATCAAAAGCGGCGGTGGTCGTTATTATGGTTTTCTTCCCTATGCTTGTGAACACCGTTGCTGGTTTGAAAGCAAAAGACAGTATTCAACGTGACCTTATGCAAACTTACGGGGCGACGTATTGGCAAAGCCTTTTAAAACTGGGATTGCCAGCGGCCATGCCGTTTATTTTTAACGGGCTTAAGATTTGTACGACGTTGGCCCTTATTGGTGCGATAGTTGCCGAATTTTTCGGCTCGCCGATTCGTGGAATGGGCTTTCGCATCTCAACCGAAGTTGGGCGCTTAGCGCTTGATATGGTTTGGGCAGAAATAACCGTGGCGGCTCTTGCTGGGTCGGCATTTTATGGGACGATGGCCCTAATCGAGAAGGCCGTAACCTTCTGGCACCCATCACAACGCAAATGAAAATTAACAACTAGGAGAGAAAAAATGAAAAATATGATCAAAGGGGCACTTGCTGGTGCGTTGATGTTTGGCGCATCGATGGCAACGGCAGATAGTGACGTAACTCTGCAGCTTAAATGGGTAACCCAAGCGCAATTTGCGGGGTATTATGTTGCATTGGACAAAGGCTTTTACAAAGATGAAGGCTTGACCGTTACCATCAAACCAGGCGGTCCAGACATTGCACCTGCGCAAGTTCTTGCTGGTGGTGGCGCGGATGTTGTTCTGGATTGGATGCCATCCGCATTGGCGTCCCGTGAGAAGGGCCTTGATCTGGTCAACATAGCACAACCGTTTAAATCATCTGGCATGATGTTGACCTGTCGCAAAGACGCCGGCATTTCATCACCTGCTGATTTTGCAGGCAAAACGCTTGGTGTATGGTTCTTTGGTAACGAATACCCATTCCTTAGCTGGATGAGCAAACTCGGCTTGAAAACTGATGGCTCTGAGGGCGGTGTAACCGTGCTGAAACAGGGCTTTAACGTTGATCCCATTCTTCAAGGTCAAGCCGCGTGCGTCTCTACAATGACTTATAATGAATACTGGCAGATCATTGATGCGGGCCTATCACCCGAAGATTTGATTGTTTTCAAATATGAAGACGAAGGCGTTTCAACCCTAGAAGATGGCATGTATGTATTGGGTGAAAACCTAAAGGATGCGGCATTTAAGGATAAGATGGTGCGCTTTGTTCGTGCATCGATGAAGGGCTGGAAGTATGCACAAGACAATGTGAATGAGGCCGCTGATATTGTTTTGGACAACGACGCATCCGGTGCGCAAACTGAAAAGCATCAACGTCGTATGATGTCAGAAGTTGCTAAACTTACAGCAGGCTCTAACGGAGCATTGATTGCCGCAGACTATGAACGCACAGTGCAGTCATTGCTGAACGGTGGTTCGGATCCAGTGATCAGCAAGGCGCCAGAAGGCGCATGGACCTCTGAAATTACAGACGCAGCATTAAAATAAATGATTTAGGAAAGCAGGGAAACCTGCTTTCCATTAATCTATTGGTTTCAATCTGAGTGACCGAAGTTTTTTAAGACCAGTTAGAATAAAACTGACAGCACCGGCACTTAACCTTGATCACAAGTTTGGGTAGCTGTTTGGAACTTTGGTTAAAACAAGCTGGGGGCATGGGTTTTTTATGAAACCCAGCATCGTTTTGTTTGCGTCGCAATCTCTAACTTACTGTCACCTTTACGCAGCTCATCGCGCCAAAAATATGCGTGATTTCAGGGCTGGCTTCCGCAACCTACACTTGAATAGACAAATGAGATGCGTTTTGGAATCGTGTAGAGTTTTTTGATGTAGATCAAAGATACTTTTCTTTTTTTGTCTAATCCTCGGAGACCAGTATTCGGGGGCAAAAAATCGCCCTGATTGAATAATTATATCAGATGCAAATGAATAGAGTCTAAAAGAAAATACTAAAGGCCGAAAAATGGATATCGAAAATTTGGATCAACGCATCAGCTCAGTGATTTCAACGACTGAGGAAATTATCAAGGGTGCCCGTGAGGGTGAGATGTTTATACTGGTTGATCATGAAGATAGAGAAAACGAAGGGGATTTGGTAATTCCTGCAGGAATGGCTACACCCGATGCTGTAAACTTTATGGCGACATACGGGCGTGGACTGATTTGTTTGGCTCTGGAAAAAACGCGACTTGATGTGCTCGGTTTACCAATGATGGCGGCGAAAAATTCATCACGCCATGAAACTGCGTTCACAGTATCTATCGAAGCCCGAGAAGGCGTAACCACAGGAATTTCGGCACATGACCGCGCCAAGACGATTGCAGTGGCAATTGATGATGCTCAGGGTGCGGACGACATTGCAACACCTGGTCACGTTTTCCCATTACGTGCACGTGAAGGCGGTGTCTTAGTGCGTGCTGGGCACACCGAAGCCGCCGTTGATGTGTCACGGTTGGCTGGGTTGAACCCATCTGGTGTAATATGTGAGATTATGAACGACGATGGTTCAATGGCGCGTATGCAAGATTTAATAAAATTTGCGCAGAAACATAACCTAAAAATAGGTACCATTTCGGATTTGATCGCGTACCGCTTGCGGTATGATAATCTGGTCAGTGAAGTTGAGCGCCAAGAAGTTGTTTCTGCTTTTGGTGGCGATTGGCAATTACGTTGCTTTAAAGATCAAACGCAGGGTGCGCAGCATTTGGTGATGGTCAAGGGTGATATTACGACTCCTGATCCGATATTGGTACGAACACATGCGATGAACCCACTGGAAGATCTGCTAGGAATAGGTAATGATATTGTAGGCGAGTTGTCGCGTGCAATGGAATGCATTGCTGTAGAAGGCCGTGGTGTCCTAATCCTTTTCCACGATCCGCACTGGGCAATTCCGCTAGATGAAAATGTTACACCTCGGACGCTTCGATATACAGGGGTAGGCGCACAAATCATGTCTAATATGGGCCTACGGGATATTATTCTGCTCACTGATGGCCCTATGCCTAAAACGGTTGGCTTGGATGCTTATGATTTAAACATTGTTGGCACACGCCGCATTACGAAGGACTGAAAATGAATACCCCTGAAGTGCATTTGCCCCTAAAAGCGCCAATCTTTGAGGATGCAAAACCAAAAATCTTGATCGTTGTGGCTCCTTATTATCAAAATGTCACGGCTAATTTGATGGTCGGCGCGAAAACCGCCATTACCAATTCTGGCGCGACCTATGAAATAGCCGAAGTGCCCGGTGCACTTGAAATCCCAACGGCAATTTGTATTGCATCACGCGCTGCTGAATTTGATGGGTTTGTTGCTTTGGGATGTGTAATTCGTGGTGAAACCACCCATTATGAAACAGTGTGCAATGATTCCAGCCGCGCCTTGCAAATGCTTGGCCTTAAGGGCTTGTGTATTGGAAATGGTATTTTGACTGTTGAAACTCTCATCCAAGCGGAAATACGTGCCAATCCTAAGGACCAAAATAAAGGTGGCGGTGCTGCCCAAGCAGCTCTTCATCTTGTGTCATTAACGCGCCGTTTTTGTTGAGTTTAGCGGTTATAATCTAGTGCCCGTTCGAAGTTTTCTTGTAGTATATGGTTAGGATCAGACGTCAGGTCAACGAATTGGGTGTGTCTCGATGACATGGCTGCGCTTAACAATATTTGTAACCATAAATCAATGGTTGCAAATTAGTTAACTGTACTAGATTTGGTTCATAAGAAAGAACAGTCCAAGAGGCGTGCATTGGTCAAGTTTTTAACACAAAGCTTAAATTGCCACAGAGTGCGCGCTAGAATTGCTGGTATGGTGGTCAAGATGAGCGGCAATAATTCTGACGAGTGGTTTTGCAAAATCCTCCACCACCATTTTATCCGATTTGTTATTGAAAAGGTTTGGAAATTTCAGATGTAGCGATTCCGACATTTCTTCGATGAAGTCACTGTATTGTGGGAAATCTTGATGCAAGTCCGCGAACCGAAATTCGAAGTAACACATCAAATCCATAATCATCCGTGATCTTACAGCGTCCAAATCATTGATTTGAACACCCTTGTAGCCGGCGTAACCCGTCTGTTTTACACATTCCTGATATGCCGAAGTAGCGGGCGCGTTTTGAATAAAACCCATCTTAAATCGAGAAATTGAAGAAGCCCCGAAACCAATCAACGTATCACTTGGATCGTCGGTATAACCTTGGAAATTCCTACGCAATGTTCCCTCTTTTGCAGCCTTAGCCAATCCATCTGATGGCAATGCAAAATGATCAATACCAATTGCATCATAACCAGCGTTCACAAAAGAAGTCTGAGCCTTTTGCGCCAACTGTAGTCTCTGTTCAATATTTGGCAGGTCTGTTTCTTTGATCAAGACCTGTCGCTTGGACACCCATGGAACATGGGCGTAACCATATATTGCCAATCGATCGGGGCGCATCGACAGAACTTCTTGAATTGTCTTGGCAAAGCTCTGTTCTGTTTGCTTAGGAAGACCATACAACAGATCGAGATTTAAACTGGGTATTCCGTGACTGCGTAGAAAAGAGATCACATTAACTGTCTGTTCCAACGATTGCGTGCGCCCAATTGCTTGTTGCACATCCTCGGCAAAATCCTGAACCCCAAGGCTTGCGCGATTTAGTCCATGGTCAACCAATGTTTTGAGCAATTCTTCGGATGCTTCTGTTGGATCAATTTCAACAGAGAATTCGAATTCGCTTGATTTGGAAAAATGGCCAAACACACAATTCAGAAGCCTCTTCATTGTTTTAGGAGACAGTATTGTTGGGGTCCCGCCACCTAGATGTAACCGCCCCATCCGGATTCCCTTTGGCAACGCCTCAGAGACCGTTTCAATTTCTTTACAGAGAACCTCGACGTAAGCGTCAACTGGGCGCAATGTTTTGGTGCCTTGGGTACTGCAGGCACAAAACCAACAGAGCCGTTTGCAAAATGGGATATGAATATAAACCGAAATTTCATCATCACGCTGAACCATCGCCAGCCATTTTTTTTGATGACGAATGCCTAGGCCATTTACAAATTGAGTTGCAGGCGGGTAACTTGTATAGCGCGGAACCTTTGCGTCAAAAAGTCCATGCGCACGTAAAAGGTCGATTTTTTCCATGCGCGTCTATACCTTGGCTCTTTGTCCGTGGACTTGATCCAAGTCAAAATTAGATGAAAATAATAGAATTTAGGTTATCTCACTATGGTCCTATTTGGTTTGACCAGTGCCTCAAAAATTGACGCACATTCAGATGGGATTCGTTCATTAGCATTCAATGATACAGTATGATTGAGCGACGATCTTTGCCTAGGACAGGCAGGGGGGGGTGCGTCTCGGACTCAATTCGATGATTAAAACAAATGTGAAAGACAACTGAAAAATGCCAACTCACTAGGAAGAAGCCATGAATCCCAGTTTGACTGTTCCCAATTGTTATTAAGATGGTTCTCTTATTTCTGATATTTGACTGAGTTTGATGAGCGTTTGAGTTTCAAAAAGCAATTAAAAATCGATTTTTTTTACAAAACAGCCAAAAAATGTTTTTTTATTTTCAAATTCTGCTAATACTCTACATACAAAAATTTTGCTTTGACCATCGTGGCGAGCAAGCAATGATTGGGAGGACGATAATATGAAACTAAAAGGTGCACCGAAACTGGTCTCAGCGGCTGTTGTGGCGACGATGTGTTTATCGAGTGTTGCATTTGCACAGGTAGAAGGCCCTAAAGTTTTTTGGAAGCTTTCTATGTGGGGAAATCCACGTGCGCTTTCAGCTGGCATGGAAGAAATGGCTAAGAACGTTTCGGAAGAAACTGATGGAAAATTCGAAATTAAGATTTTCTATGGGGCACAGTTGTCAAGCAACCGTGAAAACTTAGACGGCATTAAATTGAATGCCTTCGAAGGAGCCGCAATTTGTAATTTCTATCACCCTGGTAAGAACCCTGCGTGGATGGTTTTCTCGTTGCCGTTTTTACCATTAGGCGACCCAAAGGTTGATAAATATGTTCGCGGTAAAATGATGGAGCACCCCGCAATTGTTGCTGATATGGCGAAATGGAATGCGATGCCTTATGCATCTGGTCTGTTGCCACAATACGAAATTTTGGGCAAAGGCCCAGCACCAACCACGCTTGAAGGCTGGAAAGGCCTGCGCGTTCGCGCCGGTGGTGGACTTGGAACTGCAATGGAAAAACTGGGTTCGGTTAAACAAACCTTGCCCGCTGGTGAAACGTCTACTGCGTTCCAACGTGGTGCATTGGATGCAGCTGCGTTCCCATTCACATATGCACATGTTTCTTTTAAAATTTCAGAAGAGGCCGAATGGTATACCAGTAACTTGGCACCTGGTACTTCAGAATGTGGTTGGGTCTTTAATAAAACCGCATTTGATGCACTGCCTGAGCAGTATCAAGAATTGTTGATGAAAAACCGTGATTTGGTAATGGATGTTGAGCAGGCCGCCTACGCGGCTGCCGATGAGAAAAATCTGCCAGAGTTTGAAGCCAGTATGGAAAAAATCACCTATTCTGACGAGCAACTTGCTCAATTTAAAGAAGTCGCGGGTAAACCGGTTTGGGATGCATGGATTGAAGCAAACAAAGATAAGTTTGATTCTCAGGGCGTGTTCGATGCTGTCTGGGAATATGCGGCGGAAGCCCAAGCACAATAGTCTTAACAGCAGGCGGTTTTAATATCGCCTGCATTTTTCTCCGATTTTTTTAGAAGTGACCGATCTTTTGTCTACAGATATGCCTAATAATTTGGCCGAGAGGCCACTGAGCAGTATCGATAAAACGATGCAGCCTATCGAGGATTTTGCGAACCTGATGGCAGGTTTTGCAATTTTCATGCTGATGGTTCTTGGAGTCTCCCAAATATTCCTACGTACTGTCATGAACGCCCCGATTTCGGGGTATATTGATCTGGTCGAACTCTCAATGGCTTCGATGGCATTTTTAGGGGTCGCGTATTGCCAACGGATGGGTGCGCACATTCGCATGGAAATCCTCGTTGGAAAGCTAAAGGGGCGGTGGCTTTGGACCGCAGAGATATTTGGCACACTTGTTGCTCTGTTTATCGTCGGTGTTTTAATATGGTACGGTTGGGGCCACTTTTTACGATCCTACCAGTTGGGTGATACTACCATTGATGCAGAATTTCCGGTTTGGCCCTCTAAGCTCTTGGTACCATTTGCATTTGCTATTTGGTTTGTTCGCCTACTTATTCAACTTATGGGATCAATTCGAATGCTCATCAATCCAACATTAGAACCAATTGGTATCGCAAAAATTTTGGATGTTGAGACTATTGCAAAAGACGAAATTAAAGAAGCGTTTGGTGAGGCTGTTAGCGACACTGAGAATACACGAGATCGGAATACGCCATGATTTTAGGCATTGGTTTTGAAAACCCGTTTTTGGTGGGAATGATCGGGCTTGGCCTGATGTTTGTATTAATTCTTTCTGGTGTGCGTGTTGTTTTCGCGGCGGCCGTGGTTGGATTAATGGGTTTGGTCGAGTTGCTGGGGTGGGGCCCTGCTGCGGGGATCGCTGGAACAATTCCGCATTCCAAGTCCTCAGTTTATGCATTGAGCGTCTTACCGATGTTTATTTTTATTGGGTTTTTGGCGTTTCATGCGGGAATGACTCAGCAATTGTTCGATGCGGCGCGAAAGTGGGTTGGATGGGTGCCTGGTGGTTTAGCTGTTGCGACGATTTTTGCCACTGCTGGTTTTGCCGCAGTATCCGGTGCATCGACTGCGACTGCGGCAGTATTTGCGCGCGTGGCCATACCAGAAATGTTGAAATATGGATACGATCGTAGGCTGGCCGCTGGTGTTGTGGCGGCTGGTGGAACGTTGGCTACACTTATTCCACCGTCAGCGATTTTGGTGATCTACGCCATTATTGTTGAAGAATCCGTTGGTAAGTTGTTGATTGCTGGTTTTTTGCCTGGTGCGGTTTCTGCCTTGGTATACGCAGGTATCATCATTGTTTGGGCCTTGTACAAGCCAGAAGCTGGCCCCGCAGTAACGGGATACACATGGACGGATCGCGTGAAATCCTTGCCTGGTATTTCACCGATTTTGATTGTCGTCGTGATTATCATGTCGGCAATCTATAATGGATGGGCGACCCCGACAGAAGCGGGCGCTTTGGGTGCGGCCGTTGTTTTCGTGATGTCGATTATGCGTGGAACTAAACTTTCGACGTTAAAAAGCGCGCTGATGGAATCTGCGAAGCTAACGGTTATGATCTTTTCTTTGATTTGGGGCGTTTTGATTTTTGTTAGGTTTCTGGGATTCTCTGGATTACCCGAAGCGTTTACAGGTTGGATCATCAGCCTTGATGCCTCGCCAATGGTTATCATGATTTGTATATTATTGGCCTACGCGATCTTGGGAATGTTCATGGATGCAATTGGTATGTTGCTACTGACATTACCCGTTGTTTACCCTGCGGTCATTGCATTAGGGTTCGATTCCATTTGGTTTGGTATCATTGTTGTGAAAATGGCAGAGGTTTGTTTGATAACGCCACCGATCGGTTTAAATTGCTTTGTAGTCAACGGGGTTCGCCCCGACATACCATTGGGCGATGTATTCCGTGGCATTGCCTTGTTCTTTGTTGCTGACGTTATCACTATTGCGCTGTTGTTGGCATTCCCACAGATTGTGACTTGGCTACCAAGTTTGATGTAATTGGAGACATAAATTGAGACTTCAAACGAGTTTAACACTTAGTTTTGCAACCGTCATCGCTGATGAGGCTCTGCGCCTCGGTCGAGAACTGGATTTGCTTCCGTTGACCGTCGTTGTTTTGAATGCAGGAGGCCAAATCGTTATAGTAAAATCCGAGGATGGATCCGGTATTATGCGATTCGATGTCGCATTTGGCAAAGCATGGGGTTCCCTTGGGATGGGTATTTCCAGTCGTTTAATCCGTGATCGATTATCGAGTCGCCCCACGTTTCAGAACGCACTTTCTGCCTCCTCGGACGGCCGATTAATCCCTGTGCCAGGCGGTGTCTTAATCGAGACAGAAGGTGGTACAACCATCGGCGCAGTTGGCGTAACTGGTGACACCTCAGAAAAGGATGAATATTGCGCAATATTAGGGATTAAGCATGCTGGCTTTAAATCAGAACCTGCAGAAATAGATCCTGATTGGCAGCGGTCTTACTTGTCTGATAAATAAGTTCACAGCGTGACCCGTTGATCAAAGAAGCGATGATTGGTTTGTTCTTTGGGTTTGTCGATGTCTTCGGGGTTTAGGAACTTAATGGTAGGCTTACCTTCATATTCTACTGGTAAAAGCATCGCGCGGATGAACTGTGAAGATTGTGTGGCTGAAGCGGTTGCTTTGACGGGAGAGTTTGCATCTTCGAACCAGGCATTCCCATTTTTCATATAATCGGCACCATGATCGGACTTTATTTCCAAGCCCCCACGAATCAAATATCGTATGCCGGCGCCCGCATGAACATGCCTGTAGGCAATCGCGTCCTTTGGAAATGTAACACTGTCCAACCGCAAGATGCAGGTGATATCAGGCCAATTGCATTTGGATTTCAAAAGAGTTTTCCCGCTGTGCAACCCGTTGGCACTAACGTGAAAGTTGAAACACAAAACTGTGCTACTGGGACTGGTGCTCGTCATGCTAAGAGATGTGGAATAGAAACCATCCCCTGCAATCCAGTGCTTCACACCATCACTCAACGCGCCGCTTTTCACCCAAATTGCTGTTTGGCCTTGTGGCGGATCAAAGTAGTCGCCTTGTTGTAAAGTTTGTTCGTAAAGATGAGCGTAAAGTTGCATGATGCTCAAAGCCTACCAGCCATCCAAGGAATGTGAAGATGGAAAAAAAAGTTAAGAGTCAAAAGTGGCAAATTGGGACAGCTATTATCCTGATAATTTTGGCATTTTCGCAAACCCTTTTCCAATTTAGCAATGTTTATGTCGCCCAGTTAGCCGCAAGATTTGCGCTGATTGTTTTGTGCATATTCATGGTGCCATTATTCAAAATACGTGAGTGGATCTTGGTTTGGTTTGCTTTGAGTTTAACGATCGTATTGTTTCAAATGGAAAAAGGGAAAGCTGACCTGATTCTTGCACTTGATCGGGCATCCTTTTTTGCCGCCTTCATATATTTAGTGACGCTACTAAAAGAGGCGGCACAACGATCAGTTTCTGTTCAGACACTAGGTGTCTATTTAGCAAGCCAACCAAAAGGACGGCGATATTATACACTCGCTTTTGGAGGGCATATTACCGGAATTCTGTTAAATTTTGGTGCCATCAGCCTATTGTCACCTATGATACAACGCGGTGCAAAGCCAAAAGCGGACGCATCTCTCGCAAATACAATTGCCGCCGAAAATTCGGAGCAACAGCAGATTTCAGCGTTGATCCGCGGGTTTACTTGGATGGTATTGTGGTCGCCAACATCTTTGGCACAGGTGGTTTTGTTTACAACAATTCCGGATGCTGATGTACGCGTAACAATTCCTATTGGAATTGTGGCGACATTTGTGATGATTTACATTGGCCGCTTGGAAGATAGAGCGCGATGGCGCAACGCGCCTATTGGTTCTTTGGTCGAAACTAAACACTTTCCAAAAGTGGCGGCGATACTGTTTTCTATTGTTTGTACAATGATTCTCGGCCCAACTATAATTATAGCTTATGCATTCGATGTGCGACTAGTACTTGGCCTGATGGCAGTCGTTCCCGCAGTTATTGCGGTTTGGTTTTTTGAGCAGGATTATGAAGGGCAGCCTCAAAGGTCGCTTATGAATGCCGGCGCAAGCATTGCGTCAATGTTAAGACAAAGCGCAACGGGACTGGGACACAGTGCGATGACATTAGGGCTCGCTGGATTTATCGGTATAGCCGCATCCAAGATCGCCCCCGTCGATACTTTATCGCAAGTTCTTGAAGCGCAAAATATACCTGATTGGTTGTTGCTGATCAGTTTACCCATCGTCATTACTTTATTTGGTCAGATTGCCCTAAGCCCGATCTTGTCAGTCGTTTTTCTGGGCTCTGTCCTGAGCCAATTTCAAATACCGCCAGCCAACCCCAATTTGATCTTCTTTTCACTTGGTATTGGCTGGGCGTTGAGTATGTTAGCGTCTCCCAACGCGTCCGCCAGCTTATTGATATCAGGTATAACCAACATTCCGTCAACGACCCTAACATGGCGCTGGAACGGGAGATATGCAGTGTTGTGTTTTGCTGCTTTTACGTGCGCGGTCTTGGTTTCTACGCTATTTTTTAGGACTTAGCTCAGAGAAACGGTTTGTTGCGATAACTTTACATTTACAGTTAAACCGCCTTCGTTGATCAACCAGCGACGAATTTCATAACTTCGGGCATTTGTAGCATGCATAGGATCTGCGTTTGCAAATTCGTGCGCCTCTTCGAGTGATGCCGCGCGATAGATGATTAAACCTTCGCCAAACATATTTTCACCAGAAGGGTCGGATAATGGGCCCGCCATAACCAAGTTACCATCTTGTTCCATCTTAGCTTGGTATTCCAAATGGGCGGGTAATGTTTGTTGAAGTAAAGTGACATCATCACCCGGGATTGAACGCACCATATACAATTCGAGGGCGAGAGCACCTCGGTCTTTGGCACTATTTTTGTAATCGGTCCATTTGGGCATATATGTCTCCTTTTCTGGTTGAAGGTATATGTAAACAAAATAATTGCAAATTAAAATCGATATTATTTGACTTATTGTGAAAATCTAGTTTATTTGGTCATGGAAGTGAATCGCCGTTGAGTTCACGTAGAGCAGGAATCTAATGTTTATGGATAGTGAAAAGTCTTTCGATGACGTTCGCGCTTCGGCGCAAAAAGATATCCAAGACTTGCGAGGTAAAATTACGCAACTGGACAAAGATAGTCTGGATTTGATCTTAACCAAAGCGCGCTCACACTATGCATGGCAAGATCGGCCTGTACCAAAAGCGTTGTTGGTTAAAATTTTCGATATTATGAAAATGGGATCAACCAGTATGAATTGTTGTCCGATCCGTATTACTTTTGTGGTGGATGAGGGAGCGAAGCAAAGAATTGCTAAATCCTTGAAACCTGCAAATGTGCCCAAAGTGATGTCTGCACCCGTCACTGCAATTTTGGCATATGACACTGAGTTTTGGCGCGAATTGCTACGTCTATTCCCACATGAAGATCGCCGGGGACACTTCTCGGAGAAACCCGAACACGCAAAAGACACTGCTTACCGTAATAGCACCCTTCAAGGTGCGTATTTTATGATTGCTGCGCGGGCATTGGGGTTGGACGTTGGTCCGATTTCGGGGTTCGATAATGCGGTAATTGACGCAGAATTTTTCGCAGGGACGACATTGAAATCAAATTTCCTATGCAATCTAGGCTACGGCGACGAAACTGCACTGTTCCAACGATTGCCGCGGTTTGATTTTGACGATGTTTGTGAAGTGTTGTGATGAAGTTGAAAACAACAGTTAAACTTCGGGCTCAGGCTGATTGTAAATCTCATGCATTGGTCAACGTCGAAGTACGCGACTTGGTTCAGATAATTGATGAACCAACAGAGCGGGGCGGTACGAACCTTGGGTTTACGCCGACCGATACTGCGCTGAGCGCGTTAATTGGGTGTACTAATGTGATTGGCCATAAATGTGCCGATAAACTTGGCGTCGATATTGGAAATCTACATATAGCTGCGGTCGCTGATTTTGATCGTCGTGGGGTTACGTTGACTGAGGAGATCGACGTGCCGTTTGAACGCATTAAATTGACAATCATATCTGATGGATCTGCGTCAGAAAGTGATTTGCAACGCGTTGCTGTTGATGTGGCCAAGTATTGTCCATTAGCAAAATTATTCCGCTCAGCGGGCACTGAAATTATCGAGGTGTGGAAACACGCCTAATTGTCAAACTTGGAGGAGAAAGACATGAAACTATATAAAAGATGGATGTTAAGCGCCGCAACTGCATTGGCGTTAGTTCCAATAGTGGCAACCCAAGCGGTTGCCCAAGAAAAGATCAGTATGATCGCAATCGACGGATACCCAAAGAAAGCAATGTGGGTACAGCAATTTTCTGAGTTTTTCATTCCGCGTGTCAACGAAGAATTGGCCAAAACTGGCAATTATAAAATTGAGTGGCAAGAGGCATATGGTGGTTCCATTGTTAAGCCACGTGGTGTTTTAGAGGGCATCAAACTGGGCCTTGGGGATATCGGAATCGTAACGACGATTTTTCATAACTCTGCTTTGCCAAGCCAAGGTATTTCGGCGGTAACACCGTTTGTATCTGCTGATGCACGTATTGTGGCAAAAGCAGTCGATGAAATTGCGAAAGAGTTCCCGCAAATGAGCGCCGAACTTGCAGCTGAAAACCAAGTCTATTTGGCCACAGGTGTTGTCTTGGACACATATCAGTTATTCTCAAAAACGCCGATTGCAAACCTAAAAGATCTTGAAGGTAAGAAGGTCGCAGGCGCTGGATATAACTTGCGTTACCTTGAAGGTATTGAAGGTGCTGCAGGTGTACGCGGTGGTTTGCCAAAGTTTTATAATATGGTTCAAACGGGTTTGACCGACGCGGCAATGTTGTGGCCAGAAGCAGCAAAAACGTTCAAAATTGCAGAGGTTGCTCCGTACATGTTGAAAGCGGACTTGGGCGCAGTAAACTCTAAAACTGTAACCATAAATGCAGATGTTTGGAAAAAGCTACCCGCAGAGGTGCAAAACGTTTTGAAAGCGGTTGCCGTTGAGTACCGTGATCATATCGCGGCCATCGCAATGGATCGCGCAGAAGCATCCTTGGAAGCATATAAAGATGGCGGCGGGACGGTTGTACAAATGTCCGATGTTGAACGTGCTGCTTGGGCAAATTCAATGCCAAATATTGCATTGGATTGGGCGAAATCTTTGGACGAAAAAGGCGCGCCAGGTTCTGAAATGCTGATTGCTTATATGGACAAATTGAAGGCTGCCGGTATGACGCCTATTCGCGACTGGGCTGCGGAAATGCCTAAATAGGCTAATGTTTAAAAGGGTGACCGCCATGATGCTTAAAAGACTTTATCGCTTCATTGTGGCGGTTGCCGTGCTTGCAAATATTGCGGGTGCGTTGGTTTTACTGATGCTTGTTTTGACAATGAATTTCGACGTTGTTTCGCGCGGTGTTTTTAATGCACCATTTCGGGGTGTTGTCGAAGTCGTTGTGTTTTCAATGATATTAATAGTTTTCTTACAACTTCCCGATGTCGTGCGAACAGGCAGATTAACACGTTCAGATGGTATGTTATTGGTTTTAAAGCATAGAAAACCCTCAATTGGCCGTGCGTTGGAGCGGTTCATTGACGCAATCTCTTGTGTGTTTATGGTCATGATTGCATGGACCGTTTGGCCTGAATTTGTTGATGCATTCGAGAGTTGCGCATTTTTCGAACCACCGGAATTTGGCCGTGTCGTGACAGGCAATCTTTATACTGACTTTATGAACGCGATGGATCGTTGTGACTATTTCGGAACGCCCGGCATCCTTAAGGCACCGTGGTGGCCTGCGCGTTTGGTTATGTTTTTCGGCGTCAGCTTTGCTGCCATAATATTTTTCGTAAAAGCGGTTGCAACAAGTGACGCTCTTACCATTGTAAAAAAGGTGAACACCCCATGAGTCCCGTTGAAATTGGTGCAATCTCTGTTGGGTTGATTGTCGTTCTGGTTTACCTTGGTGTCTATATCCCGATTGCCTTGGGGTTGGTTTCGTTTATGACCGTCTGGTTCATTTCGGGTAAATCAGTGCTTGCGTTAAATTTTCTGAAAGTTGCAGCCAGCGACGGTGTTACGGAATATGAATTTGCAACAATCCCACTGTTCACATTGATGGGCTTGCTTGTCTCTAAGGCGGGGATGGGGCGCGATATATACGAAGTCATGAGTTCCGTGTTTCGCAAAATAACCGGCGGTGTTGGCATGGCGACTGTTGGGGCAAATGCCGTTTTTGCGGCAGTTACTGGGTCGTCGATTGCATCGGCATCGGTGTTTACGAAAATTTCGGTGCCTGAAATGTTACGGTTGAATTACAACCCACGTTTTGCTGTGGGTGTGGTCGCGGGGTCGTCCGTACTAGGCATGATCATTCCACCAAGCGCGATGTTGATTATTTACGCGTTCGTGGCCGAGCAATCGGTCGGTGAAATGTTTTTGGCTGGAATTGTTCCTGGGCTGATTTTGACCTTGGCTTATGTCATTGCCATCTTGTTGATGGGACGCTTTTGGCCGAGCTTTATCGGCGTCGAAAGCAAGGATTTGTCGCGCCCGCCACTGGCGTTAAAAGAGTCGTTGAATAAAACAATTCCGACCTTGATTTTGATCGTGATGGTTTTGGGGGGGATCTATACTGGTTGGCTGACGCCCGTCGAAGCAGGCGCAGTTGGCGCGATTTTAGCATTGATTTATGCCATCGCCAAAGGCGAGATTAGCAAGAGCGACTTTTGGAGCACATTAGTTGAAACTGGTTATATCACGGCTTCTATTCTGTTTTTGATTACTATGGCTTCGTTTTACAGCAGGATGCTTGGTTTTGCAGGCCTGCCAAATCAATTGGAAGAAGTTTTGCAAACTTATGATTTGTCCTTTGGACAGATCATGTTGATCTACGTTGTCTTGATGTTGGTTTTGGGCACGTTGCTGGATACAGCATCCATAATTTTGATCGTCGTACCGCTGTTTGTTACCTTGATTGAAGGTATGAATTTGAGCCTTGTTTGGTTTGGTATCGTTACTGTTATTGGTGCCGAGATTGGTTTGCTAACACCACCGCTGGGCATCTCGTGTTTTGTTATTAAAGCATCACTGAACGACCCTAGAATATCATTGAAAGACGTGTTCCTTGGGGCACTTCCTTTCGCATTCATCATGCTTTTGGTTTTGATCCTGCTGATCAATGTCCCAAGCTTATCCACCGTCCTTTTATTTAACTAAGAAGGTATCCCATGAAAGATGTCACAATAGAAACAATTACCCAGGCCTTCTTAGGTTACTGCAGCAAAGACACGGATGAACGTACGCTTTTTGTGCTCAAGAGCATGGTTGAGCATTTGCATGCTTTTGCCAAAGAGACCGAGCTTACACACAAAGAGTGGCTGACTGGAATTAAATTTTTAACGAAAGCTGGCGAAATCAGCGATAGCGAACGGAATGAGTTCGTTTTGATTTCTGACACAACGGGCATGTCGACACTGGTTGATATGTTGGGATCACAGCACGATGGTACGTCTTCATCCGTTTTAGGCCCGTTTCACATTTTGGGCGCACCTGAACTGCCTGTTGGCGGGGATCTGAAACGCAACAACGAAGGTGCGACCGTTGTGATTGAGGGCCATGTTCAAGATACCGATGGTAAGCCAATTCCAAACGCTGTTATCGAGCTGTGGCAAACGGCTGATAATGGTTTGTATTCCAATCAAGACGAAGCGCAGGATGAATATAATCTTCGCTGTTCGATGAAAGTTGGTAACGATGGGCGATACGCATTAACAACTGTGCGCCCATCGCCCTATAAAATTCCAGATGACGGCCCAGTTGGTGATTTGTTGCGTGCAACAGGGCGCGATGCATGGCGACCCTCTCATCTGCATTTTATTGTTGTCGCCGACGGGTACCGTTCATTGGTAACCGAAGTATTCCCATCTGATGATGAATATTTGGATCGGGATGCGGTGTTTGGCGTACGCGAAGATTTAATCATGGAATACAAAGCGAATTCCGATTTGGATGCGCTGCCTGATGACTTGGCAGTGGGGCGCAACGTTACGCAGCCATACTTCAAAGTTGATTTTAACTTTGTTTTGGTCCCCGAGAGTTCCTAAATTACCTCCCTAGAAAGGAAATAGTATGCGAGAAAATTATTTTGAAGACGGAAAATGGTGGGTCAGCCCATACAATTTTGAACCTTCAGTACGCAAAGAATTAGAGCTGCCTGCCAAAGTGGAAATCCACGATGCTACTTTGCGCGACGGAGAGCAAACACCTGGTGTTGTGTTTTCAATCGATGATAAAATTGCAATTGCGCAAAAGCTGGATGAATTAGGTGTCGATCGTATCGAAGCGGGAATGCCAGCCGTATCACCCCAAGATGCCAAAGCAATCTCCGAGATATCAAAACTGGGTTTGAAATCCAAGATATTTACCTTTGCGCGCGCGATGAAAACAGACATCGATATGGCACTGGAATGTGGTGCTGACGGTGTCGTTATCGAGGTTCCCATTGGATATCCAAAATTAACAACACAATTTGGGTGGACTTGGCGCGATGTTCTGGAAAAAACTGTCCCTGTAATTAATTATGCTAAGGAAAACGGGCTTCATGCCTTGTTTTTCCCATACGACACAACACGTGCGCGCCCTGATGATCTAAGCAATCTTTGCAAAGGTATCATGGACAACTCTCCACCTGATTCAATTGGCATTGTTGACACAATGGGTTGTGCGACGCCTGAAGCCATCAAATATATGGTTCGCTGGGTGAAGGAAATGACTGGCCTACCGATTGAAATTCATACGCATAATGATTTTGGTATGGGTGTTGCAACGGAATTGGCTGCGGTTACCGCTGGTGCTGAATGTGTACACAGTTGCGCGAATGGTTTGGGTGAACGTACTGGTAATGCCGCATTAGAAGAGCTGATGATGGGACTTCATGTTCTGTATGGCTATGACACAAACTACAAGTTGGACAAAATTCCAGAGTTGGGCGCATTGATTGCGGAACGTTCAAACATACCAATCGCACGCAACAAACCTGTTTTAGGGCATGGTAACTTTATTCGCGAGTCCGGTATTGGGATTAATTTTGTAATGAACGATCCACTTGTTATGTTTGGAACACATCCATCCCTGACAGGTAAATCCGGTGAGGTTGTGTTGGGTAAAAAATCGGGCAAAGCATCCATCATTTATAAGATGGGTGAACTTGGCATGGGCGAACTGCCAGACGACAAAATCTCTCTTATCCTAAACGAGGTTAAGCAGGCCGGTATTGCTAAGCGAGACGTTTTGACGAACGATGAGTTTGGCAATATCGTAACAGCAATTGCACGCTCTTAGCGGCTTCTGATTTCACTTTAGAAAGATTGAGAAATGACAAAGAACACACCAATTAATGATTTTTTAGGCTCCGTAGCAGTACGTGGAATGTCATTTTTGGGTGTTTCTTCGGACACGAATACAAATAATCCAAAGAGTTTGATTGAGCTGTCTGAAAAATTGATTTCAACAAAGGGAAATGCATCGGGGTTGGCGTCGGCGCATAAAATTTTAACAAGTTATGCTGAAATGGATTTGACCCAGAAGACGGAATTCTTTTTGGGCGTCGTGGATGCGTTTGGATGTGATAGCCAAGCAACCAAATTATTGGTTGATGAATATGCAGCAAAGCCATCGCCAGATTTGCTGCCAAAAATTGCCATCAGCGCGACACCACGTTATGCAAAGTTGATTTCACGATTAAACCAACGACCGGCTTCGACATTGCCGATTGTGCGGATGCGCGCGGATTTATTATCCGTGTTGCGTGAAAATCCTTCCCTGGAACCGTTAGATACGGCCTTCAAAGATGTATTTTCCTCTTGGTTTAACCGTGGCTTTTTGCAGTTGAAGAAAATTGATTGGCAAGCCACTGGTGCTATCTTAGAAAATATTATTCGCTATGAGGCTGTTCATGGTATCGCGGGTTGGGATGATTTGGCGCGCCGAATAAAGCCTTCTGATCGCATGATCTATGGTTTTTTTCATCATAATTTAGAAGACGAACCGTTGATCTTCGTTGAGGTTGCTCTGACCACTGAAATACCAACTTCGATTGGGACGATATTGTCAAATAAAACCGACGAACTTGATCCAAGATTGGCGACGACGGCCGTGTTTTATTCCATTTCAAATTGCCAAGATGGGTTGCGTGGCGTTGAGCTTGGGAATTTTTTGATCAAGCAGGTTGTTTCTGACCTCCAGCAACGTTGCCCTAACCTCAAGGAGTTCATTACGTTGTCGCCAATTGTTAAGTTCGGTGATTGGATGCGCAGTCATGTAAGTGAGGGCATGCAATTGCCAAGTGAGGTTTCAGACCTTGAAGAAGGTAAAGAAAAAAAGGCTTTGATGGAGGCGGCTGCATGGTTTTTAAGTGAACATAAGTCAAAATCAGGACTGCCTTCTGATCCCGTGTGTAAATTTCACATTGGCAACGGTGCCCGATTGGAACAAATTAATTGGGCTGCTCAGAAAAATACTGTTGGGCTTGGTAATTCCTTTGGTATTATGGCAAACTATAGATATATCATCGACGATATTGAGAAAAACCACGAAAACTTCGTGGCTAATGGAACGGTCACAACGTCAACTGCAGTGCGTAAGTTAGCAAAGCGATACCCAAAAGTTCCAAAAGAAAATCCACCAAAAGTTGATGGATAAATAGATGCTAAAGAGGAAATGATGGATCAGATTTTTAAAGACCTTAGCGATGCAGAATCTGATAAATCGGCTGGGACTAAATCACAGTCGCGCACAAGTCTCACGTATTCGGCAATGCGCGAGGATATTATCTCTGGTGCGTTGGAACCCGGTTTGAAATTAAAGATCGAAGATTTGAGTAAGAGGTACAACGTCGGTTCTTCGCCTATCAGGGAAGCGCTCTCGTTGTTGACTTCGGATGCGCTGGTCTCACGAAATGATCAACGCGGGTTTCGGGTTGTTGAGGTTTCGGCAGGCGAATTTGATGAACTATTAAAAACGCGGATATGGATTGAGCAACGCGCATTGGAAGAGTCGATAGCCCATGGCGATACAGAATGGGAAGAAAATGTCATTTTGGCGACATATCGATTGTCGCGTGTTGCGCGATCAACTTCTGAAGATTCATTCATCGCCAATGAGCAATGGGAAAAACTGCACAAGCAGTTCCACATGTCTTTACTTAGTGCGTGTGGCTCAAGCATTTTATTAAGGTTTTGCGATCAATTGTATGATCGAAACACACGATACAGACATCTTTCTGGACCGTCTGCCTATCCCAAGCGCACCATTAATGATGAACATACAGCATTGTCAGACGCTGTTATTGCCAGAGATTGCGAGATCGCAGTAAAGTTGTTGATCGAACACTACAGTGCAACAGGAAACTTGTTACGTAAGAAGATTCTGAAACGATCTGTTGGCGCTGTTAAATCAAATTGATTAC
>CAXBJO010000013.1:0-78032 GCA_963976255.1 uncultured Rhodobacterales bacterium
AGTTGGGAAGAAGATCACGCCATGGAAATGGCCGCTAAGGTGCCCTTATCGCAACGTGCGATGAGGCAGAAACCTACTGTCTACTTAAATGAACTAAATCCCCCCCAGCGAGAGGCTGTACAAACTTTGGATGGCCCTGTTCTTATGCTAGCTGGTGCTGGGACAGGAAAGACGAAGGCCTTAATGGCTCGTGTTGCGCACCTCATTAACATGAACAAAGCTAACTATGATCAAATACTTGCAGTGACTTTCACTAATAAAGCCGCGCAATCAATGCAAAAAAGGCTTAAGGAAACACCTTTTGAATTGCCCTGTCCAGTTAGGTGGATGGGTACGTTCCATTCGTTGTGTGTGAAAATCCTGCGCCGTCATGCGGAATTGGTGGGGTTGAAATCGAATTTTACGATTTTGGATACCGATGATCAGATACGGTTGATCAAGCAGTTGTTGCGGGCGGAAAATATTGATGAAAAACGTTGGCCGCCACGTTTGTTGTTAGGGCTGATTGATGCATGGAAAAACCGTGCATGGACGCCTGATCGGGTGCCTGCGGGCGAGGATGGGTTTAACGGGCGCGGCGCAGATTTTTATGCACAATATCAGGCGCGGTTGAAAACCCTGAATGCTGCGGATTTTGGGGATTTGTTGTTGCATGTGGTTGTCATATTTCAAGCGCACGCCGATGTTTTGGAAAAATACCAACGCTGGTTTAAATATATTCTGGTGGACGAGTATCAGGATACCAATGTTGCGCAATATTTGTGGTTACGCCTGTTGGCATCCAAGCATCGCAATATCTGTTGTGTCGGGGACGATGATCAATCGATTTATGGATGGCGCGGGGCAGAAGTGGGCAATATCCTGCGATTTGAGAAAGATTTTGAAGGTGCCACGGTAATCCGTCTGGAACAAAACTATCGTTCGACCCCGCATATTTTGGCCGCCGCATCGGGTGTGATTGCGGGCAATGCGGATCGTTTGGGTAAGACGCTGTGGACGGCGCGAACGGATGGCGACAAGGTGCGCCTGATTGGGCATTGGGACGGCGAGGAAGAGGCACGTTGGATTGGTGAAGAGGTCGAAAGTTATCAGCGTGGTACCCGTGGTTTGGATCCCGTTGGTTTGGACAACATGGCCATTCTGGTGCGGGCATCGCACCAAATGCGTGCGTTTGAGGATCGGTTTTTAACCATCGGTTTGCCGTACCGTGTGATTGGTGGGCCACGGTTTTATGAGCGGATGGAAATCCGTGATGCGATGGCCTATTTCCGTGTGGCGGTCAGTGCAGATGACAGTTTGGCGTTCGAGCGGATTGTGAATACGCCCAAGCGTGGGATCGGTGACAAGGCGCAACAAACAATTAATGCGACGGCGCGACAGCACGGCGTTTCCTTGTTGGAAGGGGCGCGGATTGTTGTGGCTGAGGGCGGTTTGGCGACCAAGGCACGCAATGCGTTGGGCGCGTTGATTGACGGCTTTGATCGTTGGTCGGCGCTGTTAAATGGTGCGGGTGCGCCGCGTGTGGGTGACAGCGAAATTTTGGAAGAATTTGGCGATGCACCAGCAGTGGTAAATCACGTTGAAATTGCGCAGATTATTTTGGACGAAAGTGGCTATACCGCCCATTGGCAGAACGACAAAACACCCGAAGGGCCAGGGCGATTAGAGAACCTTAAGGAACTTGTTAAGGCGTTGGAAGAATTTGAAAACATTCAAGGTTTCTTGGAACACGTCAGTTTGATTATGGAAAATGACAATGATGATGCGACGCAGAAAGTGTCGATCATGACGTTGCACGGTTCCAAAGGATTAGAGTTTCCAGTTGTGTTCCTGCCAGGGTGGGAAGAAGGATTGTTTCCTTCGCAACGTTCAATGGATGAAAGCGGTAAAAAAGGATTAGAAGAAGAGCGGCGTTTGGCATACGTGGGGATTACCCGTGCCGAGGCGATTTGCACGATTTCGTTCGCCGCCAACCGCCGTGTTTATGGTCAGTGGCAATCATCAATGCCGTCGCGTTTTATTGACGAATTGCCCACCGATCATGTGGATGTTTTGACGCCGCCCGGTCTGTACGGTGGGGGTGGTGGTGCCGCGTCCAGTTACGGGATGGAGAGCGATTTACCTGCACGTGCGGCGGCCGCTGATGCGTATAATTCACCCGGTTGGAAACGGATGCAGGCACGAACAAGTCAGCGTGGGTTAAGTGAGCCGACCGCGCGCAAAAGTGTGGTGATTGATGCGCGTGTTTTGGCGACATATTCCATCGCGGATCGGGTGATGCACAGCAAATTTGGTCTTGGTACTGTGATCGGGATCGAGGCTGATAAACTGTCGATTGTATTTGATGCGGGTGGTGCAAAAAAGGTTGTGGCCAGTTTTGTGACGCCTGCGGATGATGTGCCGTTTTAAAAGATTTTATGCCTTTCAGGCGGAAGATATTTGGACAAAGTAAAGAGTGGTGCTGCGTTACTTTATCGGGATTTGTTTTAGGGTCGTGATGTAAGTGGCGAGATCGCTGATTGTGGTGATGTGTTCCCACAAGGGATTTTGTTCATCGACATTGTATTGCAGGCCAAGGGTTTTGCACAGGGTTGCCATTTCATCCAATTCCAGCGCGACAGGATCAAGATTGAGATCATCGAACAGGAGGTTTTCGGGGCGCAATGGCACCGTGCCTGCGGATTTTGGTAACTGGTTGCGAAGATTGGCCAACAGTGCCGTGGAATGATCCAGCGATAGGGGGCTGTTGGCATGAAATGCGGCATCTGAATAGTCGGCGTTTTGATTTGCGAGATTTTGAAAATGCGGCGACAAGCGATTTTTTATGCGCCAAACCCAAATGGCGCCCAAAATTGCGGCGCAGATCAGCATTGCCACCACACTGCCGGTGACGGCAAAGGCCACAAGGCTGACGAATATTATCAGGCTGATGATCGATCCGTGGGACATTATTGATAGACCGCAACAGGATCGCCAAGTTGTGCGCGATCCACTGTCAGACCAAGGCCTGTCGCATCGGGTGCGATCACGCCACCATCCACAACAGGGGCGTCGAATTGCGCGGTTTGCACCGTGACCATATCGCGACAATCCAAGATACATCGTAGGTTTCGCGCCGGTACAGTTTGTGCCAGATGCGCGATACCAGCAAAGGCGATTGTGGATCCGACAGTGTCCTGCACCGACATCGTAAGACCCGCCGCGCGGCACATGTCGCGTTGCCGTCGTGCGGGGGTGAGGCCACCTGCCTTGGATATTTTGAGGCCAATGCCGTCGGCCGCATCTGTTGCAATCAACTGTGCGACGTCGGCGTCGTATTGCACCAATTCATCCAGCACGATTGGACGATTACATCGCGCGCGCAAGGACAGGGTTTCGCGCCATGTGGCGCAGGGTGCCTCGAGCGTGAAATCCAATCCATTGGGGAGTAGTGCCAACATCCGCAGGGCGTTTTCCACAGTTAACCCGCCATTGGCGTCGATCAAGAAATATTCGCCGTTTTGACGATCCGCCAGCGCGGCGATGATCCGTTCGGCGTCCAATGCCGGACCGCCCTGAGCATCCAACGCGCCCACCTTGATCGAATGGCCGCGATAGCCGCGTGCGCGGTGATCCGCGACACGCGCACGCATGTCATCGGGGGTTCCCGCATAAATAGATGAAATTGTTGGCATGCGTTGGCCTGTTGATCCGCCCAGCAGGGTGTAAACAGGCAATCCAGCTGATTTGCCAAAGACGTCCCAGCAGGCGATATCAATTGCCGCCTTAGCGTGGGCGTGACCAACCAGAGCGGTATCCATTGTGTCATAGATTCGCTCAATATTGCGTGGATCCGCGCCGATCAGGTGTGGTGCAATTTCGGCGATGCCCGCACGCACACCCAAGGCATGCGCGGCGATATAGGTTGATCCAAATGGCGTACTCTCGCCCCAACCATCCAATCCATTGTCCGTGACGACCCGCACGACTGTCGCATCAAACCCTGTGTATTCACGCCCTGATGACAAGGCGTAGGTGCCACCGGTGTAAGGAAGGTCGATTTGATAGGCTTCGATTCTGTTGATTTTCATGTTTTCCCCAATCCCGTCTACAAGACGAAAAAAAACGGTGTCGCGCAAGGGAGGGAAGCGTGACACCGTTCTTTTTTCATGGACCAAAACAGGGAGGAAACGGTCCAGTTTCAAATTTTTAGCAGTCGGGAGGAGGTGACTGCTGAGTTATGATCTCTTGTTATTAGAAATAGCGTTTGTGGGTCAGCATTGAAAGTGCTGTTTGCGCAAACCCGATATGCATTTTGTGCATAACCATCAAATTTGGATCATATTTAATTGGCAGGACAGGCAGCGATACGTTCGGACTGTGATTTTTCCGAGTCTGGGCAAAACAGCTGTTTGCCGTCCACACGAAATGCGCCAATTAAGGCTTGGCCGCGCTCTGATGTCATCCAGTTCGCGAAAATCCGTGCTTGTTCCGCTTTTACATGCGGAAATTTGGCCGGGTTGACCAGAATTAAGCCGTAAGGGTTTAGTAATTCCGCGTCGCCCGCCCATTTGATTGTTAGGTTGCGTTTATTGCCAAACGACAGCCATGTGCCACGGTCAGATAAAGTGTAGGCGTCTGTGGCCGCCGCCATGTTCAGCGCGGCGCCCATGCCCGATCCGATTTCGCGGTACCAATCACCAGATGGTGGTGTGTCAGTGAATTGTTTCCACAATTCCTGTTCCTTTTTATGTGTGCCGCTGTCGTCACCGCGCGAGATAAAGGGGAAACGCGCGGTTTTTTGGGCTTGGATGAAAAAGTCGCCAAGGCTGTTAAATCCCAACGTGGGGGTTTTAGGGCCGACAAGGATGAAGTCGTTGTACATCACATCAAAGCGTTGGAGCCCATATCCATCGGCGATGAACGCATCCTCGGACGGGCGATGGTGCACCAAGAGGGCGTCGGCATCGCCGTTTTGGGCAATGCGAATTGCTTGGCCTGTGCCAACGGCGATAACCTTGACCGTGATTCCCGTGTCGGCGGTGAAATGGGGCAAAAGGTAATCATACAGACCAGAGTTTTGCGTCGATGTGGTGGACGACAGCGTGATGGAATTTTCCTGAGCGGTGACAGCAGTTGCCAGCATCAAAAATAATATAGATAGGAATTTCACTTAGTGTCCTTTGACGTATTGTTGCGCCATTTGTGACGCGGGTGCGGCAAAGAAATCTTCCGCTGAGCCGTGTTCCGCCACAGTGCCGTCATTGATAAAGATAACATCAGAGGCAAAGCGTTGTGCTTGGGTAATATTATGCGTGGCCCACAGGAATTTAACACCCGTTTTGGCGACACTTTCGATCAAGTTTTCGAATTTCGTTGTGGCGCCTGGGTCAAGACTGCTGGTGGGTTCATCCATGATCACGACATCGGGGCGTGTGGCCAGTGCGCGCACCAAGGCCATACGTTGCACTTCGCCACCAGAGAGGACAGCGGCGGGTTCATCCGCCTTGGGCGTAAGGCGTGCCATGTCCAACAATTCAATCAGGCGGGTGTCAATTTGAGAGCGTGACCACCCAGCCGCCTGCATCGGTAGGGCGATATTTTGGCGCACGGATCGGCGCAACACAATGCGGTGTTGGAAGATGAAACCGCGATCCTGTCTGGTTTTTAGCGCGGATTTACGGTTCCACTGTACATGACCCTTGGTGGGTTCCAGCATACCGTGGCACAATTCCAGAAACAGCGATTTTCCCGCACCGTTATATCCCATAATACAGGTGATACTCTTGAGCGAGATGTCCAAATTTACAGGCCCCAACAGGGTTTTGCCATCGGCGTTGAAACGCATGTTTTTAAAGGACAGGTCAATCATCGTGACACCCGTTGATATTTAGCGCCCATGGATTTGAGGCTGTGGATGAAGACATTTACGATGACTGCCAGCAAGATCAGGATGATGCCGAGCGCCATAGCCAGTTCCAAATTGCCCTTGGATGTTTCCAGTGCGATTGTGGTGGTCATCACACGGGTGACGCCATTGATGTTGCCACCGACAATGATCACCGCGCCGACCTCTGCTATTGCACGGCCAAACCCCGCCAGCAGGGCAGTGAAAATGGCAAAGCGGGCGTCGATGATTAATGTGCGCAGGCGGAACCCGCGCGATGCGTCGACACTGTGTAACAAAGGACGATAGGCCTGTTCGAGCGGGCTTACGGCCTCGGTTGTTAGGGCCAGTATGATGGGGAAAATTAGGACAGATTGCGCAGTGATCATGGCAGAGGGCGTGAATAGAAGGCCCAAATCACCCAATGGTCCCGCGCGTGACAGTAGGAGGTAGATGGCAAGGCCGACAACGACAGGGGGCAGTGCCATCAGGGATGAAGAGAGCGCGATAATACTGCGTCGTCCCCAAAAACGCCCCATGGCCAGAGCCGTGCCCAGCGGTACGGCGCAGATGGCGGCGATCAGGGTGGCGGTCAAGGAAACGCGCAAGCTGAGCCCTACGATGCTCCATAATGTTGCATCGCCTGTGGTGATCAAGCGTAACGTTGTGCTCAAAATCTCCAAAATCGGTCTTTCTGAGTGCTGGGCTCTTGCCCTTGGGGTGAAATTGCGAAAGGTACTGTGCATCACATAAAAGGACGCAATCCACATGTCTATAACCGTTAAAGAAATTATGTCAGAATTGACGCGCGTACAAATGCCCGATGGCACCGATATCGTGGGTGCCGATATGGTGCGCGGGATGAGTGTTGAAGGCGGCAATGTGCGGTTCGTGTTAGAAGTGCCTGCCGAAATTGGTGCGCGTATGGAACCCGTACGTGCGGCGGCAGAGAAGCTGATTGCTGATATGGACGGTGTGGATCAATGCAGTGTGATGATGACCGCGCATAATGCACCCAAAGCACCGCCGAGTTTAAAAATCGGCGGGCATCCCAAGCCCCAAGATGATCGTCAACCGATTGCGGGTGTGAAACATATCATTGCGATTGGATCAGGCAAAGGTGGCGTGGGAAAATCCACGGTATCGTCCAATCTGGCTGTGGCCTTGGCGCGTTTAGGCAAAAAGGTTGGTCTGTTGGATGCAGATATTCATGGCCCCAGCCAACCACGGATGATGGGTGTTTCAAAACGCCCCGCCAGTCCAGATGGCAAAACGATTATTCCATTACAAGCACACGGCGTGACGATGATGTCGTTGGGTTTGATGTTGAAAGAGGGCGAGGCGGTTATTTGGCGTGGCCCGATGTTGATGGGGGCGTTGCAACAGATGTTGACGCAGGTCGAATGGGGCGAGTTGGATGTGTTGGTGATCGATTTGCCGCCCGGCACCGGTGATGTGCAACTGACGTTGAGCCAAAAAACCGATGTGACGGGCGCGATTATTGTGTCTACGCCCCAAGATGTGGCGCTGTTGGATGCGCGCAAAGCAATCAACATGTTTGAACGTATGGACGTCCCCATCTTGGGCATGATTGAAAATATGAGCAGTTATCACTGCCCCAAATGTGGCCACGAGGCGTATATTTTTGGACATGGCGGTGCCAAGGCAGACGCTGAAACGGCAGGATTGGCATTTCTGGGTGAGATTCCGTTGGAATTGGATATTCGTGTTGCTGGGGATGGTGGCACGCCGATTGCCGCGACGGACAGCCCGCACGGTGCCGCTTATATGGCGATTGCGCAGCAACTGATTGAAAGCGGTGCCGTATGATTTTAGATCATGAACAATTGGCGGATGCTGGAATCCAGGGCGACTGGGTTATGGGGTTGTTGGATTTTGTGCGCTATGCGGATTTGGACAGCTATAACCATGTGAATAACAAGGTTTATCATGCGTGGTTCGAAAACCTGCGGGTGTGCTATTTGGCGCAATCGGGATTTGATTTCACGGATAAAACCGCGCCGTTGCCCGTGGTGCGCACGGCCAGCATTGAATACATCGCACCAATGTTCATGAACGAGGACTATATCACCGTTGTGCGGTGTTCCAAATTGGGACGCACCAGTTTTGATTTGGATTACGCGGTGTATTGCGAAGGTGAGATACGTGCCCAAGGACAGACGCGGATTGTGATGGCGGATTTGGTGGCTGGTAAACCTGTGCTTGTGGCGGACGACGTTCGCACCTTGTTTATCGCGCGTGACAAGGCTGTTGTTTAACCGAGCTGCACACGACGATCAGCGCTGATGCTTGATTGGAAAAAGATGCGGGGTTTTGGTGTTTGATACTTGACTCGGGCGCTGATGCGAATAAAAGGCCAATTCAAGTTTAATCGGGATAAACCCGACCCGAATGGAGAAGTCCCATGGCGAAGCCAACCACAATTAAAATCCGTCTGAATTCAACTGCGGATACTGGTCATTTCTATGTGACTAAGAAGAATGCACGCACAATGACTGAAAAAATGGTCGTTAAAAAGTATGACCCAGTTGTTCGCAAACACGTTGAATACAAAGAAGGCAAAATCAAATAGTTTGACTTTCCACTTCTAAAGTTTGAAAGCCACGCCAATCGCGTGGCTTTTTGCATTAGTAGGTAAGAGTGGAGACCAGCGTAAGAATGACGGCGAATTGTGCCATCAATGTGAACAACATGCCGTAAACGCGAAATCGATAGTGACCGCCGATGTCCAAGAAGTAATAAGCGTGCATCAGGCGACCGATCAAGAAGAACGAGGTCAAAGACCAGAGCCATGTGTTGCTGACGAGTTGCTGTATTTCTGCCAACATGATCAAGCCCATGAAAAAGGGGGCCTGTTCGGACATATTGGCGTGACCACGGATCCGTTTTTCGATTGTCTTATTTCCGTGTGAGCCGTGGACGATGCCATGTTGGCGGCGCACGCTGATGACAGACCATGTTTGCAGCAGGTAAACAGAGGCAAGTATAATGGCCATTAGTGTTGTGATTGGAAGATAGATAGACATGTTCATTCCCCCTTATGAAAAAGCCGAGGCAATTGCCCCGGCTTGGTATTTTTTTGTACGTTCGTTTAGTTGCGGTTGCCCATGAATTGTAGCAAGAACATGAACATGTTCAAGAAATCCAAATACAGGTTCAACGCGCCCATGATCGCCGCTTTGCCCAACCATTCGGTTTGACCCGCAGCGGCCATTTCAAGGTAAGTGTTTTTGATTTTTTGCGTATCATATGCTGTTAAGCCTGCAAAAATCAGCAACCCAATGATTGAAATCGCAAATTGCATCGCGCTGGATGCAATCCAAATGTTCAAGATGGATGCAACGATCAGGCCAATAACGCCCATGATCAAAAAGCCACCCCAACCAGAGATGTCACGTTTGGTGGTGTAGCCGTACAATGACAGGCCGCCAAATGCGATGGCAGTGGTAAAGAAGGTTTGCGTGATTGAAACGCCTGTGTAGATCGCGAAGATATAAGAGATCGACAGGCCAATAAGCGCGGCAAAGGCCAAGAATGCCAAACGCGCGGCATTTTCGGACAGGCGGTTAATCATTCCGCCAAGGAAGAAAACCATAATCAGTGGTGCGAACATCACCGCGTAACGTGTGTAGCCTGTGAACAATGTGTTCAGCATTGCATCGTTGTTGCCAACGAAATATGCGACCACACCGGTCACGAGCATACCCATGCTCATGATGCCGTAAACACGGTTCATGTGCGCCTGTAGACCCGCATCGATGTCCAGCGTTCCGACGCCGGCGCCTGTGCGGCGTATTGTTTGATGGTCAGCCATTTTATTCTCCTAAAACTGGTGGGGGCACTTTATGCATGCCCTTATGGTAAATATATTGGCCTTTTTGACGCAGAATTCAAGGTAAATAGGTTTGAAATAAAGTTAAATTTAACGTGAAAAGCCCGCGACAGAAGCTGTGCGCGGGCTTATCCTCAGGATGTGCGGGTGCGACCGCAGAGGATTCTAGATGGTTTGGCCGATTTGCCAAAGGCAGCGGTTGCATTCTGTGGCGCGTTGTTGGGGCGTGATGCCAATGTCCGTAAGTTGTTGTGTAGTTAAACGTGACAGGGTGCGTCGTTGTTTTGAAACTGTGCACATATCGTTGACCGCAGAAACAAGGGTCATGATGTTGAATACGGGGAATGCTGCGTTTGTGCTGATGATTGTTGGATAAGCCATTTTTTTGATCCTTGTATGTGGTGATGTCTGCAATCTGTTTAGGACAAGTTTACGGCCACATAAGTGCTTTAAGTCACTTATGTGGCCGTATTTTTATTTGCATAGCTTTAAATAGTGCTTTTGGTCACCAACTACGCAGGTTCCGCAACTCTTCGTTGCGCCGTACGATGCTGATGCCCATATCAGCCAACGCATGGGCGTCCAATTTTTTCAGGCTTTGGCGTTGGCGGTGTTTTTCATTCAATTTAACCAACGAACGGATTGGGCGAAATGACAGGCGTGCGCGTGCTTGGGATGTATTTGAGATTGTGTTCAACATAAGAGTACCTTTCCGATTGGTTATGAGTGAAAGACGTTTCATCAACTTTCTTGATATATATGCGTATTCAGGTTAAATAAGTAAAACGAATGATTGTTCATTTTATCATCAAGGATTGTGATATGCCGCGAAATCTAGATTTAACCGCTTTGCGGTCGTTTAAAACTGTGGCCGAGGTGGGTGGTGTCACCCGTGCGGCGGGGCAACTACATTTAACACAGTCGGCTGTGTCGATGCAGTTAAAGCGCCTTGAGGAAAGTATGGGGATTGAGTTGATGGATCGATCCGCGCGTCAGATCGCCTTGACGCCGCAGGGTGAAATATTGCTGAGCTATGCGCGGCGGCTGTTGGCGTTGAATGACGAAGCATGGGGGCGGTTGACGGATTCCGGATTTGAGGGGGAGATTAATTTTGGAGTGCCCCACGACGTGGTTTATCCTCATATCCCGCATGTCTTGCGCCGTTTTGCGGCCGAGTATCCCAAAGTGAAGTTGAATTTGATCTCTTCTTATACGGCGTCACTTAAGGCGGATTTTGATGCGGGGAAGATTGACGTGATTATGACCACCGAACCAGGTGGGCCTGTGGATGTGGAACCATTGGTGCAGGAACGTCTGGTGTGGGTTGGTGCGCGTGATGGGCGTGCATGGAAACAACGCCCCATTCGGTTGGCGTCACACGCGGCCTGTGCGTTTCGCCCGATTTCACAAAAAGCGTTGGATGATGCGAATATCCCGTGGGAAATGGCGGTTGATAGTGACAGTTCAGAAACGGTCGAGGCGTCGTTGCTGGCGGATTTGGCTATCGAGGGGCGTTTGGCCGGGCGTATTCCCCTTGAGCTAGAGGAGATTGATCATGGTGGCGCATTGCCCGAAATGCCACTGTTTAATGTACACCTATATACATGTCCCGAAATCCAATCACCTTTGGCCGCGCATTTAGCCGAAATGATCCGCGACATATATAAGTAGTTACCAGTTTTTGGGATCGATTGTTTCAGGGCGGGTTACGTTCACGGGGTCAATCCAATGCAGGGCGTTGATTTGTGCGTCGCTCATACCGCACATTTTAAACAACGCAGTGCCCAAGTGGCCATTTTGGCGATCCGTTTGGTAATCGATGAACGTGACGCCATCCGATCCCAATGCATGTGTTAATTGTTCGCGTAATGCGACCCAGTCATCGGGCAGGTTGCGTTTTTGTTTATATCGTTTTGGCGCAAAGGCGCGATCGGGTTGGTCGGCGTATTGAAAGCGGTACAAGGAACGCAACCAATCCATATAGGTGCGAATGTAGAATACAAATTGGATGTCATGCCCCGCTGCGCGAAATGCGGACTGTATCAGGGGCAGGTATGACATTGCGCCACCATACAGGGGATTATATTTAAATCGGCTGGGCAGGGGCCCCAAAATATCCTCGTCACTCATCAATATATAATCGCCGCTGATGTCGCGTGCCAGTTCGGAGGCCAATTGCGCAATCAATGCTGTGGTGTCTTGCTCGCCCTTGGCCTGCAGCACGCAGGCCATCATCATCGCGCGAAACAGCGGATCACTCTTGCGAATGATCTGAACACCGCGCGGCAGGGTGTGGCGGTTTTCCACCATCATATGCTGAATATATGTCGTACCCGTTTTGTGCGGGCCAATATGAATGATGACTTTGCTCAACTTTTTGCCTTAACAGACCCAATGTCCGTTGGTTTTTATGCTGGCCTTTGTGCCAATGCTAGTCTAAAGCGCCAATAAATTCTTTCCCACAAAGGCCTGCTATCATGGATATGAGAAATATCGCAATTATTGCACACGTTGACCACGGTAAAACTACCCTTGTTGACGAAATGCTAAAACAATCCGGTATTTACCGCGAAAACGAAGCCACAACAGAACGTGCAATGGACAGCAATGACCTAGAACGTGAACGTGGTATCACGATTTTTGCGAAACCAACGTCCGTTGTATGGAAGGGCACACGTATTAATATCGTGGACACGCCAGGCCACGCGGATTTCGGTGGCGAAGTGGAACGTATTTTGTCCATGGTTGACGGTGTCGTTTTGTTGGTTGATGCGGCCGAGGGCCCGATGCCACAAACTAAATTTGTAACATCCAAGGCATTGGCGCTGGGCCTGCGTCCAATCGTTGTTGTGAACAAAGTCGACAAACCAGACGGCGAACCAGATCGTGCGTTGGATGAATGCTTTGATTTGTTTGCCAACCTTGATGCGTCTGACGATCAGTTGGATTTCCCAAATATGTATGCCTCTGGCCGTTCTGGCTGGGCTGATATGGAATTGGATGGCCCACGCAAAGACTTGTCAGCCTTGTTTGATCTGATCCTGCACCACGTGCCATCGCCTGCGCAGATTTCGCGCCGTGACGAGAAATTCTCGATGTTGGCGACAACATTGGGCGGTGATCCATTTTTGGGTCGCTTGTTGACGGGGCGCGTTGAAACGGGTCGCCTTAAGGCAGGTGAAACAATCAAAACGATGACACGTGAAGGTGAATTGATCGAAAACTTCCGCGTCACAAAAATCTTGGCGTTCCGTGGCTTGTCACAACAAGCCATCGACGAAGCTGAAGCGGGCGATATTGTTTCCATTGCCGGCATGAGCAAAGCAACTGTTGCGGACACATTGTCTGACTTATCGATCACAGAAGCAATCCCAGCACAGCCAATTGATCCACCGACCATCACAGTCACCTTTGGTATCAACGACAGCCCATTGGCGGGTCGTGACGGTAAAAAGGTACAATCGCGGGTTATTCGTGAACGCCTGATGAAAGAAGCTGAATCAAACGTTGCAATCGAAGTATCCGACACCCCAGGTGGCGAAGCGTTCGAAGTTGCGGGTCGTGGCGAATTGCAGATGGGTGTTTTGATTGAAAACATGCGCCGTGAAGGGTTCGAGTTGTCAATTTCACGCCCACAGGTGTTGTTCAAAGAGGTTGATGGCCAACGTATGGAGCCAATCGAAGAAGCGACAATCGACGTTGATGACGAATATTCAGGTGCTGTGATTGAAAAACTGACAGGTGGCCGTAAGGGCGAGCTGGTTGAGATGCGGCAAGTGGGTGTTGGCAAAACACGTATCGTGGCACACGTGCCTGCACGTGGATTGATCGGTTATCATGGCGAGTTTTTGACGGACACCCGTGGCACAGGCGTGCTGAACCGCGTATTCCACGGTTGGGCACCATTCAAAGGTGCGATGCCTGGTCGTCGTGCAGGTGTTCTGATTTCCATGGAAAACGGACAATCAGTGTCCTATGCGATTTTCAACCTTGAGGATCGCGGTCGTTTCTTTATTGGCGCACAAGAAGATGTTTACCAAGGTATGATCCTTGGCGAGCATAACCGCGAGAACGATTTGGAAGTGAATCCGCTGAAAGGTAAGAAGCTGACCAACGTGCGTGCCTCTGGTACTGACGAAGCTGTGCGCCTGACAACGCCGATCACATTGTCATTAGAAGAGGCGATTGCCTATATTGACGATGATGAATTGGTTGAGGTGACACCGACATCCATCCGGATGCGTAAACGCTATCTGGATCCGAATGAGCGCAAGCGCCATGCGAAGTCAATGAAGGGATAAGCACCCCATTAAGTTGATTCCTTTTTGGGCTCTAAAATTAGAATTCAGATAGATTATCGATAAAAAACATCAAAATTGGGCTAAAATGGCCCATTTTTACACACCTGTCTTTTTGGACATATCCTTGTAGTTTATTGTTTGATAACAATCTCTTAAGTTGTTTTTTCGACCTAAGTGACCTTACGTCACTTAGGTAAAATTTAATTAAGGTTTCTTGTATAACTAGTTCAACAGATAAGGACCGTTAAACATGAAACATGAAGTAGACGTTCACGTAGGAAAACGAATTCGCCACCGCCGTTGGATGGTTGGAATGACCCAACAACAATTGGCACAGGCCGTTGGAATAAAGTTCCAGCAAATCCAAAAATATGAAACAGGAATGAATCGCGTCAGCGCGTCTCGTTTATGGGATATTGGTAAATCAATGGAGGTGCCTGTCAGCTTCTTCTTCGAAGGTTACGAAGATGGGGAAACTGAAAACGCTCCGACAACGCAAAAACCAAGCAGAATTAACGGTGATTTATTGGCCGATAAAGAAGCATTGGAATTGGTACGCTCTTATTACGCCATTCCAGAAACACAGCGTCGGAAACTCTTTGATTTGGCGCGGGTGCTTAGCAGTACTGCTGCCTAAGGTTGACCAAAACAGTTCTATGTGAAAAGCCTCGTTCAACAATTGTTGAGCGGGGCTTTTTTCGGCCTGCACTAATCGGGGTCAAACATGAAATTTACTTTGGATACGCAGACTGAAATCCGAACCACGGCACATGAAATGGCCGATGCAGGCCGTCCGATCGCGCTGAAATATTTTCGCACTGACAAGCAATCCATCGAAAACAAATTGGATGCAGGATTTGATCCTGTGACAATCGCCGATAAGCAGGTGGAACTGGCCTTTCGTGATGTATTATCCAAGCGCCGCCCAATGGATGGTATTTTGGGCGAAGAGTTCCCCGCCAAAGACAGCCAATCAGGCCTGACATGGGTTTTGGATCCAATTGACGGCACACGCGGGTTCATTTCGGGCACACCCACATGGGGGATGTTGATTGCCCTGCATGATGGTGAGCGCCCGGTGTTTGGCATCATCGATCAACCCTATACAGGCGAGCGATTTATTGGTGGGTTTGGTCAGGCAGTTTTGCAACGTGGTGATAATGTGCGCGATATTTCAGTGCGGGCATGTTCCACGCTGGCGCAGGCGACGTTATTTTCCACCATGCCTGATATTGGCAATGTATCCGAAACTGCCGCGTTCAACCGCGTCAGTGATGCGTGCAAATTAACCCGCTTTGGCATGGATTGTTACGCTTATGCCCTGTTGGCGGCGGGGCAAATTGATTTGGTGATCGAAGCGGACTTAAACCCTTATGACATTCAGGCGCCAATCGCATTGGTAAAGGCCGCTGGAGGGATTGTCACAAATTGGCAGGGTGGTTCAGCGGATCAAGGTGGCCAAGTGATCGCCGCGGGTGATCCAGTTGTTCACGCGGCGGCCATGGCGTTGTTAAACGCTTGATCCCAACAGCGTGTCGATTTTGTCCCAGATACGTTCTGTGACTTCGGGTGTTTCGATCAACAATTCATGTTGCGCGCCGTCAAATTCAATCAATTCACCAGACTCCCAAAGACGCATGACTGCGTGAATGGCGTGTTGGCTGACGATTGTGTCCTTGGATCCCACAAAACACAAGTTCGGGATTTCTGGCAGAGGTTTTTGGCGCAGTTTACGGGTATCTTTCAGGGCTTCGTTAACCCACCCAACTGATGGGCCACCCACTTCTAAACTTGGGTGCGCTGATAATTGTTTTTCACGCAGCTCAAATTCGGCCGCATTATTGGTCAGGTTATTCCCATCATATTCGGTGGTGAACGAGGCGTTGCGGATATTGGTTGATGGTACCAAGCGTCCGCGTTGCGTATAACGGCCAACTGTACGGGCATACTGTTTGATCATCCAATCACTGATGCCGTTCACCGCAATATCCCACATTGGCGCGGAAAAAATTGCATGTGAAACTTTCATACCACCTTGGATCGCACGCAATCCAATTGCACCGCCCATTGAATGCGCCAACAGGATAAATTTATCCGGTAATTGCTGATCTTCGACGAATTTCAACAACTCGGCGACGTCCAATTGATAATCTTTGAAATGATTAACATGACCCAATGTTGGGCGATCTGATATCCGATCCGATAACCCATGCCCGCGCCAATCAATCGCCGCCACGCTGTACCCACGATCCAGAAAGTTTTGGATTGTAGGACCATATTTTTCGATGAATTCGGTGCGACCCTGAAAAATCAAGACCGTGCCGTTGTCGCCGCCTTTCCACGCGGCGACGCGCACGCGCACACCGTCGGCACAGGTGCGATATTCGAAAATACCACCCGCCGGTGCGCGTGCAATATCACCAAAGAAGGGTGCGCTTTGCATCAGCCTAAAACACTTCCTAATTTCATGGCCATCGACATGTCGCCGTCCACGGCTAATTTACCTGACATGAATGCGCTGGTTGCGTTCACGTCACCGGTCAGGATGCCTTCGAATGTTTCGGCATCTGATGTCATTGTGCATTCTGCATCGGCGTCACTGGCGCTGGCGCCATTTTCGTCGATAACAATGCTGCCCTCGTCGGTGATGTCGATCTTGATCGAGCCATCAAAGCCGTCACCAGCCAATTTTTCGTTAATGGCCGTTACGGCCTTTTGAATTACGTCGCTCATATTATACTCCCGAAAGATTTTTGTGCCCTTCCTTTTGGTGGGCATCGTGGTAATCTGGTGTATAGTAGAAAGGTCATCACTATGGGTAGATTATTCAAGTTAATTGTCGTGGCGTCAGTTGTGATTATTTTTCAAATAAGTGAAAATAGTCACGCTTTTGCGCAAACTGCCACGCTTGACGACTTGTTTGAGCAACTTCAAACCGATGAATCCGCAAATTTGGAACGCTTAGAGCGGAAAATTTGGCGCGAATGGCGACGTTCGGGATCTGATTCTGTAGATTTTCTGTTGGAACGGGGCATGGACGAAATGTCGAATGGCAATTATCGCGCCGCTGTTGAACATTTTACCGCCGCGATTGATAACGCGCCTGATTTTGCCGAAGGTTGGAATATGCGTGCCACGACGTATTTTATGATGGATGAATTTGGCCTGTCAGTGGCGGATATTCAGGAGACGCTGCGGTTGAACCCACGCCATTTTGGCGCGATGGGTGGGTTTGGGATGATTTTAGAGCGGACCGAACGGCCAAGTCAGGCGTTAGAAGTTTACAAAAAGTTACTGAGCGTGCATCCCCGTAGCAAAGATGCCCAAGCGGCAGTCGCACGTTTATCAGAGTTGCTGAAAGGCACCGCACTTTAAGGCCAAATATGCCCATTCTTCCGACCCGCTTGGCCGCTATCCTTGGCCCAACCAACACGGGCAAAACCCATTACGCCATTGAGCGTATGCTGGCACGTCGCAGTGGTGTGATTGGCCTACCACTGCGCCTGTTGGCACGTGAAGTTTATGACAAGGTTGTGGCATTGCGCGGCGCGAATGTCGTGGCCTTGGTGACGGGCGAGGAACGCATAATTCCCGCAACGGCCAAATATTGGGTGTGCACAGTTGAGGCGATGCCATTGGATATTGGCGCGGAATTTGTGGCTATTGATGAAATTCAATTGTGTGCCGATCCCGCACGCGGTCATGTGTTTACAGATCGCCTGTTAAATATGCGCGGCACGATGGAGACGTTGTTTTTGGGTGCCTACACCATGCGCAAGGTGATTGGGCAATTGATCCCCAATGTCGAATTCATCACCCGCGATCGTTTTTCAGAACTGGAATACACTGGCGCAAAAAAAACGTCCCGCATGCCCACACGCAGTGCGATTGTGGGTTTTTCGGTGGATAGTGTTTATGCCAACGCCGAATTATTGCGCCGCCAAAAGGGCGGCGCGGCGGTGGTAATGGGGGCGCTGTCGCCCCGTACACGCAACGCACAGGTTGAATTATACCAAAACGGCGATGTGGATTACCTGGTGGCGACGGATGCCATTGGTATGGGGCTGAACCTGGACATAAAACACGTGGCATTTTCCAACTTGACCAAATTTGATGGGCGGCGGATGCGGTATTTGATGCCAAACGAGCTGGCGCAAATTGCGGGTCGGGCGGGGCGACATTTGAACGCCGGCACGTTTGGTGTGACGGGCGAGGCGGCGCCCATGGACGAAGAGGTGGTTTATGCGATTGAAAACCACATGTTTGCACCCTTGAAAAAGCTGCAGTGGCGCAATTCACGTTTGGAATTTGGCAGCACGAATGCATTGATGAATTCATTGGATAAATCATCCAACAACCCGTTGTTGATCAAATCCCAACCCGCCGAGGATTATCGCACGCTGACAGCATTGGGCACGGATGTCGAGGTGGCGGCGCGGGCATCCGATGGCCCATCGGTGAAATTATTGTGGGACACCTGCGGCATCCCCGATTTTCGCGGTGTCAGCTTTGCCGATCACACCACATTGGTGACGCGGATTTACAATTTTCTGCATGAAAAGGGTCATGTAGCCGAGGAATGGCTTGCGCAGAAAATTGCCAATATCGACAAACAGGGTGGCGATATTGACACAATATCCAAAAGATTGGCATTTATCCGCACATGGACCTACATCTGTCAAAGAAAAGGTTGGGTGCAGAACGAAAGCTATTGGCGCGAAGAGACACGTGCAGTAGAAGACCGCCTATCTGATGCGCTTCACAGTGCATTAACGCAACGATTTATCGACCGGCGCACATCCATTTTGATGCGCCGCTTGAAACAAAAGGAGAGCCTTGTGGCTGAGGTTGATACCAAGGGTGAAGTGACGATTGAAGGCGAATTCGTCGGCAAATTGAACGGATTTCGGTTCCAGATGGACAAGGATGCTACGGCAGAAGAGGGTAAAACCCTGCGCGCCGCATCCATTCAGGCACTACAACCTGAATTTAATTTACGCGCGGATCGCATGTATAATGCCCCCGATACTGAATTCGAATTCACCGAACAGGGTGGATTGATGTGGGGCGAATACGGCGTTGGTAAATTGATCAAAGGCGACGATATTTTGGCACCGCGCATTGATGTTTTCGTTGATGACGAAGCAGGTGCCGATGTGGCCGACAAGGTGCAAAAACGTTTGCGCCATTTCATGGATCGTAGAATTAACGCGGCGTTCGAGCCATTGATCGCCATGCGTGACGATGAAATGGTAACGGGCATGGCGCGTGGATTGGCGTTCCGCTTGATCGAGAGTTTGGGCGTGATCCCCCGATCCGTTGTTGCCAAAGATGTCAAAGAATTGGATCAGGACGGGCGTGGATTGTTGCGCAAACACGGCGTGCGTTTTGGTCAATACACATTGTTCCAACAACTGATGCTGAAACCTGCGCCAACGCGCTTACGCCTGGTTTTGTGGTCATTGTTTGAGGGTTTGGATGAGTTTCCAGAAGCGCCGCCAGCGGGTTTGGTGACAATTCCAGAATCCAAAGGCGCACCCAAGGGATATTACCCACGCGCAGGTTATCGTTTGGCGGGTGAACGCGCGATCCGCATTGATATGTTGGAACGTTTGGCCGATTTGACCCGTTCGCAGGACGTCAAAACGGGCTTTGAAGCCAACCCAGATATGTTGTCGATTTCAGGCACGACGCTGGATCAATTTGCCAACATGATGGAAGGCCTTGGTTTTGCCACTGAAAAAGGCGAGCGTGATAAGGTGAAACCTGAACCTGTTGATGGCGCAGAGGTTAAACCAGCCGCTGACGATGAGGAAACAACGGAAGTTTTCTATACCTTCAAGTGGGTGCCCAAGGCACGTCCCGTACGCCCTGAACAGACGCAAAAACCACGTGGCAAAGGCAAGCCAAGCGGAAAGCCAGCGGGCAATAAACCCAAACGTCATTCCGCGGCACCTGCCAAGAAGGAAAAACCGTTGGATCCCGATAATCCGTTCGCCGCATTGATGGCGCTGAAGGGCAAATCCTGAGTACGGATCGTATTGATAAATGGCTGTGGCATGCGCGGTTTTTCAAATCGCGCAGCCTGTCCGCCAAAATGGTGCGCGACGGCAAAGTGCGCATCAACGGCACCCGAATTACCAAACCATCCCATCACGTTGAAATCGGTGATGTTTTAACCTTCGTCACAGGTGAATGGATTCGGATGATCGAAGTTGCCATCATCGGAACACGGCGCGGTCCAGCCCCAGAAGCGCAAACATTATACATCGATCGTTCCGATCCACCACCCGTTCGGGAAATAATCCCATATAACCCCAAATATGAGGGAAAAGGTCGCCCCAGCGGCAAATGGCGTCGTGCGTTGCATTCTTTTTCAGATAAGCGGTCTTGATTGATCCGCCCACAGGCAATAGTAGGCGTATGATACTAAATTTTGGACGAATCTTATGACCTATATCGTCAATGATGCCTGCATCGCCTGTAAATACACCGACTGTGTCGAAGTATGCCCCGTAGATTGTTTCTATGAGGGTGAAAATATGCTGGTGATCCACCCCGATGAATGTATCGATTGTGGTGTTTGCGAACCAGAGTGTCCGGTCGACGCAATCTTGCCCGACACTGAACCCGATACCGAAAAATGGGTCGAGTTTAATCGCAAATATTCCGAAATCTGGCCAGTGATTATCAGCCAAAAAGAGCCGTTGCCAGACGCCAAAGAACGCGATGGCGAGACGGGCAAATTGGAAAAATACTTCTCGGAAAATCCGGGCGAAGGTGGCTGATAGGAATCAGTTGATAGTGCGCAATTTTTGGGGCTGGGCAGAGAATGCACCGGCCCCTTATTTTATTGGGCATAATGACGAAAATTACCCCGCTGGCATATCGGTCAATTTTGTGATATACTGTTGTCAGAACCAAGGAGTTTTCTGGCTGAATTATGATCTCAAATAACGCATTCTAATTCACCATTCCCCCCATTTATTGACCCTTTAACCACCTGTTATGGTGCGGGTTTTATATGGGGAAGCTTCGCAAACCAAAGGAACAGCTGATCAATGGCTAAGAATAAAAAATACGGCGACTTTCGGATTAACGATTTCGTGGTTTATCCCGCCCATGGCGTGGGCAAAGTCACTACGGTGGAGACACAGGAAATCGCAGGCACAGTCATGGAGTTGTTTGTGATCCTGTTCGAAAAGGACAAAATGACCCTGCGCGTTCCAACAGCCAAGGCAACCGCTGTCGGTATGCGCAATTTGGCATCGACAGAATTGGTCGAGAAGGCGATGAAAACCCTTAAGGGTCGCGCCCGTGTGAAACGCGCAATGTGGTCACGTCGCGCCCAAGAATACGAACAGAAAATCAACTCTGGTGATCTAATGTCAATCGCAGAGGTCGTGCGCGACCTGCACCGCAACGACGAAGAGCGCGAGCAATCCTATTCCGAGCGTCAATTGTACGAAGCGGCGTTGGAACGTTTGACACGCGAAGTGGCGGCCGTTGATGGCACCGACGAAGGTGTTGCAGGCGAAAAGATTATCGAAATCTTGGTTTCACGCGCTGGGTAAACCAAACATTCAAACCCCGTCCGCTGAATGTGGATGGGGTTTTATATTGCCAAAACCGTGGCAAACGCGGCCACCGATGCACATTTTTGCATCGCACCCAACACATCCCCCGTTTGACCACCAATTTTTGCATTTGCAATCAGGCCAACGATCAGGGCCGCCAATATGGCAACAAATAAAACCAATATACCCGCCCACCCCAACGTGATCACGGCGATGAGCAACGCCAGCACAATGGCGATTTGTACGGACAGGGCGGGCGGCGCACCCACACCCGCCGATAATCCAGATCCGCGTGCATTTGGCATCACAAACATTGCCAAAACCATCGGCAGGCGCGTGGCGGCGCCGATGCCCGCAAATGTCAGGATTGGACTGCCAAAAATTAACGCTTCGATTGCGGTGTATTCAGCCAGTAAAAATACAATCAAAATGACCGTACCGTAAACGCCGATGGCGCTGTCTTTCATGATGTCCAAACGGCGCTGGGTGGTTTGTCCGCCCCAAAATCCATCGGCGCAATCGGCCAAACCATCCTCGTGCATCGCACCTGTGAGTGCGATCATGGTTAACAGTGCCAAGGCCGCGGCCATCCCACTGGGCAACATCAACGCCATGGCGATGGTTAAAACCACGCCCGTCAGCGCGCCAATACCCGCGCCGACAATCGGATAGGCCCAAGTGGCGATGCCGTTGCGTGCACCTGCGCGGGCGTGATCCACAGGTACGGGCAGGCGGGTCAGCAATGAAAATGCCGCCAAAATATCATGTGGTTCGGGCAGATTGTTATTTTCAGTGTCGCTCATGATGCGCGGCCTTCGCAATTGGGATTTTATCTGCGTCTAAATGGCGTTAATAAGATGCAGAAATCAATCAAGAAGTGAACACCAGATGACCAAAGCCCCATTTGCCAGCCTTGCTGAATTCAAATCCGTCTTAATGGCGATGCCTATCGCGGATGCAAAAGCGGCCAGTGACGCAACGGATCGCAATGGACAATTGACCAAACCGCCGGGCGCATTGGGACGTTTGGAAGAGTTGGCCATCTGGTACGCAGCATGGCGCGGCGAAGCGGCACCAACGCTGAATGCCCCCCAAGTGGTCGTTTTCGCGGGCAACCACGGTGTAACCGCACAGGGCGTATCGGCGTTTCCCGCCGAAGTCACCGAACAGATGGTGATGAATTTTCAACATGGCGGCGCGGCGATTAATCAACTGTGCAAGGCGTTTGGTGCAAAACTGGACGTGATCGCGTTGGATTTAGATCGACCGACCAACGATTTTACCAGCGGCCCCGCGATGTCCGAGGACGATTGTGTTGCCGCCCTAACTGCTGGTTGGAACGCGGTCGATGACGCAGCGGATTTGTTTGTGGCGGGTGAGATGGGCATTGGGAATACGACCCCTGCGGCGGCGATTGCCACAGCGTTGTTTGGTGGTGATGCGGGTGATTGGGTTGGCCGTGGCACGGGTGTGGATGATACAGGGTTGCAAAACAAAGCACGGGTAGTGGCCGCAGGTTTGACGGCAAATCCATCCGCGATTGAGAACGGCTTGGAAACACTGCGATGCCTTGGCGGACGTGAATTGGCGGCAATGGCCGGTGCCATCGCCAGCGCGCGCGCCAAATCCATTCCGGTCATTTTGGACGGTTTTATTTGTACAGCCGCCGCCGCCTGTTTGGACAGCGCGGTTTCGGGATCGTTGGATCACTGTGTTGCGGGTCATCAATCGGGCGAAAACGCCCACAAAAAAATGTTGGCACGTTTGCACAAAGAGCCATTGTTGTCATTGGGATTACGTCTGGGCGAGGGATCGGGTGGCGCGTTGGCGATTGGCGTTCTTAAGGGCGCAATCGCGTGTCATTCGGGCATGGCAACATTCGCAGAAGCAGGTGTTTCAGACGCATAAATTTCACCATCCTGTACGGGTAACAACCACGCCCACGGTGGACATAATAATGCGCAAGTCCAGCGGCAACGAAACCGTTTTCTGATAGGTCACATCCATGGCAACACGCGCGTCATAACTGACGGTGTTGCGACCATTGGTTTGCCATATGCCCGTCAAACCTGGACGCATGGACAGGTAATGTTGGGCGCTGTCACCGTATTTTTCCAACTCTTCAATCACCACAGGACGTGGGCCGACAATGCTCATATCGCCTTTCAAAATGTTCCACAGTTGTGGTAATTCGTCCAAACTTGACTTGCGTAAAAATTGGCCAAAGCGTGTGATACGCGGATCATTGTTTAACTTATTACTGGCCGCCCATTCACGGTGTGAGTGTGGGCATTTTTCCAATAATTCCTTCAATAAAACGTCGCTGTTTACGACCATTGTACGCAACTTCCAACACTGGAATAATTTCCCCCCTTTGCCTACACGTTGCTGTGCATAAAATGGCGACCCGCCAGCGGCTATATTCACGACTGCCAACAATCCGATCAACACAACTGCCACAGGCGCGGCAATCAAAACCATCCCTAAATCCAGAGCACGTTTGGCATAATTTTGGTAAAAATTGGAAGATGGCAAATCGTAATGAATGCGTTTGACAGCGTTGATTTCGGTCAGCATATATTTAACCTTCTGTCGATAAGTGAGCGTGAAACATGGTTAAAAAATTACCTACATTTGTTCACAAAACCTTAATTGTCGATTGGGAACTGAAATTAAAAATATTGTTAAGTGAATTCAAATAGTTGAATTTTGTGAAATTTTGGAACTTAACTTTTTAGTAACAATAATAAATACTTATTAACTATTTCTAACGTCAATTTTGCCATGGATGCCGCCACAAAACATCCCGAAGCCCAAAATATTAACACATGTTAACGCGCTGTTAAGCCTGTTCTTGCATGTTTGGTTAACGAGTAATTTAATGGGAGGATGCGCGTGGGAAATACGCCTGTGGATACGCCGACGGTATTGTCTGATCGCACAATCAACCGCATGCCATTTTGCACGTTGGACAAGGTGTTGATCGTGATCCCAACATTAAACGAACAGGCGCACATCCATGCCTGTATCACGGCGCTGTTGGATCAATCTGGTGCGGGTTTGATCGTTGTCGCTGATGGTGGCAGCACCGACAACACCGCCGCGATTGTGCGCGAAATTGCACACCAATTCCCCCAAGTGAAACTGTTGCACAATCCAGATCAAATTCAATCCGCCGCGATCAATTTGGCTGTTCAAAAATATGCGAATGACAGCGTGAAAATACTGATCCGTTGCGATGCGCATGCCACATATCCCGATGACTTTATTGCGCAGATTTTGAACGATTTCAGCGATCCAAAAATCGCCAGTGTCGTGGTGCCAATGGACGCGCAGGGGCAGGGTGGTTTTGCCAAGGCGGCCGCATGGATTGTCGACAGCATTTTGGGAAATGGTGGATCAAAACACCGTGGCGGGAATTTCACGGGATTTGTTGATCACGGTCATCACGCGGGCATGCGCATGGATTGGTTTCAATGCATTGGTGGCTATGACATCAGTTTTGACCACAATGAAGATGCCGAATATGACCTGCGATTGAAAAGCGCAGGTGGGCAAATTTGGATGAATGGCGCAATCCAAATTGGGTACGTTATGCGCCCCAATTTGGCGGGGCTGACGCGGCAATATTTTAACTATGGACGTGGGCGTGCGCGTACCTTGGTGAAACATGCAAAAACCCCGCGATTGCGCCAAAGCATTCCAACATTCAACCTCGTTTTGATAATTGTTTCCACCATTTTGAGCATGGTTTGGACAGTTTTTGCAATTTTACCGCTTGGATATTTGTCCGCACTTTTGTTGGTTTCCCTGTACGGCGTGTTGCGCCTGCGCGATTTTGCGGGGTTGTGGGCGGGACCTGCAGTGGGGGCGATGCATAATGCGTGGGCGATTGGGTTTTTGCGCCAATGCATTTGGGGTGACAAACATGGCCGATAATACCCGCCTTGATATCCTGATCTGCACATTTCAGCGCGACAGTTTGGAAACCTGTTTGCGATCTGTATTGGCGCAAACTGTGCCAAATGGCCTGACCGTTGGGATTATTGTGACCGATAATGCCGCCATACCGTTTGCGGCGAACATTGTTGCCAATATTGCGCGCTACAGTGCGATACCCATTCACTATATCCACGCGCCTGCCGCCAATATTTCCGTGGCACGCAATGCTTGTTTGGATGCCAGCCATGCCGATTGGATCGTGTTTATCGATGATGACGAGCATGCCCCGCAGGGATGGTTGCAACACCTGTGGGATGATGTGCGCGGACATGACGTGGTGTTTGGGGACGTTTTGGCGATCTATCCCGATCAGGCGCCTGATTGGATCAAGAACAGCAATTTTCACACAACGAAAATTGACCCAAAGGCGATCCCGATCAACACGGGCTTTGCTGGAAACGTGATTATCCGTTGGCGCGGGTCTGATTGGTTTAAACAGCGGTTTGATTTGGCTTTGGGCACATCCGGTGGCGAAGATACGGCGTTTTTCCACGCTGTTTACCAACTGGGTGGCAAAATGGGAGTGTCGCGGCGCGGTTTTGTTTGGGAACCTGTTCCCATAAGTCGTTTATCACTGCGCTGGTTGGTGCGACGGCGTTTTCGCGCGGGTCAATCATACGCGGGTATTGCATTGAACGCGCAAACACCGATCTCTTTAGCAATGGTATCCACAGCCAAGGCGATGTTCAGCGCGATTGCCACCCTTTGCCACCTTTGGCACCCGACACGGCGCGGGTTTTGGACGCTGCGGATGGTGTTCCATCTTGGCGTTGGATCGCACTGTTTTCGCGGATATGGGCGTTCCATTCAGGGACAGGCATGATGAATATACTGATTTTCGCGGGCGACATGGCAGACACCGCGCAACAGCGCCGCATCGCCAGTTTGCACCGCTTGGGACATCACCCAAGGATTGTATCCTTTCGTAAATCTGCGATCCCGCTTGATCCATCGGTGGATCATCTGGACCTGGGTGAAATTCATCAAGGGCGATTGGGGCGACGCGCATTGCAAATCCTGCGATCATTGCCGCGTATTGTTACCTTTGTGCGGGCAAAACCCGCCGTGGATGTGACTTTGGCGCGCAATCTGGATATGGTTTATCTGGCGATGGTTTGTTTATGGATCAGTCGGCGCAAATCGCCCGTGGTTTATGAATGTTTGGACATCCACGGCATTTTCATGCGGGGTGGGATTAAACAACGCCTGTCGCGCTGGGCCGAGCGTATGGCGTTGCGCCGCATTGCCCATTTGGTGGTGTCCGCACCTGCATTTATCACGCAATATTTCGCGCCACTACAAGGTTACACAGGTGATTGGCGGGTGTTGGAAAACAAATTGTGGTTTGATGAAACACCTTCCCGTCCTACACCGACGCCACGTGACGCAAATCTGAATATTAGGTTGGGTTGGGTCGGCAATATTCGCTGTCAGGCCAGCATGGACATGCTGATGGCGGTGGCTGATCAACGCGACAATGTCGAAATTCACATCCATGGGCGTGTTCACGATCACGCGCTGATTGATTTTCACGACAGAGTCGCCCAGCGTGAAAACGTGACTTACCATGGGCCTTATGAATATCCAGATGGTTTAAAATCGACTTATGCAGAATGCGATTTGGTTTGGGCGCAAGATTTGTGGCAAACGGGTGCAAATTCAGATTGGTTGTTACCCAATCGCATTTACGAGGCCGCGTGGCATGGCTGTCCCAGTGTTGCAATCAGGGGCACCGCCACGGGGGACAAGATTACGCGAGATGGGCTGGGATACGCCGTTGGCCAGCCAAAAGCGCAGGCAGTGGTCGATCTGCTTGATATGCTGACGCCAATAAAGCTGATGCAAAAACGGTGCGAAATTTTGGCAAAACCAAATCACATATGCGTTCAATCGCACCAAGATGTTGCCAATGCCATCGTTTTGAAATCGTGCAATTTGCCGGATTTTATCGGCATCGGCGCGATGCGGGCGGGTACCACGACCCTGTATAATTATTGCGCTGGCCACCCCGACATCGGTGTTTCCAAGATCAAGGAAACGGATTTTTTCATTCAGCAGAAAAATTGGTACCGTGGCTTGCAGTGGTACAAATCCTTGTTTTCTGATCAGGCCAAAATTCGCGGCGAATTTTCACCCAATTACACCAAGGGAAGTGTTTTTGACGATGTGCCAGAACGTATTCATGCGCATCTGCCACAGGTCAAACTGATCTATATTGTGCGCAATCCTGTGGATCGGGCGGTGTCGCAATACACTCATTCCTTTTTGTCAGGTGCACAGTTGCCCGACCTACAGTCTCTGATCGGATCGCATGAATGGCGCCATCTTATTGACACCAGCAGTTATGCCAAACAGCTACGCAAATTCTATGCCCTTTTCCCGCCTGAACAGATATTAATTTTGAACTTGGAAACTCTTAAAAATGACCCACAAAAAGTGTTGTCACAGCTGGCGGCCTTCCTTGGGGTGGGCAATAATTGGAACACGGATGCCACGATGCGCGAAAACACTAGCAACAGCTTGGCGCGGTTGTCACCGCGTGCGTTGCGCATGGCCAACAGCGAGGGGGGAGCGTGGATCAAACCGTATCTGCCAACGCGTGCAAAACAGTGGATCAAGCGGGTGATGCGCAGGCGCGTCCCCCGCAATCCGCCCGTATTTGACGCCGATCTGAAAATGGAATTTTGGCACGCCTTGCGCGATGATATGACGGCGTTCGAGCAGATGACGGGGATTGCGTTCACCCCACCCGTTACGGAAAAATCCCAGCCAATTTCAATTCTGAAAAGGAGTGCGTGATGCAATCCGATGAAACACTTGTTGATCTTTCGGCGATTTGGAATGTGTTGTGGGCGGGGCGTTGGCGTATTGTTTTTGCGACACTGATTGGTTTGGCAATTGCGGGATATTTGGCGTTCGTTCGGATCACGCCCAGTTACAGTGCCACATCTGTTTTGGTGTTGGAAACGCAATTGCAGAAAATCGAAGGCATTCAGGACATCGTATCGGATCTGCCCCTTGCAGGCCCATCGCGCGAGCTGGTCTTATTCACTGAACGCGAAGTGTTCCGCTCGCGTTTCTTGATGAACAGTGTCGTTCAATCCCTTGATTTAATGCAATTATCAGAATTCAAGCCACGTCAAAAACAGCCTAGTTATTTGGAATATATTTTCCCCAAACCGCAGATCGATCCGCCCGCCGATGCGTCAGTGCCCGATGTTGATTTTGCCATTGATCAGCTGTTAAAGCAGGTGCGCATTGAATTGGTTCCTAACAGCTATGCTTACCGTGTCACGGCCAACAGCGCCTCGGCGCAACTAGCGCAAGACATCTCTAATGCGGTGGCGCAACAATATATTCAGGCCCAATTGGATAACAAATCCAAAGCGACCCAACAGGCGACAAACTGGCTTGAAACGCGGGTCGGGCAATTGCAACGTGACGTGTCCCAAAACGAACAGCGCGTCAGCCGCTTTGATGCCCGCCTAGAGTTGTTGTCGGATCGCGATCTACAAACCCGCGAATTAAAATTGAAAGAATTGCGCGCCAGTGCACGCGCAATAACTGGACAGACCAGTTTCGTAAGTTCTGCAAATTTGACCGCCTCTGACATCACTGAAAATTTTAAATCCCCGCCCCAAGACGTTACCGATGTTTCCGTGCGTTCCGATATTTCAAGGGGGCTGCCAAAAGCATCGACCAAGGCACAAAATCGCCAAGAGCGTGAGTTACTATCGCTTAATCTGGCGATCTCAGAGCTGTCTGATGATATCGAAACCCAATCAAATGGGTTGCGCGAATTGGACCAAATGAAACGCGAGGCGGAGGCGTCTAAAAACCTGTATGAATTTTTCCTAACACGTCTGAAAGAAACTACAATTCAACAGGGCATTCAACGCCCCGACAGCCGCATGTTATCATTGGCTGTTTTGCCCAAAAACCCATCCTCGCCAAACAAGCCATTGATGTTGATGTTGGGTGTATTGTTTGGCGGATTAATTGCCGTGGTTTGGTTATTCTTGCGCCACGCAACGCGGCGCACATTTTTGACGGCCTCCGAATTGGCAAGCGCAACGTCATTGCCGATATATGCCACCATTCCCCGTGGCCATGCTCAACGAAACACGCGTGCGCTCAACGAAGCTGTGCGAAATTTGCGGACACGAATTATGGTAGGGTTCTTGCCTCAGTCACCACAAGTCATCATGTTCACGGCAACATTTCAAGACGAAGGAAAATCCAGAACAGCACAATCGTTGGCGCACCAGATGGCGTCGCTTAACAAGAGGGTTTTGTTTGTGAACGCAGACTTGCGCCGTGGTGAATATCTAGTCGGGAAAAATGCGGATACGGATTTTGGGCTGGCCGATGTGTTGATGGATAGCGTTAACTTGGATCGGGCAATCATTCCCAATGCGGATCAGGGAATTGATATGCTGCACAGTGGAAAGTTAAGCCCAAACGCATCTGACATATTGACCAGCCCAGCGTTGTCGAAAATCATCGCGCAACTGCGCAAGCAGTACGATTTGATCATTGTTGATACCCCGCCTGTATTGCTGTTTGGGGACGCTGGTATTATTGCGCAACACTGTGATGCAACGTTGTATTGTGTTCGCGCAAATGTCACATCGTGCGATGATTTGAACCAGGGGTTGGCGTTACTGTCGGATATGAAAACCCCCGCAACCGGGTTGATTTTGACCCATTATGATCAACGCACCCAAGCCGGAAATCGATTGCAACGCGCCCAAGATCGATACGCAAATACCGTCGCGATGCCATGACCACAGGTGCAGCTGTTTTCACGACCACACAGAATGTGGAGGGGCGCGGCATTCGGTGGTCGACAATTACCATCACCCTTTGTGCCTTGTTGTTTTTTACCATGCTGGATGGGTTCGCACGGTTCGGGCGGGTGCCGTCATTGGTTTGGATGGCCGCGTATATCGTCGTTTTTGCCACTTTCATCCAGCGTCCGGCGTACAGTTTGAATATAATTCTGCGGGCATGGCCAGTGTTTTTAATACCCGCCCTTGCCCTGCTATCCACATTTTGGACGGCCGCACCGATGCGCACACCATTGGCGGCGACACAATTGTTTATGACCGTCCTGATCGCGACCCATATTGCGCGCGCATTTACAACCCGTCAGGTCATGCTGGCACTGTTTTTGGGGCAGGCGGCAGGCTTGGTGATATCAGCCTTGAATATCGGTGTTGGCTTTATGCCGGCGCATAATCCAATTAATGGAACCCTGATTGGGATTTACGGCCATAAAACCGCCCTTGGGTACAGCGCAATCCTGAGCAGTTTCGCATTAACCGCATGGCTGGCCTACGACGGCAAAGAAGTGTGGGGCATCGGGTACGCCATATTGGTGTCGCCGATGGTGTTTCTGTCACAATCCTCGACGGCCATGGCAGGTTACAGCGCCTTGGCCATGCTTTGTGCGTTGCTATTCTTGCGCCGCATGCCGTCCCTTTCGGCACGACGTTTTCTGTTTGGTTTTGCCATGATCGTAATGGTGGGGACATTGGTTATGGCCATTAATTTCACAACGCTTTCCGCCACGTTTTTGAATGCCATAGGAAAAAATACAACCCTGACAGGGCGCACTGTTTTATGGGATATGGCCATGACAACATGGGGCGAGAATCCGTTTTTAGGTGTGGGGTTTGGCGCATTTTGGCAATCGGATGTCTATGCGTTGGATGTGTCATTTGTGCATGCTTATGTGGATGATCGCGTGGATGGGTTTCACAATGCCTTTTTGGAATCCGCTGTGGCGTTGGGGGCGTTAGGAATCATATTGTTGATTGCTATGGTTGTTATTCCACTGATGCGTTTGATGTACGCAGTTTTTGTTTATCTTTCGTTGGATGCGATGATTTGGTTGTCGTTGTTGGTCACGTATATCTGGGTTGCTATGATGTTTCAGGACGTGGGATTTAAACAACATTCGGGAAATTACGTGTTGCTGACGTTGTCCTATTTGTTCGCAAAATCACGGGCATAATCCCAAAACGCAATTTCATGCACCATTATGGCGCGCAAGCGTTCCAGTTGTGCATCACGCACGCTTTTCACAGCAGTTTGCGCTTGGTTATAACGTGGAATACGTGGGCGGATGCCAAAAACCGATTTATAATCCGCGGCAAACCGTGGCAAATCATCCAAAAACCCGATAACGGCGAATTTTTGCAAGGTCGCCATGGATTTTTTCAATGCGGCGGGCTCGTCCGCAGCACTCAAAACTGGTGTGCCGCTGAAATACCGCAGGAACGTCAAACCGTGCGCGCGAGAGATGGCATTGTCCAAATAGGCGTCAAAGTCATCCGTAATCATGCCAGATTGTACCGAATGGGCGAAATTTGAAATGACCCGCGCAATGGGGTCACGCAAAACCGTTACGTATTTATAACGAGCACCAAAATGCTTGTCTGCGCGGTCACTGAACAGGACATGCCCATGAATCATCCGTGTGTTCCACGCCATGTGATTGATCAACATCTGTGCGCGAAAGTCGTAAACGTTTTTGCTGTTTTCCAAATCATCATGCTGACGATCCAGCGCATCCACATCGTCGTGATAAATCGCCATGGCGCGGCGGGTTGCGTTGGCATCAATGACACCAACGCGCTGTTGAAGGGGCACGGTTGCATACAATGCTTCGGCCACCGACGTGCCACCGCATTTCGGCAAATGCATGAAAAATACTGGATGTCTGATACCGCCCATCAGGGTTGAAAGGCCGCGACCGCCGTAGGTACGGAAACGTCGTTTCATGCGGAACGATGCGGATTGTGCCATCATGATCCTCCTTTGGTTATCTTGCCAAATGCGGCAAAAACGCTGGTGTTTAATCCCGTTTCACGATGAACTAAAAATACACCCGCAACTGTCCAGAAAACCCACGATATTAGAACCCCCATGGCGGCACCAATACCGCCGCCGCTGGCACCGCCAATAATCACACCTGCACATAATAATACCACCGCAATGCCCGCCAAAATGGCCAACAAGCTGGGGCGTTTAATCAGGGATAATATCTGTTGGGCGGGGCCAAAAATTGCCATCAAAATTGGGATGCCCAACAGAAGAAGAAATAGCGGCCTTGCGTCGATAAACGCAGGACCAAACAGCGCCAAAATATAGGGTGCCGCCAGAATAAAAATAGCCACAATAACCATGGTCACCCACAGACGGATCAAACCCGATTGATTTAGATACGCCTGTACCTGTGCGAGGTCATTCACCGCGAATGCCTGTGTAATGCGGGGCAGATAGCTTTGGTTGATTGCAATGATGCTAAAACTAACAAAGCCTATAATTTTCAATGCGATATCTAACAAAGCTACGTCAATATTCGATAACGTCAGTCCAGCCAGTAAAACCGAGAAATATTGATTAAATTCAATAAATAACACGCTGCTACCGATAATTGTACCCAGTTTGATCCACTGCTGCCATTCTGTGTACACAGCACCACCGTTACCGCCTTGGTGCAGCAGATTGTTCATCAGCGGGCGCAGGGATTTATACTGTAAAAACCCCACTCCGATATTTGCCACACCAAAGGCAATAAGCACCCAGAAAACGGGTGCTGAACCGACCATAAAGGTGATGCCAATAACACCAAACAAAAACAAAAACTGCCGCATAAAGCTGCGTGGGATCACAGCCAAAAACACTTTGGAAAACCCCATCGCCAAACCTGCAAAAATGCGCGTCAATCCAACCAAGGGTGCAACAATAATAGCGCCCAGATACAGCGGGGAAATAAATCCATTTTGCAACCAAATCCACAGCGCCACGGTAAGGCAACAAAGGGCACTCATGACCGCCCAAATACGAAAATTGAAACTGGCGTAATTGCGCGCTGACAACAAGTTGCCTTTGCGGATTGCCGCAATCATAAACCGTGGGCTGCCGGCCTCTATGTTCAAGGTGCAAAAAATGGACATGACCATGGTTAACGACAAGGCTTGGGCAATCAGCCCAAATTGCGCTGCCCCATAATAACGCGACAAAAGCAGGCTGGCCAACATTCCAGACACAGCGCCCGCAACACGGCACGCTACCAATATGCTGGGCATACGGAATAAACGCACCAGTTGAAAAATGCGCTGTGCATTCAATTTATTAGAATTGGTTCTCACAAGCCAACTATGCGCGGATTACACATCGTGTTCAATGTTTAAGGTTTGGTTTGGAGTCAGTTAAAAAGCGGTCTTAATTTGGGAGAGGTACAACCGCCGAACACGCCCCGCACCAAAAACGCGACCTTCCCACCATCTTTGACATTTCTCCTTTGATCCGCATGCCATGTGTGATCCACAATTAAAAATTTTGTAATACTAATGAATCGTGCTAATTTACATCAGATTCTGTTAGGGGAGCCAGTAAATGCGTATGAAAATATCACTTCTTGGGTTGTTCGCGGCGACTGCGATTGCAATGCCCGTTTCCGCTCAGGAATTCTATCTTGGTGCTAGCTTTTCATCGGCCTCGCACGACGCAATTGGCTCGGTGAGTAATACCGTGATAGGATCGGGCGATGGTCAAATTTTATCGGCTTTTGTCGGAACACGCGGTTCAGTGGGATCAAATGTTTTCCTCGGTGGCGAACTTCATTATTTGATGGGTTCGGGTTACTATAACGATGATGGTGGTGCGGCGCTGTCTGATGACGTCAAAATGGCCTTGTTTCGTGCACAAGTTGGATATGAATTTTCGAACTTTAGGGTATACGCTTTTGCAGGCATAGGTAAGGGCTCTATCGAAGAAGAAGGTTATCCCGAAAGGACTAAAGGGGACGTTAAGACATACGGTCTTGGTGTGGAAACCGATATTAACGAGCGGTTTGCCGTTAGGGTGGAGGCCGGAATGACGACTTTAAGTGGCCTCGATACATGTTGCGTTTACACCAATGCTGGCGAGGCGCCCATTGACATCGAAAACAGTACCGTCTCGATTGGCGCTCTGTATCGCTTTTAACGCTTTTGCTGAACCAACAACTCTTTTCGGCTTTTTCAAAGTATCACGATAAGCCTGCGTTCATTGGTCATCATGGTCACGCATTATCGTTTGCCAACCTAAATGACATCGCAGACCGTTTAGCAGGGCAGCTGTATGCGTTTGGTATTCGGCCAAACAGCAGAGTTCATATTGATATACAGGATGCAGAGCTAAAAATAGCAATGTGGCTTGCCGTTTGGCGATTGGGTGCTGACCTGTTGGCCGGTAATGCGTTAGATGTTTATGCCAAATTCAAACTTGCACCAGATTTGTCGATCACGGATCAAGATAACCCGCCCGATACAGCAATAAAGTTTGATGAAGCGTGGCTTACAAAAAAGCATGCCTATAAAGCGCAAACAGAACCTGGAACCATTTACTTTACCACCAACGCTACCAGCAGAGATGCGCATATTGTTGGCGTCGATGCTCAGTGTTTTTGGACAGACATTGAAAATTACCGAAACCTTCTGGGTCCTGCCAAGGGCACATTCTTCTTTTACAGTTCATTGGATTCATTTCGAACTTTCCGTGATGTTGTCAGAGCCTTCTTAGAAGGCCAAGCTGTCATCGGGCCCCATGCAAGTAATTCAGTTTGCTGGAAATCGATATATGAACAAGATGTTGCCGAAGTTTTCGTGGCGCCATTAATGCTTCGACATCTTTTGGATGCGTATAAAAACAACCCGCAAAACCACAAAATAAAACGCATTTTTGTAGCCAGTGGCACCGCACAAGTCGCCCTGCTAGAAGAAGCATCTGCATGCCTGAAGGCCGAAATAGGGCTGGCTTCGGGGGTCATGGAATGTAGTCTTTTTAGTTACTTGGTTTATAATCCCGAAACCTATCGAATGGGTCAAATCGGACAGATGCAAAATGGCATCGAAGCCCGAATTTTAGATGGGGATGGACAGATTTCCGACATAGATTGTACGGGTAGTCTGCAACTTAGGGTGCCGATCCAAAACAGGTTTCAAGCATATGTTAACGCGGATTCTGCATGGGATGCTGATGGGTGGTTTGGCACTGGGTTTAGAGCTGCGATTGACGTGGATGGCTGTATTACAAAACAAGGACGTGAAGACGATCGGATCAACTTGGGCGGTTTACGACTGTTCAGCGCGCAAGTTGAAGAGGTTGTCTTACAAATACCAGAAATTCAGCACGTCGCCGCAATTCGTGTTTTTGCAGATAATGGTGCCGAAACCCTTGGTTTGGCGATTGAGTTAAATTCACCATTATCGCCGTCTGCAATTGCGACGATAGTAAAAAAAGGGTTGCCTAGTGCAAGTGGGGTACAAGTTGCACTTGTCGAAAAATTACCAGTTAATGCCGCAGGAATACCCGACAGAAAACTAATCCAAAACCGATGGGCGGATATATTTGAGGCGAAATAAGACCCGAAATTTGGAGACATTGGGTATTTTTGCTTTTGTTAAGGGTAAATATGCCCCAACAGCATGACACGACTTTTTACAATCCATCAGAGTACAAAAACTTGCTGATCATTGATTTTATTGGAGGCGAGTACCGGAATCGAACCGGTGTACACGGATTTGCAATCCGCTGCGTCACCACTCCGCCAACTCGCCGTCCTATGGTGTGATATGGGCTATAGCAACGGTGTCAAACCTGCGCAACACGAAACGCGCAATTAATGAATCCCGCCTGTCATAAATATCGGCGCAAACTCGAACAATGAGATAAACCCAATTATTAAACTCGTCCACGACAGTTTCAGACGACGGATCAATACCACCGTTAGGATTAACACCATGCCCATCTCTATTGGGCCAACGATTGCGCCATAATGATCTTTGTCCCAATAACTTACTGGGCTGATGAAAAGCCAATCTGTTACGGGCCAAAAATGCGGACGCGCGTCGTCATTGTGCAACAGGAAATCAAACAACACATGCACCAATGCGGATCCAGCAAACACCTTTAGCCAATCGCGTTTTAACCACACGCCCAACGCCAAAACCACACCCCAAAGGAAAAACGAGTTATCGACCGCAAACACCTGTTGCCATTCAGGCGAGAAAAACTGGACGCCAAAAACGTACCCTGGGTCGTTCTGAACAATGAACAGACTCCATCCCACCATAAAAAACAAAGAAAGATCAGGGAAAAGCCCACCAATGATTGCGGCGGCGTTCACTTTGGGTTTATTTGGGCGGGCAAAGATGGCTGCGCCAAGTATCATATGTGCTGCTGTGTTCATAAATCCTGTATAAGGCAAGCAATGACAAAGTCTATCATGATCCAAGGTGCGGGATCGAACGTGGGTAAATCCATGATCGTTGCAGGTTTGTGCCGCGCCTTTGCCAACCGTGGTTTGCGGGTGATGCCGTTCAAGTCGCAAAATATGTCCAACAATGCGGCAGTGACGGCAGATGGTGGTGAAATTGGCCGTGCACAGGCGTTACAAGCGATGGCCTGTCGCACAGTACCCATGGTGGATATGAACCCCGTGTTGCTGAAACCTGAAACCGATGTGGGATCACAGGTGATCGTACAGGGGCAACGCCTGACCACAGTTCAGGCACGCGAATATGCCGCCCTGAAACCCACGCTGATGCCACGTGTATTAGACAGCTTTCACCGCCTTGGGGAACATGTCGATCTGATTGTAGTAGAGGGCGCGGGTTCGCCCGCAGAAACTAATCTGCGCGGTGGTGACATCGCCAATATGGGTTTTGCTGATGCGGCGAATATTCCGGTAATTTTGGTTGGGGATATTGATCGTGGCGGGGTGATTGCACAGATGGTTGGTACGCACAATGTGCTGCCTGCTGATGATTTGTCGCGAATTAAGGGTTTTATGATTAACAAATTCCGTGGTGATGTTTCCCTGTTTGATGAGGGTTTGACGGAAATCATTAACCGCACTAGCTGGACGTCGCTTGGGGTTTTGCCGTGGTTCGCGGATGCTGGGAAACTGCCTGCCGAGGATGCATCAGACATCAAACCAAAATCGGGCGGCCAAGGCGTGCGGATCGCAGTGCCACAATTATCGCGTATCGCCAATTTCGATGATTTGGACCCACTGTCGTGCGATCCCAATGTGTCTGTTGAAATTATCCCCGCGGGTCGCCCATTGCCACTGGATGTGGATATGATCCTGATCCCTGGCAGTAAATCCACCATTGGCGATTTGGCGTTTTTTCGCAAACAGGGCTGGGATATTGATCTGGCGGCGTATATCCGTGCAGGCGGGCAGGTGATGGGGATTTGTGGCGGTTATCAAATGTTGGGGCGTGAAATCATCGATGCCGATGGCATCGAGGGGGCGGCGGGGATATATGCCGGCCTTGGCCATTTGGACGTGGTTACCCATATGAAGCCTGAAAAGCGTTTGGCACAGGTGACTGGTCATGAAATTACAACGCGGCATCCTGTGACTGGCTATGAAATCCATATTGGTGAAACTGACGGCGTTGATTGTGCAAATGCATGGTTGACTATTGCTGGTGCGGATCATGGTGCCGCGTCGCCCGATGGGCGGGTGCGGGGCTGTTATATCCATGGATTATTTGGGGCAGATGGGTTTCGAGCAGGTATTTTGGCTGACCTTGGTGCGCCGCACAGTGATCTGAAATACAGCGCAGTTGTTGAACAAACCCTACAGGATTTGGCCATACATATGGAAACCCACTGCGATTTGGATAGGCTCTTGGAAATTGCGGCGGATATTTAGCGGTTTAGTGCTGAACTTAACTCTTCGCGTATCAGTTGGCGAATTTTGCGGGTCACAGTGTAACCAAACGCGCCCTGCATCTCGTCTTTGACGATACTGGCAACGACGGCTTCCATACCGCCAGGTAACTCTTGGGCCAAATGTTCAGTAATCTTGCCACGTACCGTTTTTGAGACCTCCGCCTCGATGATTGTTGGCGCTAAACGTTCAACCAGTTGGTTGATTTGCGCAGGCCCAAATGTTGAAACGGCTTGGCTGACAAACTCTTCGCTGTTTTCTGCGAAGATATTCGCAATCCGCACTGGAGTGATTTCTTCGATCAGGCGTTGAATGCGATCAGGGGCAATATCGTCCACTGATCTTGCAGCGGCCTGCTCTGTCAGCAACAGTAGGTTGGATTTTGTGATGACGGGTTCAATGGTGGAATTTGCGGGTGTTACGAGTTGGCTGTCGTCAATGTCGGCAAATGCATTATCATCTGCGATGTCATCTTCGTTATGCAACGCCAAAGGTGCCTGTAACACCAACGGCTGAATATAGTCATGTTTGGGATCCGCGCGGCGTGGACCAGTTTGCGCCCTCATAGGCGACGGGCGAACGGGATAGGAAACTTTTGCATTACTATCATTGACGATTGTGTCGGTCACGCCGTCGGGCGCGTCAGAAATGACGCGGCGCAACGTGTTCGCTGTTGCCATAATACGGCGGGTAAAAAACGTATTACTCATTGCACTGCTTTCCTAGATTCGTTGAATGATACCTGAAAACAACTGTTAACACCAAGATGGGGCTTTGTAGTTAGTTATTTTTTGCGTCTTTTTTGCAATTTTTCTAACAAATTGATGCGTTTTAGTCCCAGTGGCGAGGCTTCGTTGACTACTTTGTTGTAATTTACCGCTGGATCGTAGGCCGCGACATCCAATTTCAGGGCATCCGAAGTCAATAAACCCATCTCTGCTAAAACATTGTACGCCTGTACCTGCTCATCGCGCAGTGCAGAAACCAAATTGGATCGCGCTGACAGCAATTCTTGTTCAGCATCAAGAACATCCAAGGTTGTTCGCGCACCCAATTTTGCCTCTTCGTTGACGCCTTCAAAGGCAATCCGCGCGGCTCTGATCTGTGCTTGGCTGGCGCGAATGGCGGCTTCTGCGGCTTGCCAATTGGCAAAATTGCTGCGCAGGTTCAAACGTGTTGTATCTTGGGCAACTTGCAACGCATATTGGCCTGCTTTTTTGGCATTTGTTGCTGCGCGACGGGAACTGTTGATTTTACCACCCGAATAAATTGGGATTGTTGCATCGATACCAACGCTAACACTGCGGGTTTTACCTTGAATGAAATTGAAACTCTCTTGACTTGCAGATGATGTGGCAGATGCCGATCCAGTAACAGTTGGAATGCGGTTTTTGCGCGCGACCATGAGATCAACACCAGCGGCACGCAAATCCAATGCGGCGGCGCGGACGCGGGGATGATTTTCCACTGCAATTGCTTCGGCTTTGGCCAAGCTGGATGGAATTTTGGGATGCACTGGTGGTGAACGCAAACTGCTGGGTTTTTCACCCACCACCGAAACATAAGTGGCGATTGCACCCAGAACAACAGCGCGGCTGGCTTCTTTGTTGCTGATGGCGGATGCCAAGCGGGCTTCTGTTTGGCTTACATCGGTGCGGGTCACTTCGCCAACTTCGAAACGATCCTGAGATGCGCGTAATTGTTCACGTAGAACGGAAATGTTGTTTTCCGCCAAACCCAACTTTGCCTGTGCTTCGCGCAGGTTCATGAATGCGGTGATGGCGCTTAACATTGTGGCTTGTTCGGCCGCGATTAAGTCCTCGCGCCCCGCAAACAAGGCAAACTTTGCTGAATCTACTTTGCCACGGGTTTGACCTCCGTCGTAAATCAGCTGTGAAATCGACAGGGTCGCCGTGTTGGAGTAGCTATCTTGATCTAGGGCAACTGTCGCGGGATTGATCGGATCGGTTATCGATGAGCTTAATGTTGCACCGACAGTGGGTTTCAATCCAGCTAAGGCCTGCACGACACCTTCGTCCAAGTTTTTGATCTGTTCGCGGGTCTGCGCCAGACTTGGGTTGTTGCGGTATGTCGCCTCTAACGCGGTTTTCAGGCTGGTAGTTTGTGCGCTGGCGGGCACACTTATCAAAATGGCCAAAACACCACCTAAAATTAACTTGCGCATCTGCGACTCCTATGCCGTTTTGTGGTAAACTAAATCCGCGTATCGCATGATTTAATGTCTCAAGGATTAACCAAATGAAAATGTTTCTGGTTTTGTGAAATCGTCTAACAGGGGCGCGCTGGCGTCAAATTCTGAACGCCAATTGATCCGCTCGCCTGATTTGGTGCCAACATAACATTGACCTGCAGGACCCTGCGCAAAAATGGCGACAGCGCGACCACCTTCTTTCAATTGTTTCGCCAGAGTATCGGAAAATACTTCGATAGCACCTTCAATCACGATAACATCATACGGGGCATGTTTTGGTGCGCCCGCACTTAACATCGCGTTTACCACTATGGCATTATCGACACCTGCGTCACTTAACGTTTCGCTGGCCGCATTGGCTAATGTTGCATCATCTTCTAATGCCACCACGGCCTGTGCCAAATGGGCGATAATAGCTGTGGAATAACCCGTGCCACAGGCCACATCCAAAACCAGATCATCAGGGTGAATAGAAACCGCATCCAACATTTTCGCAAATGTGCGTGGATCCAGAATGAATCGCGACGCCGAAACGGCAATATGCTTGCCCATATAGGCCACGGCCTGTTTATCGGCAGGGACATAATTTTCACGCGGTGTGCGCAACAAGGCATCGATAATTGGATATTTCGTCACATCTGAGGGGCGAACTTGACAGTCCACCATGGCTTCGCGCGCGGCTTTGAAATCAGTCATTTTTGTCTCATTCTGATGGTCAGGATCAACTTTGACCATGTTTTGCCACAGGGCGTCGCGATGGGCAAGGGTGTGGGGTGTTTATCGGACGTGCTTTTGCACTTCAATCGGCAATTCCTTGCCCTCAAAAAGATCATATGTTGTGTGGTGCAGGTATTCATTGGGCTTTTGGCCAACCGTCCGGCGCTCTCGGAAAAGAAAGAATTTTGAAATACCGCGCATTGATCCCACCATCGGAGCCTCAGGATCCATCGGAAAACGGTCGCGCCAATCGGATGGCAGTTTTAAACCACAGCGCACCACACGTTCCAACATCCAAACCAACGGAATATTTGACAATCGGCGCGCAGCAGGAAAGCTGCCGACATGCCCCCCTACATCCGAATGTGCACCGCGAAACCAGACCTGTTCCAAATTGCCCTGCCAGTCGGGCTTTGTATCCCATAAAACTGCGCTATACGCCGAACGCGTTTCTTGTAATGCGATGGCGTGAAATCCGTTTTTCACGGGGTTGCCGATGGCGTCATCATGAAAATCTGTGGCCATAGGCGCCAAACGCGATAACAGGGGATAGTCGATCCCCAACGCCTTGACCGTGTCCCATGCGCCGATCATTTCGATTTCGACGTCTTGGTGGCACCATTGGTCGTGAAAACTGGCGGATGCGTTTTTTGATGAACGGCTTTCGTACATTCGAAATGCCGTGCGTAAATTGCGGCTGGTTGCGCAATCTTTGCGCAATAGCCCTACGCGATTGATCATCCCCGCCACAGATCGCACCGCATAGGCACCGCGCGAAAATCCAAATAAATATATCTTATCGCCGGGTTCGTAACGCGACGCCAACCGATCATAGGATTCTTTGATCATCTGATTGATCCCCCAACCCGACGCAATCGTGACCCAGTTCCAAAAACCATGGCCCTGAATACCCGCATCATAATGTAAATTGGTGGTGTTGGGATCGCACACCTCGTCCAACAGTTTGTACAATAGCCCCGCATTTGTTTCATGCCCAATGGTCAGCTTACTTTGGGTGCCGTCGATGATGATGATATGGCTTTTGTGCATAATGTCCTCAACCGTGTTTGTGGCGCAGGGTAGGGACGGTGTAAAGCCTAACCACTTAACGAATTGCTTTACGGGAATCACTTTTTAGGCATACCTTTTGGGGAACAGATCGATGTTATATGTAAGAGTGATGAAATTATGGAAAATCCAGCGCACGCAGGCGTGGCGGTTCAGCAATATTGGAACGACGGTTATCTGTTTCCAATTCCCGTGGCCGATACAGTTCAAACCGCCAAATGGCGTACGGAAATTGAAGCAGTTGAAACCAATTGGCTGGACAATGGCCTGCCACTTCCCTTGAACACTTATAAACGGGTCAACGCCCAAATTGTGATGCCATTGGCGCATGAAATCGGTATGCATCCCGCCATTTTGGACGCGGTGGAAATGGTTTTGGGTCCCGATATCATGTTGTATTCCACGGAATTCCTGATCAAAGAACCCCATACCAAGCACGTGGTCACCATGCACCAAGACCTTGCTTATTGGGGTATGGCTGACATGGATAACATCGTCACCGCATGGTTGGCTTTGTCTGATGCCACCACCCAATCGGGCTGTATGGATTTTGTGCGTGGCAGCCATAAATCCGAAATCCTTGCGCACGAAGACAGCTTTGACGATCTAAACCTGTTGTCGCGCGGCCAAGAGGTGGCAGTGGACGTCGATCCAAAGGATCGTGTTGCCGTCGAACTCCCCGCTGGTTCCATGAGCCTGCATCACGGGTTAACAATCCACGGCTCAGGCCCCAATGCATCTGATGACCGCCGCATCGGTGTCGCCATTCGCTACATTTCGTCCAATATGACCAAGGCAGGCGATGCACGCGATTTCGCTACCCCTGCGCGTGGTACATACGATGAAAACAGCTTTATCCCATACGCCCCACCAAAATCAAACTTCGACGCCGACGCCATGCAAACCTATGATATGGTGCGCACCGAGCAGGCCAAAGTGATGATGGCAGGCGCCAAGAAAAACAGCGCAATTTATTAAGGACATTCCATGGAAAACGTAAAATTCACCCAAATGAAGGATGGCGACAAGGAAGATTACGATTTTCTGACCCACCACGAGGTTGAACACACCAAAGGCACCGCAGATCGCCTGCTAAAGGCATTGGTTGAATTGGATGAAGGTCTGTCAGGTTACAAAATCACCCGCCTTGGTCATTCATTACAGGCCGCAACCCGCGCATGGAATGCGGGCGCGGATATTGATTGGGTAGTGTCAGCATTACTGCACGACATCGGCGACATTTTTGCGCCCTATAATCACGACGAATACGCTGCCACGATCCTAAAGCCCTTCGTGCGGGAACAATGCCGTTGGGTCGTTGAAAAACACGGCGATTTTCAGATGATTTTTTACGGCGAACATGTGGGTGCAAACCCAAACAAGCGTGATGCCTTCGCAGGCCATGAATTTTTCGACGACTGCGCCCAATTTTGTGAACTCTGGGATCAAAACAGCTTTGATCCTGATTACGACACGTTAACCATCGACTTTTTCGCTCCGATGGTCCGACAGGTTTTTGCACGCAACCCCAATGACCCTGCGATCATGAACGCCCCGCCAAAACCCCTGACGGACGAAACCGTCGCCGAAATTCGTCGGTTGTAAATCATTTTATAACAACAGTTTGGATGTCGCCATAGCCGTTAAATCGCGTTGATATGCAACTGGCATAGGCGCCCATGCCCGCAATCAAAACATAATCCTCCTCGGCGCAATCACGTGGCAAACACAATGCGCTGGGCAATTTGTCCAATGAATCGCAGGTCGGGCCAAAGGCCAAAAATTCGGCACACGTACCGCCGCGCGGTGATCCATCGGGTGCGTAAACGTGGTATCGTTCGCAATGTCCGACATCGCGAAACTCGGCCAACCCGCCATAAATTCCATCGTTCAAAAACACGCGATCATCCCCGCGTGCCTTGATCCGTGCGCACAGGCTGAATGCATCGGCAATCATCGCACGCCCGGGTTCACACAACAGGGCAGGGCGTTCGCCACCAAAATTCAGCATCCAACTGGCCTCTATTACATCAAAAATAGGCTCTAATGCGGTCGTTTGCGCCCCGCGATCCGACGGGAAACCACCGCCGACATTCAATGTTTTCAACGTCACACCCGCATCCCGTGCAATACCCGCAACCGTCCGAATATACGCATCCCAAATAGAGACATCATTGCACTGTGTGCCAGGGTGGAACGTCATCGACGCGGTATGCGACGTCTGGGAAATTCGTTTCAGCATTGTCACACACTGCGCCGCATGTGCGCCAAACTTTTCGCCAAAATTATACGCTGCGCCATCAATGTCCAAGGCAAGGCGCACGAAAATCTCGCATTGCGGCGGGATTTGTTCCAACAATTTGTCTAACTCGCTGATCCGATCCACCGAAAATGATCGCACACCCGCATCCACCGCAAACGCAATTTCCGCACGTGATCGCACGGGATTGTTGTAATGCAAGGTCAAATCACGCCCACATTGGCGTACCAATTTGATTTCTTCGGGTGATGCGACATCAAAATGGCTTAAGCCCGCATTCACTAAATGGGTCACAACCATCAATGTCGGATTGGCCTTCACTGCAAAACTGACATCCCCTGCAAACCCCGCCTGAAACCGTTTTGCAGTACCGTACAAAACCGCTGGCATGAAAAATGCGATGGGCAGATCAGGGCGTTTACTGGATAAATAATCTGTGGGGCTGGTCCAATAGGTGTCTTGAAAGCTCATGATGAATCCTGTTTTACCCTCAAACTGACTGCATATTATGTCAATATCACTTGTTTTATTGTCATACTTGTCGGAAACTATCGTCATTATGCCCAAATAATGGATAATTCGATGGATAAAACTGACCTTGCCCTGATCACAGAACTTCAACGCGACGCACGTTTGCCGGTTTCCAAATTGGCCGCGCGGCTGAATATGGCGCGCACCACTGTACAGGCGCGCCTTGATCGTTTGCAACGCAATGGCACCATCACCGGTTTTTCGGTACGCCTCAGTGATGCCGCCTCAAAAAACCAAATTCGCGCCACGGTTTTGCTCCATATTGATCCGCGTGCAACCGCCGCCGTGGTGTCGCGCCTGAAATCCATCCCGAACGTGCAACAGGCGACATCCGCATCGGGTCGTTTCGACATGGTTCTGAATGTCGCCGCGCAAACCCCTGCGATGCTGGATAAAATTTTGGACGAAATCGGTGAAATCAAAGGCGTTCAATCATCCGAGAGTTTGATCCACCTTTCCACCAAAATCGACCGCGCTGGATAATCCCCAAACCCATTTTCACGCGCCGCCAAACGCTAAGCCTCTTTCCCTTACATTCGCACCCCTGTAAGAAGCAGAAAACAGACGTTAAGGGTAAGACAGATGGCCATGGACAAGAATTTCGACGCAGCCGCCAAAGAGGCCGCAATCTGGAAGAAATGGGAAGATGCAAACGCATTTAAAGCGGGTGCAAACTGGAACGGTAAATCCGACGCCTTCGCCATCATGATCCCCCCGCCAAACGTCACGGGTGTGCTACATATGGGGCATGCCTTTAACAATACCCTACAGGACATCCTGATCCGCTGGCACCGTATGCGTGGTTTCGACACATTGTGGCAACCGGGCACAGACCACGCAGGCATCGCGACGCAAATGGTGGTCGAACGTCAACTGGCCGCCAACAATGAACCAACCCGCGCCGAATTGGGCCGCGAAGCCTTCCTTGAAAAAGTATGGGCATGGAAAGAACAATCAGGCGGCACGATCATCAATCAACTTAAACGCCTTGGCGCATCCTGTGATTTTTCGCGCACTGCTTTCACCATGGCGGGCGCACACGGCGACACCCGCACAGGCCATGAAAACAGTGCGAATTTCCACGATGCTGTTCTGAAAACTTTCGTTGATTTCTATAACAAAGGTTTGATTTACAAGGGAAAACGCCTTGTAAACTGGGATCCACATTTCGAAACGGCGATTTCTGACCTAGAGGTTGAAAACATCGAAGTCGACGGTCACATGTGGCACTTCAAATACCCCCTGGCGGGGGGGCTGACATATGAATACGTCGAGAAAGACGAGGATGGCAATGTCATCCTGACCGAAACGCGCGATTACATCGCCATCGCCACAACCCGTCCTGAAACCATGTTGGGTGACGGCGCGGTCGCGGTATTCACAGACGACGAACGCTATGCGCCGATTGTGGGCAAACAGGTTCATTTGCCGCTGTGTGATCGGACTATCCCCGTAATCACCGATGAATACCCTGATCCCAATTTCGGTTCAGGTGCCGTAAAAATCACAGGCGCGCATGATTTCAACGATTACATGGTCGCCAAACGCAACGACATTCCAATGTATTCATTGATGGATACCAAGGGCGCGATGCGTGTGGATGATGCCGACGATAACTTGGTGCCACAAAAATACCGCGGCATGGATCGTTTTGATGCGCGCAAGGCGGTAATCGCCGATATCGACGCGCTGGGCCTGATGATTAAGGTCGAGGATAAGAAGGTCATGCAACCCTTCGGTGACCGATCCAAAGTCGTCATCGAACCCGCATTGACCGATCAATGGTTTGTGGATACTGCAAAAATCGTGCAACCCGCCATCGACGCGGTGCGCAACGGCACGACGAAAATTTTGCCAGAAGGCGACAAGAAAGTGTATTTCCACTGGCTGGAAAACATCGAGCCATGGTGCATCTCGCGCCAACTCTGGTGGGGCCATCAGGTTCCTGTTTGGTATGGGCCGACTTATGAGGAAGATGCATCTGGAGAAAAAATTCTATTAGGAAGTATAGGAAAGAGAACTGGTGAGTACTTTTTCGATACCTCTAACGCACATACAATTTGCGCGGCATCGGCTGACGAAGCCGTTGCTCAAGCAAAAGAGCTATATCCTGATGATTTCGATGTTGTTGCGACAGACTTTGGCCAACCAGGATTTCAAGTTCGTTTTCCAAAAGACGGAAAGCCTGGATTGATTGAAATTGGTCGCGACCCAGACGTCCTAGACACATGGTTCTCTTCTGGTCTCTGGCCATCTGGCACACTCGGCTGGCCTGAAAACACGGATGAATTGCAACGTTATTACACCAACGACAACGTAAACCGCACGCTGATCACGGGATTTGACATCATCTTCTTCTGGGTTGCCCGCATGATGATGATGGGCATTGAAACCATGGGCAAGGTGCCGTTCGAAACCGTCTACGTTCACCCCTTGGTGCGCGACGAAAAGGGTAAAAAGATGTCCAAATCTACGGGCAACGTGATGGACCCATTGGATTTGATCGACAAATACGGCGCGGATGCTGTGCGCTTCACCCTAACGGCCATGGCCGCCATGGGGCGTGATCTAAAACTGTCTGAATCCCGTATCGAGGGGTACCGTAATTTTGGCACCAAACTGTGGAACGCCACACGTTTCGCCGAATTCAATCAGGCATCGCCTGTTGCGGGTTTCGATCCAAAATCCGTGACCCAAACATTAAACAAATGGATCATTGGTGAAACTGCATTGGTACGCGAAGCAGTTGATCATGCGCTGTCCCAATACCGTTTCAACGACGCCGCCAACGCCCTGTATGTGTTCGTGTGGAACAAAGTTTGTGATTGGTACGTAGAATTGTCAAAACCATTGTTGCAAGGCGACGACGGTGATGCTGTGGCGGAAACCAAGGCCACATTGGCATGGGTTCTGGATCAATCCTATACCCTGTTACACCCGATTATGCCGTACATTACAGAAGAGTTGTGGGACGAAACGGGCGACCGTGCGAAATTGCTGGCACATGCAGAATGGCCGACATACACATCCGCCGAATACGTTGATGAAGTGGCAAATGTGGAAATGAACTGGGTCATCCACTTGATCGAACAAATCCGTTCAGTACGCGCCGAAATGCGCGTGAACGCAGGCGCGAAAATCCCTATGATCCAACTTGATCTGGACGCTACCGCGCAAACCGCGTTGGACAACAATAAATCCATGATAATGCGTTTGGCACGGGTTGAAGAGATTACAACCGCCACCGATGCGCCCAAGGGTGCGGTGACATTACCGGTCGAGGGTGGTCAATTCTGTCTGCCATTGGCCGATATCATCGACATCGACGCAGAAAAGGCACGCCTGAACAAAGCAATCGAAAAGCTGGAAAAAGAACTGAACGGCATTAAGGGCAAGTTGAAAAACGAAAAATTTGTCAACAATGCGCCTCAAGCAGTTGTGGCGGAAAACCGTGCCCGCATCGTTTCAGGCGACGAAGAGTTGGCGACATTACAGGCGGCCATGGCCCGGGTGAATGCGCTGGGCTAGCCTATGGGGTCACTTGCCATACATATAATCCGAAAAACAAACGCTCAGCGGCGCAACCGCGCTGGGCGTTTGTGGCTCTGACGCCATCAAGCGGCGCATATCACCCGTAAACCGCGCTGATTTTCGATAATCTTTGGTACTGATAAACGCCTCAATCGGGCTGCGTGATTTATTCCAAAACCGGTCATAACTGCTGATATGGGCGCGCAACGCGATCCCGCAACCGCTGGCACTGTTGGGGCAAATGCTGTCACACAGCTGTCGCACGGGTGCCATTCGCGGATCATACACCACCAACCCGCGCAACCGATTATGCAAGGCAGGGTCGCTTAAAATCGTGTCGGGATACCCAATGCGTTTGCGGGTATTTGGATCAAAAATCGCATCATATGGCCGCCCCCAAAAATGAAACTCGCGTCCTGTGTCGGAAAATGCATCCTCGACCCCATCAAACATCTCGCGCAGTTTCGCACTTGGTTTTGACAGGCCCAGCATCGCCGCATTGCGTACCGCCGCCGCCAGCCATGGTTTACTGACGCTGTCATAATGGCCTTTTTCAGCGCCGCGCAATGCGGTGCGAAAACCACCCTGATTAATATAGCGCGTGTGCGCCTTGGACGCCAAAAAACGTTCGCCGTGGGCGAACAGGTAATCAAACGCCTTTTGATACAGTCGATTGTCGTCGAAATCACGATACGCCTTGGCCAATGGATGGCGATCCTGTGCGACCTCCAACCATGATTTCCCTGCATTTTCACCAGTGGTAAAGCGTGATAATAGACGACGTTGTTCCTGTGACATATGCAATAACAGTTGCGATGACGTATGCGGTGCCACACCGTTTGTGACGACACCCATAAATATCTGCGCTGCCAAATTACCGTCGTTGGCCATGGTCGCCAAACGGGTCAGGGCCACCAAATCCTCGCCATTCAGCCATTGTTGTATACTGTCGCGAAACGTCGCATCATTTGCACCATCTACTTGAACAGTTTTCGCCTGTGCCGCAAAACCGCCAGCGGCAACCAATGCCAAAACAATAAAAAACCTAAAAACCTGCGCAATCTTATGCAATGATGATCTCCTGTCGGGGTGTCATTCAGGCGTATCAGCGCAATCTTAATATGGCATTACCAACCCACGTTCCTAGGGCACAATTCTCTCTATCGCGCGCATCGCACCAACGGCCTTGTCAAAGTATACCGTCAAAATCCGACGACCACCGGGTGACAGCGCCACCTTGGGCATTAACCGCACACTTGCTGCGGCCGCACCCGTGGCCAAAATTGATCGCCGTGTCATTTTATGTGTGGTTTTATTCGGCATGGAACCCTCCTGATCTGCACAATAGGTATGCACTATTGCCCTTTTTTCAAGGTTTCCACCTTGTGAACTACGCAAACGCCACGTAATTTGTGCGCAATTAGGAGCCAAATCATGACCCAAGCCCCCCGTTACACGCCCTTGGCCGCATCCCTGCCATCCAGCGTGCCCTTCGTGGCACCTGAAATGACAGAACGCGCCACGGGGCGCAAATTCAGCGCCCGCTTGGGTGCCAACGAGAGCAGCTTTGGCCCGGCACCCAGCGTTAAATCCGCAATCGCAAATGCCGCACAGGATGTGTTCAAATACGCCGATCCCCAATGCCATGATTTAAAACAGGCGCTGTCAAAACTGCACGATGTGCCGATGGAAAACCTGATCGTAGGCGAAGGGATTGACGGCTTGTTGGGCTATCTGTGCCGTTTGATGATCGGGCAGGGCGATGTGGCGGTTACATCAATGGGCGCATACCCTACATTCAATTTCCACGTTGTGGGTTTTGGCGGTGTCATCGAAACCGTACCCTATGTTAACGATCACGAAGACCCCGATAATTTGATTGCACGGGCGCGTGAAACGGATGCTAAATTGATCTATATCGCCAATCCAGATAATCCCATGGGCACGCATCACGACGCCGCGCGCATACAGCACATGATTGATAATGTGCCACCTAGTTGCCTGTTGATACTGGACGAAGCGTATATCGAATGCGCGCCTGAAGATGTGGCGCCTGCGTTTGACATTCAAGATAAAAACGTCATCCGGTTTCGCACCTTTTCCAAGGCGTATGGTCTGGCGGGTGCACGGGTTGGTTACGGCATCGCCCACGCTGACTTGATCACCTCATTCGATAAAATCCGCAATCATTTTGGCGTCTCTGTGATCAGTCAACAGGCGGCACTGGCGGCGGTAAACGATCAGGAATACTTGTATAAAATCCAATCCGCCGTGGCGCAGGGACGCGAACGTATTGCGCAAATAGCATCCGAAAACGGATTAACTTGCCTGCCATCGGCCACAAATTTTGTCGCCATGGATTGTGGTGGGGGCGGTGATTTTTCCCGCGCAGTTTTGGCGGCATTGATCGACATGGGCATCTTCGTGCGGATGCCGTTTGTCGCCCCCCAAGATCGCTGTATCCGCATATCGGTTGGGATTCCCGCAGACATCGAAAAATTCGCCACCGCCTTGCCCAAAGCGTTAAAAGCCGCGCGCGGCTGATGCGCGATTAACCCTGTGCAATCACAGCCGCCGCAACCGCCAATGCACCCGGACCGTGTGCAATATTATTCGCCTTTAATCCCGCATCAATCGCGCCCAGCGTACCCATCACCATCGGTACATTCATATGTCCCATATGGCCAATGCGGAAATAGGTGTTGTATGCGGGATCACTTGGTGCGGCCATGCCCAATCCAATCCCCAATGTGACACCCGCCACCTGTTCGCACCAATTTCGCAATATATCGGCATCACCATCTGCCGTCGTTATGGCGGACACCGCGTATGAGCGCCGTTTTGGATCATCAATATTCAAATGCATCCGCCCCTGTGCACCCCATGCATCCACAGCCGCCCAAACCGCACGCGCCAGCACGCGGTGGCGCGCCCATGTGGCCTGTAACCCCTCTTCGTGAATCAACATATTTAACGCTTCGCGCAGACCATACAGGTGATGCGTGGGCGCAGTGCCACAGAAATAATCACGAAACCGTTTGGGGGAAATGCGTAGTTCCCAATCCCAATATTGCGATACACGCGCAATCCGCGCCCGTGCGGCGCGTCCACGTGGATTGATATACACAAATGAGATCCCCGCAGGTACCATCAATCCTTTTTGACAGGCGGCCACCATCACATCGACACCCCAATCATCCATCCGAAATTCTTCGGTCGCTAAGGATGCGATGCAGTCCACCATAAACAAGGCAGGATGATCAACGGATTTGATGGCCTGTCCAATGGCCTGAATATCGTTGCGCACTGCACTGGCTGTATCGGATTGTACGACTAAAACCGCCTTAATCTGATGATCTTTGTCCTGTGCCATACGCTTGGCCACCACATCCGCCTCTACATGCGTATGTTTGCCAAAATCCAACACTTCGACGTCCAAACCCAATGACGATCCTAATTCACCCCACCCAATGGCGAATGCACCCGATCCAAGCACCAAAACGCGATCCCCCGCAACCACAACATTACTCAGTGCCGCTTCCCACGCCGCATGGCCATTGCCAATGTAAATTGCAACGTCGCCGGTTGTGCAGGCCACGGTTTTTAAATCCGCAACCAACCCATCCATCATGTCAACCAATTCGCCGGCGTAAATATTCGGGCTGGCGCGGTGCATGGCGTTTAAAACCCGTTCAGGCATCGCAGATGGGCCTGGGATTGACAGTAATGTGTGACCAAAGTGTAAGGGCATGTTGGGCCTCCTTTCCGATGACGCTAATCGTGGTTTCAAACAGCGTCAAACGCCAAATGAATTGTTTGATTGGAAACCGCTGATTGGCATGATATGCAAAGGGTCGAATAGGGCGAAAGCTGTCATAAATGACCAAAAAACCATCCAACGCAATCACCGCGCGCGCCGCCTATGGCCGCTTGTGGCGTGATTGGTTACGCACCCATTCAGGACTGTTAGGTTTTACATTCTTTTTGATGCTGATTGTTGCCATCGCGGCGGCTGGATATGCCAAATACATGCAAATCATCATTGCTGCATTCGAGTCAAATTCCACCAGCGTCATTTGGTGGGGGCCAATGGGAATTGTCGGTTTAGTGACTGTAAAAGGGCTCAGCCAATATTGGCAAACTACCTTACAAAACCGCATCCTGTCGCGGATGCAGGCCAGTTTGCAGATCAAAATGTTCGACAGCTTGGTCAACATGGATTTGGCGCATCTGTTGGCGGAATCACCCGCCGCATTGGCCGCAAGGTTTTCCGCCGACATTGAGGTGATCCGCAACGCGACCCGCGATACATTGGGATCAGTCACCGCGATTTTGACGGTGATCGCCACATTTGTGGTGATGATTTCAATCGACTGGGCGCTGACCATCGGGTTGATCTTTATCTTCTTGCTGGCGTTTGGCCCTGTGGGAATCGTCGGTGCAAGGGTGCGTAAAATTTCTGCAAAAACCCAATCCGAAATCGCTCATATGACCGAAACCGTGAACGAGGGTTTGTCGGGCATTCGTATGGTGCGCACCTATCGGTTGGAAAAACGGCTCAGCGCCGGCGCACGTGCAACATTTGAACGTCTGTTCAATCTGCGTATCTCATTGGTAAAATGGCAGGCCAGCGTGTCGCCGTTAATGGAAATCTTAGGCGGCGTTGCCGTTGGCGCGTTGTTGTTTTTGGTGGCGATGCGCATGCGCATGGGCGCGGTTGATTTGGCGGGTTTTATTGGCCTGCTCACCGCGCTTGGGGTGGCGACAAACCCTGCTCGAAAACTGGGCGGTGCCTATGCATCCGCATTGCAGGGATTAGCGGCGCTGGAACGGGTTTATCAATTGTTCGACACACCCAATACTATCACGGATGGCGCGTTTAAGTTTGCGGATGGAGACAAAGCACGTGGCCGTCTGAAATTCCAAAATGTAAACTTTGAATACCCTGATGGTTACAAAGCATTACACGATGTATCCTTGGACATAGAGGCCGGAAAATCATTTGCTTTTGTCGGACGTTCAGGTGCAGGAAAATCGACTGTTTTCAATCTATTACCGCGCTTATTTGACGCAAAATCTGGTGTCATCACATTGGACGGACGCCCGATCAACGAATACACATTGCCCGCCCTGCGCGATCAAATATCCGTGGTCAGCCAAGACAGCGTTTTGTTGACAGGATCGGTATTGGAAAACATCCGTTTCGGTCGTGAAAGCGCCACGCGCGAAGATTGTATTCGCGCCGCCAAGGCCGCCGCCGCACACAGCTTTATTTCTAAATTAGAAGATGGCTATGACACTGAAATAGACCCCTCGAAGGTCAAATTTTCTGGCGGTGAAAAACAGCGCCTGTCGATTGCGCGCGCGATCCTGCGGGATGCGCCAATTTTGTTGTTGGATGAACCCACGTCGGCATTGGATGCGGAATCAGAAAATCAAATCCGTACCGCCTTGGACGGCTTGTCTGCCAAACGTACCACACTGATTATTGCGCACCGCTTGTCGACCATTTTGGACGCGGATCAAATCGTTGTCATGGATCAGGGTCGCGTCGTCGATCAAGGCACGCATACGGAATTATTGGAACGCGAAGGGATTTATGCAGAACTGTTCAACCTGCAATTCGATCTCAGCCCGCCAAATGAGTTACGCAAACGCAAACGCTCGTTCGGTGGCGACAGCAAATCAAATTGGAAAACACCGCTAGAAGGATTGTTCAGGTTTTTTGGCGCCTAGAATAATCCGCCGCCAGTTTCACCGGATCAGCCCCACATAAATAGCGCGCCAGCAAAATTAAATTTTTAGCGGGTCGTCGCACCCAACCTTGTTGTTGATACCGACGCGGTGATGTCGTGGCGGTCAGGTCCAACATCCGTAACCGCCCGCGTAATGCCCGCGCCATTGCCACATCTTCCATCAATGGGGTGTCCTTAAAACCGCCCACATGATCGTACAAGGTGCGTGAAATCAACAATCCTTGATCACCATACGGCAATCCAAACAATCGCGCCCGCGCATTCGCGCCAGCACTGATCAAACGGGGCATAAACCCACCACCTTGAAACGCCAAACGACCATATCCTGCGGTGGAATGGTTTTCGATATGCGTCCAAACCGCATCGATCCAATTATCCGACAAAACCGTGTCCGCATGCAAAAATAATATCCATGGAGCATGCGCCACATTGCCTCCACGGCGCATCTGTGATCCGCGCCCCGACGCACCTGTTAAAAATACCGCACCTAATTTATCCGCCAATTGCGCAATATCATCGCTGGATCCACCATCAGAAATCACCAACTCTCGCACCAACCCCGCCGTCACGCCGTCGACCAAACACGCCAACGTCGCACCAATACCATCAGCTGCATTCAATGTTGGGATCACAATGGTGACAGGGGCGGGCATTGGTCTTGGCATTCCTGTGGTTATCTGGCTACATGCCAATAACACAACCCACATGGATGATCCACATGCCCACCGAATTGGCCGCAAATCGCACCGTTATCCGCATTACTGGTGAGGACGCCGAAAAGTTTCTACAGGATTTAATCAGCAATGACCTGTCGCGTGCCACAGATGGTTTGATCTATGCGGCCTTGCTGTCGCCCAAAGGTAAATACCTGTTTGATTTTTTCGTCACCAAACAGGACAACGCATATCTGTTGGACATAGCGACCGATCGCGCGCCGCACCTGGCACAGCGCCTAAATATGTACAAATTGCGTGCTGATGTGACCCTGACAGGCACCGACATGACTGTTGGCCGTGGTTTGGGTGACATGCCTACGACCGCATTTCCCGATCCACGTCACGCGGCGCTTGGTTGGCGTCTTTACGGCGCGGGCGACACCACACCGCCCAGCATTGATTGGGATGCCATTCGCGTCGCCCATTGCATTCCCGAAACAGGCATCGAATTGATTGCAGACGGGACATATATATTAGAAGCAGGGTTCGAGCGCCTTAACGGCGTTGATTTTCGCAAAGGTTGTTACGTTGGCCAAGAAGTGACAGCGCGGATGAAACATAAAACCGAACTCCGCAAAGGTTTCGCAACCGTCGAAATCAACGGAACCGCGCCCATTGGTACGGATATTATGACGGGGGGTAAGGTTGCAGGGCAATTATATACCCAATCAGGCAATCAGGCGATTGCGTACCTTCGGTTTGATCGCGCAAACGATGATATGACGGCGGGTGATGCTCTGATTAAATATCGCGCACTAACTTAGCAAACTTGGCGTGGCCTTCGCCGTTGGCGGCAATGATTGTACCTGTTTCCATAGCGCTTTTATGCTGCTCAATCGCTTCGACCAAACCACCCGCTTCTTGGATTAACAACAGACCTGCGGCCATTTCATAATAATTTAAACCACGATTCCAGTATCCGTCGTAACGACCGGCGGCTGTGTACGCCATGTCCAAACCAACGGCACCCATACCGCGAATGCCACCTGAACTGGGTGCAATGCGCGCCAAATCTTTGATTTGCGTTGGTAAGTCACCGCGCGTGCCACCTGGCATGTCCGTTGCGAAAACCATTTGATCCAATGCCGTCCGACCAGAAACGCGCACACGTTGTTCATTCAGCCACGTTCCCGCGCCTTTTTCGGCCAAAAACAGCTCTTCCATTACAGGGGACAGAATGATGGACGCAACAATCTCGCCTTTGTATTCCAAGCACAATGATATCGACCAATGCGGTAAACCGTGCAGAAAATTGTCCAAACCGTCCAATGGCTGTGCGATCCAACGACGTGTTGGATCTTCGCCTTTGGTTTCGTGTCCACCTGATCCAACAAATCCATAATTCGGACGTGCTTCGAACAGCATTTCTTGTAAAATCTCTTCGGCACGTTGATCCGCGCGTTTGGCAAAATCATTGGGGCCCTTCTTGGACACCTGTAATTTATCAACTTCTTTGAAATCGCGCATCATCGCACGTCCCGCAGGACGAATTGCTTTCATCATTACATTGATATTTGCAGACCATTGAGCCATGGGACATTACCTATTGTTCGGGTTTGGCATCCTATAGGCCGAAGCGGTGCAGAACCCAAGCAGAAAATTACGCCTCTATTTGCGTTGATCACGGGTAAAGCCGATGAAATCCTGCATAAAAGGCGCATCCACCTCGGATTTGCGCACGGCGGCGAATAATTTGCGGGTCAAACCATCCTTGGTAATCGGCTTGGTCACGAAATCATGGCCATACTTTTGATCCTCGACCACCCAGTCGGGTAAAACCGAAACGCCGCGCCCTGACGCCACCAATAAAACGATAACAGCGGTCAATTCCGCCTGCCGAATGGCGGCGGGTTCAACCTGTGCAGGCATCAACAGTTGCGAGAATATATCCAATCGCGCGCGATCCACGGGATAGGTGATCAATGTTTGATCTCGAAAATCTTCGGCCTCAATAAAATCCTTCTGCGCCAACGGGTGATTGGTGGCACATACAAATGTCGGCGTGTATTCGAACAACGGCTCGAACGTGACCCCGTCCAAGTCCTCGGGATCGGACGAAATCACCACATCCACCTCTTCGCGTTGCAGTGCGGGCAGGGCGTCAAACGCCATTCCGGGCTTAATATCCACATCAATGTCAGGCCAACTTTTACGAAAATTTTCCAACACGGGAAACAGCCACTCGAAACAGGCGTGGCACTCAATAGCGATATGCATCCGCCCAGCTGTCCCATTTATTAGCCCCTTAAAATCGTCTTCGATTTGCGCGACTTGTGGCAGGATTTTTTCCGCCAATTCCAATAACTTATGCCCCGCCTTGGACAGTTTAAGCGGCTTGGAACGGCGTAAAAACAACTGCATTCCAACCTGCTCCTCTAATGCCTTAACCTGATGTGACAACGCCGATTGTGTGATGTTCAAAACATCCGCCGCACGCGCCAAACCACCTTGGTCGTGAATGGCTTTGATCGTTTTCAAATGACGAAATTCCAGATACATGGCGAACCTTTGGTGTGAATGTGTTGCATGTTATTTATGAAATATATGAATTTGATTCAATCTCTTTTTTCACCGATAAAGCCAGAAACCAAGGAATTGAAACATGAAAATCACCGACCCCGCATTTGGCCTCTCGTTCGAAGTGTTCCCACCACGCACCCTTAACGCCAGCTTTAAACTTTGGCGCACGATTCAGGAATTATCACGCCTCGACCCTAGTTTTGTTTCCGTCACATACGGGGCAGGTGGCACAACCCGTGATGTATCGCGCGCCGCCGTCGATGTGATTGCCCGCGAATATGGGATTGATGTGGCTGGGCACTTAACCTGTGTGGACGCCACCCGCCAACAGGTACTGGATGTGGCGCAGGGATATGCGGACGCTGGCGCCAAACAAATCGTCGCCCTGCGCGGTGATGCGCCCGATGGCAACGGATTCATTCCAACAGCGGATGGTTTCCAATCCTCGCTGGAATTGATTTCCGCCTTGGCCGATTTGGGACATTTCAAACTGCGCGTTGCTGCCTATCCTCACACCCATCCTGATGCGCAATCACCAAATGCAGACATTGATATGCTGAAAGCAAAATTTGACGCAGGCGCAGACAGTGCAATCACGCAATTCTTCTTCGAGGCAGACGATTTCCTGCGCTTTCGTGATCGTTGCGCGGATGCGGGCATCACCCAAAAAATCATTCCGGGTATTTTGCCAGTGGAGAATTGGACGAAAACCAAATCATTCGCGACACGTTGTGGCACGCCCACACCTGATTGGTTGGACAAAGCATTCGAAAACGCAACAGACAAGGCGGAACATGATTTGTTGTCCACGGCGATCTGTACCGAGATGTGCGACGAGCTGTTGACCCAAGGTGTAACAGATTTGCATTTCTACACGCTCAACGATCCCGAACTGACCAAAACAGTGTGCCACGCATTGGGCCGTAATCAACGCCCCGTCCGCCTGAACAAAGTCGCATAAAAAACCCCGCCCAAATGAAATAGGGCGGGGTTTTGCACCTTTGAACGCGACCGTTCAGTCACATTTATGGCGCATAAACGCTAAAGTGAAGTAAAGAGAGGTCTTAAAAATTAGGCGCGTTCAGAATATTCCATGGTTTCTGTGTGCACCACAATATCCGTATCCTGTTCGATAAACGGGGGCACCATGATCCGCAAACCATTGTCCAAAACCGCAGGTTTGAAACTGTTTGCGGTTGTTTGCCCTTTGATCGCGGGTTCAGTTTCTACAACTTTGCAGGTGACTTTGGTGGGCAATGACGCACTTAATGCTTCGCTCTCGTGGTATTCGATTTGGATGATCATACCATCTTGTAACAACGGGCGACGTTCGCCTAAAATGTCCGCTGGCAATTCGATTTGTTCGTATGTTTCATTGTCCATAAACACCAACATACCGTCATTTTCATATAGAAATTGCTGATCTTTCTGCTCAAGGCGTACTTTTTCAACTTTATCGGCAGACCGAAAACGCTCGTTCAACTTTGACCCGTTGCGAAGGTTTTTCATTTCGACCTGCGCGAACGCGCCGCCTTTGCCGGGTTTCACATGGTCGATTTTAACAGCAATCCACAGACCACCGTTATGTTCCAATATGTTCCCCATGCGAATTTCGTTACCGTTTATTTTTGGCATTTGTTAGGACCTTGTTAGGATTGCAGGATTATTGGTACGATCTATAACTTTTGGATGCGCCTTCGACAAGTGGGCGCATTTTTGTATGTGTAAGATATGTGCTATGCACTGACTGCATGATAGCTATGCGTTCAATGGGGTACCGAATCGGCGTAATATAGTCATATTGTGCCAACCTCTGAGATTACAATAAGAAAAGGACCGCAGCATGTTTGATTTCGTAGACGCCTCCGCCTACACAAATGACCAAGGTAAAAGGTCACAAAAACTGTTTGCCGCGGTTGTTTTGGCGGCATTGGATGATGCTATTGCTGACGACAAAAAATACGGCAATGGTGTTGAATCAATCGCACGTTGGGCACGCTCTCGCGATGGACGCGAAGTATTGATGTGTGCCGGCATTGAACCAACTGAACGCTGTGTCGGCGGTATGATGGGCTTTGTTGAAAAGGGTGTACGTACATCCGTTGCCTTGTCACGCGAAGAAAGCGAACGCCAAGCGGCTGCCAAAGAAGCGGCATAAGTTTATAAGATTCGATTTCGAAACGCCTCTGCATCGCGCGGGGGCGTTTTGCATTTGAACGACAGTTTTAGGTATAGATATGCAAGAAAAATCAAATGCAAAGGCAGCTTTTTTCGCATTAATCGCGTTCGCGATCTATGCCACGCATGATGTTTTTGTGAAAATCCTTGGCGCTGATTATTCATCCTTTCAAATCGTGTTTTTCAACGTTTTGTTTGGTCTTCCTATGGTGACACTCATTTTGATGCGCGACGCCAAACCTGGTACATTGTTGCCGGTGCATCCCATGTGGTCGATTGTGCGCACCTTTGCCACCATGATGGGCGCATTATTGGCGTTTTATGCATTTTCAGTCATCCCTTTGGCGCAGGTTTACAGTATCCTTTTCGCAATGCCGCTGATTATTACAGTTCTGTCAATTCCGATTTTGGGCGAACGGGTTGGCATTCATCGCTGGATGGCGGTTTTGGTGGGCTTGTTTGGCGTCTTGATTGTGTTACGCCCTGATAGTGTTGAGCTGAAATTGGGGCACCTTGCGGCCTTGGGTGCCGCATTCAGCAGCTCAATCGGTGCTGTTATCATCCGCAAAATTGGCCAAGAGGAACGCTTGGCTGTGTTGATGTTGTATCCAATGATCGTAACCTTTGTATTCATGGGCTTGGCGATGCAGTTTTATTACGAGCCGATGCCGATTGGTGATTTGCGTATCTCGTTTTTGATCGCATTCTTAGGTTTCTTGGCCACGTTATTCGTTATCGCCGCCTATCGTATCGGCGAAGCGGCGATTGTCGCACCAATGCAATATTCGCAAATTATTTGGGCTAGTATATTTGGGTACTATTTGTTTGGCGAAAAAATGGACAAATCCACGGTCATCGGCGCTGGTGTGATTATCGCCAGTGGTCTGTATATTGTTTTGCGCGAAAGTATTATGTCAGGATCATCAAGCACCCCCGTTTTACGTACGCGCAGTCGGTTTGAAATGGGTGGTGGTTTGCGCGTTGGCGCTATGATCCGTGCCATGCGCCTGCGCAAATAAGGTATAGTAGGGGGCGTTGCCCCCTCTGAGCTGCGCCCATTCACCCCCAAGATATTTAGACAAAGTAAAGCGTTGATCAACGGCGACGTGGGTTTTTCACACGGGTTGTTGGTTCTGCTGACGTGGGGTCTTCGGGCCATGGGTGGCGCGGATACCGTCCGCGCATGTCTTTGCGTACATCGTCGTAGGATGTTTTCCAAAAGTTAGGCAGATCAGCGGTGGTTTGAACCGTACGCCGTGCAGGTGACAGCAGGTCAATTAACACGGGCGTGCGTTTGGGGCCGATTGTGGGATGGGTTGTCATGCCAAAGAGTTCTTGTAAACGCACCGCGATTTTTGGCTGATCGCCGCTGTAGTCCACCATCATTTTGGTGCCTGTGGGTGCAATAATATAAGGTGGTGTTAACTGGTTCAGGCGTTCATTTTCGTCCCATGAAAGCAGGGAATTGGTGATTGCGGCCATGTCCAATTTACCCAAATCCGCCTTGTTACGCAGACCACTCAGGTGGGGTAACAACCAATCATCGATCCGTTCCATCAATGCCGCGTCTGTGCAATCGGGCAAATCTGCCCCATCAGCCACCAATTTGTTGATCCGCGCCAATTGCAAACGAGCGGCTTTGCCCCAGGGTAAAACTGAGAGGCCCAATTCCTTGATCCCATCCAACAATGCCATCGCCATGGTCGCATCATCACAATCATTCCAATTCTTTTGTGCCAAAACCAATACCCCAAGGACACGTTGTTGGACGGCAATCACTTTGGCGTCGCGTTTCGACCATGTGCAAAACTGCACATCTTTGATGCGATCCGCATACAGCTCGGTGACCTCGGCCTCGGAAATGGTAATGCCCATCCGCAATTTCGCCTCTTTGGCATCACCATCCAAATCGATGGCTACGATCATGCGCTGACTGGCCAGCGGATCCGATGCGTCTACAATCGCGCCCTTGCCCCCTGACAACAGGAATCGCGGCGCATCCCCTGTGCGGTGCAACCCAATGCGATCAGGATATGCCAGCGCCGCCATTTGCGCGATGCTCAACACCCTATTGCCCTTTGCACGCAACTTCTTGGCGGTTTCCATAACACGCGCCCGTGCGCCCATGTTGATGGTATAGGGATGATCGCGCTTGAAACCCTGTGGGTTCTTCGCCGCCTTAACACGCAGCGCAAAATCCATCGGCGCAGGGCGTAGCAAAATATCACGCGCCTCCATCAGCGCCACCGCGATATTTGCATCGCCACTTGCGTTCAGTAAAACCTTGGCCAATCGTGGATGGGTTGGTTCGCGGGCAATGCGCGTGCCCAAATCTGTGATCCGTCGCGTGTCATCCAGCGCACCTAGTTCCATCAACAAGGCCTGTGCTGATTGAAAATCCGCCTCGCGCGGTTGTGTCAAAAACGGCAAATCCATTGGGCTGTCCACGCCCCATGCGGCCAGTTCCATCACCAACGGTGTCAAATCGCTGCTTAATATTTCTGGCGGTGCGAACGGTTGCAACCCGCCTTCTTCGCCCTTGGTCCATAATTTGTAACAGATGCCGGTGCTGACACGTCCCGCACGTCCCATTCGTTGGATCGCTTCGGCTTTGGTCACCTTTTCGGTCACTAAACGCGCCATTCCCGATCCCGCATCAAACCGCGCACGTCGCGCCAATCCACCATCAACCACAATCCGAATATCCTCGATCGTCAGGGATGTTTCGGCAATGGAGGTGGCCAAAACCACCTTGCGGCCATCGGTTGGCGCAATGGCGCGGCGTTGATCTGCAAAAGGCATGGCGCCGTACAGCGGATGAATGGCGATATTGTTCAACCGCTTGGCCAAGATAGATTGCACCTGCTTGATTTCACCTTCGCCAGGCAAAAATGCCAAAATGGACCCTTCAGCCTCGGATGCGGCCTGCACAATCAAATCCGCCATCGCATCGGCAAAACGTGGGCCGCGCTGATTGGGTTTTGCCCACGGGCGGGGCAGGTGGATGGGGGTCACATCGTATGCGCGCCCCTTGGACGTTATAACGGGCGCATTGCCCATCAATGCCGCCACGGGGGCAGCGTCTAATGTGGCTGACATCACCAATATTGCCAAATCATCGCGCAACGCGGCGCGAATTTCCAAACAAAACGCCAATCCCAAATCTGCGTTCAGCGATCGTTCGTGAAATTCATCGAAAATCACGCAATCAATCCCCGTTAATTCGGGATCTGATTGGATCATGCGGGTTAAAATACCCTCGGTCACGACCTCGATCTTGGTCAGCGGCGATGTTTTACTGTCGCCGCGCATACGGTAGCCAACGGTTTGACCTAATTCGTCACCAAAATGCTGTGCCAAACGCGCCGCCGCCGCACGCGCCGCCAATCGACGTGGTTCCAGCATCAAGATTTTACCCTTGAATAACCTCGCCGCAAATAACGCAATTGGCACACGGGTGGTTTTACCCGCACCCGGTGGTGCCTGCAAAACCGCATGACGATGCACACGCATTGCATCCATCAGGGCGGGCAGAGCATCATCAATAGGTAATGTGAAATCAAACGTTGGCATACAGCAGTGTTATGTGAAAAACGCAGGCGTGTTTATCGAAAAATACAAAGCACGTTCGGATTGTTGATAAATGTGCGCATAAGGGATGCGAATCCCTTGACGTCCGTATGGATGCGGCCTAAAGAACGGCACTGATATACAAATGCTGTTTGGTACAATGACCAGATGGCGCAGATCAAAGGAATACATCATGTCTCGTCGTTGTGAACTGACTGGCAAAGGCCCAATGTCTGGCAATAACGTAAGCCACGCGAAAAACCGTACGCGCCGTCGCTTTCTGCCAAACCTGAATGACGTGACTTTGGCCAGCGATGCCTTGGGTCAATCATTCAAATTCAAAATTTCAGCCGCTGCATTGCGCACCGTTGATCACCGTGGTGGTCTGGACGCATTCATGGCCAAAGCAAAAGACACTGAATTGTCTGACAAAGCTTTGAAAGTTAAAAAAGACATCGCAAAAGCAGCTGTTGTTGCCGCTTAAACGCGCGATTGTATGAATTAAAAAGCCCCGCAATTTGCGGGGCTTTTTGCTGTTTAGCGTTGTGAAATATCGTCTTTTGAATTGCAGCGCTCACAGGCGCCACCCAAAATATTCTGCTCTACAGCTGTTTAACCAAACGTTTTGCTTCTTCGCTTGGATGAAACAGTTGCGTGCGATCTTCACCTGGATGAAACCGCGCACGGCATGCGGTTGGCATCGGATTCGGCGTGAATCTGATCACAGTTGGTCCGGTTTTTGACGTTTCATTGGCCCAGCTTTCAAACAGCGCACGTTGCGCCGCCTTGCTGGTACCATAAGAGCCGAAAAACTTGCGGCCATCCAAGGGGTCATCAACATGGACAGCAGTACCTGATTTCGCCAATAACAGCGGTTCGATATTGGTAATCAAACGCGCGGTGGCGGTGATATTGATCGCAACTGTTTTATCCCAGTCCTTGGCCTCGATATGTGCCACAGGTGCCAATGGTGCCGCATGGATGGCTGTATGCACCCACAAATCGACGCCACCCCAACGTTGATGTACAGAAATACACATCCGTTTCACGGCTTCCTCGTCGGTGATGTCAAACGGCGCCAATGTGGCACTGCCACCTGCCGCCTGAATGCGATCATCCAACTCTTCTAGCGCGCCCGTGGTACGTGCAACCGCAATCACGTGATACCCTTGGGATGCCAATCGTTCACATACGGCCGCGCCTAATCCGCGCGATGCACCGGTGATCAGTGCGATTTTTTGATCTGCTTGTGTCATGTCTATTCTGCTGCCATTTTAAATCCACGGGCGATGCGATCGCTTGGAACTACGGGGTATTGGCCGCTGAAACAGGCGTCACAGTGGCTGGGATTGTCGTTGTTACGTCCGGTTTCAACACCGCAAGCGCGGTACAAACCGTCCATGGTAACGAATTTCAGGCTGGCGACTTTCAAATGCGCCCGCATCTCTTCTTCGGTCATGGTCGCGGCCAGTAATTGTTCACGCTCTGGCGTATCCACACCGTAAAAACACGGCCACATGGTGGGTGGTGATGCAATCCTAAAATGCACTTCGGCCGCCCCCGCATCCAAAATCATTTCTTTGATTTTGCGGCTGGTGGTGCCACGTACAACGCTGTCATCCACCAAAATCACCCGCTTGCCTTCGATCAAGGTGCGGTTCACGTTTAGTTTCAGTCGCACACCCATATTGCGGATTTGTTCTGTGGGTTCGATAAACGTGCGTCCCATGTATGAATTACGGATAATTCCCATTCCGTATGGGATGCCACTCTCGTGGGAATATCCAATGGCCGCAGGCGTGCCACTGTCGGGCACAGGACAAACCAAATCCGCCTCGACGGGGCTTTCGCGTGCCAACTCGATACCGATTTGGCGGCGTGTTTCATAAACCGACCGCCCATCCAAAATGCTGTCAGGCCGCGAGAAATATACCTTCTCGAAAATACATGGCTTGGGTGATGTACGCTCAAACGGGAACGAACTTTGGATACCTTCTGGTCCGATAACAACCATTTCACCGGGTTCAATTTCGCGCACATGCTGTGCGCCGACAATGTCCAACGCGCAGGTTTCTGATGACAGCACATAACCATCACCCAACTTGCCCAACACCAACGGGCGCACACCGCGTGGGTCGCGCACACCGATCAATTTGGTGCGGGTCATGGCAATGACCGAAAACGCCCCCTCGACACGGGTCAAAGCGTCCTTCAGGCGTTGCGTGTGATTGTTATGAATGGATCGCGCCATCAGGTGAATGATACATTCACTGTCGGACGAACTTTGGAAAATAGACCCACGCTCAATCAGCTCTTTGCGCAATGCTTCGGCGTTGGTCAGGTTGCCATTATGCGCAATCGCACAGCCCCCCATTGCAAACTCGCCAAAAAACGGCTGCACATCGCGGATGGCCGTGTGACCTTTGTTTCCCGCCGTTGAATACCGCACATGCCCAATAGCATTGGCACCCGGCAGGGTTTTCATCAGGCTTTCTTTGGTGAAATGATCGCGCACATACCCAAAACGACGCGCTGAATTGAACCCGTGTTCGGTATCATGCACCACAATCCCACCCGCTTCTTGGCCGCGATGTTGAAGGGCGTGCAATCCAAGGGCCACAAAATTGGCCGCATCGCCAACACCATTAACGCCAAAAATACCGCATTCTTCTTTCAGTTTGTTGTGATCAAAGGGATGGGACAGGAACGGCTTGGTATCGGACAGGCGCATAAGTTGATTCCGTATATGTGTGCAGCTGACCCCCATATAAAGCAGACCGCGATGCCTGTCACGTCATCGCGGTCTAAAACTTGGTCTATTTTTGCACAAACTGGCCTAGGCTGGAAAATTAGTTGCCTGTAACCCTTGGTGTTGTGATTGCAGGCGTACCATCTGTTTCGCCACAGCTGGTTGTCAGCTCTTGGTAACGGCCTTGCATCCATGCGATCATGCTTTCTTCGCCGGCTTCGCCGTCTTTCTTGATCGCTTCTTGGATTTGCGCTTCAGAGCCGCTTAAAATCTCTTTGGTTTTTGAATTTTCCACAATGTCCAACTCGGCACCGATGAAATTATAGGCCACCAATGCCACCAATATCAGGACAACACCGCGCAAAACACCGAACAAGAAACCCAAACCTTGGTCAAAACCACTTAGGGCGGATCGCTGAATAGCGCCTGCAAACAACGGCGTGAAAATGGCCACGACGATCAACGTTAACGCAAAAACAATGGCAAATGCGCCGATGATTGATAATTCGCAACTGTCACCGATAATTCCGCTCAGCACAGGAATTTCGCGGATCAATGGCTCGACACGTGGCGCAAAGATGAATGCAGTAATCGCCGCAGCAACCCAACCCGCAATTGATAAGACTTCGCGCACCAATCCGCGCGAATATGCCAAGATCGCCGAAATCAGCAAAATAATCGCTGATCCGCCGTCGACAAGTGTAAAACCTTCCATTCTCAATCCCCTTGCTATGCGTCTACCGCACCAAAGCAGTCTTCGACAAATGCGTCAACTGCTTCGTATTTCTGTACCTTCATGCCCGATTCGGATGACAGTTTCATCCTCGAAGGCGCAAAAGCCGCAGCAAAACCCAATTTTTCCGCCTCTTTAAGCCTATTTTCAGCCTGAGTGATAGGCCGAAGCGCACCAGACAGGCTAATTTCTCCAAATATAACAGTATCTGATGCAATAGCTATGTCCTGTCGCGCTGAAATCAAGGCGGCGGCGACGGCCAAATCGGCGGCTGGTTCGGAAATTCGCAATCCGCCTGCGATATTCAAATACACGTCCTGCCCACCAAAACTAATGCCACAGCGCGATTCCAAAACTGCCAACACCATGGACAACCGACTGCTGTCCCATCCCACGACGTTGCGCCGCGGTGACGCCAATGACGACGGTGCGACCAAGGCTTGGACTTCAACCAACAACGGTCGCGACCCTTCGATCCCTGCAAAAACCACAGACCCCGGTGTCTGCACATCGCGTTCTGCTAAAAATAATTCAGATGGGTTCGTGACCTGCGCCAACCCCGCACCAGTCATTTCAAACACACCAATTTCATCCGATGGGCCAAACCGATTTTTCACGGCACGCAAAATCCGAAATTGGTGCCCGCGCTCGCCCTCGAAATACAAAACCGTATCAACCATATGTTCCACAACACGCGGCCCCGCAATCTGACCATCCTTGGTTACATGCCCCACCAACACCACCGCCACGCCTTTGCGCTTGGCAAATGTTGTCAGCTCATGCGCGGTGGCACGTACTTGGGACACGGATCCGGGTGCGCTGTCCACATGATCGGCCCACATGGTTTGCACGGAATCAATAATTGCCAAATCGGGCAACTCATCCTCAAGCGTTGTTAAAATATCGCGCAGATTGGTTTCTGTGGCTAACTTGACCGACGCATCCGTTAATCCCAAACGTTGCGCACGCATCCGAATTTGACTGCTGGCTTCCTCGCCAGAAATATAAACCACCTTTTTGCCTGTCCGCGCGAATTCTGCCGCCGCTTGTAATAATAATGTTGATTTCCCAATACCGGGATCACCGCCCACTAAAATCGCACTGGCAGGCACCAATCCACCACCCAAAACGCGGTCAAATTCCGCAATTCCAACACTGGCGCGGGGCAGGGGTGCGTCCACTGTGTTTAAATCGCCCAACGGTACGCGGCGTCCCTTGTTGGCACCTAATGTTTTGCCCTTGGGGCCGGCCGCCAAGGGTGCTTCTTCCTTGATGGAATTCCACTCACCACATCCCTCGCATCGCCCCGCCCATTTTTTATGGGACGCGCCGCAGTTGGAACAGGTATATGCAAGGGTTGTTTTAGCCATGACACTTTGTGCCTGTTTGTGTGGCCAAGGGCAAGCGGCGCTTATGCATCTGGCTTCATTTTAAGGCTCATTAAAAACCCCATCAAAACACAGGCCGTAAACAGGTATAATCCCCACGCCACTTCTAATCGCCCGACACCCACACCTTTGGCCACCACAATGTAAATCGCGACCAGAAAAATATCCGCCATGGCAAATTTTCCCATCAGTTGGATCACTGGTTTCCACGTTTTTGGCGCATAGTCAAATTGGATCAACGCTGTACCAATCACCTTGGCTATTGGTGCGAAGATCGCAAATAGCACCACAATTAACGCCAGTAAAACATCCTCGTCCCACATACTGCTGATGCCCGTCATCACCGACACTTCGCTCAATTTAAAAAACGGTAAAAACCCCGCACGCATCAATGGAGCAAACCATGCAATCGGGAACAGGATCAACAGCGACAGGTTTAAAACCTTCCAAATCATCCCGCGCGTTCCACAATGATTGATCCCACCGAATACCCTGCACCGAATGAACAAATCACACCTTTTTGCCCCGCTACCAAATCATCGGAATACTTGGCAAACGCAATGATCGATCCCGCCGACGAAGTATTCGCGTAATCCTGTAAAATATTGGGCTGTTCGTGTGGTTCGGGCGTTCGCCCCATCACCTTGCGGCCAATGAAATCATTCATACTTTTGTTGGCTTGATGTAACCATAAACGACTTAAATCATCCGCATCCAATCCTGCATCCGTCAGTTGTGTCAGGATGTGTTCACTGACCAACGGTAAAACCTCTTTGAACACTGCACGCCCATTTTGCATAAACTGCATGTCGCGACGATCCTCCATGTGCCCCACGCGCGAACGACGCAGAAACCCATTGTTGTTGCGGATATTATTGGAAAATTTCGTCGCACATTTGGTTGACAAAATGTCAAAATGCGCACCCTTGACATCATCCTTGCGCTCCAACAACGTCGCGGTTGCCACATCGCCAAAAATGAAATGGCAATCGCGATCACGCCATTCTAAATGCGCCGAACAAATCTCTGGATTAATCACCAACGCGCGGCGCACACTGCCTGCGCGGATCATGTCGGATGCGGATTGAATGCCAAACGTCGCCGATGAACAGGCTACATTCATATCGTACCCAAACCCCGATGCGCCCAACAGTTCCTGAACCTCAACCGCAATCGCGGGATAAGCGCGTTCAAAATTCGACGCCGCCACCAAAATCAGATCAACATCGGATGCATCAACCCCTGCCTTGTCCAACGCCTCTTGCGCCGCAATCACTGCCATTTCGGCCATCTGACTTGGCTCATCATCACTGCGCTCGCGCAACACAGGATGCATAATTTTGGGGTCTAAAATTCCCGATTTATTCAACACAAACCGTTGCTCAATCCCCGATGCTTTGGTGATAAACTCACTGCTGGAATGCTCCTTGGCCGCCAATTTCCCCGCCGCAATCGCATCCGCATTTTGGGCGTTATACAAATCAGCATAGGCATTAAACGCCACCACCAATTCGTCATTGGTAATAACTTCGCTGGGCGTAAAAACCCCCGTGGCGGAAATGACTGGATTGTGCATTAATTCTGTCCCCTGTTTACGCTTATAATGCGTCCCATACACAACAGGTCAAGGGCGCAGTCACGTCACATTCAGCGCACAGCCTCAATCGGCCCCTCGGCACGCCCATTCAGGAATTGATCCAAATACGGATTGCCTGATTTTTCCAAATCCGCAATCGGTCCCGCCCATTGCACAACGCCGTCATGTATCATCGACACCTTGTCGGCAATCGCACGTACCGACGACATGTCATGCGTAATCGTCATCGCCGTGGCACCCATTTCAACCACAATCTCGCGGATCAATTCGTTAATAACACCCGACATTATCGGATCAAGCCCTGTGGTCGGCTCGTCGAAAAAGATAATCTCTGGTTCTGCCGCAATTGCCCGCGCTAACCCCACACGTTTTTGCATGCCACCCGATAATTCGGCGGGAAACTTATCTCCCACCTCGGCCTTCAATCCCACACGACGCAACTTCTCTATCGCAACGTCTCGCGCATCGGACGGCGATAATTTCTGTGGCCCACGCGACAAACGAAACGCCACATTCTGCCAAACCGACAGGCTGTCAAACAACGCACCCGATTGAAACAGCATCCCAAAACGCGCTAAAAACGCATCCCGATCCCCTGACGTTGCATCCTGCCCATCAACACTGATGACCCCACTGTCCGGCGTTTCCAATCCCAAAATACATTTCAGCAACACGGATTTCCCGGTGCCAGATCCGCCAATAATCACCATGCTTTCGCCCTTGGCGATCTGCATATCAACCCCGCGCAACACCTGATTATCACCAAAGGCCTTGTGCACACCCCGAATATCAATCATCAGAAAAACGCCTCCGTCAGGGCGTAATTCGCCGCCAAAATCATCACACTGGCCGATACCACAGCATTGATCGTCGCCCGACCCACACCCTGTGCACCGCGCCCTGAATTATACCCGTGGTAACAGCCCATCAACGCGATAATAAACCCAAACACCGCCGCCTTGGCCAGGCCTGAAAACACATCATCAAATTCCAGAAAATCCACGGTATTTTTGATATAACTGGCCGAGTTAAATCCCAACCGACCCGTGCCCACCAAATATCCACCCATAATGCCGATGGTATCACCTACCGCCACCAAAACAGGCATCGCCAACGTCGCCGCCAACACACGCGGTGCGACCAAAAATTTCATCGGGTTGGTTGATAATGTCACCAGCGCATCAATCTGTTCCGTCACCCGCATCGTGCCCAATTCGGCAGCAATAGACGATGAAACCCGCCCCGCCACCATCAAACCACCCAGCACAGGCCCCAATTCGCGTACCATGCCGATGGCCACAATCGATGGCACCACGCTTTCCGCACTAAACCGCGCACCGCCAGAATAAATCTGTAACGCCAACGCGGCGCCAGTGAACAACGCGGTTAACCCGACAACAGGCAGGCTGTAAAACCCAATTTGCATGACCTGTGCCAATACTTCGCGGCCATAAAATGGCGGGCGAAATATGTGGCTGACGGCGCTGGCCGCAAATAACGTGATCCGCCCAACCATGGCGCAAAATCCCAAAGCGGATGCGCCGATTGATCCCAGAAAATTCTCAACAATGCTCATAAATATTCCCGTGCATAACGCGCCCCTAATGACGTCAATATCTCATACCCAATTGTTCCCGCATGCGCGGCCAAATCATCGACCGTCTGCACCGCGTTCAAAATCTCGACCGTTTCGGGCACCCGATCCAACGCTGTCACATCGACCGTGATCAAATCCATCGAAACCCGCCCAATCACGGGGCAGGGCACGCCATCCGCAAAAACCTTCACCCCACCATTACTCGCCGCGCGGATTAACCCATCCGCATATCCGGCGGCAATCGTCGCAACCCGTGAATTTCGTGGCGCAATCCAACTGGCACCATAGCCGACACTCTCGCCTTTTTGCACAAGGCGCGATTGAATAACCGGAATTTGCAACCGCACCACTGGCACCGCATCATCAAACGGTGCACCACCATATAATCCAATTCCCGGGCGGCACAGATCAAAATGGTAATCCGACCCCAACATCACCCCACCCGTCGCGGCCAAGGATCGGCGTACCCCCAATCCATCGCTGACCCCATGAAACGCTGCTAATTGCGCCGCATTTTGTGCGTGGTCGGGTTCATCCGCACAGGCCAAATGGCTGATAATCAGACGCGCATTCACGGCCTCGATGCGCAAGGGGGCAAATTCATCCGCCTCCATTCCCAAACGGTTCATACCGGTGTCCAACTGCACCCCAAACTGTGCATCGGGCAATTGGGCGCGAAACCGGGTGAATTGTTCGGGCGCATTCAATAACGGGATCAAGTTATAAGAGTTCAGCGTCGCCGCATCGCTTAACATCATGCCCGAAAACACGTAAATTTCTGGAATGTTGCCCACGGCCTTGCGCACCGCTATGCCCTCATTGGCTTCGGCTACGAAAAACGTGCGCACACCGCCATCTGCTAAAACTTTGGCGACGCGGCCTGCATCTAAACCATATCCATCGGCTTTTACCACGGCACCTGTTTCCACATGGGATGCGGACTTGGCATCCATGGCTGCCCAATTGGTGCAAATTGCATCGGTGTCGATATACAGGGTCGCTTGTGTCATGCCTCTATGGGACACAGCCACGCGCCAAGGTCAAGGGATCATGCATTATTTTAAATACCGTAACGCAATTTGCCGCGCACTGTCGTAATCGGGTTTAGTTTTCCCTAAATCAAGCGTGGATTGTGACCCACTACCATACAGATCCAGATGATAAACGGGCACGGACGCATTGGCATTTGCTGCCCGATACGACCCCACACCAAACGCTATAAGGTCAGTTATAAATTGCGCATAAAATCGCCTGTGTTACAACTAACCATAATCTGCGTAGCGAGGCATTCGATGCAACCCAAAATTCTGTTCGTGTGCCTTGGCAATATCTGTCGTTCCCCAACGGCAGAAGGCGTGTTTCGCGCACTAGCCGCACAAAACGATATGGATGTGATCGTCAACAGTTGCGGCACATCAGGGGTTCACAACGGTGAACAACCCGACACCCGCGCCATGTTCGAGGCATCTCTTCGCGGTTTTGATCTGTCGCGCCAACGCTCAACTCAACTCAACGTCAGCGATTTTGATGATTTCGACTATATTATGTGTATGGACAACGAAAATCTGGATAATGTCCTGGCGGCCGCACCTGATAACACCACCGCAAAAATCCAACTGTTCTTGGATTACGCATCCGATCAACCACTGCGTACAGTGCCCGATCCATATTACGAGGATAATTTTTCAGACGTGTTCGATCTGATTGAACAGGCTAGCATGGGTCTGATCGCACATCTTAAAAATGGTGCTTAAGCGTATTTTTTAACTACAGTTCTGCGCCGCAGCAGATCCAAACGCTTTGTAACGTTGCCAAAACGCCTCTGATGACCGCCGATCAGATTGGCGCGTTTCTTGTGCCATCTGCGGGTCTTTGAAAAACTTTGCCGCCAATGTTTGGTCACGCCCTGTCAACTTTGTGTTGGCCACACTCTGAATACAGCTACAAGTCGACGCCGAAACATTCCGCTGTGAACTATTACAGGCGCGCTCTATTTTACCTGAAACGGCGGGTGTCACAGACGCCAATAATGCCACACACCCTATGCTCAATTTTAAAAGTTTCATCAAACTTACCTCATTTCGTACAGTGATCCTGCATCTATATCGTTAAAATATGACAAATGTCGGAATTGAGCGCAAGAGTCAGTTTTGCAACAGGTTGGGATACGTCAAACTTAGCGTCAGCACTATTTTACAACCAATGTTCGCGTTTACAACCAAAGTTCGCGCGTATTTGCGCCCGCTACATGTGTTCTCGGGTCTTCGACGCTGTTAAAAGCCTGCCGCATTCATCGAAATCCCTTGAAGTCCATGCTAAGGGTTTTTTGGATTTTCTAATAACGAAACAAAAACAATTACTTAACCGCTTGTCCACGTGTGGACATCTTCCACAAAGCGACCCAATCCCCCTTCGAAGACCCACCGAATTCCCCACCACCTCAGTTGATCTTAAAATCGCCACGCACAAAGGTGCCAAATCTCTTGACCAGCCCCCAAATCCGTATCATATCCCAACCCATGACCGACATAACCAAAATCCGCAATTTCTCTATCGTGGCGCACATCGACCACGGCAAATCCACCCTTGCTGATCGCCTGATCCAATCCACTGGAACAGTCGCTGATCGCGATATGGAAGCACAGATGCTGGATACGATGGACATCGAGCGCGAACGTGGCATCACGATCAAAGCAAACTCGGTGCGTATTGAATACAAGGCAAACGACGGCGAAACCTACATCCTCAACCTGATCGACACCCCCGGTCACGTCGATTTCGCCTACGAAGTCTCCCGCTCTATGCGCGCGGTCGAAGGCTCACTTCTCGTCGTCGACGCATCCCAAGGCGTCGAAGCCCAAACATTGGCCAACGTCTATCACGCATTAGAAGCAAACCACGAAATCGTCCCAGTCTTAAACAAAGTCGACCTACCAGCCGCCGACACAGATCGCGTATCAGAACAAATCGAAGACGTCATCGGCATCGATGCAACAGACGCCGTGCACATCTCTGCCAAAACAGGCCTTGGAATTCCCGAAGTGTTGGAAGCAATCGTCACACGTCTACCCGCACCAACCACAACCGAAGGCGCACCGCTAAAGGCGATGCTGGTCGACAGTTGGTATGACGCCTACCTTGGCGTTGTCGTTCTTGTGCGCATCATTGATGGTCAGCTGAAAAAAGGCGACAAAATCCGCATGATGAACACCAACGCCACATACCCCGTGGAACGTATCGGCGTGTTCACCCCGAAAATGACCCCTATCGACGTCCTGACCGCAGGCGAGATGGGTTTCCTAACCGCCTCTATTAAACAGGTCGCCGACACCCGCGTTGGCGACACGATCACGCACGAGAAAAAGGGCTGCACAGAAGCGCTGCCAGGTTTTGCTCCCGCACAGCCCGTCGTTTTCTGCGGCCTGTTCCCGGTCGACAACGCCCAATTCGAAGACTTGCGCGAAGCGATCTCAAAACTGTCCCTCAACGACGCATCTTTCAGCGCTGAAATGGAAACATCCGCCGCACTCGGCTTTGGCTTTCGTTGTGGCTTCTTGGGACTTTTACACCTCGAGGTTATCCGGGACCGACTTGAGCGCGAATATGACATCGAACTGATTACCACCGCACCATCCGTGATTTACCACATCCATATGCGCGACGGCACTGTGATCGATTTGCACAACCCCGCAGATATGCCCGACCTGACCCATGTCGAACATATCGAGGAACCACGGATCAAGGCAACAATCCTTGTCCCCGATGAATACCTCGGCGATGTGCTGAAACTATGCCAAGATCGTCGCGGCATCCAAATCGACCTCACCTACGCAGGCACCCGCGCCATGGTGGTTTACGACCTGCCATTGAACGAAGTGGTGTTTGATTTCTATGACCGCTTAAAATCCGTGACCAAAGGCTATGCATCATTCGACTACACCATGGAAGGTTACCGCGAAGATCGTCTTCAGAAGATGCAAATCTTGGTGAACGAGGAACCTGTGGATGCATTGTCCACCATGGTACACGTTGATCGCGCCGACGCACGTGGCCGTGCCATGGTCGAAAAGCTCAAGGAATTGATCCCCCAACACCAATTCAAAATCCCAATCCAAGCAGCTATCGGTGGCCGCATCATCGCCCGCGAAACACTCAGCGCCCTACGCAAAGACGTGACCGCAAAATGTTATGGCGGCGACGTATCGCGCAAGCGTAAACTGTTGGACAAGCAAAAAGCGGGTAAGAAGAAAATGCGCCAATTCGGCCGCGTGGATATTCCACAAGAGGCGTTTATCTCGGCGCTCAAAATGGACAATTAACCACATGCGGTGGGGCCTAATCAGGTTCTACCTCACTTAGGTTCCGTATGCCAAATACGAAACCGCGCCCGACCCTTCGGTCGCAAGGGCGCACTACTAGATTGCATGTTCCACAGAGGGTAAAGTGTGCGGCACCATAAATCGCCCAAATCACCGATGCACAACGCCTTCCCAGTGTCGAACGTCGTTCCTTTGGATTGTATGATGGCGCTTCTAATTCTGAAATTGGAATAAAGATGAAAATTCAATTGCACTTGGTGTGCTGTCCATTGTCAGATAATTCCTACTTTTTGAATGCTTCAGCAACACTTTTCCACTTTATTTTAGTCCAATTCTTAGCTTTGATATCCATATTTTGTGGAATCGCAGCAGCTGCTTTGCTGTTAGACATGTGGGGAGTCAAAAACAAAGCTGGTATCCTTGATCCTCCAGAAGACAATTAGATTACTTCAATTGGAAGCCTAATTAACCGCCCTAGAAACCTTCCGACTTGCTTCCGACACGTCTTGGCCAAAGCCCTCAACCGTTGCACAACCAGTCAGTACCACCAGCGTGGCAAGTATAAGTATATTTTTCATCTCGATCTCCTATGAGCTTGTAAATACCTTGCGCGAAGGCGGGGCGCAACTCCCATAATGAGCAAAACATCCCTTGGCGATGTCTTGCTCAATGCGCGTGGGCGCGCTAAACGCCTATAACTTTCAAACTGGACACATCCCATGCGCGCAACCCTTCAAACCCGCTCTAACAATGCTTGTGAATTTTGCGAGTCCTCCGTCGATCTGACCCCATACGCTGTTGGACCCAATCCCGACGGAACGGCCAACATGGGTGTGTTGTTATGTGCGACATGCACGCCGATGATTGAGGGCGATATGGATCAAAACCACCTGCGTTGCCTTGGCGGTGCAATTTGGTCAGAACATGATCCTGTCAAAGTTTTGGCATGGCGGGTTTTGGATCGGTTAAGTAACCAAGCATGGGCACGTGATCTGTCCGAACAGATTTATCTTGATGATGCCGCCATGAACTGGGCTATATCGGGCGCGATCCGTGACAGCCAACACAAGGATGCCAATGGCGCGACGCTAAATGCGGGCGACAATGTTGTTCTGATCAAAGATTTGCCCGTCAAAGGCGGCGGCTTTACCGCCAAACGTGGCACAGCCGTGCGCGGTATCTCATTGGTCAGCGATAACGCTGCCCATATCGAGGGACGGGTCGAGGGGCAGCGGATCGTGATCTTGACTGAATTCGTAAAGAAGAAATAACTTTTAAATCAACGACCTATACTTGAATGCCAAAACGGTGCATGCCGTATGCATGATGTTGTGACCCCGCGTAGCCGCGCAAAATTGCCTTAATTCCGTCTTAAATCCCGCACAGTTTTCATGTCTTTTTAACACTTCAAACAGGCCTTGGTGTTACCAAGGTTGGACAAGTATATGGGGTGTAATATGCGTATATTAGAAGTGTTTATTTTGGGATTTATGTTGATGGCGATTCCGGTAACCGTGTTGGGTACACCCAATGATCCAGCGGTCATCGCCATGCAAGAAGGCGGCGATATGGACGAGGAATCCATGCCTTGAATACGCATCACAAGTGTTTAAACTAAACCTCTTGTTCAGGAGGCAGTGGTGAACCAAAAAGAAATAGATCAAGCCAAAGGCGAAGTCGCCAAACTGTTCGAAGTTAAGTTTGCGCAAAAAGGTGGTTTTGCGAAACAAATACGCAAAGCAAAACGACATTTATCGCGTAATGCGTTGATAAATGCAGATATTATCGTACAAGCCGAGAAGGATTTGAAGCATCCGCGCCTACGGCGCCGGGTGGATAAAACCAAAGTCACCAGAGCCAAGCGCGACCTTATCCATGCTGCGGACCGCATCAATCCCGCCGCCCAACGGTCGCGGTTTTGGTTTCAGTGGGGCAGTGGTCTGCTTATCAAAATTTCATTGGGGATGGTCGGTATCTTTGTGATGGCTCAATGGTTTGGGGGTCGATAGGGCGCAGAATATTTTGTGACCCGTAAAATTGCACCTTTCATTTTCGACGACCTTGGATATAATGAAAATTATAAAGGGTATTTTTTTACTTCGCTTTACAGTCGTATAGTTATTATTAGTTTAATATACATTGCCAAGTCCAAAGTAGCGTTAAAAATAAGGGCTGTTGGAGGCTGTTCATAAAGTGTGCCCCATTTTGGACACAAATATATGTTCATAAATGCACAGGGGCAGATACGTCCA
>CAXBJO010000014.1:0-75853 GCA_963976255.1 uncultured Rhodobacterales bacterium
AACAAAATCAAACACATAACCCCCTGTCCCCATGGGGACACCCACAAAAAAGGCCCCGCAAATGCAGGGCCTTCATAAAATTCTATGTCTTAAAACTTACACGCCAGTGACCGCATCAACATCCAAGGTCACTGATGGACCCATTGTGGACGACAGTGCGATTTTCTTGATGTATGCGCCTTTGGCACCTTCTGGTTTCGCTTTGCGAACCGCGTCAACGAATGCCTGAATGTTTTCAGCCAATTTCGCTTCTGTGAAGGATGCTTTGCCAACGCCAGCGTGGATCACGCCTGCTTTTTCAACTTTGAACTGAACTTCGCCGCCTTTGGCCGCTTCGACAGCTGCCTTAACATCCATCGTAACAGTCCCAACGCGCGGGTTTGGCATCAGGTTGCGTGGGCCCAAAACTTTGCCCAAACGACCGACAACACCCATCATATCAGGAGTCGCGATACAACGATCAAATTCGATTGTGCCGCCCTGAACGATTTCCATCAGGTCTTCTGCACCAACGATATCCGCGCCAGCTGCTTTTGCTTCGTCAGCTTTTGCATCACGTGCGAATACAGCAACGCGCATTGTTTTGCCGGTACCATTTGGCAGGCCAACAACGCCGCGAACCATTTGGTCAGCGTGACGAGGGTCAACGCCCAAGTTCATTGCGATATCGATTGTTTCGTCGAATTTTGAAACAGCGCTTGCTTTGATCAATGCAACTGCTTGTGCGATTGTAACGTTTGCTTGGCCGTCAAATGCAGCACGCGCAGCCGTAGTTCTTTTACCGAATTTAGCCATTATTTCACCTCGATGCCCATTGAACGTGCAGAACCGGCGATGATTTTCATCGCTGCTTCGATATCGTTCGCGTTCAAATCTTTCATCTTCGCTTCTGCAATTTCTTGCACTTGCTTTTTCGTCACTGAACCCACGATTTCGCGGCTTGGCTCTTTGGCGCCAGATTTCAGTTTCGCTGCTTTTTTCAAGAAGTAAGAAGCAGGTGAAGTTTTGATATCCATGGTGAAGGATTTATCAGCGTAATACGTGATAACTGTCGGGCAAGGTGCGCCGTTTTCCAGTTCCTGTGTTTTAGCGTTAAACGCCTTACAGAATTCCATGATATTGATACCGCGTTGACCCAACGCTGGGCCCACTGGTGGGGATGGGTTGGCTGCACCTGCAGGGATCTGCAGTTTCATAGTGCCAGCAATCTTTTTAGCCATAATGGCCTCCTTTAGCTCCGATCCATTGGGCCGCGTGCCCGCTGGAACAATTTGGTGTGGTCCGGATATGATCGCGCGCGACCGTCACCTCCCACATGCACATCACAAGGTTACGTTTGTTTCATAACCTGTGTGAATTCGAGTTCGACAGGCGTGGCCCGTCCGAAAATTGATACCGTTACTTTCAAACGTGATGCTTCTTGGTCGACTTCTTCGACCATGCCCGCGAAACCCTCGAATGGGCCTTCGGTCACGTTGACCTGTTCGCCAATGTCGAAAGTGATCAGGTTACGTGGATTTTCCGCGCCCTCTTCGACTTGGTTCAGGATGAATGCAACTTCTTTGTCACGCATCGGGCTTGGTTTGCCGGGTTGGCCCAAGAATCCTGTGACGCGATTGATGTTGTTGATCAGGTGATAACCCTTTTCCGTCATATCCATGCGCACCAGCAGATAGCCCGGCATGAAACGACGTTCTGCGGTTACTTTCTTGCCACGGCGCACTTCGACAACTTCTTCGGTCGGAACTAAAACCTGTTCGATTTCGTCCTGCATGCCTTCTTGCTCGACTGCTTCATTGATCAGTTCGGCAACTTTCTTCTCAAAGTTAGAAAGTACACTTACCGAATACCACCGTTTAGCCATTGTCTGTGCGCCTTTGCAATGGACGACATGTCGCCCGTTATTTCAATTTCATTTCAAGGGTTTAGCAACCCAAATCCCGACAGAAAAAGGCACGCATACAGAATCGCCGCGTGCCGTTTATGTTGAGCTTGGGCGCGTTTACCCCCGAAACCCTGTTAATTCAAGTACCTATGCCCAGAATTACGTTCAAACCCAGCTTGATAATTTGATCCGCCGCAAAGAAGAACAAAGCGGCCACTGAGGCCATGATAAACACCATGATAGTGGTGATTGTCGTTTCACGACGGTTGGGCCAAACCACCTTGCTGATTTCAGCGCGGGTTTGTTGAACGAATTGCAAAGGGTTAAAGCGTGCCATGATGCACTCCTGTTATCTGATCAGATGCGGTGATACCGCGCAAAGGCATAGAGTTCAAGCCATAGTCGCGTAACATATCTGTGCAAGCATCACCCCATGTGCGTAACATCAAAAATTCGCGCGATCACGATACCACGAACAGCACCGCATCAACCATCGCGTGCTTGGGCGATGAGTTCCAACATGGCATCTTCGGGAATAAACCCGCCAACAATGGCATCGCCAATGGTGAATGATGGTGTGCCGTTGAATTGCATCGCGGATGCGATTTCGCGGCTTGTGTTGATATGTTCGACCACTTCGGGTGCGTCCATATCAATGCGCAATTTGGCCAAATCCAACCCGATTTGTTCAGCAATTCTCATAACACTTGCTTCGTCCGCGCGTTCAGCGGACATCATTGCCCAATGGAACTCTTCGTATTTACCCTGCGCGCGCGAAGCCAATGCGGCGCGGCTGGCGAAAACAGAGCCTTCGGACAGGATCGGGAATTCGCGGTACACAAGCCGAATGTTTTTATCGTTTGCCAAAATCGACTGTAATACAGGCATTGAACGTTTGCAGTATCCACAGTTGTAGTCGAAAAACTCGACAATCGTCACATCGCCATCAGGATTTCCCAAAACGGGTGCATTTGGATCGCGTTGCAACAGCTCTTTGTTATCTTCGAACGCTTGTTGTTGCGCCGCATCCTTGTCGTCTTCCTCTTGGGTGCGCAGCAGATCAATCGCTTGCATAATGATTGATGGGTTTTCCAAAATCGTTTCTAAGACCAACGCCTTTACATCCGCTTCGCTTAAATTTTGCGCCGCAACGGGGCCGGTAATGGTCAGGGCAGCCAAAACGGCCAAAAGGGGAAAACGCATGGGGAAATCCTTGTTCAATTTGGCGATACTTTAGGGCGTTCTGCCAAAAAACAAAAGAGTGAAAGCAATCACAAATCAGTCAAGTTCGTTTGCCAGCCGCGGGTCGCTGTGGCAGTCTGCAAACTTTAGCGGAGCAGTTTATGAGCACGATTTTAAAAATTCTTTTCTTTGGCACACTTGTGGGTGGCATTGTTGGCTGGATCATCACCACCCCTGTACCTGTGGTCAGTGACCGATTCGCAGGATTAACGGGTGATCGCGATCGCGGCGCGCAGGTTTACGCGGCGGCGGGTTGTTCGTCGTGTCATGCCGCCCCCAAGGCAAAAGGCGCACAGAAAGATGTTTTGGTTGGCGGCCTGGAATTCAAAACCGATTTTGGCACATTTATCGCACCCAATATTTCCCCGTCGAATGCGGGCATCGGTACATGGTCAGTTATCGATCTGGCCAATGCAATGCAGGCGGGAATTTCACCCGAAGGAACGCATTATTACCCCGCCTTCCCCTACACCTCTTATGCGCAGATGACGGCGGGTGATATTGTTGATCTGTATGCCTATCTGCAAACCCTGCCAAAATCCGACGTCAGCAGTCAGCCCCACCACGTTGGTTTTCCTTTCAATATTCGGCGTGGCATGGGGGCGTGGAAATTGCTGTTCAAATCTAATGCAATTGCAGTTGATATCGATCAAAGCGATCCCGTTTTGGCGCGTGGCCAATATTTAGTATCGGGGCCAGGCCATTGCGCCGCATGCCACACACCGCGCAATATCTTGGGGGGAATGGTGAAATCAAAATGGTTGGCGGGTGGGCCAAACCCAGATGGCGTTGGACGCATCCCTAATCTTACACCCCAAGCCCTGAAATGGTCAGTGGATGAAATCGCCGAATACCTAAATTCTGGGTTCACGCCCGAATTTGATACCGTGGGCGGTACGATGGTTTCAGTGCAGGAAAACATGGCCAAGTTAAGCCACGCAGATCGCATCGCCATTGCAACCTATCTTAAGGCAATCCCTGCAGTCCCCTGATTAACGTGCCATTTTTTGAACGGCCTTGTAACGCGGACAGCCAACAATGTGGTCGTTCACAACGCCACATGCCTGCATCCATGCATATACAATGGTCGGACCACAGAAATTAAATCCGCGTTTTTTCAAATCCTTGGATAACTGCGTCGACAGATCCGTGAATGGCGGCACGTCCGCCATGGTTGCACGTGCCGCGTCCAAGGGTTTGTGATCGACATAGCTCCAGATGAAATCCGCAAAACCTTCTTGTTGTTCGATTTTCAAAAACACCTTGGCACCATTTATGGCCGCATTGATTTTTCCACGGTGGCGCACAATACCCTCATTTTGCAACAAGCGCTCCACGTCGGCTTGGGTGAAGGCCGCAACCTTTGTTGGGTCAAAATCCGCGAAGGCTTCGCGAAAGGCATCACGTTTTTTAAGAATCGTTATCCAACTTAGCCCCGCTTGAAATCCGTCCAACACCAGTTTTTCCCACAAAGCACGCCCATCATATTCAGGAACGCCCCATTCATTATCATGGTATTTTATATAAATTGAATCGTTTCCACACCAATCGCATCGCTTTGTCATAAATTACTCCTCTGAAACAGCGGGTTAAGTGATTTGATCGCAGTTTACTAAAATTAGAACAAAAATAGAACCGTTAAGGTTGCCTTAGTCAAAACCCACGTAGGATCATCACATCGTTAAAGGAGACCCCCAATGCCACCCCTAGAATTATTTGAAATACCATCGGCGCCACGTAACCCATTGGAATATGCCGCGTCGAGCCGCAACGAACCCATTTTAGACACCGTTCGCAAGGCAATCAAAAACAAAAACGTCATGTTGGCATATCAACCCGTTGTGCATTCAAAATATCCCGACAAGCCTGCGTTTTACGAAGGATTGATTCGTGTGTTGGACAGCAATCAAGACATCGTCGCCGCCAAGGATTTTATTCCCATCGTCGAAAGTATGGAACTGGGTCGTATTTTGGATTGTCACGCATTGGAATTGGGATTGTCTGCCTTGGCCGAGGAACCGACATTGCGCCTGTCCATTAATATGTCCGCACGATCCATTGGCTATCCGCGTTGGTTACAAATCCTGCACAAAGGCATAGAACAGGATTCAACCGTCGCAGAACGCCTGATCCTTGAAATTACAGAAGAAAGCGCAATGGTTTTACCTGACTTGGTCACCAGCTTTATGTCCGATTTACAAGGGCATGGTATTTCCTTTGCATTGGATGACTTTGGCGCAGGATATACAGCGTTTCGTTTTTTCAAAGAGTTTCAATTCGATATTGTAAAAATCGATGGCCAATTTATCCGCGATATTCACAAAGATGCCGATAATCAGGTGTTGACCGCTGCATTGATCTCTATCTCTCGCCAGTTTGATATGTTCACTGTTGCCGAACACGTCGAGACCGCCGAAGAAATGGCATATTTGCAGACGATCGGAATAGATTGTTTACAAGGTTATCACATTGGCATGCCAGAAGTGATCCCCGAATGGACGCAAACAATGTACAGCAGATCACAGGCTGGATGAGTCAACACATGGATCTGAGCGCGAAATTCGCGCTCTTTTTAGTTGGCATGGCCAACGAAAAGGCACCCGAAGGTGCCTTTTAAATGCGATGGCTAATGCGACAATCGATCAATTTCTTGCTTCAATCGCAATTTTTCCTGCTTTAGCGATTTCAACTTTAGGGAATCTACTGCGGGACTTCGCTGTGATTTTTCAACTTGGTCGGAGAGGTGGGCGTGTTTTCGTTTAAGCTCAGTTACGTGTGAACTCACTGTCATATTAGTCTCCTTGTTTGTGTTAGCTGAGCGACCAGTCATCAACCAGATCGCATCTAGATATTGCATCATTTATGTGATCGCGCGCTACTAAAAAAATAGGCGCACAGGTGATAATCGCACTTTTTTCGCGGCGATTAAGCGACGTTACGCCGCTATTATTACCAAAACATTTACAGCTTTATCGCGGCGCCGTTTCGCAATATATTGCGCGCACCCTCGGCAAAATCATCACCATCAATCACATGCTGTTCACCGTCATGCACAATTAATGGTGCCAATAACCGCATCGGTGCCTTGGACGTTTTTATCCCTTGAACCAAAACCCGTTTGGCCGGTTTTCCCACCCGCGATGCAATCGGCAACACGCGCAAATCTCCACATGCCCCATTCAACGCGCCCAATATTTCAGGCAAGCGTTCACTAAGGTGAATAATCGTAAAGCTGCCTTTGGGACGCAATCGACGCAATGACAACGCGATCCATGTGGGCAATGACAACGTTTCCACATGTGCCACCGTTTTTTCCGCGTTTTTTGGCGTCGACTGTTTGTTAGGTTCAAAAAATGGCGGGTTTGTCATTACGTGATCAAAAACTTGGGTGCGAAAATCTGCGGACAGGGTTGCCAAATCGCTGTTCTCAACAACAACCTGCACATCATTTCGCACGGCATTTTCACGTGCCAGTTCAGCGTATTCAGATTGGATTTCGACACCGACCAAATCTAAACCAGAAACACGTGTGTTTAAACACAACGTGGCCACGCCAACACCGCATCCCACATCCAACACAGATTGCCCAGCTTGCACAGGAACACTTGCGGCCAAAAACACCGGATCAGTCGCGGCGCGATATCCATTGACCGGTTGTGCGATCCGTAGCCGTCCATCCAAAAAACTATCCAGCGATGTTTCCATCAAACCGCCGATAATTCAAAATCATTGTCACGCAAAATCGCCCGCGCTAAAAATAAATCCGCGTCGGCCACCATCACGCGACGCGGCATTATGCCTATGCTTCCCTCAAGTACGCTCATGTGGACGTCCAAAGCAAAGCAGGCTATATCTTCGGCCTTAAGCAGTGCCGTGGCGAAGCTGACCAAAGTTGGGTCGTTTGTTTTGAATAATTCTTTCATGTGGGCGAGTTAACCGATACACACCCCCCATGTCGAGAGACGTCACGCAGAAGTTAAGAGGGCAGGTTCGCTTTGAATAAACCACACGATCAATTGGCATTAATTTTGGCCGACGATATGGCCGCCGTGAATGACCTGATTAAACTGCGCATGGCGTCCAAAAATGCCCCCCGCATTCCAGAAGTGACCGCGCATTTGGTTGACGCAGGCGGAAAGCGACTGCGCCCAATGTTGACCTTGGCCGCCGCACATATGTGTGGCAACACCACACCGTATCACATTCATCTGGCCGCCACGGTAGAATTTATCCACACAGCCACCTTGTTGCACGACGATGTGGTGGACGAGAGTACGCAACGCCGTGGTCGCCCAACCGCCAATTTGTTGTGGGACAATCAGTCGTCTGTGCTGGTTGGCGATTACCTGTTTTCGCGCTCGTTTCAATTGATGGTGGAAACTGGCAATCTGCGGGTTTTGGACATTCTGGCCAACGCATCGGCCACCATAGCCGAGGGTGAAGTGTTACAATTAACCGTGGCGCAAAACCTGTCCACCAGCGAAGATACTTATTTGAAAGTGGTGCGCGGAAAAACTGCCGCGTTGTTCGAAGCAGCGTGTAAAGTTGGCGGCGTGATTGCAAATGCGGACGAAAAAATTACCGACGCATTGGCCGCATATGGCGATGCCCTTGGCATCAGCTTTCAAATTGCGGATGACCTGCTGGATTATGGCGGCGCCAGCAACGCAATGGGCAAAAACATCGGCGACGATTTTCGCGAACGCAAAATGAGCCTACCGTTAATTAAAGCATTGGCCAAGGCCGATGATACCGAAATGGCATTCTGGAAACGGACGATTGAAAAAGGTCAACAAGAGGATGGTGATCTGAAACATGCGCTGACCTTAATGGCCAAGCATAATGCATTGGACGATACACGCAGCGACGCAATCCACTGGGCGAACAAAGCCAAAGGTGCGCTTGCGCTTTTGCCGGATAGCGACATTCGTGATATTTTATTGGCACTGCCTGATTACGTGGTCAGCCGCGCGCATTAAGGGTAACCGCCTGCACCCACCAATTTGGGTGCTGTACTGCAATTTTTTCCGCCGCCGTTTGGGCCATGCTTATATTTTCGTACAGTCCAAAACATGTCGCACCGGAACCCGACATTCGCGCCAATACAGCGTCCTGGTTCATCACGTCCAACACATCCGCAATGTTTGGCGAAATGGCCGTTGCGGGTGCTTGCAAATCATTGCGCAAACCCGCCAGATACGTCACCGCCTGTTGAAAATTCAATGGTTCAGTGGGCAATGCACCAATCGGGTCATTCTGCTTGGCGCTTAAGGCGCTAAAAACCGTCGGCGTGGATACCGCATCCCCTGCATTAACCAAGATTGCTGGCATTGCAGGCAGGAAATCAATGGGTTCCAACTGTTCCCCAACCCCATGCATTCGCACCGAACGCCCCGCCAAACAAACAGGCACATCCGCCCCCAATGACAGTCCAAGATCATCGGGAATATCCACATTCCATAGCGCCGAAAGCCCCCGCAACGTCGCCGCTGCATCCGCAGAGCCACCGCCGATTCCCGACGAAATTGGCAAGTTTTTGGTCAACTCCACGGCCGCACCGCGCTCACCCAATGCAACGCCCGCGCGGGTTATCAGATTATCAGATCCGCCATCCAAACCAGCCCCAAAGGGGCCATCAATCGATACAGAAAATTCATCCGCATCAACAAATGTCAGCGCATCGCCATAGTCCGCAAAGACCACCAAACTGTCCAATAAATGATACCCGTCAACCTGTTGACCCGTTACATGCAGGCACAGGTTAATCTTGGCATTGGCTGTTTGTTTATTCGGCACCGGTCTGGGTTTCCAGTTTCTGTTCCTGCGCCAAAATAACATCCAGCCCAAATTCAAGTTTATCGCGGATGCGCTCTAGGTCGGTCGGTGTCGGTTGAAATGAAATGGCACGGCGCCACTGAAATTTCGCTTCGCGTTTGCGCCCAACCTTCCAATATACATCACCCAAATGATCATTGATGACGGGATCGTCGGGTTCCAATTGAACGGCCATTTCCATTGGCGCAACAGCCTGTTCGAATTTACCAAGCCGATAAAAAACCCACCCCAAACTGTCCGCAATCGCGCCGTTGTTTGGCTGTGCATTCAGCGCGGTTTCAATCATCGCTTGGGCTTCTGGCAGGTTCAAATTCTTTTCAACCATTGAATAACCAAGATAGTTTAAAACCAACGGCTGATTAGGCGCTAATTCCAACGCTTTTCTGAAATTCATTTCGGCACGCGGCCAATTACCCAAACGCTCGTTCGTGATGCCCGTCGCATAAAACAAAAACCAGTGGTTGCGTGCGGGGCGATCAATCATGCCAATCGCCGTGTCATATGCATCGCGCGCCGCCGAATACCGCTCGGCTCCGCGCAAGGCATCACCCAACGACATGTATACCAGCGCCGTTGAATTATGCGAACGGGTCAACCCACGCAGAACTTCGATCGCCGCGTCGGCTTTGCCGGCTTCGACCAATGCATCGGCGCGACCCAATTCTGCGTTTAGGAATAACGGGTGGTCGGTGGGGATGGTGGTGTAATTTTCGATTGCCAATTCATATTGACCTTGGTCGCGCAATAACTCGGAGATTAACAAGGTGATTTCGGCGTCATCGGGGCGTAAATCTTGGGCTAATCGTGCGTAAAGCAGGCTGGTTTGTTGATCGTCTGGTGTTGTCAGCAAGGAGGCCATTGTGAACAAAACTTCGGCCACACCGTCGCGCGCGTTGGTAATATAGTTGTATTGCGATGTGTCATTGGCAATGGCGTCGCGGACGGTTGATAATTCACTGTCTTGACCACCCAAAATTGCGGCGTCCAGCAGGCGTAATGCTTCGTCTTTGCGATCCAATTCGGCCATGATTTGGGCATGAGCGATCAAACTGCCGCGCGTCAGGCGCAGGTTGCCGCGTTCATCGCCAACCAGTATCTTGTCGGCGCCGCCAAAATCGCCAACAGCGGCCAAAACCAGTGCTTTGTGGTATTGCCCGAACAGCTGCGCGGTTGGGGATTGGGTGATGCCATCCAATGTGCCAATCACCGCGCCCATTTTACCCAGACCAAGTTCCGTCCAACCCTGTAATAGTCCTGCAAATAAAGGGATAAAGGCGCCTTGACTGGTGCCCAAAGTAGCGGCGGCCGCGTCAAAGTTATCGGCCTTAACCTGATCAACAAAGACCAATAAATACGCCAAAGCACTGTTTGACAGTGGGTCAGAAAGCACGTTTTTTGCATGCGCCAAAGCCACATCGTTTTCGCCCAATGACAAGGCCGCCAGCATCGCGTTTTGTTGCAAAAAATCGTTTTGCGGGTCACGTTTCAAGGCCGCCGTGAAGAATTTTGAGGCGGCGCGGTAGTCGCCACGCATGGCGGCGACTGATCCTGAAATGTAGTCGCTGGTTAAACCTTGGGCTTGTACTGATCCGCCGATCAAACCGATGGCAATAGTGGTGGCAAGAAGAGCAGATTTTAAGCGGTGTGTCATCGTGGTATCCGTTGTTTACAGGCGGATGCTAGCGGTTCGAGGTGCATATCGCAACGTGGCATATTGAGATTTTTTGCACCTTTGTGTGAGGTGTGACACGGTGCAATCCGCGGGGCGTTATGGTTTGTCGCAGTTTTCAACTCAATAACAATTTTGATTGCGCAAAAAGGGCGCTGGCATTTTCATACCAGCGCCTCAATTTGAAATCACTCACTCAATTACATATTCGGGTAATTCGGGCCTTCGCCGCCTTGGGGTGTCGCCCATGTGATGTTTTGACTGGGATCTTTGATATCGCAAGTTTTGCAATGCACACAGTTTTGCGCATTGATTTGGAACCGTGGGTTCGATCCATCGTCGTCGCGCAGGATTTCATACACACCTGCGGGGCAATATCGTTGTGCGGGTTCAGCGAATTCGGGCAGGTTGACGTTAATTGGGATACTGGCATCGGCCAATTGGAGGTGACATGGTTGTTCTTCGGCGTGGTTTGTCGCCGAAAAGCTAACGTTTGTGAGACGATCAAACGACAGCTTACCATCGGGTTTTGGGTAATCAATCGGCGCATAATCCGCCGCTTTGCCCGTGCTTTCTGCGTCTGATTTACCGTGTGATACTGTGCCGAAAAAGCTGAATTTCAACAGGGTTTGGCACCACATATCGAACCCACCCAAGGCGACACCCAATTTCGCGCCGTATTTTGCACGCAGTGGCGCCACATTGCGCACTGTCTTTAGGTCTTGGCCAACGGGACCTGATTTAAGGGTGTCATTATAGGCATCCAAGGTGTCACCTGAACGCCCCGCTTTGATCGCTTCAAACGCGGCTTCGGCGGCTTCGATGCCTGAATGCATGGCGTTATGATTACCCTTGATCCGTGGCAAGTTGACCAAGCCCGCAGAACAACCCAACAATGCACCACCCGGGAAGGCGGCTTGTGGGATCGATTGAAAGCCACCTTTGGTGACGGCGCGTGCGCCATAAGCCACACGTTTTCCGCCTTCCAATACTTTGGCAATCTGGGGGTGGTGCTTCCAACGTTGGAATTCCATGTATGGAAACAGGTGCGGGTTTTTGTAGTTTAGATCGACGATGAAGCCGACATAGACCTGATTGTTGTCAAGGTGGTACATAAATGAACCGCCGCTGTCGTCGGACATCGGCCAGCCCATTGTATGGGTCACTTCGCCTTCGTTATGGTTTTCGGGTTTGATTTCCCAAATTTCCTTCATTCCAAGGCCGAATTTTGGCACGTCACAGTTTGCATCAAGGCCGTATTTCGCGATGACTTGTTTGGACAATGATCCGCGCACACCCTCGGAAAGGAACACGTATTTACCGTGAAGTTCCATGCCCGCCTCGTAGGATGACCCCTGTGTGCCGTCAGGGTTTTTGCCAAATTCGCCCGCGACCACGCCTTTGACTTCGCCGTTTTCACCGTAAACCAATTCTGAACAGGCCATACCGGGGAAAATTTCAACACCCATTTCTTCTGCTTGTTCGGCCATCCAGCGGCATACGTTGCCCATGGATACGATGTAATTGCCGTGGTTGTTCATCAGCGGTGGCATGATGAAATTTGGCAGTTTTTTTGAACCTGTTTCGGTCAAGTTCAGGAAATTGTCTTCCTTTACCGCAACTTTGATCGGTGCTCCCTTTTCTTGCCAATCGGGCATGAGGCGGGTCAAACCCGCAGGGTCCAAAACCGCTCCAGACAAGATGTGTGCGCCCACTTCGGAGCCTTTTTCAAGGACAACAATGTCCAATTCAGCGTCCAGTTGTTTCAGACGGATCGCAGCCGAGAGGCCGGCAGGCCCCGCGCCGACGATGACAACATCATATGGCATGCTTTCGCGTTCAATATCGCTCATGTTCCCTCCAGTGGGGTTTGAATTCCAGTTTGGGGAGACTGTAATCAGAAAAACAGAAGCCCGACAATGGTAACGCGACGAAAGTTGGGACAATCACGGCGTGAATCACGCCTTGCGTACTGTCGCGTGTGAATTTATGCTCATAGACTGTAATTAAGTGAAGAGAACGCCTATGGATAAAATCCCAATGACCCCTGCTGGTTTCAAATCGGCAGATGCTGAACTCAAGCAGCTTAAATCTGTTGATCGCCCGTCTGTGATCCGCGCAATCGCTGAAGCACGCGAACATGGCGATTTGTCCGAGAATGCGGAATACCATTCGGCGCGCGAATTGCAGTCCCATATCGAAGGCCGTGTGAAAGAGCTGGAAGCGATTATCAGCCGTGCGGATGTGATTGACGTAACAAAAATGTCGGGTTCCGTAAAATTTGGCGCAACCGTCCATATGATTGACGAAGACACCGAAGCAGAGCGCACATTGCAAATTGTCGGCGAGCATGAGGCGGACATAGAGCGCAACATGATCAACATGAATTCCCCCATCGCGCGGGCGTTGATCGGCAAGGAAGAGGGCGACAGCGTCGAAGTGCGCACACCTGGTGGCGTCAAAAGTTACGAAATTCTGTCCGTAAAATACATCTGATGAAATTACCAGAAACAGATAAAACCATCAGCCCCGCGGTGTCGGTTGGATTGATCGTCAGTATGGCGTGGGTGGTTTTGGTTTTCTTGTATTTCACATTCAGCGGACAACGGTTGTCAGCCATCTTTGACACGTCCATTCTGGGTTTGTTGACGATGCTGGCGGTAATCTTGCCGCTGGTTTTGATCTGGACTGCGGCCATTACTGCCGGCACTGCGTTAAAATTGAAAAACGAGGCGCGTGTGTTGCGCCGTGAAATGGCGAGCGTGGCGGAAAACCTGCGCGTAACCAGTGAACGTTTACCCAAGGAACAATCTGATATTGTTGGGCAATTAAAGGTGATCGCGGAAATGACCGTGAAAAATGATCGCCGTTTGAAGGAAATCGCCAATAATGGGGTTGCGACATCTGCACCCTTGGATGTGTTGGAATTAAACCGCACGGTTTTTGGTGACTATCAAGCACCCAGCAGCGAGATGCAGATTAATTTGCCGCTGTCGGACACGCCCGAAAATGCACCCCCACCGATCCAATTGGATGATATGATTAAGGCGTTGAATTTTCCAGACAATGCCAAAGACCGCGACGGGTTTCGCGCGTTGCGCCGCGCGATGGAAGAGCGCAAATTGCGCGCCCTTTTGGAAAATGCACAGACCGTGATTGCGGCCTTAACCGAAGATGGGATTTTCATGGATGACCTGTCACTGGGACGTGCGGATGTTGGCGCCTGGCGCAGATTTTCCGACGGGACACGCGGCAAAAAGGTGGCATCGGTTGGCGCGGTTAAGGATAAAGCCGTTTTGGGTATTGCGCGTGCGCGGATGAAAACGGACGCGGAATTTCGCCAGTTAGTGATGCAGTTTTTACAGCAGTTCGATCAGTTGTTGATGGAATACGAACCGCGTTTTCAAAACCATGACGTTACCGACTTGGCCAACACGCGAACGGCGCGCTGCTTTATGGTGATGGCGCGGGTCAGCGGTGCGTTCGAGTAAACGATTGCCTGTCAATTAGGCGCTGTTATCCGCCATTTTTTTCAAAATATTCATCGCATCATTCTGTCGCCCATCAGGGACAAAAAGGTGATCGTGGTAGAAACCCGAAACTGGATTTACACCCATATCGTGTTTTGCCAATTCGGTGGCGATTTTGGCCATAAACCCAACCGCCTCAAGCGAAGAATGGATGTTTAGCGTTATCATTCTGCACGGAAATTCATATGGCAAATTGAATTCTTCAGCCTCGGATTTTAGCAGGATCAATGTGGTTCCCTCGGCCTCTTGAAACATCATGCGAGGGACAAGGTTTGCGGGGATTTTGGTGCCCTTGATCGTGGCAAAAACGAACAACCCGTCAACAAGGACAGCCGATAATGATTTGATCAATTCAGTTAAGTTTATTTCACCGCTCATGTTTCAAAGCCTTCCAATTTGCGTATTATCGTTTTATCCGCACGGAATATACCGCACCAAATCACCGTGTTTAACATCGCGTGCACCGTGATCCAATTCCACCAATCCCGTCGCCCAAGACAGGCCAGAAATGCGGCCTGATCCCTCCGAAGGGAATACCTCCGCGTAGCCATCTGCATTCAAACGAGCGCGAAGGTATTCCGTGCGGCCGTCTTTCTTGTTCTTGGTGAATGCAGCACCGACCATGATGGATGTTGGCGTTGTCCAACCCTGCCCTGATAACATCGCGCACGCGGGGGCAGCAAAAATTTGGGTGCAGACCATTGCCGCCACAGGGTTTCCCGGCAGGCCAAAAACGGGTGTGCCGTTCCACAAAGCCAAGGCCAAGGGGCGGCCCGGTTTTATTGCGATGCGCCATGTTTGTAGGTTGGCATGGGATTTCAGGAGCTTAGAAATGTGATCCTCGTCTCCCGCAGATGCACCGCCTGTGGTCAGGATGACATCGGCGGTTTGCGCCGCCGCGTCCAAGGCCGCACGGATTTTTTCGGGGTCGTCGGGTAGGATGCCCAGGTCGATGGGTAAATAACCCCACGCAGCGATTTGCGCCAACAGCATCGGGCGGTTGGCGTCGAAAATTTGGCCTGTGGTTTTGGGCTTTCCCGCGTCAATCAGCTCGTTTCCTGTGGTCAGGACGGCGACGCGCAGGGGTTTGAACACGGTGATTTCACCGATTCCACCAGAGGTCAGAACCCCCAAATCGGCAGGGCGAATTTTGTGACCGTGGGTCAGGATTGTTTGACCGATTGCGATGTCTTCGCCCATGGGACGTGCGTTTGCGCCGCGTTTTAGGCCAGCGCGAAAATGGATGTGCGTTTCGTCGAAATTTACATCCTCTTCCAAAATCACCGTATCGACACCATCGGGAATGGCTGCCCCCGTCAGGATGCGGACGGCGTGACCTGTGGGAACCGTTCCGTTAAAGGGTTCGCCAGCCGCCGCGCGACCGCTTGTAAGTGGTAGCGCAATTTCATCGCTGTCAGCCAGCGATGCGTGGGCAAAGCCAAAGCCGTCGACCGCCGCATTGGCGAATGGCGGATGGTTGGCGGTGGCGGTGATATCCGTGGCCAAAATACGCCCAAGCGCGGATTGGATTGGTATGGTTTCTGTGCCCACGACTACATTCAGCCCAGCGCGCAGACGTTCCAACGCCACATCAACAGGCGTCCATTCGACACCGCGCGGCATGGCAAAACAATCATTGCGCAAGGGGGGCGATTTGGTCATGTCAAATCTTGGTGGTTTAGGATGAAATCGGCGATGGTTTTGGTCTCGTTCAGGTCGAAAATTGGGACCTGAAGCTTGCCCACATCTGTGTCGGTGGCGACAGCGCAAATTGTGTTGTCGTCATGCAGGCGTAATGGATCGCTGACAGCGGTGCGGTAGCATTCGATTTTTGGGTGTGCTTCGCGTTTGTATCCCTCGACCAATATCAAGTCGACTGGGGACATTTTGGCCAACAGGGTTTCGAACGATGGTTCAGGTGCACCGCGCAACTCGTGCATCAACGCCCAGCGGTTGCCAGAGGCCAGCATCACCTGTGATGCACCCGCCACGCGGTGGCGGTGGCTGTCGCGACCAGGGTGATCAACGTCGAACGAGTGGTGGGCGTGTTTGATGGTGGATACGGTAAAACCCCGTGCGGTGATGTCCGCAACAAGGCGTTCCATCAGGCCGGTTTTGCCTGAATTTTTCCAGCCAACGATGCCAAAAACACGTGTGTCGGAAATTCTCATTGTTTCATACCCTGTAATATCAATGCGGCCTGCGCCATGTCATCGGGGGTGTTGACGTTGAAAAATGGATCATGGTTGTCATTTACCCATTTCACAGTACGCCAATCCTGTTGTTTTACAAATCCCATCACTTTGCGCATACCGCCATTTATTGATGTGCGCAAATCATCGCGCAATGCGATGTCCCAGTGGCCAAACGTGGGGTGGAGGCTGAACTTTTCGACTGCGTTGTCGTCACGCGCAATGTTGATGGGGTGAGCATTGGTAGAAAGGCGTTGCACCAGATCCGTGGGAAAAAATGGTGTGTCGGCGGCGACAGTTTGGATATGGGTGAAACCGTTTTGGGCGGCGTAATCCATGCCAGCCAAAACACCCGCCAAGGGGCCCGCGAAATCGGCGATGCTGTCGGGGCTGACGGGCAGATTGAATGCGGCGAAACGGGTGGTGGCACCATTGGCATTTATGACCATTGCGTCTACTTGGGGTGCCAGACGTGCGATGACGTGTGTCAGCAGTGGTGTGCCATTGAGTGGTAACAGGGATTTATCCCCGCCCCCCATACGAGTGGATAATCCACCCGCCAATATGACACCCAGCGTTTTCATTTTGCGTCGTAGACCACACGGTCACGACCCGAAAGGCACATGAAACGTTGCCCCCGCAAGCGTCCGATCAGGGTCAGGCCAACTTGGTTCGCGATTTCGACGCCCCATGCCGTAAAGCCAGAGCGCGACGCCAATATAGGGATGCCCATCAGGGCGCATTTGATCACCATTTCGGATGTCAGGCGACCGGTGGTGTACAGGATTTTATCGTCTGGCGTTGCGTTGTTTAAATGCATCCAGCCCGCGATTTTATCGACGGCGTTGTGGCGGCCGACATCCTCCATATAGACCAGTGGTTTATCTTGTTGGCACAGGACGGTGCCGTGAATCGCGCCGGCGTTCAAATACAGGCTGGGCGTTTGGTTGATGATGTTGGACAGACTGTAGAGCCACGACGTACGTAACGCAGCGGTGGGAAGTTCGAGGCCATCCAATCCCTCCATCATGTCACCAAAAACTGTGCCGACCGCGCAACCCGATGTGCGGGTTTTCTTTTTTAACTTTTCCTCGTACAGCGTTTGGCCGTCTGTGCGCACCACGACAGTTTCGAGTTCATCGTCGTAATCAATACCCAAAACGGATTCATCCACACTCAACATACCCTGATTTTTTAAAAACCCCAGTGCCAGGTATTGTGGGTAATCGCCGATAGTCATGGCGGTGACAATTTCCTGACCGTTAAGGAAAATCGTCAGGGGGCGTTCTTCGACCACGTTGATGTCTGTGACGTCGCCGTTTTGGTCAAACCCTTGGACGGATCGCGTCAGGCCAGACAGGGTCATGTCCGGTTGCAAAAGAAAACTGTTTGTGGCGTCTGACAATTGCGGCTCCTGTGCGATTCACTTATGCATACGGTAACTAAGGAGAGACTAGCACATGGGCCTGACGCCAACATCCACAAAATCGGCCTTTTGGTTGGGGTATCGCGACAATATTCCGTTTTGGTTGATTGTTGCACCGTTCGGATTACTGTTTGGCGCGGTCGCCACCGAGGCGGGTTTTACGATTGTGCAAACCATGATCATGACGTCATTTGTGGTGGCAGGATCGTCACAGTTTACGGCGCTGACGTTGTTAAACGAAGGTGCGCCGACATTAATTATTTTGGCGACGTCATTGGCGGTGAACCTGCGGATGGCAATGTATTCCGCCGCCTTGGTGCCGCATTTGGGGCGGGCACCCTTGGGGATGCGGGCATTGTTTGCGTATTTTCTGGTGGATCAAAGTTATGCGACATCCATCAATGCCTATACTGACAATCCAGAAATGACGCTGACGCAGAAATGTTGGTACTTCACGGGGAGTTTTACGTGTTTGTTGCCGTTATGGGTTGCATCGACATTCGTTGGCGCCTTGGTCGGGGCGAAAATCCCACCAGAATATGCGTTGGATTTCGCGGTACCAATTTGTTTTATCGCGCTGTCCGCGCCGATGATGCGTAGTTTACCACATTTCGTGGCCGCGTTAGTGTCGATGGGCGGGACGCTGGCATTTATTGGCGTGCCCTATTCCATGGGACTGCTGATTGCGGCGTTTTTGGCAATGATTGCGGGCGTGCAAACCGAGAAGTTGTTAAAGCGGAGGGCGCAATATGCCTGATCCGTATAAAATCTGGACCATCATTTTCTTCCTTGGGATCGGCACTTATTTGATCCGCTTTTCATTTTTGGGAATCATTGGCGACCGTGTGTTGCCCGCGTGGTTTACCCAGCACCTGAATTATGTGGGTGTGGCCGTGATGCCGGGGTTAATTGTACCATTTTTGGTCGGAACAGAGGCCACAGGTGGGGCGTTGGATGCACCGCGATTGTTGGCCGCTGTGGCCGCGTTTGCGGTTGGTATTTGGCGACGTTCCGCGCTGTGGTCAGTGGTAGCAGGAATTTCGACACTGTACGCGATGATGTATTTAATCGGTTAAACAGGCATGGCGGTTGTTTTAAACACGGTGCGCAAGGCAAAACTGCTTTGCATTTGGCTGACGTGCGGTAATCGTACCAGATATTGACGGTGAATACGGGCAAAATCTTCGGTATCGCTGGCGACAACCTTTAACATGTAATCCGCCGTACCTGCCATCAGATGACATTCCAACACATCAGGCACCAAGGCGACGGCGCGCTCGAACGTATCCAGGATGGCATCGGCCTGTCCTGACAGGGTGATTTCAACGAAAACCGTGGATTTGCGGTCAATCTTACGCGGATCAAGCAAGGCCACGTAATCTTTGATAATCCCCTCGGATTCCAAACGTTGCACACGGCGATGACAGGCGGATGCGGATAGGTTGATTTGATCAGCCAAGTCAGCATTCGAGAGGCGGCCCTTTTTTTGAAGGGTTTTCAAAATGCGGCGATCTGTATCGTCTATTTCCATAATTCGAAGAATCCTACGGCTGTTTGCATCATTGTTCGCAGGTTATTCGAATAATCAATGTTTTGACAGGGTAAATAGTAAAGTATCACCAAAAATTCCAAGCCATTGTAAGTTCAGACAAACACTTTGGAGGAATGTCATGATTATCGGTTGTCCCACAGAAATTAAGAACCAAGAATATCGCGTTGGCATCACACCAGCTGCCGCCGCCGAAGCCGTATCACGTGGTCACACCGTGTTGATGCAAGCGGGCGCTGGCATGGGCTCTGGCTTCACCGATGCAGAATACACCGACATTGGTGCCGGCATTGTTGACACCGCTGAACAAGTGTTCGCGCAGGCTGAAATGATCGTAAAGGTGAAAGAACCCCAAGCGGTTGAACGCGCAATGTTACGCACAGATCAGATTTTGTTTACCTACCTGCACTTGGCTCCTGATTTGCCACAAACGACAGATTTGTTGGCCAGCGGAGTCACAGCCATTGCATATGAAACTGTGACGGATCGCAATGGTGGATTGCCGCTGTTGGCACCAATGTCCGAAGTTGCGGGTAAATTGGCACCCCAAGTTGGCAGCTGGGCGTTGCAAAAAGCAAACGGTGGTTTGGGCAACTTGTTGGGTGGTGTACCCGGTGTACGCCCCAGTTTGGTTGTGGTTATCGGCGGTGGTAACGTTGGAGTCCATGCGGCGCGTGTTGCGGCCGGTATGGGTGCAGATGTTGTCGTGATGGATATGTCATTGCCGCGCATGCGTTATTTGGACGATGTGTTTGCTGGTGTGTTCAAAACGTCATACGCATCCAATGCGAATTTAGAAGACTTGATCCAGCGTGCGGATATGGTGATTGGTGCCGTTCTGATCCCCGGTGCTGCGGCGCCAAAATTGATTTCACGTGCGCAATTGGCATTGATGAAACCAGGTGCGGTTTTGGTGGATGTGGCGATTGACCAAGGTGGCTGTTTTGAAACATCCAAGGCTACAACACACGACGATCCAATTTATGTGGTTGATGGCATTGTGCATTACTGTGTGGCCAACATGCCAGGTGCGGTTGCGCGCACCGCGACGATTGCATTGGGCAATGCAACGATGCCGTTCATGTTGGCCTTGGCTGACAAAGGTTGGAAACAGGCCTGTGCGGATGATGCGCATTTGTTGGCTGGCTTAAACACGCATAAAGGCAAATTGACATACGCCGCTGTTGGTAAAGCATTGGGCATGGATGCGATCACGCCAGAAGACGCGATGAAGCTTTAAGTCACTTCACGACACAATAAAAAAGGCCCGCAAATTGCGGGCCTTTTCACATTCTACCGATTGGTGGAATTATTTCTTTTTCAAAGCTTTCAGAATATCAACCAACAAATCGTTGTCAGATGGTCCAGCTGGTGCTGCTGGCGCTTCTTCTTCGACTTTTTTCATTTTGTTCACTGAACGAACCAACATGAAAACAACAAATGCAATGATCAAGAAGTTGATGATTGCCATGATGAAACGACCGTATGCGAATACGGCGGCACCTGCTTCTTCGGCTGCTGCCAATGATGCGAATGTTGACCCGTCCAACGTTGCATATAAGCTGCCAAAATCAACGCCGCCCATGAACAAGCTGATGATTGGATTAATCAAATCTGCAACCAATGAGCCCACGATTGCCGTGAATGCTGCACCGATGATAATACCAACAGCCATGTCCATGACATTGCCTTTGGCGATAAAGTCTTTAAATTCTTTCAACATATGTTTCCCCTTTTATGTTTTCTATCGCGCCGTCGTGACGCTTGAGCACAATATTGTGAGTGGGGGCAGTGTTTACAACCTTTGCATTGAAGTTTCCCCCCATTTACGCCATTTACGGCGTTCAATTGGCCAAAGGCAGTGTAATTATGACATATATTCCCCCAAAAAAATGGACTTGGGAGTCCGAAAGCGGCGGTCAATTCGCCAATATAAACCGCCCCGTTGCAGGCGCCACACACGAAAAAGAGCTGCCCGTAGGCAAACATCCATTCCAATTGCATTCATTGGCGACACCAAATGGAGTGAAAGTGACCGTGATGCTAGAGGAATTATTGGCGGCGGGGCACACAGGTGCAGAATATGATGCATGGCTGATCAACATCCAAGAAGGTGATCAATTCGGCAGTGGGTTTGTTGGGATTAATCCCAATTCCAAAATCCCTGCATTGATCGACACCACAACAGGCACGCGCGTGTTCGAAAGCGGCGCAATCCTGTTGTATTTGGCGGAAAAATTTGGGGCGTTTTTGCCAACGGATTTGGCCGCACGGACAGAGGCACTGAATTGGTTGTTCTGGCTACAAGGTTCCGCACCATATTTGGGCGGTGGTTTTGGCCATTTTTACGCCTATGCACCCGAAAAATTCGAATACCCAATTAATCGTTTCGCAATGGAAGCAAAGCGTCAGTTGGATGTGTTGGATCGCAATTTGGCGGATCGTGAATATTTGGCGGGTGATGATTATACCATCGCAGATATGGCAACCGCACCGTGGTACGGATCGCTGGTACAAGGGACAGTTTATGATGCCGCTGAATTTTTGGATGTGTCGTCGTATAAAAATGTAAACCGTTGGGCTGATGCTGTAATGAACCGTCCTGCGTATCTGCGTGGAAAAATGGTCAACCGCTCATGGGGTGAACCGCATGAGCAATTGCTTGAACGCCATGATGCTTCAGACTTCAACAGCAAAATATGAACCTGTGCTAAAGTAGACCTTCGAAGGATTTCGTATTTGTTTCGCCCATTTTTTCGGTGTGCGACCAAAATTTAGTAACTAATCCCTTCAAGACTGACTTGTCAGATGTTTTTGTGGCGCTCCGACCTTGGGGCGCCATTTTAACAGGGTTTAAAATAATGATAGTTTTTTCTAATGTCGCTGTAAGTTTCATGTTAATCTCCATTTTGTTGCCTTGAAACCAAACTAGCGTCCTTCTTTGTTGGGCGCTTGAACAGGAGATGATCGATGTCTTGCCTATCCATGACTTCTACTTGCCTATCCCTTGCCTTGCCATGAATTTCAATTTTGGCACCTTTTGTGTAAACACGGATCGCTTGGAAATGACGCAAGGAAACAAGTCGATTCCATTGCAGCCACAGGCCTTTTCCCTGCTTGTGTTTCTGATTCAAAATGCAGAGCGCGTCGTTTCCAAGGATGAAATAATAGAAACTGTTTGGCAGGGTCGAATTGTCAGTGATGGTACTTTGAACGCGCGGATCAATGCCTTGCGTCGTGCGTTAGGCGATGATGGCGTTTCGCAGTCAGTTATCAAAACATTCCCACGGCAGGGATTTCGGTTCGTCGCCAATTTGATCAATCAGGATGACGTTCCAGCATCGCCAACGACAACATCAGATGTCATAACACCGAAATCATCAATTGCTGTGCTGCCCTTCGTGAATATCGGCGCCGATCAAGAACAAGAGTATTTTGCCGACGGGCTTACCGAAGACTTGATCACCGACTTAAGCAAACACCGCGACCTTTTTGTTATCGCGCGCAATTCATCATTCTCTTATCGAAACTCGCCCAAAAACGTATCGGATATTGGGCGAGAATTGGGGGTATCCCATGTTTTAGAAGGCAGCGTGCGCAAAGCCGGAGATCGTATTAGAATTAATGCGCAATTAATCAATGCACACAGCGGTGGGCATATCTGGGCCGAAAGATATGACAGCGATCTGTTGGATATATTCGCATTGCAAGATGAAATTACTGCGAAGATTGCGTCAGCATTACATATCAATCTTACGAACACCGAGGGGCGCCGCACCCACAGCGTCGAAGCCTATGAACTAAGCCTAAAAGGCCGCGCAAAATTCTTTATGTTTTCGCCCGAAACTAATCAAGAATGTATCAACCTTCTGGATCAGGCCATTGCAATAGATCCCGCGTTTTCCAACGCATGGGCAGAGCAAGTTTTCCCATATCAAAGCGGATGGTCGTTTGCGTGGGCAGGATACGATGATGGTCTAAAAATTGCCGCCGAAAAGGCTGAACGCGCACTTGAATTAGCGCCAAATTCATCATTGGCAAACAGCCGGTACGGCTGGGTGCAAACATTTCTTAGACAACCTAAAAAGTCTATCCAGGCCTTCGAACGCGCTATCGAAATTGACCCAAATAACGCCGACACTTATTTTTGGTTTAGCGAGGCGTTGAATTATGCTGGCCAACCACAACGTGCGATCGATTCGGGGTTAACGGGACTACGCTTTGATCCAGTAGCACCGCCAAATGCGCTCCACCATATTGCACACGGTTACTTCCTGCTTGGCGAATTAGAGTTGGCCGAGAACTATGAAAGGCGGGCCATTAGGATGGCTCCGTCTTTCCCCCCTGCAAGGATTGTCATGGCAGCGATTTTGGTAGAGGCGGGCCGTCTTGAAGAAGCCAAAGAACACATCTCTGACCTTCTTTCGATTGATTCAGACTACAGCTTTCAACGTTACGACGAACGGTACCCCTATTTTGACGATAATCATCGTAAGCGCATGACAACCGCTATTAAGTCTGCGGGTATAAAATAGCTGTGGGACAATCAAAGGCGTCGCATTTGCTTACCTAATTACGATTTATTATTGTCGTCCCATGGGTTATTTTTCTTATTGGCACCTTTGATCGCATTTGTGTTGTCTTTCAAAGACAAGTAATGTGGTTTGCGTTTGGCCTTATCGGCCAGCAATTCTTTCATCGTTTTCTTGGGCGGTGTTTTGGCGTCTTTTTCGTCGGTCATTTTCGGGTCATCCTAGAATCTGGGGGCATTTGCACCCTAAGTGTCAAGATTACACGAGAAACACCACCTTTAATCGTTGATTGGGTATTTGGGGATGCTTGACTCTGCGCGGTGCGAAGCGTACATGCGGGGCAAATCACAGGAAGTCTTACGCTTCCGGTCTCAGGATCGACACCAGTCAGCGCGTTGCGCCCACTGGTGTAAAATGCGTTTGGCAAAACACTTGGCTGAAAGGGCCTGACATATGTTCGAGAATCTATCCGACCGCCTGTCCGGCGTCTTTGACGGGCTAAACAAACAAGCGACGTTATCTGACGAAGATGTATCGCTGGCCTTGCGCGAAGTGCGCGTGGCGTTGTTAGAGGCGGATGTTTCCCTGCCGGTGGCACGTGATTTTGTGAAGGCGATTCAGGACAAAGCATCGGGTCAATCGGTGACTAAATCGGTGAAACCGGGTCAGCAGGTTGTGAAAATCGTTCATGACGAATTGGTGCATTTCCTTGCTGGTGATGATGCTAGTATTGGCGAATTAAAGGTTGATAACCCACCTGCCCCGATCCTGATGGTTGGTTTGCAGGGGTCGGGTAAAACCACGACCACCGCTAAATTGGCCAAACGCCTGAAAGAAAAGAACGGCAAAAAGGTTTTGATGGCGTCATTGGACACCAATCGCCCTGCCGCGATGGAACAGTTAGCAATTTTGGGCGTGCAAATCGGCGTTGATACCCTGCCAATCGTCAAGGGCGAAAGCGCCGTTAAAATTGCAAAACGTGCCAAACAACAGGCAACCCTTGGTGGATACGATGTATTCATGCTGGATACCGCGGGTCGTTTGTCCATCGACGAAGAGTTGATGAGCGAGGTGAAAGCAGTTCGCGATATCGCAACACCACGTGAAATCCTGTTGGTGGTTGATGGTTTAACCGGTCAAGATGCCGTGCATACAGCAGAAAATTTCGACGAACGTATTGGCATTTCGGGTGTTGTTTTAACACGGATGGATGGCGATGGGCGCGGTGGTGCGGCATTATCAATGCGTGCGGTAACAGGGCGTCCGATTAAATTCGTTGGTCTTGGCGAAAAAATGGACGCACTAGAAGAGTTCCATCCAGAGCGTGTTGCGGGCCGTATTTTGGGCATGGGCGATATTGTTTCGCTGGTCGAGAAAGCCCAAGAAACCATCGAGGTCGAACAAGCCGAAAAGATGATGAAGCGCATGAAGAAGGGTATGTTCAACATGAACGACCTGAAAATGCAGCTGGAACAGATGATGAAAATGGGTGGCATGGAAGGTATCATGGGAATGATGCCGGGCATGAAGAAAATGCAAAAACAGGTCGCAGATGCAGGTGGCATTGATGAAAAGGTTTTCAAACGCCAAATCGCGCTGATCCAATCTATGACCAAGAAAGAACGTGCAAACCCGCAGATCATGCAGGCCAGCCGTAAAAAACGTGTGTCAGCAGGTGCTGGTTTGACCGTCCAAGAATTAAATCAACTTTTGAAGATGCAACGCCAAATGGGCGACATGATGAAAAAGATGGGCAAAGGTGGCATGTTGAAACAAGCCATGGCCGGCATGTTCGGCAAAGGCGGTATGCCAGCGGGTGGAATGCCCGGTGGTTTGGGCGACATTGATCCAAAACAGCTGGAAGAAGCGGCCAAAAAATTGGGCGACAGCAAGGGCGGATTGCCCGGACTTGGTGGCGGATTGCCAATGGGTCTGTCTGGATTTGGGAAAAAGAAATGACCGATACAGCACGCGCACAGCAGATTTTAAAAGAACACCGTGAAAGCATTGATCGCCTTGATGCGATCCTGGTTTATACATTGGCCGAACGGTTCAAACACACCCAAGCTGTTGGTGTTTTGAAGGCAGAGCATGCATTGCCGCCCTCAGACCCCGCGCGTGAAACCACGCAAATAGAACGCCTAGAGGATTTGGCAAAACGTGCCGACCTTGACCCCGTATTCGCGAAAGAGTTTTTAAACTTCGTCATCGCGGAAGTTATCAATCATCACAAAAAACACCAAGAATGAGGGGCTTGCCCCACTCAGTTAGCTTTTAGGAGAAATATCATGGCTATGAAAATCAGACTCGCCCGTGGCGGTTCAAAAAAACGTCCATTTTACCGTGTTGTTGCTGCGGATTCACGCATGCCACGCGACGGCCGTTACGTTGAAAAATTGGGTACATACAACCCATTGTTGGCAAAAGACAACGCAGAGCGTGTTCAGTTGAACATGGAGCGCGTAAATTATTGGTTGGGCGAAGGTGCACAACCAACAGAACGTGTTGTTCGCTTCCTAGAAGCCGCTGGCGTTATGGAAAAAGCAGAGCGCAACAATCCAATCAAAGCGAAACCAGGCAAAAAAGCCCAAGATCGCATCGAAGAAAAAGCAGCAGCGAAAGTGGCCGCAGAAGAAGCCGCGGCAGCAGCCAAGGTAGCGGCAGCAGAAGCAGCGGCAGCACCAGCAGCCGAAGCACCTGCGGAAGAAGCAGCAGCCGAGTAATTGGCAAATTTGGCTTGGAAAAACTGATGAAATCATTCAGCAAAGACTTCCAAGCCGAATTAAAGAACCTGATGAAATGGCGCCGCGATGTGCGCCATTTCAACACCGACCCCATCCCCACGGATACGTTATTGGATTGCCTGAATGCATTTGGCATGGCGCCATCCGTTGGGTTGTCTGAACCGTGGCGGATTGTGCGGGTATCATCGGATAGTGCACGCGCGGCCGCCTTGGCCAATTTCCACACTGCTAACGCGGATGCGTTGGCGGGGTATTCGGGGGAAAAGGCGCAAATTTATGCGGGGCTTAAGCTGTCTGGTATGACGGATGCGCCCGAACAGATTGCGGTATTTTGCGATGATGCCACCACCAAAGGTGGCGGGCTGGGTGCGAAAACCATGCCTGAAATGCGGCGCTATTCCGTGGTTTCGGCGATTATGACATTTTGGTTGGCATTGCGCGCGCAAGGGTTGGGATTGGGATGGGTTTCCATTTTAGATCCCGTTCAAATGCGCCGTGATTTGGATGTGCCAGAACAGTGGCATTTGATTGCTTATCTTTGCATTGGGTGGCCAAAGCAGGATACACTGACGCCAGAATTGGAAACAGTTGGCTGGGAGGCGCGTGAACCCGCGTTGACCAAATGGATCGAACGATAATGAAAACAGATGACCGTATATGTATCGGCGCCATTATCGGCGCGTTTGGGATCAAGGGCGAATTACGGATCAAATCGTTCTGCGCCGAGCCTGCCGCGATTGGTGACTATGGTATCCTGACCAACGAGGATGGCACGCAGCACTTTGATTTAAAAATCATTGGCCCGATCAAGGGCGGTTATGCAGCGCGAATTGACGGTATAAAATATCGCGATCAAGCGGATGAGCTTAAGGGAACTTCCCTGTTTGCATTACGCGCGGATTTGCCCAACTTGCCCGATGACGAATTTTATCATTCTGACTTGATTGGCCTGCCTGTGATCGATACGGGTGGCGTACAACTGGGCACGATTACCGCTGTGTATGATCATGGCGCGGGGGATTTTTTAGAAATCAACGCGATCGGACAGAAGAATATGGCACTGTTACCATTCACCAAAGCGGCGGTGCCAACCGTGGATTTGGCGGCGGGCAAAGTGATTATTGATCCACCCAAAGGCGTGTTCGCAAGTGACGAGCCAGAAGAGCCGCCAGAACCGACGAATTTCGTGGAACTGGGCGATGAGTGAAAAAACCAAATCGCATGGTCGTTTGGCCATTCGTCCCAGCATGAAACCGCGTGATTTAATGACAGATACCCCCGACATTGTCGGTGTGTGGAAAGCCAAGGTGATAACCCTGTTCCCCGAAGCATTCCCAGGTGTGTTGGATCGCTCGTTGACGGGCAAAGCATTGCAGGATGGGTTGTGGCAGTTGCAAGCGATTGAATTGCGTCGCTTTGGGATCGGCAAGCACAAGGATGTGGATCACCCCCCTGCGGGTGGCGGTGCAGGCATGGTGTTAAAGGCCGATGTTGTCGGCCCCGCATTGGACGAGGCCCGTCGTGGCACGCCCATTGATCCGCGAGCATGGCCGGTGATTTACATGTCACCGCGCGGCAAACAATTGACCCAAGCAATGGTGCAGGAGTTTAGCGAAGCACAGGGAATGACGATCCTGTGCGGTCGGTTCGAAGGCGTGGATGAGCGCGTGCTGGAAGAGTATAATGTCCAAGAGGTGTCACTGGGTGATTTCGTGCTGACCGGTGGTGAAATTGCCGCGCAGGCGCTGATCGACGCCACGGTGCGCCTGTTGCCAGATGTGCTGGGCAATGCCCAGAGCACGAAGGACGAAAGCCATTCCAACGGGTTGTTAGAACATCCACAATACACCAAACCAGCCGAATGGAAGGGACGTAAAATTCCCGATGTTTTGCTATCTGGTCATCATGGAAAAGTGGATGCATGGCGCCGCGAGATGTCCGAGAAGCTGACACAGGATCGCCGCCCTGATTTATGGGCCAAGCATGTGGATAAAGAGCAGGATTAATCCACCAACAAATGCTCTTCTTGGTTTAGGATCGCATTGTTATCGAACATGCTACCAACAGTTCGAAATACGGATAAGGTTTCCATCAGCGCGACATTAGAGGTCACACCGACCTTCTCGTGGATAACTTGGATTTGATTGCGCACGGTTTTAAGTGCGCGATCAGACTCTCCTGCAATCTCAGCGGCTGACATCCCTTGGATTAGGCGTGAACACACCTCTGCTTCGCGTGGGGTCATATCAAACACATCCTCTAACAAAGAGGTGCTGATTTCATCGCCCTCCAATTGCCCAACAAATACGGCACACAGCTGCTCATCCTCTAATAAATGACGATCAATCGCACTGGCTTCGCGCATCGACGGTCTAAACGGTGTCAGAGCCAACAAAAGGGGTGCGCCATTTTCCGTGACAACACGCAGACCGTTTGCTGTTTTATCTTTCCCAATGGATAAAATACGCCGTTGAAGGGCGCGGGTATCATCCGTACCTTCTAAAACAAGATCGCCTGAACTTGTTAGTTTCATAGGATCAGATCGTTTCAACAACCGACGCCCCGCTGCATTTGCGAACAGGTAACGCCCAGATTCATTCGTCACAAGCATGGGCAACAAAATGCCGTCCAAAAACCCGCTGAACACTTCGGTTGCGCGTTTCGCCATTGTCAGGGCACGTGCCAATTGACTGGCACGTACAGCGTGGGGTGCCAACAGTTTGGTCAGCTCAAACAACGAATCGTGATATTTATCCTCAAGCGCTTTATCATCGGGAAACGCGAAACCAAGATAGGCACCGCGATCCCCAACATGATCCACTTTCAGTTGCAAGCAATGGCACAGACCCGCTGGTTTCAGGTATTTATTATACAGTTCAGAATTAAGATATTCGTCCTCATCAAAGACTACCCTGCTGCGGGCGACAAACCCATTTGGCGTTATCTGTGCCGCCTCGGACATCGTCAAATTATCATTTATTTTCATCTCAATGGACACCTTGGCAGTAAAAATTTGCTCACGTGCTCCGCCTGAATATTCTGGGAACATCACACTGCCCTCGTACCCCCAAGCAACTGTCCCAACACCAGGGTACATTTGACTAATTTTGCGCAACAACGATTGCCACTGAACCCTTTCAAACGCGGAATCGTATATTAGCCCGATCAGCTCGCTTAACTCTTCGTTTGAGGGTTTTTCCATGGTCATAAATTATACTTTATCCGTTTTCTGGCCACTATACCGTGGAACGCGGTTTTCGCATGGGTAAATTTACCCAAGGCGGTTTGGGCAAATCTGCTCATGTGTTTGATATGGGTTTGGTTCATCTTCAACTGATCAAATCAACGGAGATGAAAAATGACCTCGATCACACTTTTAAATAACAAAACCATATTCGCATCGAAATTAACCAAACAAGCCGCTCAATCCATTTGCAAACTTGCATCGTATACCGCCGAAAGTACGAAAGCCGCCATTGCAGTATTGATCTGTACACCCAAAATTGTGCCCAAACATTGGTACCTTTGAACACAAGTATTTCCCTCAATGTATGTCAGCATTATTGACTTACATCGAAATCCATAGGAACGTCATTCCCAAAAGAGGGATTCGTTATGGATTGGCAGAACCTACTGGCCAGCCGTGCCACACGGATGAAAGCATCCGAAATTCGCGAGTTGTTGAAGTTGTTAAAGCAACCCGACATCATCTCGTTTGCGGGCGGCATTCCCGACCCCGCGCTATTTCCTAAGGCCCAAATTGCGGCGGCATACGGCGATATTTTAAACAATGATCCCAGCAATTTCGCATTGCAGTATTCCCCATCCGAAGGGTTTGAACCCCTGCGCGAATGGATACAAACCGAGATGGCGCGAGTTGGGGTCGATTGCGCGATTGAAAACATTTTGATCACGTCAGGATCGCAACAAGCGTTGGATTATTTGGGAAAGTTGTTTTTGAATGCGGGTGATACGGCGTTGGTTGGATGGCCGGCATATCTGGGCGCGTTGGGGGCGTTCAATGCGTACGAGCCGCGTTATGATCGATTGGATCCCAAAAGCAATCGTGCGGCGCAGGATTACAATGATGCGGCGGATGGGCGGGTAAAATTTGCCTATATGTCCGTGGATTTCGCCAATCCAACAGGGGTGACGTTGGATCATCAGGATCGGGTCAATATCCTGCAACTAGCAGAGGATTTGGACATCGCGATTATCGAGGATGCCGCGTATCAGGCGCTGCGATATGATGGCGAACCGACGTTGCCGATCTTGGCGATGGAAATGGCGGATAAGGGCGATATTGATGCGTGTCGTACGATTTATACTGGCAGTTTTTCTAAAACCCTGTCACCCGGTTTGCGGGTTGGATGGGTTGTGGCCGCCAAACCTGTGATTGCACAGATGGTGTTGGTTAAACAGGCGTCTGACTTGCACACCCCGTCGATCAATCAGATGGTCGTGAACCATGTGGCGCGGGCGTGTTTTGATAAACATGTGGCCAAAATTCGTGCCGCTTATATGGCGCGCCGCGATGATATGTTGCGCACCTTGGCGGCACATATGCCTGACAGCGTGCAATGGACGCGCCCCGAGGGTGGTATGTTCATTTGGATAACCCTGCCCGATCACATGGACGGGGCCGAATTATTGGCACACAGCCTGCGCGATGCACGGGTTGCATTTGTGCCCGGACAGGCATTTTTTGCGGATGGTTCGGGGGCGAACACCATGCGATTGAATTTCACAAATGCCAGCAACGCACAGATCGAAACGGGTATTAAACGGCTGGCGGGGTTGATAAAACGCAACCTCTGATCAACGCATTCTGCCCTTGATTGATTGATCATTGCGCCCTATACCCCGACCACTTGGTGTTGAAAGGATTCGTCTGATTCCAACTGATGCCATGGGCCCACAGATAACGGGTGCACGATATGGGAATTTCTTCTGTCCCGATATTTCGCATTTGTCGCCACGCGATCCGATATCCAAAGCCACCCGAAACGTCGATTTGAAACTCTGGCGGGCGCTGCGGCGGACCCGAATGAAGGCCAAGAGCTCTGAGATTGAAAAATCAAAATGCCCCAAAGGGTGTAAAGGAAAACGTTATGAATTTAATTGCACAGATCGAAGCCGAGCAAATTGCTGCGCTGGCTAAAGACATCCCAGATTTCAAAGCAGGCGACACCATTCGCGTCGGCTTTAAGGTAACAGAGGGCACACGCTCTCGGATCCAAAACTACGAAGGCGTTTGCATTGCACGTCAGGGCGGTTCAACAATCGCCGCGTCATTCACAGTACGCAAAATTTCCTTTGGTGAAGGCGTAGAGCGCGTATTCCCATTGTATTCAACAAACATCGACAACATCGAAGTTGTGCGTCGTGGCCGTGTGCGTCGCGCGAAATTGTACTACTTGCGTGATCGTCGTGGTAAGTCTGCGCGTATCGCAGAAAAAACCAACTATCGTCCAAAGAAATAAGGAACCTGAATCATGAAAAATGAAATTCATCCAGATTACCACATGATCACTGTTAAACTAACAGATGGTTCAACATACGAAACCCGTTCAACATACGGCTCAGAAGGCTCTGTTTTGTCTTTGGACATCGACCCATCTGCGCACCCAGCATGGACTGGTGGCAACCAAAAATTGATGGATGCTGGCGGACGTGTTTCAAAGTTCAAAAACAAATATGCTGGTTTGGGATTCTAAATTTCCCACCATACGCATTCTTAAAACGCCGCTTTTTAGCGGCGTTTTTTATTGCGCCCGTGTGCAATTTCTCGCATATCTGATCAAAAATTGGGCGGTACAACATGTCAAAGCTATTAGTATTCGGAAACGAAAAAGGTGGGGCGGGGAAATCCACCTTGGCGATGCATGTGGCCTGTGCGCTGTTACAAAGTGGGGCGCGTGTGGGTGTGTTGGATCTGGATTTGCGCCAATTGACCCTGCGCCGTTTTTTCGAAAACCGCGCGGCCTTCGTGGTCAGCAATGACACCACACTGCCGATGGCACAGATTGGCCAAATTGATCCCCTACAAACTGGCGCAGAAAAACGCGAATTTCAAACGGTAGCAACCGGCCTTATGGCGCAAAATGATTATGTGGTGGTGGATTGCCCCGGTGCGTTGACCCCGTACAGCGAGTTGGCACATGCCAATGCAGATACGTTAATTACACCGATGAACGACAGCTTTATTGATTTTGATTTATTGGCGCGGATTGATCCCGATACCAATGCCGTCAAAGGACCATCGATTTATTCCGAAATGGTTTGGGATGGCCGCAAGGCGCGATCATTGGCGGGGGGCAAACCGATTGATTGGATTGTCGCGCGAAACCGTTTGTCATCGACCAATATGCACAACAAACGTAAAGTCGGCGAAGCGTTGGAAAACCTGTCCAAACGCATTGGGTTTCGTTTGGTTCCGGGTCTGTCGGATCGTGTGATTTTCAAAGAGCTGTTCCCCAAGGGATTGACCGTCGCCGACCCCAACATATTGACGCAACTGCCCGTCAGCCTGTCCAACATTGCGGCGCGCCAAGAGTTGCGCGATCTGATGCTCTCCCTGAACCTTCCAGATTTTAGATTAGGGTTTTAAGCGCCTGGTGGGATAATTGAGCAGGGCTTGTTGCGTGACTGAAGGCGGGCACATGCTTTGCGGGCAGAATTTTCGCTGACGCCGATAAAACGGGCGCGGTACAGTTGGCGACCATTTTGATTGGCGCCCAGAATTTTACGATTAGCACCCTCAAGCGAATTCAAATCAGCCAATGCAGTGCGCAGTAATATTTTTTGCGCCTTATAGCGGGTCGAATATGCCCCCAGTTGAACAGACCAACCACCGCCGCGTGCTTCGTTTGCGCGGGACACAATACGGTTTTGATCTGGTTCGGGTTCAACATAACCACGTTGCGTTTCGGCCACATTCACAGCGGCAACGATAGAGTTTTCGATCAAGCTATCAGGTGATCTGGGTGCCAACAGGCCCACATTGGGCTGTGCATTACGTGCCGCATTGGCCTGTGCGGCGGCCAAAATCTCGGCTTCCATATCTTGGCGGACGACAGATGCCATCACGATTGTCGCCTCGTCAAAGCGGGGCCGATGTTGCGGGCGCGGGCTGTTTGCGGCGGCGCGAGGCGCGCGGATGGTCAAGGCGTTTGATTTCGCAGGTCCACTTGCAGAGGCCAATTGTACGCGGCGTGTTGGCGATGCAGGTGCCACGTTATCTGCATATGTATTTGGAGCGCGGTTAAATCCCATGTCCAGCAATTCCGCAACGCGCGCATTGCGGATGGCCGATGTTCGTCCACCAAATACGGTGGCGATGATGCGTTTATTGCCACGTTCGGCAGAGGATACCAAATTGAAACCAGCCGCGTTCGTGTAGCCTGTTTTGATGCCATCAGCACCTTTGTAATTTGCCAACAGACGACGGTTCGTATTTGGCACTGTGCGTAATCCCGCGTCGGCCGTGCGTCGCGAAAACAAATTGTAATATTCTGGATAATCGTACAACAGGCGACGCCCCAATATTGACATGTCACGCGCCGTCGACAAATGTCCCTTGGCGGTTAAGCCATTTGCGTTCTTAAACGTTGTGTTTTTCATACCAATGGCGCGGGCTTGGGCAGTCATTGCCTTGGCGAATTTCTTTTCAGAACCGGAAACTGCTTCGCCCAAAGCGGTGGCAGCATCATTTGCTGATTTCACAGCCGCCGCGCGGATCAAATAGCGGATGGAAATACGTTGTCCCTCTTTCAATCCAAGCCGTGACGGCGGCTCAGACGCCGCATTCCGAGAGATTTTTACCTTTTGATCCAACGATAACCTGCCGTCTTCGATCGCTTTGAAGGTCATATAAAGGGTCATCATTTTGGTCAACGATGCGGGATGTAACCGCGTGTCAGCATTACGAGAATGCAAAACTTCGCCGGTGCGCGCGTCCATGACGAATGCCGCATATGGTGCCGCTGTTGCCAACGTTCCCACAAAAAATAATACGATCGCGAGTACTGCCCCGCGTAATGCCTGTAATTGCATCGGTTTCCCCGATAACTTGTTTCTGCCTCTGGCCGCGATTTTTTTTGCGGCTCGTTATTCGCAAAACCTAGCACGCAATTTGATTTCATAAAACCGTTTATTTTCAAGGCCTAGCAGGGTGATTCAATTCCGTCACACAATCAAGATACAGTAGGAAGCGGCGAAATGCACACCACAGTTAGGGGTTCAACGGTCCAAACTGGGCTTTGTCATTATGCCCAAGGCTCTGTATAGTGCAGGTCTTGTAAATAGAAACAGATCCCGATTCCGTATGATTAAAATCACAATGATGTCTGCCGACGACGATACCGACGTCAGTTTGGCCACCAAGACAAAACCAAAAACGCAGAAGCCTAAGATGTATAAAGTGTTGTTGTTGAACGACGACTTTACGCCAATGGAGTTCGTGGTGCATGTGTTGGAGCGTTTTTTTGGTATCACCAACGATCAAGCCTATGGGCTGATGATGCAGGTGCATCAAAAGGGTCTGGCGGTTGTGGGTGTGTTTTCGCATGACGTTGCAGAAACCAAAGTCATGCAAGTCATGGATTTAGCGCGCAAACATCAACACCCCCTGCAATGCACCATGGAAAAGGAATAGGGCAACGCCCGACCCATTATGGCAAACCCAAATATTCGATTATCGCTGGCGCTGGACGCTGGTATTCCGACACCGCCCCCACATGGGGCGTTGATTTTTAATGCGCTGGATGATGGTGATTATTCCGCATTGGGCGGCGCGATTTGTGTGCAGTGGTTCAAACCCACCTGCACACATTTAGAGGCAATGGAGTTTCGCACAGCCCAAGTGGCAAGCGATCATTCTGATTTCGCATTGGTGGAAATTACCCGATCCAAACCGCAGACCTTGGGCTTGATTGCACAGGCGTATGATGCGTTGAATATGGGCGGCACGTTGATTGTGAATGGCGACAAAACCAATGGCATTGAAAGCCACCAAAAAACATTGCGTAAACTGTTCGACATTAACGGTGTTATATCCAAGGCACACGGCAAGGTTTTTTGGTTAACCAAGGGCGCCCGCCCTGATGTCTTGGATCAATGGCTGACAGATATGGCGCCCACAGAAATCGAAGATGGTTTGTTGACCCAAGCGGGTGTTTTCAGCGCGGGGCATGTGGACAAAGGGTCTGCCTTATTGGTGGAACATTTACCTGCACATCTGTCTGGCAAGGGCGCAGACCTTGGTGCCGGCTGGGGATATTTATCGCGTGCGGTTTTGGCACGTGGCGACAAAGTAAAATCGTTGGATTTGATCGAGGCCGATTTTAACGCACTGCAATGTGCGCGGCTGAACGTCACCGACCCACGCGCCGCGTTTCATTGGGATGATGCCACAAAATTTTCGAACAAGGGATATGATTTCATCATCATGAACCCACCGTTTCATCAAACACGCAAAGCAGAGCCAGACATTGGTAAGGCGTTCATTGCCCACGCATCCGCCATGTTATCCCCCAAGGGACAATTGTGGTTGGTCGCGAATCGACAGTTGGCGTACGAGGACACGCTGGACACACATTTTGTACAGGTGAACCCTGTCACCCAAACAGCGCAGTTTAAGGTGATCCACGCCAGCAGACCGAAAAAACCGACACGTCCGCGTTGATTGCGCTAATATCTGCGCACCAAAGGAATCAGGAATAATCTATGTCTTTCTCAATTCGCGGCAAAACGGCGATTATTACAGGTTCTGCCAATGGCATTGGCCTGGCGATTGCAAAACATTTTGCAGCCCAAGGTGCCAACGTGATGTTAGCCGATATGGACGAAGAAAAGTTGGAAATCGAAACCGCGTTATTGGCAAAAGACCGCGAAAACGTCAAAAGTTTTGCTGGTGATTTGCGTCAAAAACTGAGTATTGCGAATTTGCTGTCGGCCACGATTGATGAATTCGAGAATGTTGATATTTTGATAAATGCATCGCGTCAGGTTTTAGAATCCGATCCCTTGAATCCAAAGGGTGATAATTTCGAAGCCTTAATCAGCCAAAACGTATCGTCCAATCTGCGCCTGACACAATTGATTGCAAAACGCATGATCCAACAACGCGAGGACGGCGATGATAAAACGGGTGACGCAGGGACAATTGTTAACCTAAGTTCAATCGCATCGGATCGCACACACCCCGATTTGTTGGCCTATTCTGTATCCTGTGCCGCGCTCAATCAACTGACCCGTTCATTGGGCGTCAGTTTGGCCGAAAAATCCATCCGCGTGAATGCAATTGCGATTGGATCGGTCGAAAGTGCAAATTTACAAGGCGCGTTGACCGATGATCCTGATCTGCGATCCGCAATCGAAACGGCCACGCCGTTGGGACGGATTGCAAAAGCCAGCGAAGTTGCGGAAGTTGCGCAATTTCTAGCCTCCAAAAGTTCAGGATTTATGACCGGTCAGATTGTCACCGTGGATGGTGGGCGCACATTGATTGACCCGGTAAATACGTCCGCGCATTAAAAAACGGCGCAGAAGTCCACGCCGTTTTCCATTCTGTCATCCAGATTTTATTTTTTGTCTTCGTCCGGCAAGTTAAACAAGCTGTCGGCGTCGATTTCAGGCTCTGATTTTTCAGGGGCTGGTGCATCCGCGCCAAAAGTAAAGTTTTCAAGGCCACTGATGGATGTTGGGATTTTTGCATCCGCATCCATGGTCAATGATTGTTCGGTTGAAACCAATTTGCTGCGCTCTTCGTCGGAAATAACAACACCATCTTTGGCCGCTTTTTTCGCAGCTTTTTGAACAGCGGCGTCCAATTCCAGCTGTTTACACAGCCCCAACGCAACAGGGTCGATGGGTTGGATGTTAGCGATATTCCAGTGCGAACGATCACGCAATGCTTGGATCGTTGGTTTGGTAGTCCCAACCAATTTTGAAATTTGTCCGTCGGTTAACTCAGGATGAAATTTCACCAACCACAGGATTGACGCTGGGCGATCTTGGCGTTTTGACAGCGGCGTGTAACGTGGGCCACGGCGTTTTTCCTCGCCATCGGCGGCGGCGTTATACATCAACTCCATCTTATAGATGGGACTGCCTTCGGCCTTTTTGATTTCATCGGTGGTCAGCTGTTTGTTGGCAATGGGATCAAAACCTTTGATGCCCTGTGCCACTTCACCGTCAGCGATGCCGTTAACTTCAAGTTCGTGCAAACCACAGAAATCGGCGATCTGTTTGAACGTCAGTGTTGTATTATCCACCAGCCATACTGCGGTGGCTTTTGCCATAATTGGTAGCGCCATTTTGTGATCCTTTCACATAAACCTGTCCTGTCCGAAGAATCGGTTGCAAGCCGCTTTGGCCTGCGAATTTCCGTTTCAAGGGGGGGAATTCTTGCTCTATATAGAGGGGAATCGCCAAAAGGAAAAGCCCCATGTTTCGCATTCTGATCCCTGCCCTGTTTACCGCCTTGCCGGTTTGGGCCCAAGGCGAACCAGCGGGCGAATTTGATTATTATGTGATGGCCCTGTCTTGGACACCCAATTGGTGCGCCCTAGAGGGAGATCGTAAAAAATCGGATCAATGTGATGATGATACAGGGTTTGGATTTACGTTGCACGGTGTTTGGCCACAGTTCAATGTGGGTTGGCCCAGTTTTTGCGACACGTCTGCACGATCACCATCGCGACGGCAAACCAATGCAATGGCTGATATCATGGGATCGGGCGGATTAGCGTGGTATCAATGGAAAAAGCACGGCACCTGTTCGGGTTTGCCGGCGGATGATTTTTATCAATTGTCACGGAATGCCTATGGCATGATCACCCGCCCACAGGTGTTTCGTGACATGGAAAAAACATACCGTGTGCCATCAAAATTAGTAAAAAATGCGTTCTTGGATGCGAACCCCGATTTGGCCGCTGAAAACATCCAAGTCACCTGCAAAAACGATGCGATCCAAGAGGTGCGCATCTGTTTAAGCAAGGATTTAAAATACACACGCTGTACGTTCCCTGTGCGCAGTACCTGCGGGATACAAGCGCAAACCATGACGCCGATTCGTTAACCGACTTTGGCCTGCTCAATCGGGTCAGACAATGCGAAATCCCAATACAAATTGCGCGCAAAGGTGCCGATTTTTGTGGGTCCCATATCGCGGTCTTCGAACCGTGCAACGGGCATCACCTTGGCGATATTCCCGGTGCAGAATATTTCGTCTGCGTTGGTGAATTCATCCAATGTCATGGTTTTTTCATGAACGGTAATGCCATCGGCGCGCAATAATTTAATCACACGCTGACGATTAAGGCCGTTTAAAAAGGTGCCGTTAGGGATCGGTGTGGACACTTCACCATCTGTCACCGCGAACACGTTTGTTGATGCGGTTTCCGCGACGTTATCGTCGATGTCCAAGGACAGAGCGTTGTTAAACCCGCGCGCACGTGCATCGGCCATGATGCGGCCGTTGTTGGCGTATAATGATCCTGCTTTGGCCGTGGTCAGCGCCATATCTTGGCGTGGACGGCGAAACGGCGATGTGGTCAGGGCAAAGGTACCAACGGCAGGCATTGGCAATTCCTCGATACAGACACAAAAACCCGTGCTGTCGGGCACGACATCGATAATGCCTGGTGTGCCTTGGTTCGACCACATCATCGGGCGGATATACAAAACGGCGTCAGGAGCAAACATTTTACAGCCCTCTTCGCACAGATCAAATACTTGATCGGCGGTGACGGGGGAAATCATGCCCATGACCTCGGCTGAATGCACAATGCGGTGGCAGTTTAACATCAGATCAGGGCGCACACCTTGGAATTGGCGGGCACCGTCGAATACGGTGGAGCCAAGCCACGATGCGTGGTCCGCCGCGCCGATGATCGGTGTATTGCCCTCATGCCATGTGCCGTTGAACCATGTTACGATTTTGCCGCCAAGTGCCATTTTGTCATTCCTTATGTGCGGCCTGAATATCGGGGAATGGCGGGTTGTGCAACATGGGTTGCCATGGGCATTATTGCGGGTCACATTGGCGGCAATGCACCAAGGAGTTCCAATGACCAAGACAAAGATAATCAGTATTTGCGAATTCAGCGGGTCAATATTGGCGATGGCATACGCCCTGTTGATTGCATCCAACACTGGCAACGAGATTTTGGGATTCAGCCTGTTGCTGATTTCCGCACTGTTATTCGCGGGTTGGGGATATTTGGACAAACGGTGGGCGTTTTTCGCGTTACAGTTTTTTTACGCGACGTCCGCAATTATTGGATTGGTGCGATGGGGGTAATATGAAGGTTGTCCCACTAACAGGTTTGATGGGTGCCGAGGTTTTTGGCGCTGACATGAAAAACCCTGATCATTTCGATCAAATCAAAACAGCATTTGTTCAGCACTCGGTCGTCATTTTACGCGAACAGAATATCACACCCGATGACCATCTGCATTTTGCGCGGCGCTGGGGTGACATCAATGTGAACCGGTTTTTCACGGCATTAGGCTCGCATCCTGAAATTGCCATCGTTTTAAAAGAGGCAAATCAAACAGGGGCGATTGGCGAAGAATGGCATACCGATCATGCCTATGATCAAATACCCGCGTTGGGTTCGATTTTACACGCGATTGAAACGCCGCCTTTTGGCGGTGATACCGCGTTTTGTTCGATGGCTGCGGCATATGATGCGCTGTCGGATAGGTTTAAGGACATGTTGCGTGGTTTGCAGGCGTGGCATTCATCGCGGCATGTTTTTGGTGACAATCAAGCCGACAGTAATGCCGCCGCGTCCGGACGCATTGGCAATGCGGATCTAGCGGTGCAGGATGCTTTGCATCCCGTGGTAATTGCGCACCCATTGTCGGGGCGCAAAGGGTTGTTTGTGAACCCACAGTTCACCACACAGATCGATGGGCTGGAAAAGGCGGAATCGGATGCTATTTTGAACATGATTTATACCCATTGCCAAAAACCAGAATTCCAATGCCGTGTGCGTTGGCAGGACGGCGATGTCACCATGTGGGATAATCGTGCAACGTGGCACAAAGCGATCAATGATTACCACGGGCACCGCCGCTATATGCACCGTGTCACGGTCGAGGGTGTTCCGTTGGTTGCGGGCTAACCGCGATACCCTGGAAAATCTGATTTGTGATCATTGTTTGGTTTTTGCAACCGATCAAACAGACCGGCAATGCCGCGCCCAATGGGGGTTTCTTTCAATTTGGCCTTCGTCTTCTCGAACTGCATCACATTGGCGATGCGTCTGTCCAAAAATGCCCATGTCTCGATTGAACCCTCAGACTCGTCACCTAACCAGAACAGGATGGTGGATGAATAAACCGCACTTAGCGTCCCACGTTTTGTATACCAATTCGCATCCGTCGATGTATCGCCCAGCGCGTTCCAGATGTGATCGACAGTACCCCAAATTAATTGACCACCCTCGCTCATATTATGGGGCAATGCGAACAGGGTCATGCCACGGCGCACAGCCTCTTTGTTATCAACCGCTTCGATGCGAAAACGCACCATGCGGGCGACTTTTTCGGAATAGCGTAAATCAGAAATGTCGGTCGATTGATGCGCGGTCAACATCAATTGATCGCCTTGGCGATGATATGCAACAGCCAGATCAATAGCACCACGCGGCGCAGCTTGGGCTGCAAGACCGGCATCCACACCCGAATCGGTGATCGCCATTTTCAGTGCCGTCGGCGACCAACCGTCAAATTCCACATGCGGAATGATGGCATCCAACAACTTGCCACGGGCAATTTCAATGTGGTCACGTTCGGATTTTTTGGACTTGGGCATCGCACTCTCTCACTAGACAAGTTATTGCCCCCCTGCTATACGCCAATTTCCTGCAATTCTGCAACTCTAACTCTAGAAAGGTGGTGACACCACATGCAGGTATCAGTTCGTGATAACAACGTTGATCAAGCGCTTCGTGCGCTTAAGAAAAAATTGCAACGCGAAGGCGTATTCCGTGAAATGAAGCTTAAGCAACATTTCGAGAAACCTTCGATTCGCAAGGCCCGTGAAAAAACGGAATCTATTCGACGCGCTCGCAAGCTAGCTCGTAAAAAAGCACAGCGCGAAGGTTTGTTATAAACCACCGCGCTTTGGGTTTACCCAACGTAATTAAGAAAACTCCGGCCTTGGCCGGGGTTTTTTGCGTTTGGGGGGCTTGTTATATTGGTTGGTCACATTACCTACCAATCAGATATTCAACAGGAGAGACCCAATGAGCGTATTAAAAGTTATCGAAATTTTATCAGAATCCCCAAAATCATGGGAAGACGCAACAAACACCGGCATTGAAAAAGCATCGAAATCCATCAAAGGTATTTCATCGGCGTGGGTCAAAGATCAATCTGTCAAAGTGACAGACGGTGCAGTCACATCATACCGTGTCACACTGAAAGTCACGTTCGAAGTAAAATAAAGTTTTTGGTGCCTTGGGTGAGGTACCGATTACACTTGGGTGAGTGTAGAAAAAGGCGTCCGGGTGGGACGCCTTTTTTGTATCTAGTTTTTGCCGACGTCAGTTTCGTAATATCTGGTGGTTTTCACACCCGGGAGCTTGCCAAATTTTTCAGACAATCGCCGTGGTGACCACATCGTCCCCAAGGATTCAAACCCCGGCACTTTCGCCAACAGCCTCGTCGTGTTAATTGCGCACATCCCATCATGTGATGCCCCCTGCTCCAATGCCGCACGATATGCCATTTCCGCCACCTCTGCGGTGACCGAAATCTCTTGAATGACAACGTGGTGCGTGTCGCGTGCGTGGAATGAGTTATAGCGTTGTAAAACTGCCGGTGTAATGCCGAACAATACATCATTGCGTTCGGGAACAGCGGATGAATACCAACGTCCAGCAGGATCATACATGATCCGCTCGGACGCATTAATCACCAATGACGTATGCCCACCCTGTCCATTTTTGTTGTTGATCATCGTCAGCAACGTCAATTTTGGGCCACTGGTATCAACATAGGATGCTTTTTGAACATCCGCATCTGAATCGTAAATCTCTTTGGCACAGGCGGACAACGCCAACGTGACCAAAAGCAATAAAATTGGTTTGAAATTGCGCATGTTCCCCCCTGTTCAATTAAGTTCTAAAAATTGCCAAGAAGATCAATACGCCGATTGTAAAAACGCTGACGCGAATTGACCAACGGATAAAGCCTTGGAATGCCGCTTCTTGTGCAGATATATCCATCGAGCCGTGTTTATGTGGTTTTGCCATGGGGAACCTTCCTTGAATTAAATCTCCACTTTCTATCTCATAGAATCGGGCATTTGCAAAGAGGCAGTTTTAATTCGCGATGCTTTGACATTCGCAAATCTACCCATTGCCATTACGTTCGCCACGGCGATAATCGATCTGAATTACAAATCTGGGGAATGATCCATGACCGCCTTTTTGATGCTTGCCTTTGTTTTCCTTGTTGCGGGCGTCATCGCGGTGCCAATTGCATCCCGATTGGGGCTGGGTTCGGTTTTGGGATACCTGATTGCGGGGATTATCATTGGCCCAATTTTGGCGTGGCTGCGTGTGGACCAAGTGTCGATTCAGCACTTTGCCGAATTCGGCGTTGTAATGATGCTATTCTTGGTCGGCTTAGAATTAGAGCCCCGCATTCTATGGAACATGCGTGGGCGCTTGTTGGGTTTGGGCGGCGGTCAGGTCGGATTGACCACGTTGGCGGTCATGGCTGTTGCGATGATGTTCGGGCAACCATGGACGGTGGCATTGGCCATTGGTTTGGTTTTGGCGCTGTCATCAACAGCGATCGTTTTACAAACATTGGGCGAAAAAGGGTTGATGAAAAGCGATGGCGGGCAATCCAGTTTTTCTGTGTTGTTGTTCCAAGATATTGCTGTGATCCCAATGTTAGCATTGATCCCATTGTTAGCGATGCCTGAATTGGCCGAGGCCATAAACCTTGGCGGCGAACAAACCAAAGGCAGCAATCACGAAACCAGCATGAGTTTGGTCGCGGGTTTGAACGGGTGGCAGACGACATTGGTCACGATCGGCGCAATTGCCGCCGTCGGATTGGGTGCAAATTTCCTGACAGGGCCAATTTTTCGTTTCATCGCTGGTGCGCAATTGCGTGAATTATTTGTCGCCACCGCGTTGATGATGGTTGTTGGCATTGCATTACTGATGTCCTTGGTGGGGTTATCGCCTGCATTGGGCACGTTTTTGGCCGGTGTGGTTTTAGCAAACTCGGAATACCGCCACGAGTTAGAGGCCGACATTGATCCGTTCAAAGGGTTATTGTTGGGTCTGTTTTTCATGACCGTGGGCGCGGGCATTAATTTTGCACTGTTGTTCGAAAATTTTGGATCTATTGTTGGATTGACTATTGGCTTAATGGCCGTCAAAGCCGCCGTATTATTGGTATTAGCGCGCATATTCAAAGTGCATGCAGGTGATAAATGGTTGTTCGCCCTAGGGCTAAGCCAGGCTGGTGAATTTGGGTTTGTGCTGTTGTCATTCACAGTCGCCAACGCAGTTATTCCCACCGCTGTTGCGGATCAATTATTGTTGATTGTGGCGTTGTCGATGCTGATAACGCCCGCATTGTTCATTCTGTACGAGCGGATAATTGTGCCGCGCTACAACGCCGAACAAGAGCGCGAAGCCGATCAAATCGAAGAGCAGAGCCATATCGTTATCGCGGGGCATGGCCGTGTGGGTGGGATCGTGGCGCGGATGTTACGATCCGCAGGCCACACACCAACAGTGATCGATTTCAGCGCCAAACAATTGGATATGCTAAGCCGCTTTGGCATTCGCGCCTATTTTGGCGATGCCACGCGACCCGACATGTTGCATGCGGCAGGGTTGCAGAATGCCAAAATTTTCATCGTTGCAATTGATGGCAAAGAGCAGATTACAGAATTGGTGAAATACGTGCATCACCATTACCCAAATCTGCATGTCGTCGCCCGTGCCACGGATCGCAACCATGTTTATGATCTGTGGGCGGTGGGTGCGCGCGATATTATCCGCGAAACATACGACAGTTCTCTGCGGATGGGGCGATCCGTGTTCGAAGCATTGGGCGCCACCCGCGACCAATCACAACAGATTTCCGATGCGTTTAACGAAATTGATCGCAAAGGTATGTTGGAAACCGCATCGCATTATGATCCTGATATCCCCATGCACGAAAACGCCGCCTATGTCGAAAAGGTGCGGGAACTAAGCGCCAGCTGGGAAGAGGGTTTAGGTCAGCAGATCAACGCTATTTTGAAAAACAAGGTCTAGGAATCGTCCGTTTCAAGGTTTTGTGCCAACTGGAACCCAATACGATTTGGTTCCGCTTGCTCAACAGATTTTGGTTCCGCCACCAACATGACATTCAATTGATGCACATGTTGTATCAATTGCATTTTAGTTCCTTCAAGATCTTCGCCATAAAACGTGACGATATCGGGGGCGAAAAAACCCATGCCTTGGATTTTCACTGATCCTGCATCTGACCCTGCGAACCCCATGCCCACTTCGTGTTCGCTGTCTAATGTTTGCTCAAATTGTTGAATGTACATCACGATGCGCTCGTATGCCCATTCGGCCGGGCTTTTGTCAGCGGGGCGTTTTTTGGCAACGGATTCGGGGATCGGTTGGTATTGCTTTTCCATCTGGCCGTCGGCGTTCAAACGCACCGAGTAATTATGTTGTAACGCTTCGGATTCAGCGGCTTCGGCAGCGGTTTTGATGACCATAGTTGACATAATATTCCCTTCAGGACGACCAAATCCATTGGCCTTGTGCATTCATTTCACGGCTGATGTTACCCGCCAACAGCAGATGGTTCAAATGCGCAATTGCTTCGACCATGGCCAATCCATACTCGCCCTTGCCAATTTTGCGCTTAAACAACACATCAAAGCACCCAACCGCTGTGCGCGGGGTTTTCAGGTGTTCCACCAAGCGCGGCAAGGCGTTGTGATGGTTATCGATCAGTTGTTGCAGGCGAGTTGGTAAACCCTTGAACGGTAATTTATGCCCGCCAAGGACGAAATGATCGTCGGTCGCGTATTTTTGGAAATTTTTACAGGACGCGATCCATTCGGCTAACGGATCGGCCATCGGTTCCGTTGGATAAACCCCAACATTGGACGAAATACCTGGCAAGATTTGATCGCCGGCAATCACCACATTATCCGACTGTGACCACAGCGTTGCATGTTCGGGGGAATGGCCGTGACCGGTGCGCACCGTCCATTTGCGGGTACCGATTTGAATGGTTTCACCATCTTGAATACGGGTGAACCCCAAGGGCATTGGGTAAACGATGTCAGAAAAATTAAACGGGCGATTGGCGGCGCGTTCATCAAACAAATCCTGATCCATGCCTGCACCGCGATAAAAATTCAGCGTCTCTGATGGCCATTCCTCTTGGGTATCAACCGTCAGCATCCGCGAATACAGCCATGCAGTGCGCGTAGTGACCAATTCCGCACCGTGTTCGGATTGAAACCACCCCACCATGCCAACGTGATCGGGGTGGTGATGGGTCAACAAGACACGGGTAATGGGATCGCCGCCAAGGGGGCCCGCCAACAGGTCATTCCATAACGCAATCCCATGTTTTGAATGATACCCTGTATCCACAATGCACCACCCATTGCCGTCACGGATTGCATAAACATTCACATGATCCAACGCCATCGGCAGCGGCAAACGCATCCACAAAATACCGTCGGCCACCGTGATTGCCTTGCCTTGTTCAGGAGGTGTTTCAAAGGGGAATGTAATTGGGATCATGGCATGCTCACATTGTTTTTGCATCCGACGGGCGAACGCTGTAATTGGTCTGGCTAACAGAGCCTGTGCAGATTGCAAGGCGAACCAAACGTCAGAGAGCGACATGCAAACCCAGACCCTGCGCCCCACCCCAGATGGATTTGCCACAGCGCGTGATATTTTGGCGGCTGGCGGCTTGGTCGCGTTTCCAACCGAAACGGTTTACGGACTGGGCGGTGATGCACGAAATGGCGCGGCTGTTGCTGGAATTTATACGGCCAAGGGACGCCCCAGCTTTAATCCGCTGATTGTGCATGTGGCGGATTTGGAAATGGCGCAACAATTCGCGGTTTTTGATAACCACGCCATGGCATTGGCGGATGCGTTTTGGCCTGGGCCATTAACAATTGTGGTACCTGTGCGCGCGCATGCGGAATTGTCCGAATTGGTGACGGCTGGATTGGATACAGTGGCGATCCGTGTCCCTGCGCATCCTGTGGCACGTGCATTATTGGCCACATTCGGGGGGCCCATTGCGGCACCATCCGCAAACCCATCGGGTGGCATCAGCCCAACAAGCGCCGCGCATGTGCGTGATGGTTTGGGCGGGCGGATTGATGCGGTGATGAATGGCGGGAAATGTGACGTTGGTTTGGAATCCACAATTGTGATGCCAAAGGACGGTGCGGTTTATCTGTTGCGCTCAGGGGGTGTAACAGCCGAAGATATTGCAACAATTGCGGATGTTAAAACACCCACTGAAACGACAGATGCACCAACCTCGCCCGGGCAATTGGCATCGCATTATGCCCCGCATGCAAAACTACGTATGGATGTAATCACGCCCAACGACGACGAATATATGATCGGTTTTGGCGATGTGGCGGGGCAGATCAACCTGTCCAGCAGTGGTGATTTGATCCAGGCTGCGGCGAACCTGTTTGCCTATCTTCATATGGCAGACGAGGATGCACAAACCTTGGGTAAAACCAAAATTGCGGTAGCACCGATCCCAATGACGGGTTTGGGCGTGGCCATTAATGATCGCCTGAAACGCGCAAGTGCGCCACGGGGTTAAATATGCGCTATGCGCGACCACCCTCGGCCGATAACATCCGCGCATCAATCCCAAGGGATTTTAATGCAGCATTCCATTTTTCATCGTCTTTGGTCGCGAACAACAAATCATCTGGTGCATCGCAAACCAGCCAACCATTTTCCTGAATTTCGCTTTCCAACTGACCGGGTGCCCAGCCAGAATAGCCAAGCGCCAACAGACATTGATCAGGGCCAGTCCCATTTGAAATATCTTCAAGGATTTCCAATGATGCCGTCATGCCAACGGTATCTGTGACATCCAATGTGGCGTCTTGGGGTTTGTAATCGCGGCTGTGCAAAACAAACCCGCGACCATGTTCCACGGGGCCACCAATATAGATGCTTTTCAACGATATGGGCTGGCTTGGATTGATCGATAGTTGTTCCAACAAGTCGGTCAACGCCAGATCGGGCGCAGGTTTGTTAATAATCAATCCCATTGCGCCATCTTCGGAATGCGCACACATGTAAATCACGGATTTATCAAAATTCGTATCCCCAATGCCCGGCATTGCGATCAACAGTTTTCCGTCAAGATTTGTTTTATCTGTCATACCCCTAAATTTGGTCACTGTTGCGGCAAAACACAAGGGGGTGCGACACGTTAACAGCACACACGCGCAATTGTGACTTTCATTTCAGCGCCGAATGGGTATTTTCGCCACTATGAAACATATTCGCCTATCCCAATTGGCCTTAATCGCCCTGGCCACACCTGCGGTCGCACAATCACCGATTTTGGGGCTTGATTCGATTGACGTTATCAGCGGCTGGCGACAGGCAGACGGCAGCCAAATCGCGGCCGTCGACATCAAATTGGAAAAGGGATGGAAAACCTATTGGCGGGTTGCAGGTGGCGGTGGTGTGCCCCCCCAATTTGATTGGTCACGTTCGGAAAATATCGCACGTTTTGAAATCAAATGGCCCGCACCAAAGGTTTTTTACGACTATGGCCAAGAAACAATTGGATATAAGGACAAGTTCGTTTTGCCGATTGTATTTTATCCCATCGATGCAACAAAACCGATGAATTTGGATGGCACAATGGATTTTGGCGTTTGTGAAAACGTTTGTGTACCAGTGCGCTCAAACCTTTCGGCGCGTTTGCCCGCACGGGTGACCGTTGGTAAATCCACGATCCAAACAGCGTTGAAAAAACAAGCAATCAGCGGCAAGGCGGCGGGCGTCACGGTGACAAATTGCGCATTTCAACCCATAAAGGGTGGCTTTGAAATTCAAGCTGATCTGAAGTCCAACAAGAATTTTCACGCCAAAGCAATCGGTGTGGTCGAATATCCCAGTGGCTCGGATGATTGGTTGCAACAACAACCAAGCAAGGTGTCCCAAAACCAATTGACCGCGAATGCCATTTTGTACGCCAAGGATGTGGCGTTCATTGATCGCAGTAAATTACGTGTGACCGTTTTGCAAAATGGCAAAGCAATTGAATTGCTGGGCTGTTCCTAGGCGCGTTTCCTGCCCGACAACACAAATATCCCAAAGGCCGCAATCAAAACGCCCAAAACACCCAAGGTGAAAACCATCAGGCTGGCCGCCAACGCAGACATTGATCCCCCCGTCGCCCAAACAACCAATGCGGACGGTTTCAGCGTCAACGCCAAAGGCGCCAATGTGGTTGCGATCATGCCGGCAACACCCAAAACCGCCAACACCAAAATCGACTGCACGCGGTATGGCATGCGTGCCCCCGTCAACCCTCGGCGCAAGGATGTAAACAACCGTCCAACATCGCGTTGCATGATCACCATGGATGGCACCACCAACAGCACCAAGAACATGCCAAATCCCAGCCCAAACGACAGGGTAATGATTGTTGGTTTCAAAAATTGCGCCTGCGCAGAGGATTCAAACAATAACGGCGTCAGCCCCAAAACCGTGGTCAATGTTGTCAACAACACTGGGCGAAAACGATCCGAACAGGCATCGATAATGGCCGGAACCAATCCACGTTTTTCGGCATATTCATCAATCGTCGTCACCAGCACGATGGAATCGTTGATAATTATCCCACTCATCCCAATCAAACCCACGATCGAGAACATAGACAGTGGTACATCCATCACCCAATGACCGAAAATCATCCCGATGGCGCCAAATGGGATCACAGACATCACCACCAACGGGCGCGTCCAACTGGAAAAAATCCAACACAGCACCAAATAAATCCCCAACAAGCACAGCATGTAACCAATCAAGGCATCGTCGAAGAATTCTTTCTCTTGTTCGGCCAATCCAGACAGGCGGTATTCAATACCGAAATCCTGTGCGATTTGCGGCAAGACAGCGTTTTGTAAGGTGTCCACAATTTCAGTTGCACGGGTCGGATCATCCTCAGGGATAGAACCGGTTACCGACATCAGTCGCAAACCATTTTCGCGCAAAACTGTGGAAAAACCCGCCGATCGCGTTACGGTCACAATGTCCGCCAATGGCACGAAAAAACCCGCCGAGGAACGCAGTTGTGTACGATCAAGGAAATCGGCCGACAGTTCGGATTCAGGAATACGCACAATCACTTCAGAGGTGCGCACACCAACGGGGAAACTGGCCGCCTCGATCCCATTTAAGCGGTTGCGCAATTCGCGCCCAATTTCATCAATGGTAAAACCCAATGCTTTGCCTTGGGGGGTTAATTCTAAAACCAACTCTTCTTTGTCATAGGGTAAATCGTCCTCGACGGATGTGACCTCTGGGAATTGCATGGCGATCTGCGCCTGTAACTCAATCGACGCCGCCTTTAGGATCTCACTGTTGGGGCCAATAAATTGCACATCCAAACTGTCGCCACCCGGGCCGAAATGCACACCGCGAAAGCTGACTGTTTCCAACAAGGGATGACGCCGCACAGCATCCTGTAATTCGCCCAAAAAGACGAAGGAAGAATAGGGTCGCGCGTCGGCATCGATCAATTCGACAGCAACTGACCCTTTCAGATCGTTATCTTTGTTGGCAACACCCGCCAATCCACGACCGGTGTTTCCGCCCACTTCTGTTATCGAAAACGTCACAGGGTTGGTGCCATATTTTTGCGCAAACTTTTCACCGGTTTCATCAACAGCACGTTGCAATTCATCAACCATGGTTTTGGTGTCGGCACGCGACGCCCCTTCCAACATTGCGACGTTGCCAGATACGGATGACCGCTCTGGTGCGTTGAAAAAGCGAAAATTAACCTCACCTGATCTCACCAATGCGACATTCAGCATCAGCAGCAAAATCGCAAAGGCAACAACAGGATACCGGAATTTCAGAACAGTGCGAATGATGTTACGAAAAATCGTGTGGCGGAACCAATTGAACCCACGGTTAAAATGGTGGCTGGGCAAATCGTACCATTTCACCGTACCACCCACTGACAACGAATGGCTCATGTGATTGGGCAGGATCAAAAAACATTCCACAAGGGATGCCATCAATACCACAATTACAGTGAACGGAATGTCAGCGATCAAACTGCCAAAACGGCCACCAATCAACGTCAGCCCCCAAAAGGCAATGATCGTGGTAATCGTTGCGGAAAATACCGGTGGCGCCATGCGCCGCGCCGCATTTATTGACGCAGTGACGGGGTCTTCGCCCATGGTACGTGCGCGAAAATCAGCGTGCTCGCCGACCACAATGGCATCATCAACCACGATACCAAGGGTAATAATCAATCCAAACAGCGACACCATATTCAGCGTCAAACCAAAGGCATACATTAAGGCCACCGCCGCAAACATCGCCACAGGAATACCCGCTGCCACCCAAAATGCCGTACGCGCAGACAGGAACAAAAACAGCAAGCCAATTACCAAAACCAACCCCAATATGCCATTTTCAACCAAGATGCCCAAACGATCTTGAATGGCCTGCGCACGGGTACGGATCAGTGCGATTTCAACGCCTTGCGGCAGGGTCAATTGCATCTCGTTCGCGACAGATTGCACCGTCGCCTGCATCCGAATTGCATCGCCTTGATCCGAACGGTCGACACGGATGGAAACTGCCGGATTACCTTCCACGAAATAGGCGCGATCCGCGTCCGTTCCGGAAACAATAATACGTGCCACATCCCCAACCCGCAGTTTCGATCCATCCGCATTGGATCGCACAGCGATATTTTCGATTTCATCCGCCGTGCGTTTGGCAACACCTGTGCGCACCCGCGCGGTACCACCCGCCACATCGCCTGCGGGGTCTGCTTCGGCCTCTTGGCCAATCGCGTCGGCAATTTCGGACAGGGAAATATCATTTTGGATCAGGCTTGCTTCGCTGACTTCAACCGAAATTTCAGGCGCAGAAACACCGCGAATGGACACACGGGTGACACCGTTCAAAAATAACCGCCCTGAAAATTCATCGGCAAAACGTGACAATTGGTCGGTGGATACGGGGCCGGAAATAATTACATCCGTGACACGATCACGCCATGCACCACGGCGCACGGTGGGTTCATCTGCGCCCTCTGGCAGGCCTGAAACCGCGTCTACCGCAACTTTTACATCTTCCGCCGCGCGTGCCATGTCCCAGTTTGCCTGAAAATCAAGACTGATGGACGCGACACCTTCGCGGGCTCTGGACGAGGTACTCTCGATCCCTTCGACGTTTAACAAGGCGGGTTCGAGCAGGGCAATAATGCCGTTGTCCACATCCTCGGGGCCCGCCCCATCCCAAAGTACAGTCACGGACACATTGTCGATCACCACATCGGGGAAAAACTGTGATCGAATTTTCGTACTGGCCGCAATACCAAGCACCAACATGATCACCAAGATTAAATTAGAGGCCGTGCGGTGGCGGGTAAAATACGACAGCAATCCGCCCGCACTGTCAGGAAGTCGGCGCATGTGCTAGCTCCCCATATTCGCTGAAATACGATCAAACATGCGCTTGGGGACAGTGCCTGTTTCAATACGTTTTAATATTCGTTCTTTGACGTCATCAGGCATCTGGCCACCTTTGACATAGGCCATCATCGCCGCCTGTTGTTCGGGTGCCAGCGTGACATTTTGGGGCTCTTCAACCGTTGTCGGGGCGTCATCACCGCGTGGCTCGATCAAAATGCCCACACCCAATTGGGGCACCCGTTGCTTGACGATGCGTTGACCGTTAATATTGTCCGCCCGCACAATCAGATTATCACCCTGCTTGCGCAAAATTTCGACTGTGGCGGCAGACAGGCGATTGTCGTCGCCCACCACCAATACTTCGCCCGTGGACGTGGCGGCCGTTGCGGGAATTTGCGCGACATTATCCAATGAGGGTTCGGTGATTGTAATCGTTACAAAATCGCCTGCGCGTACTGATGACACTTGGTCGCCCGTCAAGCGCGCAAAAATTTCGCGCCCTGTTAAACCTTCACCGACGGCGGCACTGGACCGTTCTACACGGGCGGAAATTGGTGCGGTCAGACCCGTAAAACGAACGGAAACTTGGGCCGCCTTAAGCCCACCTGTGGCGCTGGCCAGATTGGCAAATTGTGCGGACGATATGCGAAAGGCAACTTCTAATGCGTTCGGATCGATCAACTCGCCCAAACGCTCGTTTGCATTTGCCAAACCACCCAAAACACCAGACACATTTGCCAAAACGCCGTCAAAGCTGGCAGTTACAGACAGGTCATTCAATTTGCGCTCCGCCTCTGCCAGATTGATTTCACTGCGGGTCAGACCCGTTTGTGCTGAATTAATCCGTGCTTTGGCGTTGGCCACAGATTGACGTTTTCCAAGGGCAGCAGTTTCAGCACTTGAGGCGGACAATTCGGCGGTTTCCAATGCCGACTCGGTGCCAACACCCCGTTTACGCAGGGATTTTTGCCGATCGGCCGCTTGCATGCGCAATGCGAACTGACGCTCGGACGCCTTCAACTCGTCTTGGGACAGGATCAACGCATCACGCGCTTCGCTAAGTTCGGCCACCGCTTCGCGTTGGGATGCTTGCGCCAGCGCAAGGTCCGCACGCGCACTGGCGGGATCTGTGGCAAATAATAATTCACCAACCGCCACCGCGCCGCCTTCACGAAAATTGGGCGACATTTCAACCAATGCTCCGCTGGCGGCCGTGCGCAATTCCAATGTACGCCCCGAAACCACCTCGCCAAAAGCAGTAAGTTCAGGGGAAATTGTTCCCATTTCGATGGGTAATACATTCGCTGTGAATGTGCGTTCGCGATCCGTGCCTGGACGATTACGCGCATCGCGTTCATTTTTGGCATTTTGGAAAACATAAACCGCCGCCAACAACAGTCCCACGGTCAATGCCGTCAAGAAGAGCCCAAACAGCCCACGTGTCAAAAACCGCATTTATGTCATCCCTAAATTCAAGTCGCCAATGGTTATACGGATCAAACTTAGCATTCCGTCGCTAAAGCGCAAATTCATTTCGTGTACGCAAGTGTTCAAGAATAAGTCTGGCAGAATTAACAAAATCATACCGCTTAAATTGGCGATAGTGAATGAACGCAAAACCTGCACCTTCGTGGACGGATATTTCGGGCACCGCAACAGGGCGTTTTAGGCGGTAATAATAATGATAGGCCTGCAAACCGTCAGGTGGAACCAATCGTGCAAAGGGTTCAAAATCATCAATGCTGGCGATGACACCCGTTTCCTCGGCCAATTCACGCGGTGCGGTGTCTGCGATTGTTTCGCCGGGATCAACGTGACCGCCGAAAAGCGTCCACAAACCGGGTGACGACACATGATCGAAATCATCGCGCAATTGCACACCCGCACGTTTCAAATCGTCCTGAATGATAACGCCAACCACGCTGTAATCGCACGCGGGCCAATCCGTCAGCAGGGGAAAATCCGCATCATTCATCATTTGCGCCTAAGGTGCTCGTCCAAACGGGGCATGATTTCGATGAAATTACAGGGCATGTGGCGGTAATCCAATTGCGGCTTCAGGATTTCATCCCACCCATCGCGACACGCCCCCGGACTGCCCGGCAGGGCAAACATATACGTGCCCAGCGCCACACCGGCCGTCGCACGCGATTGCACTGCGGAAGTGCCAATTTTTTTCATCGAAACGATTGTGAAAACGGTACCAAAAGCATCGATCTCTTTCTCGTAAACATCGCGGTGCGCCTCGACCGTAACATCGCGCCCCGTCAGGCCTGTGCCACCCGTCGAAATCACAACATCAATGTCATCGCGTCCGCACCATTCCTGTAATTGACCCGAAATTAACTGACGCTCGTCCGCGATAATTTTGCGATCCGCCAAAATATGACCCGCATCTGCAATCCTATCCACCAGCACATCACCCGATCGATCATCGGCCATGGTGCGCGTGTCGGAAACAGTCAAAACCGCAATGCGCACGGGCAGAAATTTACGTTCACTCATTGTTTCATGCGTCCTTTTAATGTCAGCAAATCCGCCCATGCATCGCGCTTGCGCAGCGGGTCACGGATTAATGCACGTGGGTGCAACATCGGCAGGCAGGGTTTGCCAAACGCCTCGGTCCATTTGCCGCGAAACCGGCTGATGCCGACTTTGTTCAAACCCGCCGAACACGCAATATTGCCAAGTAGAATAACGTAATCAGGATCAACCAAATCCACATGGCGTTGCAAAAACGGTAACATCATTGCAATTTCATCACCGGATGGTTCGCGATCTTGTGGTGGCCGCCATGGCATAACCAACGACAGATGGATGGCATCATTGCGATCCGTGGCCGTGCGCGACATGCCAATGGCGGCAAACATTTTATCAACCAACGACCCCTCGATCCCGACAAATGGTTTACCCTCTTTGTCCTCGTCCCGATTTGGGGCTTCGCCAATCACCATCACGCGCGCCTGCTTTGGGCCATCGCTGAACACGAAATTTCGCGCACCTTGTTTCAGGGCACACAGATCAAACACACCCATCGCATCGCGCAATGCTCCTAAATCGTTACATTTCGCGGCCAAGATTTTGGCGACATCAGGTGCAGCATCCTGTACGGGCAGAATGTTTGGAATCATATCAATCGGGGCGATATTGGATGTGGCGCCAATTTTCAGTTTGGGTTTGGCGGCGGGTTCGTCGTAACGATTGATCGGCATCTCGCCAATCGCCTCGTCCACGCCCATCTCGAATTGCCATTCAAGTGCGGCTTTGGTGGCGTAATAATCACCGGATAGACTCACTTAACGCTCCTTTTTGCCATCGTATTGGGCGGGGGCAGCTTCGTAAACCTCTTGCTTGCAAGAATTCCCCTGATATAACACCAAAAATCGGCAAGGGACCTGCGCATATGGCTTTTACACCCAAGCACCTGTTAGGCATCGAACACCTTTCACCCAATGACATCACTGCGATCCTTGATCTGGCCGAAACTTATGTCGACCTGAACCGCAAGGAACAAAAACATGGTGGTGCCTTAACTGGCATGACGCAGATCAATATGTTTTTCGAAAACTCGACGCGAACACAAGCCTCGTTTGAATTGGCGGGCAAACGTTTGGGCGCGGATGTTTTGAATTTGGCGATGGGTGCCTCCAGCATCAAAAAAGGTGAAACCCTGATTGATACGGCGATGACACTGAATGCCATGAATCCCGACATGTTGGTGGTGCGCCACCCCAATTCGGGCGCCGTTGATTTGCTGGCGCAAAAGGTGAAATGTGCGGTGCTAAATGCGGGTGATGGACGCCACGAGCATCCAACACAGGCGCTGTTAGATGCATTAACCATTCGACGTGCCAAGGGACGCCTGCATCGCCTAAACATCGCGATTTGTGGCGATATTGCCCACAGCCGCGTGGCCCGATCCAATATTTTCCTGCTAAACAAAATGGAAAACCGCATTCGTCTGGTGGGTCCACAAACCCTAATGCCCAGTGGTATCGATCAGTTCGGCGTCGAGGTTTATCACGACATGAACGAAGGGCTACAGGACGTGGATGTGGTGATGATGCTGCGCCTGCAACGCGAACGCATGGACGGCGCGTTTATCCCGTCCGAGCGGGAATATTATTACCGTTGGGGTCTAACGGCGGAAAAGCTGGCGAATGCCAAGGATGATGCAATTGTCATGCACCCCGGCCCGATGAACCGTGGTGTTGAAATTGATGGCGACATCGCCGACGACATCAACCGCTCCGTGATCCAAGAGCAGGTCGAAATGGGTGTCGCCGTGCGCATGGCGGCGATGGATTTGTTGGCGCAGGGATTGCGTGCGCGTCGCCGCGAGGCAATCAGCGTATGAGCACAAACAAAGAAAAAGCGGATCGTTTGATCGAAGAGGTCACAATCCTGCAACCGTCCAAAGAATGGCCACCTGTGTTATCTGACCAAGAAATCACGCGATTCGAAGGTGCATTTGATCGCGATATTTGGCTGCGCAAGAATGTTGGCTTCACAGTCATCGCCTTTGTCGTTTTGGCCACCATCGCCTTCGCGTTGAACAGACCCATCACGACCGAGGGTATGGGATTTGTTGCCGTCCTGTCATTCATTGGTGGCACGATCACGTATCTGATGTACAAAAACCAACACTGGATCATCACAGATCGCGCGGTATACGTTAACCGTGGACGACCGATGTTGATTTCATCCGCACGCAAAATCGCGGGATTTGGATCAACGGTGCGTCTGACGGGTCGCTGGGGTGTGGGTATCACGTTGTTGGGCGTCACAAACGCCGCCGAAATTCGGGCCGCCTTGCAAGGGAGAGCGTTATGAAAATTCTACTGACAAATGCGCGGATCATTGATCCAGAGGCGGGCACGGATACAGTGGGTGCGGTACTGATCGAAAACACCAAACTGGCGGGAATTTATACGGGCAATCCGAACTTGGATTTCGAACCTGATGAAATGATTGACTGTCAGGGTAAATGTTTGGCACCTGGCATCATCGATATCGGTGTGAAAATCGGCGAACCGGGCGAACGCCACAAAGAGAGCTTTAAATCCGCTGGCACCGCCGCCGCCTGTGGTGGGGTGACAACAATGGTGATCCGTCCCGATACGGAACCCGCCGTGGACAGCCCCGAAACATTACAATTCGTCTACCGCCGCGCCGTCAGCGACAGCGTGGTCAACGTCCTGCCCATGGCCGCCCTGACCAAAGGGCGCCAGGGTCGCGAAATGGCCGAGATTGGATTTTTACAGGATGCGGGCGCGGTTGCTTTTACCGATTGCGATCATGTGGTCGCAGACAACAAGGTGTTCGCGCGCTGCCTGACATATGCCAAAGGTTTGAACGCCTTGGTGATCGCCCATCCCCAAGAACCGATGCTTTCACGCGGCGCCTGTGCGACCAGCGGGCCATTGGCCACCAAACTGGGTCTGCCATCGGTGTCCCCCATGGCGGAACGGATGCAATTGCAACGCGATTTAGCATTGGTGGAAATGACCGGCGCGCGCGTGCATTTTGATCAACTATCCTGCGCGGCGGGATTAAATGTCCTAAAACGCGCCAAGGAAAAGAACCTGCCCGTCACGGCGGGTGCATCCATTCACCACCTGACCCTGAACGAGTTGGACATCGAAGGATACCCCACATTCTTCAAGGTCAAACCACCCCTGCGCAATGAAGTTGACCGCGTCGCATTGGCGGATGCGGTGGCGTCGGGTCTGATCGATATCATCAGCTCAATGCACACCCCCCAAGACGAAGAGAGCAAGCGCCTGCCCTTCGAAGAGGCGGCGTCGGGCGCGGTTGCGCTGGAAACATTACTGCCCGCCGCGATGCAATTGGTGCATGGCGACTATATGGACATGCCGACATTGTGGCGTGCATTATCCTTAAACCCCGCCAAATTATTGGGCCTGGACAGTGGCCGCATGGCCATTGGGGCACCTGCGGATTTGGTGCTGTTTGATCCTGACAAACCGTTCGTTTTGGATCGCACTGAATTGCATTCAAAATCGAAAAACACACCCTACGATGGGCGACGTATGCAAGGGCGCGTGATGCGTACCTTTGTGGCTGGTACACAGGTATATTGCGGATGACCTCTTTGTTCGATCTGGGCATTGTGAATGCAATATGTGTGGCGATTACCGCCTATCTGTTGGGGTCGATTCCGTTTGGTATCGTGTTGGCGCGTCTGATGGGGTTGGGTGATTTGCGCGACATTGGATCGGGCAATATTGGCGCCACCAACGTCTTGCGCACAGGTAATAAATTGGCCGCATTTTTGACCTTGGTGTTTGACGCTGGCAAAGGTGCGGTTGCGGTTCTGGTTGCGCGGCTAATGTTTGATGAAACAGCAGCACAGATCGCCGCATTGGCATCCTTCGTTGGGCATTGCTATCCAATTTGGTTGAATTTTAAGGGCGGCAAGGGTGTTGCAACATTCCTTGGCATCTTGCTGGCCTTGTTTTGGCCAGCGGGTGTTGCCGCCTGCTTAACATGGCTAATCACCGCCGTGGTAGGACGGATTTCATCCCTGTCTGCATTGGTGGCCAGCGCGTCATCAATCCTGTGGGTCGCGATTTTGGGCATGCCCAGCGCGGTGTTATTGATGGTGATCTTGGCCACATTGATTTGGTGGCGTCACAGTGAAAATATCGCCCGCATCCGTGCAGGAACGGAATCCAAGATTGGACAGTAAGCTCTTCTTCTTTGACCTCCCGCTTGGTTTTTGCCATAGTTACAAGATATAACTAAATTTGTTTCTCACTCATACGCATCAGGAAAATAAACATGGACTTCATGACTTCCGTAAGAACCGTCTTCGCAAAATACGCTGACTTCAATGGCCGCGCCATTCGTTCCGAATATTGGTGGTTTGTACTGTTCACCATGATCGTGGGCATTATTCTAAGCATCATTGATGTGATCGTCTTTAGCCTTGAATCTTTTGGCCCTTTATCAAGCATTTTTCAACTGGCCGTTCTCATTCCCTCACTCGCCGTGGCCGCCCGTCGCCTGCATGACATCGACAAATCTGGCTGGTGGCAATTGCTGTGGCTCATTCCAATTGTGGGTTGGATTCTGTTGATCTATTGGTTGGCAACACGCGCACCAGAAGGCGAAAACCGATACAGCTAAATCGATACCCGCCTAAAACAAAGGCCGCCCAACGTGGCGGCCGTTTGCATTAGTAACTAAACTCGGAATAAATCCGTTTCAAATCCCCATTCCACTCGCCATGATATTTTTCCAGCAACTCGTCTGCGGGTGTTTTTCCTGTATCAATGCTCTCTTGCAATGCATTCAGGAAATGCACTTCGTCGGGGATCATCCCGCCCGCACCTTCGCGGCCACGCGCGGCCAGACCAGCCTGTGATAATTTCAGAACCTCAGACGCCAGATCGATCATTTTGATACCATTGGTTTCGGCCTGCAATCCCGAAACCGATGCATCCACACGCATTTTTTCGCGTGTTTCCAAATCCCAACCTTTGCAAATGTCCCACGCCGCATCCAATGCAGATGCGTCATACATCAAACCAACCCAAAATGCAGGTAATGCACAAATACGCCGCCACGGGCCACCATCTGCGCCGCGCATTTCCATAAACTTCTTGATCCTTGCTTCGGGGAAGCAGGTGGTCAAATGATCCGCCCAATCGGACATCGTCGGCGTTTCACCGGGCAATGCGGGCAATTTACCATTCAGGAAATCACGGAACGATTGGCCCAGCGCGTCAATATATTGGCCATCGCGGTAAACGAAATACATCGGCACATCCAAGGCGTAATCGACATACCGCTGGAACCCCATGCCATCCTCGAAAAAGAACGGCAATGTGCCGGTGCGATCCGCGTCCAGATCACGCCAAATGCGCGACCGCCATGATTTGTGGCCGTTTGGTTTACCATCAAAAAACGGTGAATTCGCGAATAATGCGGTGGCAACAGGCTGCAAGGCCAGCGCGACGCGCATTTTCTTGACCATGTCCGCCTCTGATCCGAAATCAAGGTTCACTTGGACAGTACAGGTACGATACATCATTTGGGTGCCGTGGGTGCCCACGCGCCCCATGTAATCCGTCATCAAACGATACCGCCCCTTGGGCATCATGTGCATGTCTTCGTGCGACCATTCAGGTGCCGCACCCAAACCGATAAATCCAACGCCAATGCGATCCGCAACTTCCTGCACTTCGCGCAGATGCACATTCACCTCGTCACATGTTTCATGGATGGTTTCCAATGGCGCGCCCGACAATTCCAATTGCCCACCCGGTTCCAGCGATACATTCGCGCCGTCTTTTTCCAATCCAATGATGTTGCCCTGTTCCAATACAGGCGACCAGTTGAAGGTGTCGCGCAAACCTTCCAACATGGTTTTGATCGACCTCTCGCCTTCGTACGGCAATGGTTTCAGGGTATCTTTGCAATAGCCGAATTTTTCATGCTCGGTGCCAATGCGCCAATCTGCCGTCGGTTTACATCCGTCTTCCAGATATTCGGCCAATTGAGACATATCTTCAATCGGGCCGCCGCCACTTTGGGGGATAGACATGGGGTTGGTTCCTTTGCTTTTGCTGAAGCGACCTAATCAAACCGCGCGGTGGGATGCAAGCATCCAAACCCCTATTTCAGCCCTTTCGCCAAATCGTGAAGATGACAGGTGATGTCGATCCCATCGCCGCCGTAATTTGTTCAAACGAAACACCATCCAAGGCAGACACAGCATCAAACAACGTCTCATTCCCACCTGCGGTATTCGGAATACGCACAACCGACCCGAATTGATCGCGAATTACCCAAAAAATATCGTCTTTAATCGGCCCTGCGCCGGTGGTTTCGATTACAACCGATGTCAGATCGTTCAGCGAAACAGACCAACTTTGCCCCAAATTAAAATAGGTTATTTGGCGTTCATCAATTTGAACATGGCCAGACATAACCGTTGTTTCGCCCAAAATCCGCGCACGACGAACCGCCACAAACAAGGTGACCGCACAGATCAAGGTGATCGCACCGTAAACCAATGGCAGGATGGCACCTGTGGAACGGATGGTAAGGTATCCAAATATGACCACACCCAATCCAATGGCGATGGCTTCTGACCAGCGGGAAAATAATTTTGTGACTGCGGGGCGAATAATACTCATCGCCAATCGCCCAGCGCGGTTTGCCAAACTGCCAACGCCGCAACCGCCGCCGTGTCAGCGCGCAGGATGCGCGGGCCCAAACTGATTGATGATACGAAATCCAATGCGCGTAAACGCACGGCTTCTTCATCACTAAACCCGCCCTCTGGCCCGATTAAAATCGCCCATTTATCATGTCTTTGATCCGCCAAATTCGCCACGGCTTCACCAACCTTTGTTTCGTCGCAAAACAGTAAATGTCGATCCGCCGGCCATGTGTCCAAGATCGCGCTCAGCTTTGCCAATTCATCCACGGGCGGGACAAACGTGCCGCCACATTGCTCCGCCGCTTCGACGGCATGCGCCTGCAATCGATCCTGACGAATGCGGTCTGAATTGGTGTAATCTGTATTCACAGGACAAATCCGCGACGCGCCCATTTCGGTGGCTTTTTCCACAATAAAATCCGTGCGTGCCTTTTTAATCGGCGCAAACAACAGCCACAAATCGGGTGGATTCAATTGCGGGCGCGATTGGGTGCGGGCAATCATGATGCCCTTACGTTTGGTCGCCTCCACCACCTCGGCCTGCCATTCTCCATCCGTTCCGTTGAACACCGAAACGAACGCACCAACCGACAGGCGCATCACATTAAACAGGTAATTCGCCTGATCACGGTTCAGTAATATTGATTGCCCTTCGCCCAGTTGAGCGTCTACAAAGAGCCTGATTTTAGCGCGTGTATCCATAGGCGAACAATATGTCTGAAAATTCCCAAACACCAGATCAAACAGGCCGCGTGGCTGATGCTGTTGATAAAAATTGGGTTGATCGTTTTGCGCCTGCATTTACACGCCCGTATTTACGCCTGTCGCGTGCGGACCGTCCGGCGGGAACGTGGTTATTATTGATCCCTTGTTGGTGGTCGCTCAGCTTGGCAATCCTGTCCGATGGCCGGTTTGACGACAGTGATCGTTGGTTGATCATTGCCTTGGCATTGGGATCATTCCTGATGCGTGGTGCAGGATGTACGTGGAACGACATCACGGATCGTCATTTGGATGCACAGGTGGCACGCACCAAATCACGCCCCATTCCATCGGGCCAGGTTACCACGCGCGGCGCCACGATTTGGATGATCCTACAAATGGGCATCGCCGCGTTCATTTTGTTCACCTTCAACACAACCGCAATCATCTTGGGCATCAGCGCCTTAATCCCCGTCGCAATTTACCCATTCGCAAAACGGTTCACTTGGTGGCCACAGGTGTTTTTGGGCGTTGCGTTTAATTGGGGTGCCTTATTGGGCTGGGTCGCGCATACTGGTTCACTGACTTGGTCGCCGATTTTGCTGTATCTGGCGGGCATTTCATGGACGCTATTTTACGATACAATTTATGCCCACCAAGACAAAGAGGATGACGCGCTAATCGGGGTGAAATCCACCGCGCGACTGTTTCATTCCTACACCAAAAAATGGTTACTTGGCTTTTTGATCATCAGTGTTGTCCTGATGGCTGCGGCATTGATTATGGCATTGGCACCACAGATGAACATTTTGGCCACAGTTGTTGCAATCATGGGAATTTGGGCGTTTGGGATGCATCTGTCGTGGCAATTGGGCAAATTGGATATCGATAACGCGGAAACCTGCCTATGGCTGTTTCGCACCAACCGCGATGCTGGACTTTTGCCGATACTTGGGTTTATTTTCGCCTTCGCGTTACAGATGATGTTCGGGTTCGCTTGAACCGTTAACCCGCATAGCGTAGAACGCGGAACAAACATCAAACTTAGGCTTTTAAATGCACCGCACCGCTCTTCTTTTTGGGTTGATTAGTTTCATCCTTGTTGCCGCTGGCTCTTATTTTGGTGCGATCCAAGCAGTTGATAAATTTCAACAATACACCGAAGAGCGGCTTGAAAAGGCTATCTTTTTATCAGGCGAGGATTGGGTTAATCTCCGCGCCAATGGTTTACGCCTAAATTTAACGGGCTTAGCACCAAACGAGACCGCGCGTTTTAATGTGTTGGAATCAGTTGGCAAATTCATCGAGCCAACACGCATCCGCGACAATATTACGATACTGGAAAAAGCTGACTTAACACCCCCTAAATTCTCGCTCGAGGCATTACGCAACCAGGATCGCGTTTCATTGATTGGCTTAATCCCATCGAAATCTGGCCGCGCAAATATTATCGACACAATCCAAGATATATCAAACAGGATTGAAGTCACCGATATGTTAGAAGAGGTGGATTACCCCCTGCCCGAAACTTGGGAGGCCGCATTACAATTTGGCGTCAGCAGTTTGGCAAACCTGCAACGCGCAAAAATCAGCGTCACCCAAGATCTGGTTGTTGTTTCCGCAGTAACCGAATCCCAAACAGAAAAAACATCTGTCGAGCATTCCCTGTTGCAAAACCAACCCGTTGGCGTGCGGTTGGAAATGAATATCACCGCACCACGCCCCGTCATTTCGCCCTTCACCCTGCGCTTTAATATCGAAGATGGTGTCGCAACATTGGATGGCTGTTCTGCGGACACGGAAATTACCAAACAGAAAATCATTCGCGCCGCACGCGCCGCGGGCATGGTGCGGCCCGCCAATTGCAACATCGGCTTGGGTGTTCCAACGCCTGATTGGGCTGTTGCAATTGAAATGTCGATCGCGGCGTTATCGCAATTGGACGGTGGTTCATTAACATTCACAGACAGCGATGTCTCGCTGATTGCATCGCAAAAAACGCCGCAACAAACATTCGACACTGTAATTGGGAAACTTGAAAACAGCTTGCCAGAACTGTTTTCCCTGTCGACAATTCTGACACCAAAGCTGGTTTTGGACGGAAATACCGGTGAAATAATCCAACCCGATTTTACCGCAACCCGCAGTCCCGAAGGATCAATTCAGTTGCGCGGACGCTTACCATCCGAAGCCACAAAAATCGCTGTGGAGACATACGCCAAAGCGTTGTTTGGTCACGAAAATGTTTACATGCAAACTCTTCTGGATGAAAACTTGCCCGATGGTTGGCCGATACGTGTGTTGGGTGGCCTAGAGGCGTTCGCCCAATTACACCACGGCGCATTGATTGTGCAACCCGATCAAATCGAAGTCAGCGGCGTTTCCACAAACGAAGCCGCCGCTGGTGAAATTTCACGCATTCTAGCGATACGTGTCGGCCCCAAAGAGGTCTATAAAATTAAGGCAGAATATAACGAACGGCTAATACCGCGCCCATCCACTGTAGCGCCCGAAATCTGCGAGGCCGATTTGAACCAAGCCCTGCAAGAACAACCAATAGATTTTGCGCCCAGTAAAGTGGACATCAAACCCGAAAGCGGCGGCGCCATTGTTACCATAGCAGAAATCCTTCGCAGTTGTTCCAAGGCTAAATTCGAAGTTCAAGGTCACACCGACAGCTCAGGTTCCGAAGAGTTGAACCAACGACTAAGCCAACAACGTGCCGAAGCAGTTTTGTCCGCGCTTTTGTCACAACGTGTGCTTACATCTGGGCTCAAAGCCGTAGGTTACGGTTCTGTTGATCCAATCGCCGACAATGGAACAGAGGACGGCCGCGAAGCAAATCGCCGCATCGTTTTTAAATTGACCACCCCAACACCCGCCCAAGCATCAGACGAAGAGCCCGCCGATCAAGGTGCGCAAATAATGAACGCTGATGACATCAAGAGGAAACCATAATTATGAACCGCGACGAACTGATTGGTGTTATTGCACTGGCGTTTTTCTTAACATTCCTTTTGGGCTGGATCCTGCGTTGGGCTTATGGCGGATTGAACAAAATCAACTCATCCAACATGGGTGAAATCGACGATCTTGCCAACCGCCTGTACGAAATGGAACAGGCCAAAGACACCGCAGAAGCGGCATTGCAGGAACGCGAATGGGAATTAACCAACCGCATTTCCCAAGCAGAGGCCGAATTGGCCGCCGCAATGGAAGGTTTGGGTGCTGCACGACGCGAAGTCGAAGAGTTGCGCAACGGCGCTTAATCCGACCAGCGCTTCAACGCATCCTCGTCGTCATCCTTGGCATCCACCCACGCGGCACCTGTGGCCGTGTGCTCACGTTTCCAAAACGGTGCGCGGGATTTTAGATAATCCATGATGAAATCAGCCGCATCAAAAGCCGCGCGGCGATGCGGGGCGGATACAGCAACCATCATAATCTGCGCGCCCAATTCCAACCGCCCAAACCGATGAATAATCCGCACATCAATCAACCCCCACCGTTTGCGGGCATCGTTTTCAATGCCCTGTAACGCCTTGATTGTCATGGCGGGGTAATGTTCCAACTCCAATGCAAACAATTCATCATCGCCACGCACCAGTCCGGTAAAACTGACAACCGCGCCCGCCGATCCATCGCCGCCTTTCAACTGCGCCAATTCGTTTGCTAAATCAAAATCCTGTTCTTGGACGAAGCTGGGCATTTGTTTTACCCGCCTGTCATTGGTGGGAAAAAGGCAACTTCACTTGCACCGCTCAACGGCGCATCAAAATCCGTTAGAACCTGATCCACGGCAACCCTAACGGCAGATAAATCACTGAACGCCAGCGCATAACGATCATCGCGTGCGCGCAATTCGCTCACCAATTTATTGACTGTACCCGCCGTGGTTTCAATCATCTCGGATGGTTCGCCAATGCGTTCACGCAACCACGCAAAATACACAACATTCAGGTTCATTTCGCATCGCCTTTCAGATACGGCATCGCCTTGTTCAGATAATCCCAGCCCGTCACAAACGTCAGCAGGGCGGCGACCCACAACAATGCGATCCCCGCCCAATACGTATAAATCGAGGCTTCGTAATTCCACCGCAGACTGTTCATTTTCTGATCCGTATCCGCAAGTGTTTCCATACCCGCGCCCTGATCCATCCCCTGCATCGCCATGCCAAAGTTGGTTTCAAAAATTCCCTGCGCAAACAGAACAGAAATCGCCACCATCTGTGCCGTTGTTTTCCATTTTGCAATTTTGGTCACCGCCAATTTACCAGCGTTATCGCCCAGAAATTCACGCAGGCCAGAAACGAAAACTTCGCGCAATAAAATCACTGTGGCGGGGACTGCAATCCACACTGTCAAACCGTACAGTCCGACAATCGCAAGGAATGCCAAAATAACCATCGCCTTATCTGCAATCGGATCTAACATGGTGCCAAACGCACTTTGTTGGTTCCATTTACGCGCCAAATAGCCATCCAGATAGTCCGTCAGCGCCGCGCCGACGAATAAAATCAACGCCGCCCAATCGGCATAGGGTCGCGTCAATATTAAAAACACCAAGACAACAGCGGGTGCTGCCAGCATTCGAAAGGTTGTCAAAATGTTTGGGATATTCCAGTTCACATTACACTCCTGCGATCACGCATTTACGGTTTTGTAATCCATACCCTAACCTTTGTCATGGAAGAAGTCGTAAATTACCTGTGCCAATGCATCCGACAGGCCGTCAACCGCTTTCAAATCTTTCAATGATGCACCCGACGCCGCCTTGGCCGATCCAAAATGCGCCAAAATAGCACGTTTTCGCATCGCGCCAACGCCCGGGACATCATCCAATGTGGTCACGCCAATCGCCTTGGATCGTTTTGCGCGGTGCGTGGTGATTGCAAATCGATGCGCTTCGTCGCGCAAGCGTTGGATGAAATACAAAACGGGATCGTTGCGCTGCAGGGCGAAAACGGGTTTGCCTGTGCGGTAAAACTCTTCTTTGCCTTGATCACGATCAACGCCTTTGGCGACACCTACGAATGGCACATCGGTCACGCCCAATTCATCCAAAATCTGGGCCACAGCGCTGACCTGACCCGCACCACCATCAATCAGTAACAGATCGGGCCAGTTTTCGCCCTTGCGTTCAGGGTCATCTTTCAACAACGCCTTGAAGCGGCGTTCCAAAACCTCTTTCATCATGCCAAAATCGTCACCCGGTGTGGTGGTTTCCGATTTGATATTAAACTTGCGATATGCCGATTTCATCAACCCATCAGGCCCCGAAACAATCATCGCACCGACAGCGAATGCACCTTGGATGTGGCTGTTGTCATACACCTCAATCCGCTGCGGCGGTGCGGGTAAATTCATCGCCACGCCCAACCCTTTCAACAACTTTGCCTGTGTCGCGCTCTCGCTCATTTTACGCGCCAAACTCTCGTGGGCGTTGCGATGCGCGTTCATCACCAATTCGGCGCGTTCACCACGGATGGGCTGAATAATTTCAACTTTTGTGCCACGCTTGGCAGTCAATGCTTCGGCCAACAAATCAACATTGGCAACCTCGGCCGATACCAAGATCAACTTGGGCGGGGTTTTGTTGTCGTAAAATTGCGCCAGAAAGCTCTCCATCACCTCGTCAGAATCCGCGCCTGATGAATTGCGCGGATAATACGCATGATTGCCCCAGTTTTGATGCGCGCGGATAAAAAACACTTGGATACAGGCCTGATCGCCGTCCATATGCAGCGCGACCACATCCGCTTCTGGAACTGTCCGTGGATTAATCCCTTGGCTGCCTTGGACATAGGTCAGTGCACGAATACGGTCGCGCAAACTGGCGGCGCGTTCGAACTCTTGGGCTTCGCTGGCCGTCGCCATTTCTGCCGCCATTTTTTCCTGAAACTTGGTGCTTTTGCCTTGCAAATATTTACGTGCATCATCGACCAGTCCGCCATATTCCTGCGGGCTGATTTTTCCCACACATGGCCCCGAACAACGTGCGATTTGATATTGCAAACAGGGGCGCGTTCGATTGGAAAAATCGCTGTCGGTGCAGGTGCGTAACAGGAATATTTTTTGCAAATGATGCAAGGTACGGTTCACCGCCTGCCCCGAGGCAAAGGGGCCAAAATATTCGGCATCCTTGGCGCGTCGTCCGCGATGTTTGGCAATTTTGGGATATTCATGCCCGCTGGTAATCACAATATTTGGAAAACTTTTATCATCCCGCAACAACACATTATAACGCGGCTTCAATTGTTTGATCAGGTTCTGTTCTAACAACAGCGCTTCTGTTTCGGTTTGCGTCGTCAAAAACATCATGCTGGCGGTATTTGCGATCATCCGCCCGATCCGCGCCGAATGTCCCGTGGGCTTGGCATAGCTCGACACACGGTTTTTCAAATTTCGCGCCTTGCCCACGTATAACACCGCACCGGTGTCATCCAGCATGCGGTAAACGCCCGGACTGCCGTCTAATGTGCGCAAATAGCCTTTGATCACGTCGTGCCCTTTGGGCGTCTGGTGGGTCGTTGTTTCGCTCATAAAACCTGTTTGCCTGATTCTGTCGTTGCCTGCACTTAAATCTTATTCGAGACAAGGGTGAAACTATCCACTGAATCTGTGGATAAGTCTGCGGATAAGTTCCCGTGAACGCGATTTTTTCGTTTAAATAGGCTAGGTTCTGTAACTTGCACAATTATTAGGCACTTTTCAAACTATTGATAATAAACGATTAAAACTTCCACTACGGACAAACTCCTGAAAACGTTAAGTTTTTTTAACAAGAGATTACGAAAACGTTACAACGTGGACAACTTGCCCGCGGCTATATGGAAAATTCGTGTCGTATTTGTCAGGCTTTGATTATTCGACTCCGCGAATATCAGGCGTTTTCCAACCCAAATGTTGGCCACCATCGACGCAAATCAACTGTCCCGTCACCGCCACCGCGTCCAAAAAATATCGCATCGCGCCCACAATGTCATCCACGTTCGCGCCGCGTTGCAAAATGGTGGCACCGCGTTGCCCATCGAAATGCGCCCGACTTTGGCGTGTTCCCTGCAACGTCGGCCCTGGCCCAATCGCATTCACACGAATGGCTGGTGCCAACGCCTGTGCGGATGTCTGTGTCAGCGTCCACAGCGCATTTTTAGCCAGCGAGTAAGTCATGAATTCAGGCGTATATTTACGCACCCTTTGATCGACCATATTAATAATCGCCGCCTGCGCCAATGGTTCACCATCAGTGCCAACCTTGGGTGCCTGCGCGGCAAAGGCCTGTGTCAAAATAAACGGCGCTTGGAAATTGGATGACATATGGCGATCCCACCCCGCATGCGTGGCAGTGCCCAAATTATCGTACTCAAAAATAGAAGCGTTATTAATCAAAACATCCAACTGCCCAATGGCATCCACCGCACGCGCCACCAATGCATCCGCTTGGTCGCGATCTGTCAGATCGGCTTGAATGGCAACGGCCTGCACACCCAGTGCGATGGCATCGGCCACGGTTGTCGCCGCCATTTCAACACTGTTGGAATAATGGATAACCACGTTCACACCGCGCGCCGCCAATTCCAACGCCATGGCGCGCCCCAACCGATCCGCTGCCCCGGTGATTAATGCGGCCTTATAATCCATATCCCACTTTCCCTAGCTGAGTAATACAAGTATATAAACAACATAGCACACAACGAAAAATATGCCCCACACCTTGTGCAACCTCCAACGGAACATCACGAACGGCGCCATTAATAGCGTGCTGGCCAGCATGATCCAAATATCCAATTGAAAGAATTCAGCGTCGACAGGTATCGGTCCAAAAAACGACGCAACCCCAACAATCGCCAACAGGTTGAACATGTTGGATCCCAAAACATTCCCAAATGCCACATCACCTTGGCGTCGAAGACCCGCCATGACGGTTGTTGCCAATTCGGGCAAACTGGTGCCAAGGGCAACCAATGTCAGACCGATAACCGCCTCTGGCACGCCAAAAGCAGTCGAGATATTTACCGCACCATCAACCAACAACTTGGCTCCAAGCGGCAGGAAAACAAGGCCAAAAATTAAAAACGCGGCCATTTTCCACGTTTCAATATAGGTTTCGCCAACTTCCTCTTCTAATGCAGCCCGCATGACGCGACTGCTTTGCGCCGCGCGGTAGCTGATAAATAAAATCAAAGCTAATACCGTCAACAGCAACAAACCCTGCCAGATAAACAAAGGCTGCGTGTAAAAAATCGCCATTGTGAAAACCGTGACAGCCACCAAATAAAGGTAATTCGCCTTGGCGCCTGAGTCATTGCAATTCAGTCCAAATAACAGTGCGGGAACGCCTAAAACCAACAAAACATTCGCCGTGTTCGACCCAATAACGTTACCCAACGCCAATTCTGGAACGCCATTTAATGCGGATTGTACTGCAATCAACAATTCAGGTGCCGACGTGCCAAACGCCACAACGGTCAAGCTGACAATCAATGTCGGTATCCCCAATTTCGCGGCCAAAGCAACTGCGCCTCGAACCAACGTATCGCCGCCGATCAACAACAAGATCAGTCCGATCCCCACATAAATCCAATCCATCATTTGCCCTTAGTGTCCGTTTTTGCTTTGCAATTACACGTCATACCTTTGAATAAAAACGCACCACATTTGACACATTTTTTCGCCTCTTCAACACCTTTTCGGCGCTTCAAGGCGGGCAATTTTGGCAGGCGGAGTTTACCAAAGATTCCAAGAACCATGATAAAGATCAGAAAAAGGAGAATGACTTTGGACATGATGCCTACTTAGGGATGAATGGTGCGTTCTGCAAGGTTATTGGCGTAGGTACGACACCCACGAATTCCACTCAGACGGGGTTCCCGCAAAGGCATTTATATCAACCTTACCTTCAATTCCACGAACATTTCCGGTGCCGGTATATTGCCAAAACGTCCACGGTTGGCGTGGATAGGTTTTTGACGGATGATCCGCAACCGACCGCAACCAAAAATCGGCACCCTGAATACGGCCAATCTGATTGTCCGCGAAAAAATCTACCGTAGTATAAATCAACGGGCGGCGACCATAATATGCGGTCACAATTTTGATAAACTGTGTCATTTCACTTCGAATAAAACTGGCGGTGGGTTTTCCCGGGCAGGTCTTCGATTGCAGGTTCCATTCAATATCCAACACCGGCGGTAACGCGGTGCTGTCGCGGGGTACATTTTTGATAAACCATTTCGCCTGCTCGGCGGCAGTGCTGCAAAAATAGTAAAAATGGTATGCGCCACGTTGCACACCACCACGCGCGGCACCAGCCCAGTTTTCTTTGAACTTTTCGTCCAAATGATCGCCACCCTCGGTCGCCTTGATATATGCAAAACTGACCCCTGAACGACGCACTGTCGGCCAATCAATATCCCCTTGGTATTTCGAAATATCAATGCCGTGAATCGGATAACGGCCGGGACGTATGCCCGCCCATTCATGGGGATCTTCATCGCTAAACCGTGGATAAACGCCATTGTAATATATGGGATCCGCGCTTTGCGTCGCCACAAGTGCAAGTGCTGGTGATGACACTGGTGTCGGGGTCGGCACAGGCGTTGGCTCATACCGCGCGTCACAAGCGGCCAATACAAAAAGGCTCACCGTCAAAAGGATTTTATACATTTCGTTCCTGCTCGTAACGCTTATGATTGCGCATTTAGATCTGAAATGCGGCGTTTTGGCATATTTTGCAAGCGGCTCAAACGCATTCGATCCGATCTGTTGCAAATGAGTTATGCGATACGCCCCCCCTGCGCGATCAATTCTGCCTGAACCTTGGTCATATCCACACCGTTCAGTGGCACATTATCCACAACTGAAATCGCCGCCGCAATGCCCGCCCCCTGACCTGCAACCGCACAACACGCCATGTTGCGCGTGTCTAACGTCAGCATCGTCAGGGTGGATCATCTGGCGATAGAACCGTGGCCGCGTGATCGGTCAAAAACGCCCCTTGCGCCCCAAACACGTTTGGGCGATCTCGCACTCTTCAATTTAGCCATTGATAGTAATCTGCGCGGGTGTGACCGAGTTCGTTTAATGGTAACTGACGTTTACACAGCAGGAAACATCAAAGAGCGCACATCAATCTTTCAAAGAAAGACGGGCAAACCCGTTCAGTTCGAGATTTCGGAGCAGACCCGTAAATCATTAATGGATTGGATCGCACATCCGCGCATGCAAGGTTACGCTTTTTTGTTTCCAAGCAGGTTTCATGAAAGTGACCGCATTTCCACGCGCCAGTATGCACGCGCAGTAAAAACGTGGGTGACTTCGATTGGTCTAGAACCAAATGGTTATGGTACGCACTCCATGCGGCGGACTAAAGTCGCAGAGATTTATCGCAAAACGGGCAATCTTCGCGCAGTTCAACTTTTGCTTGGGCACACGAAGATGGACAGCACAGTTCGATACCTTTGTGTTGAATTAGAAGATGCTTTGTCTATTCCGAAGGGATCGAGATTTAGTGTAACTTCTGGACATCCATAACGAAATTGGCATATATTGCCATAAAGGAGAAACCACTATGGCAACACGCAACGTCGTTCTAACGGATCAACAAGAAGAACTAGTGGCCGCACTCGTGACAACCGGTCGCTTTCAAAATGCCAGTGAGGTATTACGAGCAGGTATACGTCTATTAGAACACGAAGAAGCTACCTTAGCGGACCTACGTTCAAGGCTAAATACTGGCCTTCAACAGGCCAGAGCTGGTGAATACGCGGCAGGTACAGGCGCTGACGCCATCAAACGCGCCTTTAAGCGATAGCTGAAAATAGCAATGAAATGGTTTCTCACAAAGCAGGCAGAAGAGAGCTTGCTAGACATAGCAAATTGGACTTTTGATCAATTTGGTCCGCGACAGGCAGAAATCTATCGAGATGAGCTCATAACCGTTTGTAAAAAAATTGCCGAGGGGCAGGCTATAAGCCAAAGCTGTTCGCTATTGGCAGATACTTTACCCAACGAGGAATTGCGTTTCACTAGGGCTGGGCAACACTATATTGTTTTTTTGAAAACGCAGAAACTGGAGGTCGTGATTATCGACTTTCTTCATAGCCGTGCTGATTTAGAGAAACGACTAACCAAGCTTAGCTTGTAACGGCCCATATACGACATTCGCTCTAAGTTATATTGTTGATCTTAGATGTCTGTATCGGCCATTTTCAGCGTTGCGGTTTGTTACCTACCAGCAACAACGAGTCGCTTTTCTCACTTTGGCTCTAAAATAAAATTATGGCTCCCCTATATTAATTAAACGTTAACAGTTAATAATTTCGGATGCCGTTAAAGTGGTTTTAACAGCTTTGTGAGGGATTTAAACAAAATGCAGAGCAATATAGGCATTTCAGTTTTGTCGATTGATAGTGTCTCTCTTCTGCAACCAGCACAGTTTATATGCTGGTCACGAAAAATATTGTGTGTGCTTTTGTTGAGTTTTTATCCGTATTAGTGACCAGTGGTCAGAGCTTTGCCCAATCATGCTCACTGTCTGTAGTGGATTCAGTGAATTCGGAACTTTCAAATCCGGGGGCAAGTGGTCTGGATGTTCTGGAAATCGATTTCGATAATGGTGGTGCAATCACATGTACCGCTGCAGGAGGCAATGCAAATACTGCATTCAATGATCGAGCAGAAATCTCACACTGTCAGACAGCGAACCCTACAGATTTATGTTTTGTAGTGGATAAAGCTACCGCAATTACGGCAGTCAACATTTCCGGACCTGGCTTAGCCGCAGGAGGTGTTTCGCCTGCTGATGATAACCAAATTGATTTATCTGCTGGGACATACACCGTATTAATGACAGTAACCGGTGTTGTGGTAAGTTTTAGTTTTACAATTCTTGAACTTGATCCTGACGACCAACGTCTCGCTTCGCAAGCTATTAATATTAATGTTGGGGCGGCGAGCGCTGTCATCATCGCCAACACCACCGATGGCAGTGAGCCAGCGACCAATGGTCAACTGACCGTCAGCCAGGATATTGTCAGCACAACGGATACTGTCATCGCTTATTCTGTGACTGGCACGGCAACGCCTGGTACCGATTACACAACGCTTTCAGGTACTGTCACCATTCCAGCAGGATCGCTGAGCACAGTAATTGATGTCGCCGTTCTTGATGACACTGATATTGAGGGCGACGAGACCGTCATCGTCACATTGGACTCGATCACATCGGGCACCGCAACCCTTGGCGTAACGCTTACCGCCACCAACACAATCAGTGATGAGGATAGCGGTATAAATAATCAGGTCGCTCAGGCGTTTGCGAGCCAAACCCATAATTTTGTAGCCAGGAGAATGACTTTGTTGTCCGGTAACTCACCAACCATGTACCGTACACAATTTGACAGGAAATGTTCAGACAATGGTAAACACGGTTTTGTAAGTGCCTCAGGGGATGGCGACCAAACCATGGGTTTCTTTGCGCTTACATCCGGATCTAAAAACTGTGTGGATCAGGTTGATCCGTTTGTTTGGGCTGAAGGACAGTTTGCGATTTTCGATGACGAGCAAGGTTTAGATTCAATTGCTTCTACCACGGGTAATTTTTTCGTCGGATATGCAGGCGTGACCATACCAATAAACCCGGATTTGAACATTGGAGTTATGGGGCAAATTGACTGGTTTGAAGATCGAATGGAATCTGGTCTGGGAGAGGCCAGTGGGACAGGATGGGCAATTGGCCCTTTCCTATCCACGCAATTCTTGGACGGAATGCAATTTGATGCACGTGCAATGTGGGGACAAAGCGAAAATAATGCCGCACAGACAGTATTTGGCACCAATTACTCCGGAGATTTCAACACAGATCGTTGGCTGGTTGAAGCAATTCTGTCAGGAAAAACTAGCTTTAAAGATTTCACAATTAGGCCCAGTGCCCGAGTCTTTTACATGGAAGAAGATTGGGGGCTCTATTCTGTGACAGATGGCAATCGTTCAGTAATCGTACCCGAAGGTCATGCCGCGATTGGAACTCTGTCCTCTAAGCTTGAAATTTCTCATATTCAAGAATACAGAAAGATTGCGATCGAGCCATATGCATCTGCGGAGATGACGTGGGTTTTCCAGGATCCAGGAATCTACAATGCTGCAGGTGTTCTTCAAATGAACAATGCCTTGTCTGGAACTGTTGCTGTTGGAATAGGTCTATCAAACGAAAATTCATCTATTCGGTTGGAGGCAACCTATGGTGGGTTAGGTTCCGGCGGTATAGAAAGTTTAGGCGGAACACTTTCCTTGTCGCATAAATTCTAAATTGCTCTGATTTGAAAGTTGACCCGTCTGGATAATTTCCGCTTCGCTACGAACGACAGCTTTGTCCGCATAGCTACCAATGATCAAATTTAGTTAGCTGGCCGTCCTAGACGATTTAACGAATCATTTTTCGTATTTCTGCCTACTGGTGCAGGAATTTTCTCCATTAAGGCTTCCCCAAGGCGAAAACGTAGCACCAGCCAACCACCCATAAACGCAAAAGAACCCCGCAGGGTGCTGTGCATTGTAATCACGACGTATATTTGGTTGCGGGAGTAGGATTTGAACCTACGACCTTCAGGTTATGAG
>CAXBJO010000015.1:0-61395 GCA_963976255.1 uncultured Rhodobacterales bacterium
GTTGAGTGGTCCCAAATTTGTGCTTTCTAGGTTTACGTAATTGCGGTATTTTGAGACGAGTTAGAATTGGTCTGACAGGACCGTAAAAGGACAACCTGTGAACCAAAATATTCTAAAACCCCGCGAAACTACTGAAAGTTCGACACCTGCTTTTGAGCAATCAAAGGCTTCAGGAACGGCTACGAAACCTACGAAGCATTCGCTACTCATTGGTATGCTCTCGCAAGAAGATGGGTGCGCTTCAACTGAGATTTGTAAGAGATTGGGATGGACGGCAGATAGCACGCGGTCTGCGATTTCTACACTTAGGAAATTTGGCTTCGAAGTTATCAACATCAAATCAGGGCATGCAAAACCTTCACGACATAAGATCGTTTCCAAACCATCATTTTGATGCATAAAATATATTCAAATAAATGTAATTTAATCTGAGGACATAATGGTTTCCAAAGGTTAAGCCAGCGTTCAAGTCACGTTCATTTGTCTGTGACGCCATCGCTTTGAAAGACGCAGTTTCAAATTAAAACTATAGATTCATAAAAGATCAGCTCCAAACTTCACATCGCCGCATCCAACAAATACTCCAGCTTGGATACTTGAACATGAAACGTGGAGATGATTGTTGAAGGTCTTCACCGATTACACATGCAAGTACATGCTTTGCCCGAAATGCATTGCCACAATATTGGCAAGACGAAACGTCGCTAATAGCGACTCTTTAACCAAACATACCCATCGCAAATATCCAAAATGGCGTACGGGAATGCCGAGTGGAGATTTTTACTAAAATGATGCCAAATACGAGACCTATAAAACGTCTCCATCCCAAACCATTATCTACAACGCTTTGATAACACGCAGTTATTCCGTGTGCGGTGTAGTGTGTCAGTTTTTAGAGGACTGTGTGGCTGGGTCGACAGGACTCGAACCTGTACTCTACGCTACCAAAAAGCGGTGCATTACCATTATGCTACGACCCAACGTGGGGGCTATTTACGCCGAGATCGCGAAACCTGCAAGTCATAAAAAGCAGTTTTTACTTGTTTTGTTGTTGGCATCGCCCTAGGTCGAGCCACATGAGAAAATTCGATGTTATCGTCATTGGCGCAGGCGCCGCTGGTATGATGTGTGCGATCCAGGCTGGGCGCCGCGGACGCCGTGTTTTACTGATTGATCATGCCAAGCGCGCAGGCGAGAAAATCCGTATTTCAGGTGGTGGTAAGTGTAACTTCACGAATTTGGATGTAACATACGAAAAATTCATTTCGCAAAATCAGCGGTTTGCGGCCTCATGCCTCTCGCGATACACGCAGTGGGATTTTATCGAATGGGTGACCCAAAGCGGAATTTCTTTCCACGAAAAAACGCTGGGACAGCTGTTTTGCGATGAGTCATCTAAACAGATTTTAGCAATGTTGCACGGTGCGATGTTGGACGTTGATGTGACGCTGGAATTGGATACGTCGGTTCTTGGGATCATACATGGCGCGGCGTTCGATGTGCAATTGAACACGGGGTTAACGCGATGCGAATCCTTAGTAGTGGCAACGGGTGGGAAATCGATCCCGAAAATGGGCGCGACGGGTTTCGGGTACCAAGTAGCGGAACAATTTGGTTTGCCTCTGATCGAAACCAGACCGGGCTTGGTTCCCTTAACCTTTGCGCATCAAGAATTGGAACCGATCAAAGGGATGGCGGGCACGTCGGTTCAGGCGCGGGTGACCTGTAACAACGTCAGCTTCGAAGAGGGGTTATTGTTTACCCATCGCGGATTATCCGGCCCGTCGATTTTGCAAATCAGTAGTTATTGGCAACAAGGTGATGCGGTGACGGTGAACCTTGAACGATCCAAAAATGTGCTTGGTGCCCTACGTGATCAGCGCCAAAAAAGGGGCAAGCAAGCGGTGCACAATGCATTGGCCAAGTTGATCCCTGCGGCCGTTGCCAATTTTGCCACCACAAACGCAGGCGTGTCGGGTAATCTGGCAGATCAGTCCGACGTGGCGCTGGAACGGCTGTCGGATGCGGTTCATGCGTGGTCTGTAAAACCTGTCGGATCCGAGGGATATCGCACCGCCGAAGTGACCCTGGGTGGGGTTGATACAGATGTGCTGGATGCGCGTACAATGCAGGTGAAAAACGTGAATGGATTGTTTTTTATTGGCGAAGTCGTGGATGTCACCGGCTGGCTGGGCGGTTATAATTTTCAATGGGCGTGGTCATCGGGATGGGCCGCGGGCCAAGTCGCCTAATGGGATGCCACCACCGGGTGCATGCGCAACTATAGTGTTTGATCATAGGCGCCAACGGACGGTTCCGTTTGCACAATCTTGTTGATGTCCGCAAAAATGGCGCGCATTTCGACGTCGCTTTCAGGGCTTTCACACACAACAACCAGATTTGGCGTATTGCTGGATGCGCGCACTAATCCCCATGCACCATTATCCAAAATCACCCGGGCTCCGTTAACGGTCACGATGTTGGCGATTTTGCGTCCGGCAATCGAACCGCCCGCATCCGCCAGCGTAGTTATTTTTTGAACAATACGATCCAATACATCATATTTTTCGGTATCAGGGCAAAATGGGGACAGGGTGGGCGTTGCCCATGTTTGTGGCAAGGCACGGCGTAAATCGGCCATGGTCATATCTGGATTACGATCCAACAATTTGCATAATTCCACAGCCACGCGCATGCCGCAATCATATCCACGCCCCACAGGTTCAGCCAAAAAGTAATGACCAGATTTTTCAAACCCTGCCAATGCGCCCAATTCTTTGACGCGGCGTTTCATGTGGCTGTGCCCAGTTTTCCAGTAATCTGCCTTGGCTCCATGTGCCAATAATTTTGGATCGGATGCGAATAACCCCGTCGATTTTACATCCGCTACGAAGGTGGAATTTGGATAAATTTTGGACAGATCACGCGCCATGATCACGCCAACCTTGTCTGCAAAAATCTCTTCGCCTTCATTATCGACAACGCCGCACCGATCACCGTCGCCGTCAAACCCTAATGCTAAATCCGCACCGGATTGTTTCACGGATGATGCCATATCGTGCAGCATTTCCATGGCTTCTGGGTTAGGGTTGTAATGCGGAAAATTATAATCCAATTCATTGTGACTTGGGATCACTTCGACGCCGATACGTTCCAAGACATCCGGCGCGAATGCCGACGCAGTGCCGTTTCCCGTCGCACAGACCACGCGCAATTTGCGGGTCATTTTGAAATCGCCAACCAGATCGTCGATATAGGCGTCGCGTACACCATCAACCCGTTCATATTTGCCACCCTCACGGGTAACGCCGCGACCCTCTAACACGATACCGCGCAGCTCGTCCATCTCATCAGGGCCATGCGTCAACGGGCGTTCAAATCCCATTTTCACACCTGTCCACCCATTTGGATTATGGCTGGCCGTGACCATGGCAACAGCGGGCGCATTCAGATGGAATTGGCTGAAATAAGCCATCGGCGACAGGGCAGGGCCAATATCACGCACATGGATACCCGCCTGCATCAAACCCAACATCAGGGCGTTTTTAATGGTCAGTGAATATTCGCGGTAATCGTTACCAACGGCAATCACTGGGGTGATCCCACGTGTATGCATTTGCGTGCCTAATCCCAACCCCAACGCGGTAATCCCGGGCAGGTTGATGTCTTCTGGATACTTCCAACGTGCGTCATATTCGCGAAACCCCGTTGGTGTGATCATCGGGTCGCGCAAAAATTCCCAAGTGTTTTGTGTGACATTGGATTGGGGCTTGGACATATTAAATTTCTCTTTTTGGATCAAAGGCGAATGGGGTCTTCTTTCGCAATTTCATCAAACTTCATTAACGAACGAATAAGTGCGGGCATCTTATCTAAATAAATCATGTTAGGACCATCACTTGGTGCGTTATCAGGGTCTTCGTGGCTTTCGATGAAAACGCCGGCAATGCCTAAACTGACCGCGCAACGTGCCATAACGGGCGCAAATTCACGTTGCCCTCCGGATGATCCGCCATTGCCACCTGGTTGTTGTACGGAATGTGTCGCGTCCATGATCACAGGGAATCCATCGCGGCCCATTTCGGGCAGCCCGCGCATATCAGCGACCAATGTGTTGTATCCAAAACTGGTGCCGCGCTCGCATGCCATAACGTTTTCATTGCCGGTGGATGTGGCTTTGGCCAAAACATTATGCATGTCCCACGGTGCCAAAAATTGACCCTTCTTAATGTTCAAAATTGCGCCCGTGTTTGCCGCAGCCACCAATAAATCAGTCTGACGGCATAAAAACGCGGGAATTTGCAAGACGTCCACAACTTGCGCCACGGTTGCGCATTGTTCTGCGGTGTGAATATCGGTGATCACGGGACAGCCCAGTTGCGATTTCACCTCTTGCATCACCCGCAAACCTTCCTCGATGCCTAAACCGCGCATGCCCGACAGGGATGTGCGGTTTGCCTTGTCGAACGATCCCTTAAAGATGAAATTGGCACCATTATCGGCACATGCCTTGGCCAGGCTTTCGGCCAACATCAACGAATGATCCAAACTTTCCAGCTGGCAAGGGCCGGTAATGATGGTTAACGGGCGATCGTTGGCGATCTCGAAATCAGCCAGTTTTATTCTGCGCATATCAATTGCTCACTTGTTCACGAAGGATGGACCCCGTTAGGGAGATTAACAAATAGATACCTGCAAATATCAGAAATGATAAGAACGTATTTTCAAACTTGCGTGGATAGGCGGCATCCTGTGGTGTAATGGGCCGCACATTCAGCGCCAAGTATTTGGTTTGACGGCTGGCTTCGATGACGGCGGCCTCCATGGTTTGCACGGATTGTGCCAACAATGTTTGGCGCAGCAACACCTCGGCCTCTGCTTGTGTTAATTCGCTGGTAATGCGCGCCAATGACTTACCTGTTTCATTGCTGGCAGTCATGTTTGATCGCAAGTCGTTCAACGCCTTTTCCAACTCATTAATTTGATTTCTCAACGAGCTAACTTTGGCTTTGTTCGGTCGGGTATTATTTTCCAATTCCGCCAATGACAATCGGCGTTGTTGAACCGTCGCTTCAAGGGTCGAAATTTGACCCATGATGACACTTAATTCAGCGGCGCCACTGAATACGCCAACTTTTTCTTGCAACTGCAAAACCCGCTGACGCGCACCCTCCAATTTGGCTTCTGCCTCTTCACGTAATTGGCGCGCGCCCTTCAATTGACCTGTGCGTAGGCGAATTGTTTGATCATCCACCCGTTGCTCGGCATAGCCAAGTAAAGCTTCTGAAAACGTCATCGCCGCGTCCGGTGTGGGCGCGATCACTTCCATACGCAAAATGCCCTCGGTTGGGTCAAATCCGACCAAAACCTTCTTGCGATATGTTTTATAAGCGCGCTCGGTGCTGACATCCGCGTCCAAACGCTGGATTGCGTCAATGTTGTCACCTTGAAAAACTGCGGTAAAATTGTGATCTTCGCTCAGCTTTACCATCGCCTCGGGCGAGGTGAGGTAACCTTGGACACCAATTGAATCCTCGGCGCCGAAAATCGACCCGCCACCGAATAAACTGGACGATGCCGGCATCACAGGGTTTTCTGATGATTGCACCATGAATTCGCTTTTGACCGAATACATCGGCGTCGAAACGAAGTAGAAATAATAGCCTGCAATCAATGTTGGAATGGTCACGAAGAAGCATAACCGCACAATCAATTGCATCATGCGTCGTTTACGCCGCCGTGCCAAATCGCGTTGAATGCGCATCACGGCACGGGCGCGTTGCCCATCTGAAATCGTTGCCGTCGCCCCGACATCGGTGGAATCGCGTGGCGCAGGCAGGTGTCGATCCTGATCTTCCATCGTTCCAATGCGCGCTTCGGTATTATGGGTTTCGGCCATTGACGTCGTTGAAAATGGATCCATACCTTCTTGGCGTAATAACCGTACCGCATCCAGATCCGAGGACGGGTCCAACCCATGTTTCGAGGCCAATTTTCGCGCCAAACGTAATTGTTGCCCGGACAAGTTTTCTTGCTTGATGGCGTCAATCTCTTTGCGCGCGGCTGCATTCACTGCCTTGGCAGATTTTGCAACGTCGGGTTTTTTGTCTTTCGCTTTGGCCATGGTCTCTTTCAATGCTTTTATTGCCTACCTACTGGCAGGACTTTGATGTTAAGTTAACGCTTTATTCCTGTGTGTTAAATAAAGGATTGGCTTGCGCATCTTCATAGTCGTATAACGCCTTGGCTTCGGCCAACGTGTCGAACATTGTTAACGATCCATCACGCATGACAGCCGCCTTTTCAGCATAGGCTTCAAGCACCTTTTCCTGGTGCGAAACAATCACAACCGTTGCTTTTTCAAACTTCTCTTTCAAAACATCGCCCGCCTTGCGGTTAAACTCTTGGTCGGTAAAGTTTGGCATGCCTTCGTCGATCAAATAAATATCAAAATCCAATGACAACATCAGCGCCAAGGTTAAACGCGATTTCATGCCTCGCGAATAGGTCATCAAAGGCATTTGAAAATATTCGTCCAAGTCACAAATATAACGACAGAATGCTTCTACATAATCGGGGTCTAATCCATACAAACGCGCAATATAGCGTACATTTTCCTGCGCGGTATGCTTGGGAACCAAGCCCCCTGCAAACCCCAATGGGAATGAAATGCGCGAGCTGCGTAAAATACGCCCCTCGTTTGGTTTTTCGATACCTGCCATCATGTTAATCAGCGTGGTTTTACCAGTCCCATTTGGTGCCAAAATACCCAAACTTTTGCCCAGTTCGATTTTGAACGAGCAGTTGTCCAGGATCACCTTGCGCGATGAGCCTGTCCAAAAAGATTTGCTGACGTTTTGGAATTCAATCATTTTTCATCCGTATGAGCTTGTAACTTGATACACCTTATCAGATAGGGTGTTAACTATGTTTAAGCAAGCAAGCCTGCATGACAGTTTTTACGCACAAGTTTAACAATTTCAATTTGAAAAATAATCAAACAAATTTTGAACAATCCTATCCATTCAGTCTTGCCCCTGTGGTCGAATCCATTACATTACCCCAAGCGAAAGGGATTCATGTGTTGCGTTCATTGATTACAGCGATTTTATTGTTCGCACTATGGTTTCTGATGTCGGGGATAACCAAACCTCTGACACTGAGTTTGGGCGCTGGATCGGCTCTGTTTGCGGTATTTATTGTGCGACGTATGGACAATGCCGCTGACGCGGAACGTCTTGCTGTGCGGCTGCTTCCGTTCGCATTCATCAAATATTTGGCGTGGTTGATGGGTGAAATTGCCAAATCGAATTGGGCTGTTACCAAAATAATTATGTCACCAAAAATGAATATCAAACAGAATATGTTTGAGGTGCCATTCACCCAAAAATCTGACCTTGGGCAAACGGTCTTCGCTAACTCTATCACCCTGACACCCGGCACAATCTCGGTCGAGGTGGAGGCGGATCATTTTTTGGTTCACGCCCTGTCTTACACGCCTGATGATAATGCGGCGATTGCGGACATGGATGCGCGCGTCACCCAAACAGAAGGGCAGGTGTCTTAATGTTGGATCCACTTCCACATTTTGCATTTTTCATTGCAATGATCTGTTTGTTCGTGGCGATGACATTGGTTTTGATCCGGCTATATAAGGGTCCTACGGTTTATGATCGTGTGTTGTCCGCCAATTCATTTGGCACCCACACCGTTTTATTTATCGGCGTTTTGGGGTTCCTGTCGGGGCGGCCCGATTTCTTGGATATTGCCTTGCTTTACGCCTTGATTAATTTCGTTGGCACCATCGCCATATTGAAATTCTTTCGGTACCGCGCCATTGGCGATGTATTGGAAAAACGCGAGGCAAAAAAATGAGCATTGTCTTTCAAGTGATCGACGTGATTGCGTGGATTTTGATCGTTGCGGGCGGAATTTTCGCGGTCATTGGCGCATTGGGCGCATTGCGTTTCCCCGATTTCTGGTCGCGGTTGCATGCGGCATCGGTCACTGACAGTGCTGGCGTGATTTTATTGTTGATCGGCATGGCATTACACGAAGGCGCTACGCCGGTTACGTTTAAATTGTTTCTGATTGGCGTATTTTTGTTCATCACGGGACCTACTTCGACACATGCGGTTGCGAATGCTGCTTGGGTTTCAGGTTTGAAATCCGTGGGGCATGACCCAGAAGATGAAAGTGATTTAAATGACTGATACTTTCATTAATATTATCCTGCTCAGCATGTTGACTGTGACCGCGCTGGCAATTGTGCGTATGGATCGCCTATTTGCCGTTGTGATGTTGTCTGGCGTTTTCAGCCTGTTGTCCGCCTTGTTGTTTGTGACGCTGGACGCTGTTGATGTCGCCTTTACCGAGGCGGCGGTGGGCGCTGGTATTTCAACCGTTTTATTGCTGGGTACTATTGCCCTGACCAAACCGGTCGAAAAACGCCCCCGTCATACCGCGTTAATCCCATTCATTGTGGTTTGTGTCACCGGTGCCGCATTGGTTTATGGCACACTTGATATGCCCGCATTTGGTGATCCCAATGCACCTGCACAGTTACATGTTGGATCCGATTATTTGGCACGCACACCGGACGACATCGATATTCCAAACGTTGTGACCGCAATTTTGGGCAGCTATCGTGGATATGACACATTGGGTGAAACTGCGGTGGTGTTTACCGCAGGTATTGGTGTTTTGTTATTGTTGTCTGGATTGCGCCGTCGTCGCGAAGACGAAGAAGAAGAGGACCAAGCATGATCTATCAACATTTGATTTTGCGCGTGGTAACCAAAATGCTGGTGGGTACCATCATCTTGTTCGCTCTTTATGTGCAATTCCACGGTGATTTTTCACCTGGCGGTGGATTCCAAGCAGGGGTGATTATGTCCGTGGCCTTTATCATTTACGGCATCGTTTTTGGGCTTAGGACGGTTAAGAAAGTTTATCCAGAATGGCTGGTTCATAAAACAATGGCGCTGGGCGTTCTGATTTTCGCAGGAACTGGTATCGCGTCGATGATTATGGGGTATGACTTTTTGGATTACGATGCGCTTTCGCCTGATGATCCGGTTGCGGGTCAACATTTGGGGCTGTTGATCATCGAGTTTGGCGTCGGTGTGACCGTCACGGGCGTGATGGTGGCAATTTATTATGCCTTTGCAGGGCGTAACCCTTCGATTTCGGATAAGGATTGGTAATGTCTCAATTTCTGAACTTTCAATTCCTTGCGGGACATGCGCATTATTTGTTGTTCATCTTGTTGATGATGACGGGCCTGTTCATTGTTGTGGATAAAACCAACCTGGTGAAAAAGATTGTGGGATTGAATATATTCCAAGTTTCGGTTTTCATGTTTTACGTATCCATCGGCAAAGTGAACGGCGGCACCGCACCAATTTTCCCCATGGACGCAAAATACCACGTGGACAAAGAGGCCATGATTGGCGTCGCTTATTCCAACCCATTGCCCCACGTTCTGATCCTGACCGCAATTGTTGTCGGCATTGCGACAACGTCGCTGGGATTGGCGCTAATTGTACGTATCCGCGAGAGTTTTGACACCATCGACGAAGAGGATATTTTAAGTATCGAACTTCAAATGACCTACGATGACAATCGCAAATACGGCGATGCAATGGGAGGGTTGTCGTAATGGCCGTGACTGCACATGTTGCTGAAACGACTGCCCGCACCTTGGCTGATCATTTGCCCATCCTGCTGGTTCTGGTACCGTTTTGTACGGCACCCCTGATCGTTCTATTCGGATCGCGCCGTTTGGCATGGCCGTTGGCATTCATCGCATCACTGGCGGCGTTTGTGATTGCATTTTTGCTGTTACTGACCGTCCGCGAAGGAAACTTTGTCTCTTATACTTTGGGCGGTTGGGCACCACCTTTGGGCATCGAATACCGCGTTGATGCGGCCAATGCGTTTGTTTTGTTGTTAATCAGCGGGATTGGCGCGATCACGCTGCCCTTCGCCTATGTCTCGGTCAAAGACGAGGTGCGCAAACGCGATCACACCTTGTTCTATGCCGCTTGGATGCTGTGTTTGACGGGGCTGTTGGGCATGGTTGTGACGGGCGATGCGTTTAACGTCTTTGTGTTCTTGGAAATTTCGTCACTGTCGACATATGTTTTGGTGGCACAGGGTGCCGCACGTGATCGCCGTGCGCTGACGGCGGCTTATGATTATCTGATTATGGGTACGATTGGTGCGACATTCTTCGTTATTGGTTTGGGCATGCTTTATATGGCTACGGGGACGCTTAATTTGGCTGATCTGGCGGATCGTATTGCGGATCAAGGTGCCAATCGCACTGTACGCTCTGGCTTTGCGTTTATCATTGTCGGCATGGGACTAAAGGTGGCGATGTTCCCACTGCATTTGTGGTTACCCAAGGCCTACACATTCGCCCCCTCTGCCGTGTCGGTTCTGTTGTCCGCCACCGCGACCAAGGCGGCCATATATGTGGTGTTGCGGTTTACCTTCTCGGTTTATAACCCGAACTTTTCTTTCACCACCAACACATTGGAAATCATTTTTGCGCCTTTGGCGATTATCGCAATGTTTTCGGCCTCGTTCGTGGCGGTTTTCCAAACCAACTTTAAACGCATGCTGGCGTATTCTTCGATCGCACAGGTCGGATATATATTGCTGGGGATTGCGTTTTTATCCGAAACTGGTCTGACGGCGGCGATTTTACATATCTTTAACCACGGGATTACCAAAGCATTGTTATTCATGGGTGCGGGTGCGCTGGTTTTGCGCACAGGGGGATCATTTTATACCCAAGCTGCGGGATTGGGGCGAAAAATGCCCATTACCTGTGGCGCATTTGTGATTGGTGGCTTGTCGCTTATCGGTGTCCCTGGCACGGCTGGTTTCCTGTCGAAATTCCTGCTGGTTCAGGCCGCGCTGGAAAAAGCGGCGGATAATGCCATGTATCTGGCCGTGGCTGTGGCCATCGTTTTGTCATCGCTTTTGTCTGTTGTGTACGTTTGGCGCGCAATCGAAGTTTTGTTTTTGCAAGAACCCGATCCCAACAGCACTGCAACCGAAGCACCGTTAATGATGCTGATCCCGATGTGGATTTTGGCCGCGGCTGTGATCTGGTTCGGGTTCTCGACTGATTTCTTGTACGACACTGCTAACCAAGCGGCGCTTGGACTGTTGGATGGATCAAAAGGCATGTTGCCCGCCGCGATTTTGGGCGGTGCGCAATGATCGGAAGTTTTCAATTGGACACGATGACCGCAATTTACAGCGCAATGTTGTTGCCCATGGTTGCGATGGCAGGAAACATGGCCTTCGCGAATTTGCCAAATATCCGTGACATATTCACACTGATTATCGCCACGCTGACTTTTGGCGCCATCTTGATCGTGCTGTCAAACGAGGGGAATGGCATCACCGAGGCCGTCAGCCTGTTTAACGTCTTCCCTGGTATCGACGTCGCATTCAATGTTGAACCACTGGGTCTGTTGTTTGCGCTGATTGGCTCGGGGTTGTGGATTATAACGCATATCTACGGCATCGGTTACATGCGCGGCAATAACGAGAAACACCATGCCCGTTTCTTTGGGTTTTTCTGTATTGCGATTTCATCGGTCATCGGCATCGCGTTCGCGTCCAACATGTTCACCCTGTTTTTGTTTTATGAAATCCTAACCATATCAACATATCCCTTGGTCGCGCACAAAGGCACACCAGAGGCAATTCGCGGCGCGCGGATATACATGTCGATCCTCATCGGCACATCGATTGCATTCCAATTAACGGCGATTATCTGGACTTACGTTCTGAGTGGCACATTGGATTTCACCCAAGGCGGCATCTTAGAGGGCAAAGTTGCAGGTTGGATCGTTCCCGTTCTTTTGGGGCTTTACGCATTTGGCATCGGCAAGGCGGCGTTGATGCCGTTCCACAAATGGCTGCCGGCCGCCATGGTCGCGCCTACACCGGTTTCTGCCCTTCTACACGCGGTGGCTGTGGTAAAGGCGGGCGTGTTCACCATGATGAAAGTCGGGGTTTATGTCTTTGGTATCGATTTTCTGGCGCAAACAGGTGCGTCCGAATGGCTAATGTGGCTGGCCGCCTATACGATCATCGCGGCATCCGTGGTCGCGCTGTTTCAGGATAACCTCAAAAAACGATTGGCCTATTCAACGATTTCACAACTGTCCTACATCACCCTTGGAATGGCGATGGCGACCTCCATGGGCGTATTAGGCGGCAGTATGCAAATTGCGATGCACGCTATGGGAAAAATCACATTGTTCATGTGCGCAGGCGCGATTTACGTCAAATACCACAAAACAGAGGTGTCACAGATGCAGGGATTGGGTCGTGCCATGCCCATCACGTTTGGCGCATTCCTGATTGGATCACTGTCGATTATCGGCCTGCCACCACTGGGTGGTTCATGGCCAAAATTCTTGTTGATGGTCGGCGCGTTCGAAACTGATCAATTAATTCTGATCGGTGTCCTGATTTTATCATCCCTGTTGAATGTGGCCTATATGCTGCCGATTGTTGGCCGCGCATTTTTCTTGCCCGCGCCCGAAGGCACCCCAACCAAATTCGCAGAAGCACCTTTTCTGGTCTGGTTACCCCCTGCAATGACCGCACTTGGTACCATCGCGCTGTTCTTCTTCGCCGGCAATATCCTCGAATTCCTAAACCCACTCATTCAGAAATAGGAGCGTAACAATGGCCACCAAACACAAAGAGACGCCCGAATCCTACCCAACACTTGGACGCTGGATGAATTGGGTCGATCAACCCGGCAATGACCGCAAGATTTTTTGGGCACTTGTTGTTGTTTGTATCGCCGTATTCGCGCTTGAATGGACTTATAAAAAATACGCATATTTTGAATATGACAGCGTCACAGGCTTCTATGCGCTCTATGGTTTTGTGATGTTTGCGGGTTTGATATTTGTGGCGACTTGCCTGCGCGTGTTGATCAAAGTTCGCGAGGATTTCTACGGTAATAAATCCATCGACATCGAAGAGTATCCAGAAGACCAAATTCAAAGGCGCGATCATAATGCTTGACCTTCTTCAGCAAATCCCGACGGCATTCCTGTTCTTTGCCGCCGCTGGTATTATCGTATTCCTGCCCCACGGCATCATGCGTAATATCTTCATGCTGGGCACGCCCATCGTGGCGGGCATTCAGGTTTGGACAATGGGGATGGGCGAATTTGCCACCGTCCCATTCTTTGGCTTCGACCTTGAATTGATGCGCATCGACAAACTGTCGCGCGTTTTTGTGCTGGTCTTTTGTTTGGCGGCCTTCTTGGGCAATATATTTGCGTGGCATTTGCGCGATCGCGTCCAACAAGTGGCTGGATTGGCCTATGCTGGTTCCGCCATCGGTGCGGTTCTGGCGGGTGATATGATCACGTTGTTCTTCTATTGGGAAGGCACCGCAATCGCATCGGTATTCCTGATTTGGGCACGCGGCACCGAAGGTTCGTTCTACACAGGCATGCGTTACCTGATTGTCCAAATCGCATCAGGCGTTGTGCTGATCGCGGGCGTTGCATTATTTTACGTCGACACAGGCTCAATCGCGTTTGAAAACATGGAATTGGGTTCATTGGCTACTTGGCTGATTTTTCTATCCTTCGGTATCAAATGCGCCTTTCCATTATTGCACAACTGGCTCCAAGACAGCTATCCAGCGGCCACAGTTACGGGCACGGTTATCCTGTCAACCTTCACCACCAAATTGGCGGTTTACGCGCTGGCACGTGGTTTTGCGGGTACAGAGTTGTTGATCTATATCGGTACCATCATGGCGGTGTTTCCGATTTTCTTTGCCGAAATCGAAAATGATCTCCGCCGCGTTTTGGCCTATTCATTGAACAACCAAGTTGGCTTTATGGTCGTGGGCGTTGGCATCGGTACGGAAATGGCACTGAACGGCACCGTCAGCCACGCCGTCGCGCATATCTTATACAAATCATTGTTGTTTATGTCTGTGGGGGCCGTCATGTACCGCACTGGCACCTCCAAAGCCTCTGAATTAGGGGGGCTCTATCGAACAATGCCAAAAACCGCGATTTTCTGCTTGGTTGGCGCACTGGCCATTTCGGGCTTCCCACTATTCTCTGGCTTTGTTACGAAATCATTGACTCTGTCGGCTGTGTCAGAGGGTCAATACACCTATATCTGGCTGGCGCTGGTGTTTGCATCGGCGGGCGTTTTATCCCACTCTGGCATCAAAATCCCGTTCTTCACATTCTTCGCACACGACAGCGGCAAACGTCCGGCCGAGGCACCAAAACATATGTTATGGGCCATGGGTATTACCGCATTACTGTCGATCATCATCGGCTTATTTCCCAACCTTCTGTATGCGCTATTGCCATATGATGTGGATTATAAACCCTACACGATGGAACATGTTGCAAACCAATTGCAGCTGTTGTTCTTTGCATTGTTGGCCTTCGCCGTGATCTATCGCGCAGGCTTGCATCCCCCCGAAGTTCGCGCCGTCAATCTGGATACGGACGTGACCTACCGCAAGATATTGCCCTCGGTGCTGGCCTATGTCGCCTTCTTCGTTGCGGCCTTATTTAGGGCTGTTACGCAATACCTCAACGCCTTCGTCGCACGGATGATCACGCGCCTTCATCACAGCCATGGCCCCGATGGATCACGCGCCGCCAGTTGGCCCGCAGGCGCAATGGTGATGTCCATCGCCGCTCTGTTGGGATTGGCGCTGTTTGTGATTTTCTTTAGCTAGATAACATCCCTGCCACACGCGATTGTAGGGCAGGGATCACATCCACCTCAAACCACGGGTTTACCTTTAACCACCGATTATTGCGCGGGCTGGGATGTGGCATGACCAACTGATTGGGCCAAAACGCCTGCCAATTTGATGCTAACGCCGTAATGCTCTGCCCCTTGGCATCGGGCATGTGCCAATCAATCGCATAGCGTCCGATAATCAGAACCAACTCCAATGCGGGCATCTGCGCCAACGCCTGTTCGCGCCATGTTGGCGCACATTCCTCACGCGGCGGTAAATCCCCCGATGTGCCCGACCCAGGGAAACAAAACCCCATCGGCAAAATGCCAATCCGTGGGTCATCGTAAAAAACATCCCGATCAACACCCAGCCATTTGCGCAACCGATCGCCCGATGGATCATCAAAGGGAATTCCTTTGGCATGGGTAATCCGACCCGGTGCTTGGCCAGCGATTAAAATCTTGACGGCCTTGTCCATCTTAAACAACGGGCGCGGGCCCAAGGGCAAGCCTTTGCAAATCTGGCATGCGCGCATATCGGTGACAAGGGTTTCAAATGCATCCATGTGCAAATTATCACCCATGGCATTCCCCATTACAAACCATTTTGCCCTTGCCTCACATTCATCACCGCAATACCAACACACCATGACCCCAATCGACACCGCCCACGCCCATATGGAAGCAAACCCAAACGACGACAACGCGCGCCTTGGGTTTTATGAACGCCTGATGGACGGCGAAATGTTCATGCTGTTGGAAACCGAATCCGATGGCCAGAACATTAAACCCGATCTGTTCACCGTGGACGACCAAACCTACGCGCTGATCTTTGACCGCGAGGAACGCTTGGCCGAATTCGCTGAAAAAATTGTCCCTTTCGCCGCCTTTTCAGGGCGCACAGTCGTGGCCATGTTGGATGGCCAAAACATCGGCCTTGGCATCAATCTGGCCGTGTCATCATCATCCACATTATTGCCTCCCAGCGCGATAACATGGATGGCGCAAACCGTGGCGACCGCCCCGACCCAAGCCGAAGCAAAACCATCCGAAATCTTCGCCCCCGCCAAACTGCCAGAAACATTCCTGACGGCGTTGGATGCAAAACTATCCACCATGGCGGGTCTGGCAGACATCGCATATTTGGCGCAAGCGTCATATGAAACAGGCATCCGCGCCAGCGTCATCGCATTTGTCAACGCGCGCCCAGATGCGCAAAGCGCCATCGCCCGTGCCATTTCTGAAACCCTGATTTTTTCGGGGATAGAGGCAGGCAGTTTGGACGTTATGTTCCTTAACGCATCCGATGCAATCTGTGCAAAATTTGCTAAAATGGGATTGCGGTTTGATTTGCCAAAATTGGAAACCCCCACCGCGCCATCCGCGCCCGGCATGGATCCAGACAAGCCCCCCAAACTGCGCTAATAGCCCGCGGCCATATCCACAAGATGTAAAAATGGTTGTCCTTTTTCGCCGCGCAAAATATTTTGCGCTACCACATCACAGGCGGTTTTGGTGCGCGTCGCTGATGCGATATGGGGCGTCACCAAAACTGATGGATGCGTCCAATAACGATGATCGGCGGGCAGGGGCTCGACGTTGAAAACATCCAACGTGGCACCCGACACTTTGCCCGTATCCAATGCGGCCAACAACGCATCATCATCAATCAACGGCCCACGCCCTGGGTTCACAATCGTCACACCATCGCGCATTTTTGCAATCGTTTCCGCGTTGATCAGCCCCGTTGTCTGTGCCGTATTTGGCAACAACAAAACCAAAATATCTGAACCCTGCAAGACCGCATCCAACCCATCATCACCACAGTGACAATCGACACTTGGATGGGATTTTTGACTACGGCTCCAGCCACATGTTTTGAACCCAAATTCCGCCAATTTGCCCGCGCTATACATCCCCAAGGCACCCAAACCCAATACACCGACAACACGGTCCATCGCCAATGGCGGCACCAAATCTTCGTGCCATTCTCCGGGCTTGGCAGCGGCAAACATATCCGTGCCTAAATGGTGGCGCAACACATGCCCTACAACATAATCCGCCATGCCCAACGTCAACCCAGGCTCCACCATCCGCGCCAAGGGCTGCGTCAAGGTTTTATTCGCTGTCGGCACCTCGACACCCGCCCACAGGTTTTGCACCAATTTTATATTCGTATAGGGCGTGAAATCCGTCAGCGCGCCATTGGGGGCATAGACGATATAATCAACTTCTTCAGGCACTTGTGCATTGTTGCTCAGGTGAAAATCCAACCCAACCGCATCAAAAGACCCTCTTAAATTTGGCTCATATTCATCCCAGGCATCAGGGTTTCCAGCATAGAAAATATTGATCATCATCGTGGCCTATGTATATGTGCGCTTTGCACCAATCCAAATGCGCCCAACAACACCAACATCGCCGATCCGCCGTAACTCACCAATGGTAATGGCACGCCCACAACAGGGGCTAATCCCATGACCATCAGCATGTTTACACTGAAGTAAAAGAAGAATGTCGCGGCTACTCCCAAGGTTAATAATGACGCATATCGATTGGGATTTTGCACCGCACTGACAAAGCAACACACAACAATCAAAACATACAAAATCAATAACGTAATGCCACCAACAAACCCGAATTCCTCGGCCAGTGTTGTGAAGATGAAATCGGTTTGTTTTTCAGGCAAAAAATTCAATCGGCTTTGCGTGCCTTCCATAAATCCACGGCCGGAATACCCACCTGATCCTAACGCGATTTTGGATTGTGTAATGTTGTACCCTGATCCCAATGGGTCACTTGATGGATCCAGATATGTTTCGATGCGGCGATATTGATAGTCTTTTAATAATTGAAATTCGGTGCCCTTGGACCAAATCACCGCCCAAACAAGCGCCCCAATACTGGCTAATGCGCCACCAAAATACCACAGGCTGACACCCGCCAATAACATTACAACACCCGATCCACCTGCCAACAAAATTGCGGTTCCCAAATCGGGTTGAGCCAACACCAACGCCATTGGTAACGCCGTCAATAACAAGGGGGGCATTAACCACAACAGCTTGGAAACGCGCTCCTCATCCAGCCAATCATAATACAGCGCAATTACCATAACCAAGGAAATTTTCATCAACTCGCTGGGCTGTAATTTCATAAACCCCAAATCGATCCAACGCTGCGCGCCTTTGCTCGACGCGCCGAAATATTCAACGAAAATCAATAATGCTAACCCAAAAACATATGCTGGCACAGACAGATTACGCCACACGGAAATAGGCGTAAAGCCGATCAAAATCATGGCAATAAATCCAATGCCGAACCGCATCATTTGCGGCTCTGCCCACTGTGAAAAAATACCCCCCGATACGGAAAATAGCATCAAAAATCCGGCACTACTGACTGCGGTCAACAACAATGCCAAGGGCCAATGGAAATATAAAATCTTGCGAAACCCCGTGGGCACGTTTTTGCGTGACCGCATCAAAACACTCATGTGCGTGTCCTTTTGGGGGTCTGGGATTGTGATCTCTTTTGGTTTGGCAATGGGCCATAATTACTTTGCCCTAACGACAATGCTTTGGTCATAATATCACGCGCAATCGGCGCCGCGACAGTAGAACCACCACCACCATGTTCCACAATCACAGAAATTGCATAACGCGGATTGTCGAATGGGGCATATGCCACAAACAGCGCGTGATCACGACGGTTCCACGGCAAATCTTTGTTCTTGATGACACCGCTATCGCGTTCGGCTTTGGTAATCGCGCGCACCTGACTGGTGCCCGTTTTGCCCGCTATTTTGTCATCAGTCTGCAAACGCGAACTATACGCGGTGCCACGGGGATGATTGGAAACGTCATACATTCCCGCTTGAACCAAGCTCAGGAATTGGGGGTTCAAACCCATGGAACGCGCTTCTTTTACGGGCGACAATTTGTTATCAAACATATTCAATAATCGTGGCTCAATTTGCAAACCAGTCGCCAGTCGCGCCGTCATCGTCGCCAATTGCAAAGGCGAGGTTAAAACATCACCTTGCCCAATCCCTGCGTTGGCGGTGTCGCCGTCAAACCACTGTTGTTTTCGTTTCGCTAATTTCCACGCCTTCGTTGGCATCAATCCTTTACGGATCGCGGGCAGAGGCAGGTCAGGCTTGATCCCCAAACTAAATTGGCGTCCAGTTTTGCTGATTTCATCAATCCCAACACGCAAGGCCATTTCATAAAAATAAACATCACAGGAATACCGCAACGCTTCACGCATGTTAACATTGCCATGCCCACCACGACGCCAACAGTGGAACCTGCGCCCGTTTATGATCTTGTAGCCGGGGCAATTAACTTCCTCGCGGTCGTTGACCACGCCTAAACCCAAGGCCGTCAATGCTACCACCATTTTGAACGTAGACGCAGGGGAATATAATCCTTGGACCGCTTTATTGGCCAATGGACGGTATTCGTTGTTCAACAATTCGTTCCAATCGGTGGACGAAATTCCGTCGACGAATTTGTTGGGGTCGAACGTTGGTGCCGATGCCATCGCCATGACATCGCCATTGTTCACATCCAATACGACGGTCGCCGCACTTACGCCCTCCATCCGTTCCAATGCGTAACGTTGCACCTCTGGTTCGATGGTTAATTGTAAATCCCCACCGGTGGTACTGGCCTCGCCCTTTAATTCGCGCATCACGCGGCCCACTGAATTCACTTCAATTCGCTTTAATCCTGCCTTGCCGCGCAACGTTTTATCCGCTTTGGATTCAATGCCATTTTTGCCAATCTGAAACCGAGGAATAAGCAATAATGGGTCTTTGTCTTCTCTTTGGCTTAAATCGTAATCACTGACGGGGCCAACATATCCGACAATATGGGCGAAATCGGACCCAACAGGGTAATTGCGATACAAACCCAATCGCGGTGTCACACCGGGCAAGGATGGCGCATTGGCCGATACGGCCGCAATGTGTTCCCATTCCAACCCCGTCGTCACGGTTACAGGAACGAACGCTTGTCTGCGCTCCATCTCGGCCAAAGCATCCAAAATTTGATCTTCTGACAATGGAATCAATTGCGCCAAGCGGCGTAAAACGGCCTCAGGATCGTTGGCTTGCTCGCGTACCATCTCGATTGTGTATGCTTGGCGGTTCTGTGCCACCGTGTTTCCGTTGCGATCATAAATCAAGCCACGCGCGGGCGGGTCCAGACGAATGTTGATGCGATTTTCTTCGGCCAACAGACGAAATTGATCGCCCTGAACCACGCCCAATTGATGCATGCGCCAACCCAAAAGGCCGGTAACACCCAACTGTACACCACCCAGCAATAACGCGCGCCGCCCAAGGCGCTTTTTTTGACTTTTGCTCATACTGTCCGCCTGACGGGATGGCTGATTGTTTCCTCTATTTTTGTAACTTTAAACACCAAACCAACAAAGGCAACGACCAAGGGATAGATCACCACAGACAGGCCAATTTGCGCGCCAAATGCCCACAGCGGGATACGCTCTGCCAAGGTTAAGAACAGTATAACGGATCGCAAAACACCCGCGCTCAGTAGCAAAAGGAAAATGCCGAGCCATTCGCTTAAAAACATCATTTCCACAAATGCGGGGCGGTTCCGGCGCAAAAACTCTGTGGCCAACAGCGCAATAAACGCACCCAACCCAATGGGGCGAACCAATAAAAAATCACTGATTAAAAACACGAAACCAATCAACCAATACGGCGCATACTCCGGACGTCTGATGACCAAAGCACATGAAATCAACAGCATAATTTCAGGCCAAACGAAGATACCTGGTGTCAAGGAAACGGGCACAAGCAATATGAAAACACCAATCATAGCCAAGGCGAAAAATAATAATCGATTGCCCGCAATGCGCGAAGGAGTGACCTTATCCATCGACATCCTCCAGTGGTATATCCGACGGCAAGGTCGGCCCGATCAAGCGGTCAGGCTCATTGATTGGGGCACTTGGGGCGTATCGAATAACGCGCAAAAAACCCAAACGACGAAAATCAGCGGCCAATTGCGTGCGATATTTACTATTTGCTCCCAAGGTCACTTGACCAACCAATAAATCCGCTGGGAATACGCCACCATCACCGGATGTCACGATGCGATCACCGGGTTTGATTTGTTGATCGTTCTCAATGAACAACAGGGGCGGTTGGTCGCTGTTATCTCCCGACAGGATGGCACGCTGGTTCGAGGGTCTGATTAAAACGGGAATATTGCTGGAGGTGTCTGTGACAAACAAAACCCGCGATGATGAATCTCCGACACCCGCAATACGGCCAACCAAACCCAATCCGTCCATGGCCGCCCATCCTTCAATGACGCCATCTAAACGACCCAAATTGATGATTGCGGATTGACGAAAACGGCTACCGCTGTCGATCAAAACCTTACCCGAAATAAAGCTCAGTTTGGGATTCAATTTCACCTTGTTTAAATCCAGCAAACGCGCGTTTTCTTGTTCCAACTGCAACGCGGCCTCGCGCCACGCTTTCATCCGCTGTAATTCGCGGCGCAACTCTTGGTTTTGGCTGTAAATACGCTCATAGCTTTGAAAATCTTGCACCATCTGTGCGGCCTTGGATACAGGTGCCATCGCCCAGTCCATATTGGGCACAACCCGATTGACCATTGCCGTGCGAATGCGCTCTGCACGCGGATTATCAATGCGCCACAGCAAAAATAACGCCAACGTAAACACCAGAAAGATCGCCACCCCAATACGGGCCAGCGATCTACTGAAATTTACATCATCAACGTTATGTGTTGCCAAGTAACCTCTCCTATTGCGCTTCTACGAACGTAAAAACGCCTAAGGTAGCGTGGTTTAGGCGTCAAAATCAATAATATGCGCCAATTGTTTTTCGAATTCCAACGATTTACCCGTGCCCAACGCGACACAGTTCAATGGATCTTCGGCGACGGTAATTGACAGGCCAGTTTGCTCGCGCAGCGCCAAATCCAAACTGCCCAACAGGGCGCCACCACCGGTCAACATCACACCACGATCCACAATATCAGCCGCCAAATCAGGTGGCGTGCTTTCCAATGCGGACATCACAGCCTCGCAAATTTGTTGCACAGGCTCGGTCAGTGCATCGGCAATCTGCGCCTGTGTGATTTCGATTTCTTTGGGAACGCCATTCAACAAATCACGACCGCGAATTTTCATAGAACGACCACGGCCATCGGACGGCATACGTGCTGTGCCTATCTCGGTTTTAATACGCTCGGCGGTCGATTCCCCCGCCAGCAGGTTTTGTTGACGCCGCAGATACGCGATAATGGCCTCATCCATGCGGTCGCCACCCACACGTACAGACCGTGCATAAACAATGTCGCCTAATGACAATACCGCCACCTCGGTGGTACCACCACCAATATCTACAACCATCGAACCTGTCGGATCTTGGATTGGCATGCCCGCACCAATCGCTGCTGCAATCGGCTCTGCAATCAATCCCGCTTTGCGCGCGCCTGCACGTAAAACACTGTCGCGGATTGCGCGTTTTTCAACGGGCGTCGCACCGTATGGCACACAAACAATTATGCGCGGCTTTGAAATCTTGGATCGTTTGTTGGCCTTGCGGATGAAATGTTTAATCATCTCTTCGGCGGCCACGAAATCGGCAATCACACCGTCGCGCATCGGGCGAATGGCCTCGATCGAACCGGGCGTGCGGCCTAACATCAATTTGGCATCTTCACCAACGGCCAAAACCTCTTTGCGACCATCCTTGATGGTATAGGCAACAACCGAAGGTTCGTTCAAAATAACGCCCTTACCTTTGACATAAACCAGCGTATTCGCCGTGCCCAAATCGATTGCCATATCTGCTGTAAATAAACTTGTTAGTGCGCCAAACATATTCGCCTCTTACCCCTAAGATTCCGCCATTGGAAGATTTCTCAGTGTTATAAGTATTGATCACACATTTTGAAAGCCAAGACTTCTTAAGCACGCCCATTTTCACCGCTTTAGGCCAATTAATGCTGACTTTTCCGACCGTTGCGATCAAAAAGGCCTCTCGCACGTTACGAAAGGCCTAAAATTTTACGCTGGCGCGGTTTTTTCGCGTCGCACCAACAACTTGTTCAGCGCATTAACATAGGCTTTGGCGCTGGCCACAACCGTGTCTGTATCCGCTGATTGTCCGGTGACAATCTTACCATTCTCTTCCATCCGCACAGAAACCGTTGCCTGCGCATCGGTGCCTTCGGTCACGGCGTGAACTTGGTACAATTGCAAATGCGCAGCATGGGGAAACAGTTCTTTAACTGCATTGAAAACCGCATCCACAGGGCCATCACCGGTGGCGGTGGTTTGTGCATCCACGCCATCAATGCTCAGGGTTAAATCCGCCGTTTGGGGGCCTTTGGTGCCACAAACAACGTGCAAGGATTCGACTTGAATATGGTCATTCGCGGAATTGGTATTTTCATCAGAAACCAATGCCAACAAATCGTCGTCGAAAACCTCTTTCTTGCGATCGGCCAATGCTTTGAACCGCACGAAAACGTCTTTCAGTTGATTATCACCCAAATCATATCCCAAATCTCTCAACTTGGAACGCAACGCCGCACGACCCGAATGTTTGCCCATCACCAAATTGGTTTCAGACAGGCCAATATCCTCGGGGCGCATGATTTCGAATGTGTCGGCGGATTTCAACATGCCATCCTGATGAATACCACTTTCGTGCGCAAACGCATTCTTGCCGACAATCGCCTTATTGTATTGTACTTGAAATCCCGAAACCGTCGCCACGCGGCGGCTGATGTTCATCAATTTCGTTGAATCCACGCGCGTTTCATAGGGCATAATGTCGTTGCGCACACGCAAGGCCATCACCACCTCTTCTAACGCGGTATTGCCTGCGCGCTCGCCCAAACCATTGATTGTACATTCAATTTGACGTGCACCACCAGCCACTGCGGCCAATGCATTTGCCGTCGCCATGCCTAAATCATTATGACAATGGGTCGCGAAAATAATCTCGTCGGCACCCGGTACGCGCTCCAACAGCATGCGGATCAAACCGGCAGATTCTTCTGGCGCGGTAAAACCAACTGTGTCGGGAATATTGATCGTTGTGGCACCCGCCTTGATCGCGGTTTCCACCGTGCGGCACAGGTAATCATCCTCTGTGCGGGTGGCATCCATGGGCGACCACTGCACATTCGGGCACAGATTGCGCGCATGAGTGACGGTGTCGTGGATCCGCTCAATCATCTCGTCCATACTCAGGTTCGGAATGGCGCGGTGTTGCGGTGATGTGCCAATAAACGTGTGAATACGCGGGTTCACCCCGTGTTTTACCGCTTCCCAACACCGATCAATATCTTTGAAAATTGCACGGCTTAAACCGCACACTTGGGCGTTTTTGGTATTGGCGGCAATCTCGGATACGGCCTTGAAATCGCCCTCGGATGCGATGGGAAAACCGGCTTCGATAATATCGACGCCCATTTCATCCAGCATCTGTGCGATTTCTAGCTTTTCGCCGTGGCTCATTGTGGCGCCGGGGGATTGTTCTCCGTCACGCAATGTCGTGTCGAAAATTAATACGTGATCTTGTTTTGTCATGATGTAACTCTTTTGCTTAGCTGTCTTTTAAGATTAATAGGCGCGTTGTCCATCCCCCGAGCGTCGCGCCCAGACAGGCACGCTCAGAGGTAGCTAAGAAGTAGAAGCGCAGATACAAACGCAGACAACGCCAACAATGCATTCAGCATGTGCGCGTGTGAAACAGTCTGTGTTTTGGTTGTCGCTTTACTCATACATCGAATTAATACGCAGATTCGCGGCGATGGAAAGGGGAAATTTAAAATCTAGTGAATTTTCCAAGACAACAGAAATCACCAATGATACATTTCGCCAAAAAGGTTTTGCCATGCCCGTCAAACAACACCCCACACATTTCAAACCAATTTCACCCGCAACGCTGAAAGCTTTCGCCAAAATCCCCGCCGCCGTGGCATCCGACACATTGTCACGCGGCCAAACCATGCAGGGCGGCATCACCCCACTATCCCCATCCATGAAATTACTGGGCCAAGCACGCACCGCCGAATGCCCTGTGGGTGACAATTCCGCCATCCGCGCCGCCATCGGTCTGTGTGAAACGGGGCAGGTTATCGTCGCCAACGCCCAAGGGTACGAAAACACTGCCGTTTTTGGTGGCCTGATGACATTGTATGCCCGTGAACGCGGCGTTGCAGGTTTGGTGATCGACGGCGCGGTGCGCGACGCCGCCGAAATCATCACGGCGAACTTGCCGATGTTCGCGCGCGCCACATGCCCACGCGGCCCCCAAAAAAATGGCCATGGCACTGTTGACGGCATCGTCGCCGTTGGCGGCGTTTCCGTCTCGCCGGGTGATCTGATCATCGGCGACGCAGACGGCATCACAGTCGTTCCATACGCCCAAATCGAAACCTGTTTGGCAGGTGCGCAAGAGGTGCTTCGCAAAGAGGCCGCAATCCTTGAAACCCTTAAAAATGGTGGCTCACTGGCGGATATCTACGGCGCGGTCGAGGTCGAAAAACTTTAAATATTGACTCCAGCATCAATCATAGCGCCCATTTCAGCGGGGCAGATAAATCAAACGGCGCAAAATCAATGCGAAAAACCCGCCGATTTTTTACCGTCTTTGACACCCGTGAACCATGCAAAGTCAGCATTTTCAAAACAAGAACATCACCGCGCTTGGCATCACAACTCTCAATAGGATAGCGACCCGCAACCATCTCGGCCGTCGCCGCTGGAATGATGCCCTCTTTATGACTTCCTACCGCAATTTCCATCGCCCCGTTGGTGGCATCTGTATCATCAAGATGTACGCGAACAAACAACATCCCATCCAACACCGATTGTGGCGGCTCACAATGCCAAACGCTGGATTTCTTCGTCCAATTGTGAAATCCTTGAACGCCTGCACGATCCGTAACCGCAATCACGCGATCCTGATGCCAAGGCATCCCCCAATTTGTATCTGATGTTTTGTTAAATGCCACAACTCTTACGGGCTTAGCATCGGGGTCAAGGCTGGTGATAGTTTGCATCAATGCGCTGTTTTTGGCCAATGCGGTACGCATCGCCTTGGAATTTTTAACCCGCGCACCCGCTTTCGCATTCAGAACAGCAGCGGCATCAAAGTGTAAAAGATCATTCTCGTGGATGGCGCCTCTGAACCAAACCCGACCATCCTTTTCGAATGCGCCATTTTTCGATGCGTTAAAACCCACGTTTATAATTCAAATGCTTTGTAAATGGGATTACGTGCAACACGCGACTACTCGACTTTAACGACCGGCGCATCCGCCTCGGGATCTTCCAATGGTTCCTTCTCGGCCCCATCTTCCCAAATGCCATAAAATACACGACCGGATGCATAAACCATTCGCCCCGTGCCGTCAGGTTTCCCGGTCTTGAACTCACCGGTATAAACATCGCCATTATCAAACGTCGCTTCGCCCATCCCGTCGATTTTACCTGCCGACCAATTGCCTACATATTTGAACCCATTTGTCAGGGTCAGCGTCCCCGCACCATTGGGGCGGCCATCCATGAACAACCCGTCATAAATCGATCCATCCAACTGAGTTTCGACACCCTTGCCTTGCTTCACACCTTCAACCCATTGCCCGTCATACATGGTGCCATCGGGATAGGTGATCTTGCCTGCGCCATGATTGCGTGCATCCTTAAAGGCACCAACGTAAATTGTACCATCCGCAAACGTTGCACTGCCTTGTCCTGCAATCGTCCCATTGACCCAATCACCAGAATAATTTCCACCATCAGCATATGTTAAAACACCCAAGCCATGCGGTTTACCCGCCGCATAATCACCGTGATAGACTGATCCATCGGGATACGTTGCCTTGGCACGTCCTTGCACAACACCTTTGACCCAATCGCCATCGATGATGTGGCCTTCCTTGCTGGTGAACACACCCTTGCCGTGGCGCTCGTTTTGTACAAACGCGCCCTGATATGTGTCGCCATTCACGTATGTGACAAAACCCTGACCATTGCGTTCACCATTTTGAAACGCGCCCTGATAAACCTCTTTATTGGCATCAATCAACTTGCCTGCACCTGAAATTTGATCCGCAACCCATTCCCCATCATAGGTCATGCCGTCCTTCAATTTAATCACCCCTTGGCCTTGGCGTTTGCCATCTAACATGCCACCCAAATAACTGCTCTCGTTCGCATATATAATCTTGGCACGTCCCGTTTGCGCGCCATCCAACCAATCGCCGTCATAAATAAAACCAGACACAGTCGTCAGCTTGCCCTTGCCATGATGCGCGGCTTCTTTGAAACCACCGGTATAAATCGACCCGTTGGCATATTTCGCCGTGCCTTGGCCGGTGATTTTTCCCGCCACCCAATCGCCTTGATAACTGCCGCCATCGGCAAACGTAATCGTCCCCTGACCATTTGGCTTGCCGTCGGTGAATTGCCCCTCAAACAAGGATCCATTGGGATATTGTGCAATTCCTTGACCTTGGATTTCGCCGTTAACCCATTGACCTGTGTATTTAAACCCGTCGGGCAGGGTGTATGTCCCACGCCCTTGGCGGACACCATCAACAAACATGCCCTCGTAAACCCCGCCTTCTTCGTATTGCTTGGTTTGGATTTGACCCTGCGCAAAGGCGGGCAAACTGCCCAATGACATGGCGGTACACAGCAATAAAGCAATCAGTCGTGGCATTGATATTCCTATTCATCAGTTATGGTTCGGGCACATTCACCCAACCCTAAAACCAAGTGCGCCCTTGGGCAATCATTTTGATTGCACACTTTTATATACTCGCAATCAATTTTGATTGCGCACTTTTAAACACTCCTAACTCACGCTAAATACAAGGCAAGTAATATGGAAATGGCAGATGAGCGATAAATTCAAGTTAACAATGGCGCAATTAAATCCAACGGTTGGCGATTTCGACGCCAATTTGGCCAAAGCACGCATTGCATTTGAACACGCACGCGCCGACGGCGCCGATATGTTGGCTCTGCCTGAAATGTTCCTGACAGGCTACCAAGTCCAAGATTTGGTGCAAAAACCTGCCTTCATCGCCGAAGCACAGGCCAAATTGGCCGCTTTCGCGGCTGAATGCGCAGACGGCCCAACCATTGGCATCGGCGTCCCACTACGTGATGGCGATCAGGTCTTCAACTGTTACGCCATCCTCCAAGACGGAAAAATCGCCACCCAAATCCGCAAACACCACCTGCCAAATTACAAGGTGTTCGACGAAGAACGCACATACAACCACGGCGACATCCACGGCCCCTATGTCGTCAACGGCGTGCGCATCGGATCGCCCATATGCGAGGATGCATGGTTCCCCGACGTCTGTGAAACCCTCGCCGAAACCGGCGCGGAAATCTTCGTCAGCCCCAACGGATCACCATATTACCGTGGTAAATTCGACAAACGCATTTCGCACATGGTGTCGCGCGTTATCGAAAATGATCTGCCAATGGCCTATATCAACCTCATTGGCGGCCAAGATGACCAAGTGTTCGATGGCGGGTCCTTCGTGATCAACACCGGCGGTGCGTTGGCGATGCAAATGCCCCTGTTTCAGGAACACATTGAAACCGTCACCTTTAATCGCACCGCCAAAGGCTGGGTCGCACAGGCAGGCACCAAGGCTCGCTTCCCCGATGCGTGGGAACAGGATTACCACGTCATGGTTCTGGCCCTACGCGACTACATGCGTAAAACGGGATTTGAAAAGGTACTGCTTGGCATGTCAGGCGGTATCGATTCCGCCATCGTTGCCACCATCGCCGCCGATGCGCTGGGCCCGCAAAACGTCCGCCTTGTGATGCTGCCATCCGAATACACCTCGCAAAACAGCCTCGACGATGCCTCTGAATGCGCCGCCCTCTTGGGCGCACAAATCCAAACGATATCAATTGCACAGGGTCGCGAGGCAATCACAAACACACTCGCCCCAATCTTCGACGGGTTGGAATCCGACACGACCGAGGAAAACATCCAATCCCGCCTGCGCGGATTGCTGTTAATGGCGATGTCCAACAAATTCGGCGAAATGCTCCTGACCACAGGCAACAAGTCCGAGGTGGCGGTCGGCTACGCCACAATCTATGGCGACATGGCAGGCGGCTATAACCCGATCAAAGACCTATATAAAATGCGCGTCTTCGAAACATGCCGCTGGCGCAATGAAAACCACCGCCCATGGATGATGGCGCCCGCTGGCATGGTGATCCCCACAAACATCATCGAAAAACCCCCAACAGCCGAACTGCGCGACGATCAGAAAGACAGCGACAGCTTGCCCGATTACGCCGTCCTCGATGGTATCTTGGAAATGTTGATGGATCACGACCAATCCGTCGCCGAATGCGTGGCCGCTGGGTACGATCGTGACACCGTCAAACGGGTTGAACACCTGCTCTATATTTCCGAATACAAACGCTTCCAATCCGCCCCGGGCCCACGCCTATCGCTGCGCGCCTTCTGGTTGGATCGCCGCTACCCGATTGCAAATCGCTGGCGGGATAAATCATAACTGGCATGGGTTTTAAGCATCTAAATTGACTTCGCAAGACAGTGATCATTGTCATTCTTCACAACGCGCCCACCATCTAACGTCGGTAAATGTAACTGCATTCGGTTACAATTCAGCGAGAGACGAATGGCATGGAATTTACCAATATAAGTGAAATGACAACTGTTTTAATGGATGCCCTTTGGGCAGATCTAAACGGGTACGGTATCTTGGTTTATCTGGCCATGTTCAGCTATATGGCAGGCCTCTTGATGAAGAATCAAATTTGCCTTCGAATTCTATTGCTGATTGGGTCCTCATCTTACATCGGCTACTACTACCTGTATCCTGCTGAACCGCTTTGGGGCGGTGTCTTCTCTTCTTCGATGATAATTCTGGCAAATATCATCGGATTTTTCCGCCTGATCCACAGTCGCTTCAGCTTCAATATACCCGCGACGCAATTGGCCATTTACTCGGCGATGAAAGGGTTGGAGCCTGGTGAATTTCGCAGATTAATACGCTCCGGCACCGCAATAACGGCAAGCGCAGACATGATATTAACGCAACGCGGCGAAACGACAGAGCATCTCTATTTCGTGGTCAGCGGCGGAGCGTATGGCCAAAAGAAAAATGAATATTTTCGGGTTCCCGCCAATACATTCATCGGCGAAGTCAGCTTTCTGTTGGGGTGTACCGCAACGGCCTCGGTTTTTTTACCCAAGGGCGAAACATGTATTCGATGGCTTAAGGTGGATTTGAAAAATGCACTTAATCGCCATGCCTCTTTAGAGCGCTCTTTCGAAGCATTATTGGGGCGCGATATGGCGTTAAAAGTTGCAAACTCTCCGCCTTAATTTTTTAAATTCTGATCCGTGCGGGTTTGCCAATTTTGGTCACCAATAAAAAATCACCCGCGAACGGTGTTAACCTATCACGCGCCACACAGATACCGTGCGTTTACCGTTTAAATACCGTGCGATTGCCGCATATGTTTTTATGGCGTTTCGATAAACCTTAACGCGCCGCACGCCACCCCGCCGCAACCGCCTCCGCTTCACTACAAAACCAGCGTTCGCCCTTGGTTACATTGATCCGCGTTTTTCCATACCATTTGGACCACGGCGTATGATAAATTTTACCCCCAGACGAGATATTCCCCTTGATCGCACAGCCCTCTGGCGCGGTATTTGATGCCGTTTTCCATCGGTTCGCGCGGTACTCCCACGCGGGCACAGATGGGCCGCGCCAAATTCCGATTTTTGCACGTTTCGCAACCCGTTCTTCGGGCGCATAAACATCCGAATACCGCACAAAGGCCCATGCCATGCCACGTTCCACCATGGCGCGTCCCAAATCCAAATCACCCACAAAACACCGTCCAACAAAGCGGCCATATTTATCGATTTCGATCCGCTGGCACCGCACATCGCCTTTGCGCGTCATTTCATACAGCGCATTGGTCGCCGCGTCACCACAATCCCATTGTTTGCCCCGTTCGGACGTGCATTTTTGCCCCACTTCGGGTGCGTCTATCCCATTGATCCGAAATGTTTTTTCATCCACAATTAAGGTATCACCGTCAATTACATATTGACCCGCAGTCCCAACATTTGCCCACGCCAACAGCACGGCAATCACGCCTAATATTCGCCCCATAGTCACCCGCATTCTCGCTTTGTTCTGTTTTATACGTAGGGGCGGTTGGGATAAAAATCTACCCCTCTTGGCGTTCAGGGTTAATCAGGCTAAAAGCCACTTAAATCACAGATGAGAATCCCATGACCACCACCACGCGTTTCGCTCCCAGCCCCACAGGCTTTATTCACGTCGGCAACCTGCGCACGGCGTTGTTCAATTACATGATTGCGCGCAAATCAGGTGGCCAATTCATCCTGCGTTTGGACGATACAGACCCTGTGCGTTCTACCGATGAATACGCGGATGCAATCAAAGAGGATTTGGCATGGCTTGGCCTGCACTGGGATCGTGTTGAAAAACAATCTGACCGCTTGGATCGCTACAATTCAGCCGCCCAAGAATTACGCGACAATGGCCGCTTGTACGAATGTTTCGAAACCCCGGTCGAGTTGGACTTGAAGCGCAAAAAGCAGTTAAACATGGGCAAACCACCTGTTTACGACCGCTCTGCATTGGCTTTGACGGACGAAAAACGCGCGGCCTTATCTGCCGAACGCGACGGTCACTGGCGGTTCAAATTGGATCACGAACGCATCAATTGGACGGACGGTATTTTGGGCGATTTATCCATCGACGCGGCATCGGTTTCCGATCCCGTTTTGATCCGTGGCGATGGTCAATTTCTGTACACAATGGCATCGGTTTGCGACGACGTTGATTACGGTATCACGCATGTGGTGCGCGGATCAGATCACGTCACAAACACCGCCACTCAAATCCAAATTATCGCGGCACTGGGGGGCACTGTTCCCGCCTTCGCGCACCACTCATTGTTGACGGGGCCCAAGGGCGAAGCATTGTCAAAACGCTTGGGCACTTTGTCCCTGCGCGATCTGCGCGCCGCTGGATTGGAACCCATGGCAATCCTGTCCCATATGGCACGTCTTGGTTCATCCGAACCCATTGAAATTTGCAACTCTATCGACGAATTGATTGCTGGTTTCGATTTGTCCAATTTTGGTCCTGCGCCAACAAAATTCGACGTCGAGGATCTGAAACCACTAACCAAAAAATACGTTGCTGGCTTGGATTTCGCTGTCATGGCCGACGCCCTTGCTGACATCGGTGTCTCCGACGACATCGCCCCTGCATTTTGGGAAATGGCGCGTGAAAACATTGACACCCGCGCCGATGTGGCCACGTGGTGGAACCTGTGCCAAAACGGTGCAACACCGCTGATCGCGGATGAGGATGCGGATTTCATTGCGACCGCCAAAACATTGTTACCGGCAACACCGTGGGACGACACCAGCTGGAAATCATGGACGACTGCGGTCAAAGAGGCCACAGATCGCAAGGGGAAAACCTTGTTCATGCCACTGCGCAAAGCACTTACAGGTATGGAACACGGTCCAGACATGTCGAAACTTTTACCGCTCTTGCAAAAGGTAAGCCTCTAGGTCAGTCTGATGTGATGGCTCAAAACGCAGTTTTCCTTCAGGGTAGCCTCCTTCGTCACATCACGGTCATGTCTCTGACCGCATCGGTGGGACTGTTGGCATTGTTTATTGTCGATTTGGTGGACATGCTGTTCATTTCGATGTTGGGCAACGCTCAATTGGCGGCCGCCATTGGTTATGCGGGTTCCATCCTGTTTTTCACCACTTCCGCGGGCATCGGCCTGTCGATTGCGGCGGGGTCGCTGATTGCACGCGCCCTGGGTGCAAATGACGCCGATCGCGCTCGTGAATATATGACCCATGTTATGATCATCGGCCTGTTGTTTTCGATTGTTTTCGCGGGTTTGATCTGGCTTAATCTGCGCCCCCTGACGGCATTGGTCGGTGCAACGGGCGAGGCACAGGATTTTGCTGTCAGTTATCTGCAAATCATTATCCCATCGATGCCTTTGTTGATGTGTGGCATGGTCGCTGCGGCCGCTTTGCGCAGTCATGGTGCTGCGAAACTGTCGACCATGGCCACATTGGCGGCGGGGATTGTAAACGCGATCCTTGATCCAATTTTCATCTTCACCTTGGGCATGGGGCTGGAAGGTGCAGCATGGGCATCCGTCATTGCACGCCTTGCCATGGCTGCGGCCGCATTGTGGCCGATTATGTCGCGCTATGGCGGGTTAGGGCGGTTATCGCTGTCCTCGATTGCTGTGGATGTCGGCCCGATCATCGCCATCGCAGTTCCTGCAATTCTGGCCAATATCGCGGCACCCGTGGGATCGGCCTATGTCACCCGCGCCGCATCCGAATTCGGCCAAGAGGCGGTGGCAGGCATGGCGATCATTGGCCGTCTAACACCCATATCTTTTGCCCTAATCTTCGCCATGTCAGGTGCCATTGGCCCAATCATTGGGCAAAACTTTGGCGCGAAACAATTTGACCGCGTGGCAACCGCATACCGTGATAGCCTGATTTTTATCACGGTTTACGTGGTGATCGTGGTGGCCATCTTGTTCGCGATACGCGAACCTATCGCTGATTTGTTTGGCGCGGTTGGGATTGGGCGCGAATTGATATTCCTGTTCTGCGGCCCCTTGTCGTTGGCATGGATTTTCAACGGCATCCTGTTCGTGGGTAACGCATCGTTTAACAACCTTGGTCACCCGTTTTATTCCACATGGATCAACTGGGGGCGCAACACATTGGGCATATTCCCATTCGTGTATTTCGGCGCACAATTTTGGGGCGCCCAAGGCGTGTTAATTGGCCAAATGGCGGGCGGCGCAATCGTCGCGATTATCAGCCTGATTTTGGCGCGACGTGTAATGTCACAAGCGGAAAACTTGGACGTCCAAAACGTGAAAAAACCGCGCTTTCATGGACATGCACGCGCCTTTCAAATTTGGAACCAACGCCGCTGACTACCAGCGAATTGTCCTGTCGCCACTTAGGATACGATTATACGTCGCTTTCACAGTGGCCACGCGCTCTATTGATCCTGGATGGGTGCCAAGGGGCTGTGATTTCTCCTTGCCAAAACGCTGAAACGATTGCGCCCCGACCAAGGGATTATAGCCCGCACGATATGCAATATGTGTAGCCAACCTATCGGCCTCTAATTCAAAGGATTTGGAGTATTGTAACACGCCAATGGATGAGCCCAAATCGGCACCCAACTGAGCATCGGCGCCAATAACCCCCGCCAAAATCGCACCAAAAATCCCACCCGCTGTGGCATTTGTGCGTTTCTTGCTTAAATGTCCTGCAATCTGATGCCCTGTTTCATGTGCCAAGATAAAACCAATCTCGTCATCATTTTTCACCGCGCGCAACATGTTTGAATTAAACGCGATCACGGGTCGGCCGGATCTATCGACCGATTGGAATGCATTGGGGGGCTGATTTGGGTTTTTAGATACCATGAACTGAAAATCACAAAACGTGGCGGGTTTGCTTTGGTTTTGTTGGCGGCAAATCCGTGTGGCGATGGGATCAATTTGTTTTGAAATACGTTGGTATGCGGCAAAACCAGATGCTTCTGAACGAAAATATTGCGGCCCTGCGGGCTGCGATGCGGTTGGTTTGGCTGTGGGGTTTGGTGTCGGTGTGGGGGCTGGCGCTTGTGCGCAACCAGCCAAAAATCCCACACCCAAAACCAAAGTAAGTTTCTTTAACATTCTATCCTCCGATACTGGAGGATAGACTAGTGGTTATCCGCGCCCTTTCCAAGGGATAAGGCGGTTTTCTGCTTTGCGCATCAAAACTTCGATCGCAAAGCCAATCACGCCGATGATGATGATACCAATGATCACAATATCAGTCAGCTGAAATTTAGATGCGGCGATAATCATTTTACCAGCACCTTTTTCAGCAGCAACCAATTCCGCGGCCACAACCGTACCCCAACACACACCCATGGCAACACGCGCACCGGTGAATATTTCAGGCAAAGAGTTTGGCAAAATCACTTTCATCAACAATTGGCGCTTGGTTGCGCCCAATGAATATGCGGCGTGAACTTTGGAAATACTCACCCCCGATACACCCGCGCGCGCGGCGATGGTCATGATCCATAACGCGGCTAAGAACAGCAAACTGATCTTACCTTGTTCCCCAATCCCAAACCAGATGATGATCAACGGGATCAACGCCAATGGTGGCACAGGACGCATGAACTCAACGATGGGATCAAACCATCCACGGAACCAATTTGACAGCCCCATCGCGAATCCCAGTGGAATGCCAAACAGACACCCCAATGTGAAACCCAAGATAACGCGGATCAAAGACCAAAATACGTTTTCCCAAAGGCCGACATTTGTATAACCTTCTTTATTCAATCGGAGAAAGCTCTTCCAAACATTTTCAGGCGAAGGCAGATATAATGCTTCCATGGTCATACCCGGATATGGGCGTACTTGCAGGCTACCTTTGTCTGTCAACAGCACTTCACCATTGCCAAAATCAACCTTTTGGTTTGCCTTGATCGGTTTGCCATTGATTTCGATCACCTGAAAACCTTCGGACTCGGGTGCGCCAATCTTTTTGGATGACAACAATGCCGTGCGACGTTCGCGGATTTTCAATGCGCCGTCCTTGGCAAAACCACTGGCCACATTATCTGGCTGCGTTAACGTTGGTTTGTCGTCAAACGCATGTACCAACAGGTTTACAGTTCCCGTATCGGTTTCGCCCGCTCCGTTAACTGCGGTATATTCAAAGCTGGTTTCACCTTGAAATGGTGCCGGCAATTGAATTGGTCCCAACAGGCTGGAACCCGTCGCCAACGCCCAGAAAAAGAAGATCGCAATCACTGATGCAACGGATGCGACACGGTTGGCAACAACCGCACTTTCGTCGCCGAACGTCACTGTTTTCAGGCTGGTATAGCCCTTGGCCTTGTTGCGACCGTCCAAGAACATCTTGTTAATTAACCAGCTGCCGCCACTAAAGACCAAATAGATCGCAAAGATGACTGCAATGCCCAAGATCATCCAAAATGTCGTTGATAACAGGCCGGCAACTTCGCCGCCATCAGGTGTGTTCAGACGGATGAATTCGCCCAATGTTGCGGGGATCGGTGTGTAAAAATTTATCATATCAGCTATCCGCCCTTCCCATAATTTCTTCTTCCATGTTCCAAATCATATTCAGAATTTCATCGCGCGTGGTGCCAAAATCGGGGTGGCGTTTGACTTCGCGCAAATCCGCACCAACGCCCAATTCGGCGAATGGCAGGTTGTATTCCTTGTGGATACGACCGGGGCGGGGTGCCATAACAATCAGGCGCTCGCCCAATAATAATGCTTCCTCGACCGAGTGGGTGATCAGAATGATGGTTTTACCCGTCTTCTTCCAAATGTCCAAAACCAATGATTGCATCTTTTCGCGTGTCAGCGCGTCCAATGCGCCCAGCGGCTCATCCATCAAAATAACATCCGGATCATTTGCTAAACAACGGGCCAACGCCACACGTTGCTGCATACCACCAGACATTTCATAAATCATTTTGTCGGCAAAATCATGCAAACCCACGATTTCCAACAGTTCGGCCACCTTGGCGTCGATCTCTCTTTGTGGCGTGCCCTTCATTTTGGGGCCAAATCCGATATTTTTGGATACGTTCATCCATTCAAACAACGCGCCTTGTTGGAATACCATGCCGCGTTCAGAACTGGGGCCGGTGACGATGTCGCCGTTCAATTCAATTTCGCCACCTGTTGGTGCCAAAAAACCAGCAAGGATATTCAAAAGCGTTGTTTTACCACAGCCCGATGGGCCAAGGACCGAAACAAGTTCGCCCATTTTAATATTAAGTTGGATGTTCTTGAGAGCTTCAACAGAACCGCCATTGGGCAATTCGAAGGTCATCGAAACATTATTGATGTTCAAACCTGACATGGGTGCGTCCACAAATAAGAGTGAAAAAAAGGGCGTGGCAACATATCGATGCCACGCCCAAGAAAGTGGGCTTAATCGCTTAGTTTTGCGAAGCGGCCAGGTAGGATGTGTTCACCAAAGGTGCATAATCATCCAAGGCTTTGATTTTGCCAGCAGCTTCTAATGCATCCGCTTGACGCTTCAGATCGCCTGCCAACCATTTGCCCATCCATTTGTCAGACAACTGCTCTTCTGCGGTCATGAAGTTCATAACGTCCAAAATTGCTGTTGTGCCTTCGATGTCCATACCAGCTTCTTTAGCGATATCAGCAATCATTGGCGCACGATCTTTGGCGTACATTGCGTTCATGTCTGAAGTTACTCTAAGGAACTTAGCAACGATGTCTGCGTTTGCTTCTGCAAATGCACTTGGTGTTGATGTCACGTCATAGATAACACCAGAAACGGCTTCTTTTTCTGCGCCTGACAGTAATACGTTGCCGTACTCTTTCATGCGACGCAATGGGCCACCCCAGCCACAAACCATGTCAAATTCACCTGATGCGAACGCAGCAGCAGAATCAACCGGTGTCATGTCTACGATTTTGAAATCGCTTTCGGCCAAGCCGAAAGACGCGATTTGAGCCAAGAAATCAGAGTGCGCTGCAGTCCCGATTGGCAAAGCAACTTGCTTGCCTTTCAATTCCATTGCGTTTGATGCATCAATTTCCAATGATGAACGGACAACACAGTTATTGTTGTCTGAATATGTTTCCGCAATATCGATCACTTGCAAATCTTGACCCGCCGCAGTGGCAACCAAGAATGGTGTCACACCTTGTGAGTAAGAGATGTGAACGTCACCAGATGCCATAGCAGCAGACATCGCAGTACCCGCATCGAAGGAAACCCATTTCACAGGAATGCCCAATGCTTCGTCATATAGATCGTTCGCCTGTGCGAATTGGTTCGCAGTTGGCCATTCCAAGAAGTAACCAACGACCAGTTCTTCCAATGCCATTGCGGATGTGCCTGTCGTGGCGGCCAGTGCAACAGCCATAGCTGTAAGTGTTTTTGTAAATTTCATATTTTATTCTCCCTAAGTGGCAAGCATGTCACTTTGCATGACTTTTTGATCCTCGTGGCCGAAAGCTACGAATCCGAGGTCAGCTTGCACGATTAACCTCTTATCTCAAAGCTATTTTTATTTGAAACTTCTGTAGGGAGTAGCACGACTCAAAATCAGACTATTCCGACAATCGTCGTAATTAGCATCGTTTTTGAGACTTTTAAGACCACAACATCTCTGGTGTAACACCCTCAATTGCGGATCCGCCCGCTTGAATGGTGCGCACATAACGATCCACTTGGGGCAGGGACTGCGTAGCAAAAACGTTGGCATAGGCGATTTTGGCGTTCAAAAAGACCGAATCCCAATTGCCGCTGCCTTTTTGTTCTTGCGCGGCTTGGGCGGAACGTAATGTCATCCACCCGCCACACAATGTTCCCAGCATCATCAACAATGGCACCGAAACAGCACCACTTTCGCGCATCGACATCCCACCTGTCAGGATGGCGCCAATTGCATCATCTGCCGCCGCCGCCGCATTCGCCAATGCTTGGGCGGCGGACCCAATCGCGCCGTCCATTGACGACAGATCATCCGCCGTGGCGCGAATGTCGGCCACCAATGCGCGCACACCCACACCCTGATCACGCAGTGTTTTTCGGAAAATTAAATCATTGGCTTGGATGGCCGTTGTGCCTTCGTAAATCGGCAAAATGCGTGCGTCGCGGTAATGCTGGGCGGCACCTGTTTCCTCGATGAAACCCATGCCGCCGTGAACCTGAACACCGTCCGATGCGATGGACACGGATCGTTCGGTCAACCACCCCTTAAGGATTGGGATCATCAATTCGGATCGTGTTTGCCAGAATGCTTTGTCGTCCAAATCATTCTTGGCTAAATCATTTGCGGCGGCGGAATAAATCATGATGCCGCGCATCGCCTCGATTTCTGCACGCATACCTGACAGCAGGCGCATCACATCGGGATGGTGCTGAATGGTATCGCCCAATTTGCGATCAATCGGAACACCTTGCACACGTTCAGCGGCGTATGATTTCGCCTGATGAAACGCGCGGTTTGCGATGGATAATCCCTGTACACCCACACCAAAACGCGCGTCGTTCATCATCGCAAACATAATCGACAGACCTTGGTTTTCAGCGCCGACTAAATACCCAATGGCACCTTCATTTTCACCAAATTGCAATATTGTGGTGGGCGATCCGTTGATCCCCAATTTGTGTTCAATGGATACGCATTTCACGTCATTACGCGCACCCAACGTTTCATCATCATTCACCATAAACTTGGGCACAATAAACAATGAAATTCCTTTGATCCCCTCGGGTGCACCGTCCACACGCGCCAACACCAAATGCACGATATTCTCGGCCATGTCGTGTTCGCCATAGGTGATGAAAATTTTCTGTCCTTTGATGCGGTAATGATCGCCATCTGGTGTCGCGGATGATTTCAACGCACCCAAATCGGTCCCCGCATGGGGTTCCGTCAGGTTCATCGTACCAGTCCATGATCCATCCACCAATTTTGGCAAATACATCTGTTTTTGCGCATCAGATCCAAAGGTTTCCAATGCGTGGATTTGACCCTGAGATAATAAATGACACAACGAGAATGCCAAATTCGCCGAATGCCACATTTCTGCGGTGGCGGCGGAAATGATTTTAGACATCCCTTGGCCACCAAATTCCTCGGACGCCTCAATCGAACACCATCCGGCTTCGCCCATGGCCTTGAATGCATCCACAAACCCATCCGGTGTTTGCACGGAATTATCCGCGTTCCACGTACATCCCTGTTGATCACCCGTTTGGTTTAACGGGGCCAAAACATCGCGCGAAAATTTCGCCGCTTCGGATAAAACCGCATCCACCGTGTCGTCAGAAATATCATAAACAGATGCCACCATTTCGCGCATTTTGGCATCCAACCCATGTTGAATAGCAAAGCGGAGATCATTTTCAGAAGCATCAAACATCACAATATCCTTATCGTTTCGCACTTTTTAACATCAGATGATGCGATGAACAGCCCCAACGTAAGGTCACGAAAATATAACGAAATGCAACACCGTGGTGGTCTTGTGTTTTTTGCAATGATCTGCGCAAGAATGCCGGATGAATAAAAAGCTCGCCGTTATATTTATCCTGTTAACCGTTGTCATCGATGCCATCGGCATTGGCCTGATAATGCCCGTGACTCCCGATTTAATCCGCGAACTTCTTGGCAAAGGTTTGGCCGAGGCCGCCTTGTGGGGCGGCGCCCTGACCGCTTCCTTTGCCGTGATGCAATTTCTGTTCAGCCCCGCCATCGGCGGCCTGTCAGATCGATATGGGCGCAAGCCAGTGTTGATTTTGTCGCTGTTCGTTGTTGGTGTGGATTACATTATCATGGGATTTACGGGATCAATATGGGTGCTGTTAATTGGCCGCATTATCGCCGGTATCGCATCCGCGACCCATTCCACTGCCTCTGCTTATATGGCGGATATTTCCAATCCTGGTGAAAAGGCACAAAATTTTGGCCTGATTGGCGCGGCCTTTGGTGTGGGTTTTATTTTGGGGCCAATGATTGGCGGCTTGCTGTCTGAATTTGGGTCACGCGCTCCGTTTTTTGCCGCCGCAGTATTGGCCTTTGCCAATATGACCTTTGGCTTGATCGTCCTGTCCGAAACTGTCACCGATAAAATCCGCCGCGCATTGCAATGGCGGCGGATTAATCCGTTTGGCGCGTTGGGGCAGGTGGCCACATTGCCCCGTGGTCGTCCCCTGATGGTGATGTTTTTCCTGCACCAAGTTGCGTTCTTTTCCTATCCCAGCGTTTGGGCGTATTACACCATTGAAAAATTCGGTTGGACACCGGTCGAGGTTGGGTTTTCTTTGGCGATGTTTGGCATCACATTGGCCTTTAGCCAAGGGTATCTGATCCGTATTATTGTGCCGCGCATTGGCGAATGGAACGCTCTTGGCCTTGGGTTGGCGGTGTCCATTATCGCCAATTTCACCATTGCGATCGTCTGGATCGATTGGATGGTTTACGTCCTGATTTTGGGCATGGCGTTGTCATTTTTGACCACACCGTCCCTTCAGGGTATCGCGGCGCGCGCGACCCCCGATGACGCACAGGGCGAATTGCAAGGTGTGTTCACATCCGTGGGCGCCATGGCCACAATCGTTGGCCCCTTGATTATGGCCGCATCCTTCAGCTATTTCGCCTCGGATCGCGCACCATTTTATTTCCCTGGCGCGCCATATGCATTTGCGGGAATTTTGGATATTATGGCCATCACGATCCTGTATTTCATCTGGCGAGAATCACGATATTCCGCCCGTAGCGACGCTTAGCTATTCCGCCATTGGCAGCGATGCTATAGCTTGATGTCATGAGAAACCGAAATCGATTCATCCACCTGCGGCTGCACTCTGCCTATTCCCTGCTAGAGGGCGCGATGCATGTGAAAAAACTGCCCAACGTGGTGGCCAAGGCGGGCATGCCTGCGGTTGCACTGACCGACAGCAACAACATGTTCGCGGCGTTGGAATTTTCGGAAATCGCTTCCGCTGCAGGTGTGCAACCGATTGTCGGCTGTCAGGTCGATTTGGCCTATGCCAAGGCGGATAACCCGCGTGATCGCAACCCAAAACCTTTGCCAATTGTCTTGCTCGCACAATCCGAGGCGGGTTATTTAAACCTGATGAAATTGAATTCCTGCCTGTATTTGGAATCGGGTGATGAACCACCGCACGTCACAACCGCACAATTACAAAAACATAACACGGGGCTGATTTGCCTTACAGGCGGTGCCCTTGGCCCCATCGGTCAATTGCTACAGGACGGTCAAATCGACAAGGCACAGATGTTGATCAAACACCTGTCCGAAATATTCCAAGACCGCACCTATGTCGAATTGCAACGCCACGGCAGTGACGGCGAAAAACACACCAGCGAAGAGGCGGCGACCGAACAGCATTTCGTTGAAATGGCGTACAGTATGAACCTGCCACTGGTGGCCACGAATGACGTCTATTTCCCCAAACGCGAAATGTACGCCGCCCACGATGCATTGCTGTGTATTTCCGAGGGTAGCTATGTCGACCAACAACAGGGACGGCGTCGTTTAACCCCCGAACATTATTTCAAATCAACCGATGAAATGATGACCCTGTTTGCCGACCTGCCCGAGGCAATTGACAACACCATCGAAATCGCCAAACGCTGTGCATTCAAAACCTACAAACGCGACCCGATCCTGCCCAAATTTGCAGAAAACGAAATCGCGGAATTGCGCCGCCAAGCGAACGATGGATTGCAACAACGCCTTGCCGTTATCCCCCACGCGGCGACGGTGGATGAATACCAAGCGCGTCTTGATTTCGAACTTGGCATCATCGAAGGCATGGGCTTCCCCGGTTACTTCCTGATCGTTGCCGATTTTATCCACTGGTCCAAGGAAAACAACATCCCCGTGGGGCCCGGTCGTGGCTCTGGTGCGGGGTCATTGGTGGCCTATGCCTTAACGATTACCGACCTTGACCCTTTACGATATTCACTGTTGTTCGAACGCTTTTTGAACCCTGAACGTGTGTCCATGCCCGACTTCGACATCGATTTCTGCATGGATCGCCGCGAGGAAGTCATCCGTTACGTACAGGATAAATACGGTCGCGATCGCGTGGGTCAAATTATCACATTCGGTGGCTTACTGTCCAAGGCGGCAGTGCGCGATGTGGGACGTGTTCTACAAATGCCATACGGTCAGGTCGACCGCCTGTCCAAACTAATCCCCGTCGAAGGCGTTAAACCTGTCAGCATTGAAAAGGCCATTGCCGAAGAGCCTCAAATTCGCGAAATGGCGAAGTCAGAAGAGGTGGTTCAACGGTTGCTCGACTACGCCCAACAGGTCGAAGGATTATTGCGCAACGCATCTACGCACGCCGCGGGTGTGGTGATAGCAGATCGCTCACTAGATGAATTGGTGCCCCTATACCAAGATCCCAAATCCGACATGCCCGCCACCCAATTCAATATGAAATGGGTTGAACAGGCGGGGTTGGTGAAATTCGATTTCTTGGGTTTGAAAACGCTGACCGTGGTTCAAGGTGCGACCGATTTCATCAAACAACGCGGCATCGACATTGATATTTCGGCGATTGATCTGGAAGACACAGCAACCTTTGAACTATATGCATCGGCCAAAACTGTTGCGGTGTTTCAGGTGGAATCCACCGGTATGATGGACGCCTTGCGCCGAATGAAACCCACCGTGATCGAGGATATTGTCGCCCTTGTGGCCTTGTACCGCCCCGGTCCGATGGAAAACATTCCCCAATATTGCGACGTAAAAAACGGCCGTGCGGATCGCGAATTGATGCACCCATCCATCGATCATCTGCTGGAAGAGACCCAAGGTATTATCGTTTACCAAGAACAAGTTATGCAGATCGCACAGGAAATGGCGGGATATTCATTGGGCGGTGCAGATTTATTACGCCGTGCGATGGGTAAGAAAATTCAGGCCGAGATGGACAAGGAACGCCCCAAGTTCCTTGAAGGTGCCGCCAAAAACGGTGTGGACGCCAAAAAAGCCCGCGAAGTTTGGGATCTGTTGGACAAATTCGCCAACTATGGCTTCAATAAATCCCACGCGGCGGCCTATGCAGTTGTGTCGTATCAAACGGCATGGCTCAAGGCGAATTACCCTGTTGAATTCATGGCCGCTGTGATGAATGCTGACCTTCATTTAACGGATAAACTACATGTCTATTTCGAAGAGGTTAAACGCCTTGAAATCGAAATTATCCCCCCCTGTATCAATCGATGCGAAGCATTGTTCAGCGTCAAAGACGGCAAAATCGCCTACGCGCTGGGCGGTTTGAAAAACGTCGGCGCCGAGGCAATGCGCCTGATTACGGATGCCCGTGCACAAGGCGGCCAATTCAAGGATTTGATCGACGTGGCACGCCGTGTCGATTTGAAACGTGTGGGCAAACGCCCGATGGAAATGTTGGCGCGTTCGGGCGCGTTCGATCAATTGGACAGCAACCGTCGCAAGGTGTTCGACAGTTTGGACGCATTGGTCGGATATTCCGCCGCAACCCACGCGGAAATGAACTCTTCCCAAGGTGGCCTGTTCGGTGACGCAGGCGAAGATTTGCCCGCACCCCGCCTACCAATGCCCGACGATTGGTTACCCGTTGAACGCCTGTCAGAAGAGCATAAAGCGATTGGTTTCTACCTGTCTGGCCACCCTCTAGACGACTATATGGGCGCCCTAAAACGCAAAAATATTTTGACATTGAAAGAGCTGGAACAAAAGGCGCAAGGCGGCAAAGTATTGGCCAAAATCGCAGGTTCCGTTGCAGGCAAACAAGTGCGTAAATCCGCACGCGGTAACCGTTTTGCATTCGCTCAACTGACCGACCCCACAGGCGCATACGAAGTCACAATTTTTTCTGACACATTGGAAAAATTTGGCGATTATCTAGAAGTTGGCAAAAACGTCGTTCTGACCGTCGAAGCAAACGTTGAATCCGACCAACTCAAATTACTGGCACGCGGCGTTCAACCCGCCGACATTTCGGTGCAGGATGCGGCGGCCATGGGTCTAAAAATCTTCGTCTCGGACGCGGATGCAATCACATCAATCTCTGCCCGCCTAAACGACAAATCCCAAGAAACCCAACGCGGTCGCGGCCCTGTGCATTTGGTGCTGTCACATCCCGAATTGCCGGGCGAGGTGGAAATCGCATTGAAAGGCGAATTCCCAATGAACCCACAAATCAAGGGCGCGATTAAACATATTGCGGGTGTGCTGGACGTGGAAGAGTTTTAGGCTGAAATCTTTCTCACATCTGCGCGACAAGCCCTAAAACCTTTTGCTAATTCGCCCACGCTCTGATGTCTTACGGCCAACCAAGGAGGCCGACATGCCATCAAACAAAATTACCTTCACAGGCCATTCAGGCGCTGAATTGGCCGCGATCATCGATATGCCGGTGGGAAAACCCCAAGCTACCGCCATTTTCGCCCATTGTTTCACCTGTTCCAAAGACATCCCCGCCGCACGGCGCATATCCCAACGCCTTGCATCTATGGGCATTGCCGTCATGCGGTTTGATTTCACGGGTCTTGGCAAATCTATGGGCGACTTCGCAAACACTAATTTTTCCACCAACGTCGCCGACCTGATCCTTGGGGCGCAATACCTAACGGACAACATACAACCGCCGTCACTGTTGATCGGGCATTCTTTGGGCGGTGCGGCGGTGTTACGCGCGGCCAAGGATATGCCCTCGGTCAAGGCGGTTGCTACCATCGGTGCGCCCGCCGACCCATCACATGTGGTACATAATTTTTCCCACGCATTGGACGAAATAACGGACAAGGGCGCGGCACAGGTTAACCTTGCTGGTCGCCCGTTTACCATTCGCAAAAGTTTTGTGGATGATGTGAATGCCCAATCATTGGATGCCTGTATCAGCACCCTAAAACGCGCCCTTTTGGTTTTGCATTCCCCCATCGACGAAACCGTTGGAATCGACAGTGCGGCGGCAATTTTCACCGCTGCAAAACACCCCAAAAGTTTTGTAACCTTGGACAATGCGGATCACCTGCTCAGCAATCCCGCAGATGGTGAATACGCCGCTGATGTCATCGCCGCATGGTCGGATCGATACCTTGGCCTGATTGAACCCGCCCCAACACCGTCCGCCCCCGAAGGGATTGTGCGTTCCAGCGAGGTTAACCCCGATGGTTTCCTACAGGACATCAACGCTGGGCCCCATCATCACACATTGGCCGATGAACCACTGTCCTATGGCGGCACAAATTTGGGCATGACGCCATTTGGATTTCTGTCTGCGGGCCTTGCCGCCTGTACGTCCATGACGATCCGCATGTATGCACGGCGCAAAAAATGGCCGCTTGAACATGTGGCGGTGGACGTCAGCCATGATAAAATTCACGCCGAAACCTGCGAAAACTGTGAAACACAGACGGGCAAGGTGGATCAGTTTGTGCGTTCAATCACGTTGACTGGGGATTTGGACGCGGATCAACGCGCGCGTTTGTTGGAAATTGCGGATAAATGCCCCGTGCACAAAACACTGGAATCGGAAATCTCGATTAAAACGGAACTGGTGTAATTACCAATGTGGCGGCGGGGCATCGTTCACGCTCATGCCTGATGTTGCATTCGCTTCGTCTTGCGCCGCGCGTTCCATCAGCATCTGAATGCGACGCTCTGCCACTTCCAATCGTGTCGCTTGCGCGGCCACAACATCGGATAATTCCTCTGCCAGACGCAACGCCTCGGTCAGTTTGATTTCCAAATCTATCATGCGGTCATTTTGATCCATGGATTTGTGATACGCCGCCGCGCCAAACTTGGCAAGGCTCGCTTGCCCCACATTCCTCAATCCGTTACAGGTGAGACAACACAAGGATTGTTGAGCGATGGCCAAAGATAAAAAGAAAAAACCACTGCGTCCCAAGGCGTTGCCGCCCAAGGGATTTCGCGATTATTTCGGAACTGACGTGGCAGAACGTAACGCGATGCTGTCACAGATCACCGAAGTGTATCACCGCTATGGTTTTGATGCGCTCGAAAGCCCGGCCGTTGAAACCGTCGAAGCCTTGGGTAAATTCCTGCCCGACGTGGATCGCCCGAACGCGGGCGTGTTCGCATGGCAGGACGAAGACGACGCTTGGATGGCATTGCGTTACGACCTGACCGCACCATTGGCACGGGTTTACGCGCAATTCCGCAATGAATTACCCAACCCCTATCGCCGCTTTGCGATGGGCCCCGTCTGGCGCAATGAAAAACCGGGGCCGGGGCGTTATCGTCAATTCTATCAGTGCGATGCAGATACCGTTGGTGCGCCCAGTGTGGCTGCCGACGCCGAGATTTGCATGATGTTGTCGGACACACTAGAGGCCGTTGGCATTGTGCGCGGCGATTATCTGGTGCGGGTCAATAACCGCAAGGTTTTGAATGGTGTGTTGGAAACCATGGGCGTGTCAGATGCCGCACAGCAAGCGGACGTTTTGCGCACAATCGACAAGTTCGACAAAGTCGGCGAAGCAGGGGTGCGCGAATTATTGGGCAAAGGTCGCTTGGACGCATCGGGTGCATATATCGACGGTGTCGGCCTGACAGATACACAGGCCGAACCAGTATTGGCGTTCCTCACATCAAAGGCGGGCGATGCATCTGGTACGCTTGCAAATTTACGCCATGCTGTTGGCGGTTCAAGCATTGGCCTTGAAGGCATCACCGAGCTTGAAGCCATCGGTGAACTGATGGCCGCTGGTGGCTACGGTTGCGACCGCGTTGAAATCGATCCATCCGTCGTGCGCGGCCTTGGCTATTACACAGGCCCCGTTTACGAGGCTGAATTGACCTTCGAAATTCTCGACGCCAAAGGTCGCAAACGCCAATTTGGCTCCGTTGCTGGTGGTGGTCGCTACGACGATCTGGTGAAGCGCTTCACAGGCCAAGAAGTGCCCGCCACAGGTGTTTCCATCGGCGTTGATCGCCTGCTGGCTGCCCTGCGCGAAAAGGGTCGCATGACATCGGTTGCCAAAGGCCCCGTTGTCGTCACCGTCATGGATCGCGACCGCATGGGCGATTATCAAAAAATGGTTGCCGAACTGCGCAACGCGGGTATCCGCGCCGAAATGTACATGGGCAACCCTAAAAATTTCGGCAATCAGTTAAAATACGCCGATAACCGCCAAAGCCCCGTTGCCGTGATCGAGGGCGGCGACGAGAAAGCCAATGGCGTTGTCCAAATCAAAGATTTGGCATTGGGCGCACGCCTGTCGGCCGAAATTGAAACCGCCCAGGAATGGAAAAAACAACCCGCACAGATGGAAATCAAACGCGCTGATTTGGTGGACGAAGTACGTAAAATGATCGCCCGCGCCGAAGGATTGAAATAATGCAAAACGAACGCCGCGCCGCCGTGCGTGCCGAAGCGGCGCGTCTGGAACAAGTTTTCATCGACGCAGGTGCGTTACGGATCGAAGCAGACAGTCTGTTGCCCGCCGAAACCCTGTTGGATTTATACGGCGAAGACATCCGCGCCCGCGCCTATGTCACCAATGATCCAGTGATGGGCGAACGCATGATGCGCCCCGATTTCACCGTGCCCATCGTGGAACGCCACATGTCCGAAGGCGCAGAACCCGCACGCTACACCTACAACGGCCCCGTTTGGCGGATGCAAGGCGCAGGCTCGATGCGCGCTACGGAATTTATTCAGGTCGGTTTCGAATTATTCGACCGCACCAACCCCGCCGCCAGCGACGCAGAGGTGTTCGCATTGTTTGCTGAAATCCTGCCCAAGAACCTGACGGTTTTAACCGGCGATGTTGGCTTGTTGCAATCCGCCGTAAAGGCGTTGAAAACATCCGAACGCCGCCGCGCCGCATTAATGCGCCACCTGTGGCGACCCGCACGGTTTAAAAACTTATTGACCAAATTTGCACAACCCGTCAGCGATGAAACACGTGCCGCATTTTTGAAACAGGCCGAAACAATCGGCGTCGACGCAATGATGGAATCTGCGGGAAAATTCATCGGTCTACGCAGTGGTTCCCAAATTACCGCGCGCATCATTGGCCTTCAAGGCGACCAATCAACACCGCCCATTTCAAGCGAAGAAGTGGCGGTGCTTAACACCCTGTTATCTATCGACACCACCGCCGCCAATGCGTTGCATGAATTACAAGAACTCCAAGGCGCATTGCCCGCTATGGCCAAATCCGTTTCCATTTTCGCACGTCGATTGGATGCCTTGGATCAACGCGGCGTCGATGTGAACGCATTGGCATTTAAGGGCGGTTTTGGATTGACCAGCATGGAATATTACGACGGTTTTGTCTTTGGATTTTCCGACGGCGACACCGTCGTTGCCAGCGGCGGGCGTTACGATGCCATGACCGCCGTTTTGGGAATGGGGCGCGAAATTCCTGCCGTGGGCGGTGTCATCCGTCCCGATGCATTGATCGGGGGTGCATCATGATGCTGAAACTGGGCGTCCCATCCAAGGGCAGATTACAAGATGATACATTCGCGTGGTTCGAACAACGCGGATTGAAATTGGAACGTACGGGATCAGATCGCGAATACACAGGCGCGGTTATCGGCGTGGATGGCATTGAATTGGTTTTGTTGTCCGCCGGTGAAATCCCCAAGGAATTGGCCAAAGGGCGCATTCATTTGGGTGTTACTGGCACGGATTTAATCCACGAAAAACTCCCCCTTCACGAAACACAGGTGCGCACGGTCGCTGAAATGGGCTTTGGTTTTGCCGATCTGATTATTGCCGTACCAAACGTTTGGGTTGATGTGGATACATTGCACGATCTGGACGCAGTCGCCGCACAATTTCGCGCCGATCACGGGTTTCGTCTGCGCATTGCCACAAAATACCACAACCTTGTGCGCAAGGGATTACAGGATTTTGGCATCGCCGATTACCAACTGGTCGACAGCCAAGGCGCGACCGAAGGCACCGTTGCAAACCTCACCGCCGAAGCGATTGCAGACATCACATCCAGCGGTGCAACACTTGATGCAAACCACCTAAAGGTGCTGTCTGATGGTGTTTTGCTGAAATCACAGGCCAGCGTTTTCGCCTCGAAAACCGCTGATTGGGCGGGGGTTGATGATACTGCGCAGGCACTGTGTAAATTGATGAAATGGGATAACCTGATCTGATGACGGATTTCCAAACCTTTCGCACCGTGGATGAAATGCGTGTCCAAGTGGCCGCATGGCGCGATGCTGGTTTGACCATCGGTTTGGTGCCGACCATGGGTGGTTTGCATTCAGGTCACCAAGCGTTGGTCACCCGCGCCGCCAAAAAATGCGACCGCGTGGTTGCGTCGATTTTCGTGAACCCAACGCAGTTCGGCGAAGGCGAAGATTTGGACAGCTACCCCCGCACCGAAGCAACGGATTGCGCATTGATTGCGGATGCGGGCGGTCACGGCGCATTCGTGCCCAGCGTATCTGAAATGTACCCTGCTGAATTCTCAACGACCGTGCGCGTCGCGGGCTTAACCGATATGCTGTGCGGTGCCACGCGGCCCGGACATTTTGACGGCGTGACCCAAGTGGTGTCAAAACTGTTGAACCAAGCGGGTGCAGACATGGCATTTTTTGGCGAAAAAGATTGGCAACAACTGGCTGTCATTCGCCGCATGGCGCGTGATTTGGATATTCCCACACAAATTATCGGCGTGGCGACCGTACGCGATGATTTCGGTTTGGCGCTGTCTTCGCGCAACGGATATTTGGACGCCGCTCAAATCGACGTGGCGCGACAATTCAACGTGATCCTGCGCCGCGCGGCATATGACATCGCATCAGGTGGCCATGCTTCCGATGAATGTGCCAAAGCCGCACAGGCAATTTTAAACGCTGGGTTCGACCGAATTGATTACGTTGAATGTCGCGACGCACAGTCATTGAAATTGATTGATCGTGTCGAAACCCAAGAATGCCGCATCTTCGGTGCGGCCTATCTGGGGCGCGCGCGATTGATTGATAATCATTCGGTTTCTTAGGGAAATAGGGCCGCACGCACTAAATATACAAATTGTGTACAATTTATATTCACAAACAAAGCCCTAAAACACACCCAATTTTGCCAATGATTGCTGCATGTCTTCGGGCAACGCATCCTCGTTTGCACGCACCGCACCTAAATCGGATGGCGCATCGCCATCTTTTAAATACCGCCATCCTTGAAAGGGGCGCTTTATCGCATTTGTTGTGCGGATTAATTCAGGGTCTAACATAAAACCACAGCGGCGAATGCCATCAGCACCAATAATTTCATCAAACCCGATCAGGCGTTGGCGTACCTGTATCGCGCCCTTAATGACCCAATAAATAGACCCACCATCCAACAACTCAGCCTCGCGTTTGGGCCACATGCGGGTGATATGCAGGGAATGCCCACGCTTCATTTCAACGCGCCGCGCCGCCTGAAACGCGGCGAGTGTTTCAACGCTTTCCGATCCAACACTCAACTTGATAAGATGTAATTTACCACCCATGTGAACGTATTTAGCATTGTAATTCAGCATAGAAAAGGTATAGCTTTGCAACTCTTCAAGAATTTAAAACAGGTGCCTGTCATGACCCGCTTTACTGCTCCAATTGCTGAACAAATTTGGGATATGAAATACCGCTTTAAGGATGCACAGGGCGCCGCGATTGATGCCACTGTCGAAGACAGCTGGCGTCGTGTGGCACGTGCATTGGCCGCCGTTGAAGACAAACCAAAGCAATGGGAAGACACGTTTTTTAACGCGCTAGAAGATTTTAAATATCTGCCAGCAGGGCGCATTTTGGCGGGCGCTGGAACCGAACGCTCGGTGACGCTTTTCAATTGTTTCGTGATGGGAACCGTACCCGATAACATGGGTGGCATTTTCGAGATGCTGAAAGAGGCCGCATTAACCATGCAACAAGGCGGCGGCATTGGATACGATTTTTCCACCATCCGCCCCAAGGGTGCAGCGGTCAAGGGCGTGGCGGCGGATGCATCCGGCCCCTTATCATTTATGGATGTGTGGGACGCGATGTGCCGCACGATCATGTCTGCGGGGTCGCGCCGTGGCGCGATGATGGCAACCATGCGTTGCGATCACCCCGATGTGGAACAATTTATCGTGGCCAAACAGGATGCGGCGCGTCTGCGGATGTTTAACCTGTCCGTTCTGATCACCGATCCATTTATGGACGCGGTCAAGGCGGACGGCTCTTGGGAATTGAAATTTGGCGATATGGTGTACAAAACCGTACAGGCGCGGGATTTGTGGAATCAAATTATGAAATCCACCTATGATTTCGCCGAACCGGGTGTGATTTTCATCGACCGCATTAATCAACGCAACAACCTACATTACGCCGAAACTATCGCCGCGACCAACCCATGTGGCGAACAACCATTGCCCCCGTATGGTGCGTGTTTGTTGGGGTCTATCAACCTTGCAAAATTGGTCGCAGACCCTTTTGAAAATGCGGCGCACTTGGATGTTGCCGCTTTGGATGATTTGGTGCGGACTGCCGTGCGGATGATGGATAATGTCGTCGACAGCTCGAAATTTCCACTGGATGCACAACGCGACGAAGCCTTGGCAAAACGCCGCATTGGCTTGGGTGTAACAGGTTTGGCGGACGCATTGTTGATGGTTGGATCACAGTATGGAACCCAAGAAGCGGCCGAATTGGCCGAAAGCTGGCTCAAGGCAATCGCACGTTCGGCATATTTGGCATCCAGCGACCTTGCCGCCGAAAAGGGCGCGTTCCCACTGTTCGACAAGGAAAAATTTCTGGCCTCTGAAACCATGATGGATATGGACGATGATGTCCGCGCGGCGATTGCCAAAAACGGTATCCGCAACGCCTTGCTGACATCCATTGCACCCACTGGCACCATCAGCCTGTACGCAGGCAACGTATCATCCGGCATCGAACCGGTTTTCGCCTACGCCTACATCCGCAAAGTCTTGCAGAAAGACGGATCGCGCACCGAAGAAGAGGTCGTGGATTACGCCGTTCAAATGTGGCGCGAAAAGTTTGGCGACAAAGAATTGCCCAGCTATTTCGTGAACGCGCAAACATTGGCACCATTGGACCACGTCCGCATGCAGGCATCTGTGCAAAAATGGGTCGACAGCTCGATCTCCAAAACCATCAATTGCCCAGAAGATATCAGCTTTGAAGATTTCAAAGAGGTTTATATGTCCGCATGGGATCAGGGTTGCAAGGGTTGCACCACATACCGCCCCAACGATGTCACTGGTTCGGTTCTGTCAGTATCCGAAGACAGCAGTCAAGCACCCGAAGTGGATACAGGCGCCGAAGTTGTATATCTGGCCGAACCACTGGATCGCCCGAATTCATTGGAAGGGCACACATATAAATTGAAATGGCCTGAAACCGAACACGCAATGTACATCACGATCAACGATGTGATTATGAACGGTTCACGCCGCCCGTTCGAAGTGTTTGTGAATTCGAAAAATATGGAACACTACGCATGGACGCTGGCATTGACCCGCATGGTGTCGGCGGTGTTCCGTCGTGGTGGCGATGTCAGTTTCGTGGTCGAAGAGCTGAAAGCGGTGTTTGATCCACGCGGCGGCGCATGGGTCAAAGGAAAATACATACCCTCGATCTTGGCCGCCATTGGTGGCGTGATCGAAGAGCATATGATCAACATCGGATTTATCGATGGCGAAGGTCAGCATCTGAAATCAGACCCCGAAGCAACCATCGTGGCAATCGCCCCAAGCGGGAAATCATGTCCCAGCTGTGGAACCCCAGGAATGCGGATGATCGAGGGTTGCATGACCTGTGGATCATGTGGTCATTCGAAATGTGGCTAGGGTTGCGCAATCAAACTGGCGGCGCGCAACGCCAACATCATGGTCGGCGCATTCGTGTTGCCTGACGTGATGTTGGGGAATGCCGATGCATCGATGACCCGCAATCGCGATACCCCGTGAACCCGCAGATTGGCGTCTAAAACTGTGCGTTTTGGATCATCGCCCATGGCGCAGGTGCCACAAGGGTGGAAAACGGTGCCCGCCGTTTCGCGAAATAATGCCAACAGGTCAGCATCATCCATCGCCATAAATGCGGGGTTATGCGCAGTGCGGGTGACGTTTTGGATGCTTGGCGTTTGCGCAAGCGCTTGCACCAATCGTCCCGCGCGGATCGCACCCGCTTGATCCTGTGGGGTCGATAAAGAATTCGGTAAAATCAGCGGCGCATCATCGGGATTTGCGGATGCAATTTCGATTTTTCCACGGCTGGTCGGTCGCGCAGGCTGTGCGCACAGCAAAAAACCCGCATCGCGATCTATGGACGTTTTCCCCGTGGCGTTGATGGAATAAGACGCTGGATTGCAATAGATTTGCATGTCGGGTTTTGGATCATCGCGATCAGATCGCACGAAACCACTGACTTGATTGACGGGAACACTCAACGGCCCGCGACGGGTGGTGAAATAACGCACCCCTGCCAACAAACGCCCCATCGCTGTCCCAAGGCTATTGTTTAACGTCGGCTGTGTGGCCGCGAAATATTGTACAAACGCCAAATGATCCTGAAGCCCCGCACCAACAGCGTTTAATTCATGAACCACATCAATCCCATGGCGTTTCAACAGGGCCGGCGCGCCAATACCAGAGCGTTGCAAAATTGCAGGCGACCCAATCGCCCCCGCACAAAGGATGGTTTCACGCAGCGCGGTAAATCGGTGTTGTTTACCACCAACAGCACAGGCCACACCAACCGCACGTTTACTGTCCATAATTACCGTATCCACCGTGGCATTTTTTAAAACACACAGGTTTTTGCGTCGTTTTATCGGGTGCAAAAATGCATCTGCCGCCGAAAACCGCATGGCATTTTTGACGTTAGATCGCACAAACCCAACACCGGTCTCATCCGCGTCGGACCTCATCGACCATCCCATATCCTTTGCGGCATGCAGAAAGTGATCGCAAAAGGGATGCATGCCACGCTTCAGGTCGCTGACGCAAACCACGCCCTCACCCGTGTGCGAACCATCAGGGGCAATATTGCGTTCCATCTGTGTGTATGTCGCCCTGACATTGTCCCAATGCCAACCCGTCGCACCGGCCGCATCCCAGTCGTCAAAATCATGCGCTAAACCACGATAATACGCCATCGCGTTGATCGAACTTGACCCGCCAATCACCCGCCCACGCGGCCAATATGCGGCACGTCCATTCAACCCAGCATCGGGCTGCGCAGTGTATTTCCAATTCACCCGCGCATCCGTAAATGTGAACGCATATCCCAATGGCACCTTGATCCATAAACGCCGATCACTGCCACCTGCCTCGATCAATAAAACGCGATTTTTTGGATTTTCGCTCAGCTTGTTGGCCACAATGCAACCGGCCGATCCCGCACCAACGATGATATAGTCATATTCCAATTGCATGCACGTCGCCCTGTTTGCCCTCACACAACTAACTCTGCTATTTTACAAAATACCAGCATTTTTTAGCATCAGATCACATACAAAGGCACTTGCATATCCGCCGATAGAATTTAGGCTGTCCGCAAGGTCAATCAGACTGGCAGAATGCGAGGATTCACCATGAAAATAGTCGATCTGAATGCAGATTTAGGCGAGAGTTTTGGCCCTTGGCCGATGGGCGCAGATGCGCAAATGCTGGATATTGTGAACAGTGCAAATATTGCCTGTGGTGGCCATGCGGGCGACACGGCTGTGATGTTTAAAACCATTCAGATGGCACATCAACGCGGTGTCAGCATCGGTGCTCACCCGGGATTTGATGACAAACAGGGGTTTGGGCGTCGACGCATTCCTTTATCAATGGACGAGGTAGAACACCTGATTGCCGCACAGGTTGGAACAATAAAGGGCGTTGCGGCCTTGGCAGGTGCAACGGTTTCCTATGTCAAACCACATGGTGCATTGAATAATTGGGCGTGCGAAAGTCGTGACGTGGCCGATGCAATTGCACGTGCAATGCGGGCGTCGTGCCCTGAATTGGCAATGTTGGCGGTGTCAGGTACAGCATTGGAACAGGCGTCGCGCGACGCAGGAATTACAACCTACAGCGAAATATTCGCCGATCGTGGCTATGGGGATGATGGCAATTTGGTGCCACGCAATCGGGCGGGTGCGATGATTACCAACGCGGGCGTCGCGGCGGATCGATTGATTCAGTTTTTTGAAACGGGTGACATGCCAACGGTCACGGGTGGTACGGTACGTTTGGCGGCGGATTCGATTTGCATTCATGGCGACAGCGCCCACGCCGTTGATATGGCGGTACAATTACGCGCGGCCTTGGTGGCGCATGGGTTCACATTGCGCCCATTTATGACAGGCTGATCATGGCGCAATTTCCGATCATGCAACCCATCGCGGACACGGGTATTTTGATTTCGTTCGGTGATCACATCAACGACGATATCCATGCCCAAGTGCTGGCAATGGATCGCGCGGTTGTGAACGCGAACCTGTTGGGAGTCACCGAAATGATACCCACATATGCCGCGTTATATGTGGGGTATGATGCGTTGCAGGTCGATTATGCAACGCTGTGTGAACATCTGACAGATTTATTGGGGCAGGGTGATCGCACTGCCGTCACGGGAAAGCATTGGAAAATACCAGTGTGTTATGACGACGCTTTCGCACCCGATCTGCCCGCTTTGGCGCAGGCGCTCGATCAAACCCCTGAATTTGTAACATCCGCGCACGCATCGGCAATTTACAAGGTATATATGTACGGCTTCGCGCCCGGTTACGCCTATATGGGTGGGGTGCCCGCATCCATTCAACACCCACGAAAATCCGCACCCGTCATGGGCGTTGCACCGCAATCCGTGATGGTGGCGGGCTCGCAGGCGTTGATTACTACGGTGACCATGCCCTCTGGTTGGTGGGTGATTGGGCGATCAGCCATCAATCCATTACAGGCGCACACAGAAAATCCGTTTATGTTTGCCGTGGGTGACACAGTCGGGTTTGAGCCTATGTCGCGTGCTGATTTTGACAAATACGGGCAGGGTTGAGCATGGCAAAATTGAAAATAGACCACGCAGGACCATTGGTCACAATCCAAGATCAGGGTCGCTCAGGATATATGCGCTACGGCGTCACACCTGCAGGGCCCATGGATCGTTTGGGGCACGCATTGGGGCACTATGCATTATCCCAATCCCCCCGCGCCAGCATCGAGGTATCGATGGGTGGCCTGTCCATGACATGCGTCGCGGGCACCGTGACTGCCTGTGTCACAGGTGGCGCATTTACGGTCATCTTGGACGGTAAAACCCAACCTCCATGGTGCGTGTTCGAAATGCACCAAGGTTCAAAATTGCAAATTCGATCAGGTGCTTGGGGCAGCTGGTGCTATCTGTCCTTCGCGGGATCGCTGGATGTACCGCACTGGTTAAACAGCGCATCCACGCATTTGGGATCTGATTTATGCGGCGCACCCCTGACGATGGGCGACCAATTAACAATCAATGACCCGCATGTCTTGGATGGTATCAGCAGTGAAATCACCGATCCAACACCCCAAAAACCCACATCAGATATCCGCGTCATCATGGGCCCCCAAGACAGATTTTTCAGCGCCCAATCCATCACAGATTTCACCACACAGAATTTCACGCTCACCGCAGATTATAACCGCCAAGGCGTGCGCCTGAAGGGGCCGAAACTGGAAATCACCCAATCGTTGGATATGCCATCCGAACCGATTGCACGTGGATCATTACAGGTTCCAGGCCACGGCGACCCCATATGCCTGTTGGCAGATCATCAAACTACAGGCGGTTATCCTAAAATCGCCACGGTAATTTGTGCAGACCAAGATAAAGTGTCTCAGATGCGTTCGGGGGATGTGGTGCGGTTCATACCCGTGGACATACAAACAGCCACCCAAGCGGCGCATCAGGCACAACAAAGCGCAGTTCACTTGCGCCAAAAAATCGACGCACGACGGATGAGCTTGGATCAAAAACTGTGGAACAGCAATTTGGTCAGCGGCGCGGTGGATGATACGCCTGATTAACACTCATGAGCCTCGCACAGAGACTATTTTACAAACCAAAGAACAAGGATTGAGCTAAAATGCGATGGTTAGAGTTAGCGATCTTGTTCGTCGGTCTACCGATTGTGATGGCTTATGCCATTGATCCATCGTGGATGTGGATTGTTTTGCTGTCTGCGGGTCTGGTGGCAATTGTTTTGCTGTATTTCACGGAAGGTTTTACATGGCACAGTTTGCGTCAAGGAACCATCAATTGGCGCGCCAGCGCGATATTGGGCATCGTGACCCTTGTAATCGCCAGTGTGCTGTGTTGGTGGCTACTGCCTGATCGTTTGTTTTTCTTGGCGCGGGAACGGTGGTATTTGTTGCCGATCTTGGCTGTGGCGTATCCAATAATTTTAGTATTGCCCCAAGAATTAATTTTCCGCCCGTTGTTTTTCAAGCGGTATGGCGGGCTATTTGGCAATGAAACACAGGCAATTTGGGTCAATGCCATTTTGTTCAGCTTTGCCCATTTGATGTATTTTCATTGGGTAGTGTTTGCCATGACGTTTGTTGGAAGTTTCATTTTTGCCCGTGGGTATTTGCGCGGATCGTTCCCACAGGCAATGTTGGATCATTCAATTGCGGGGCTTATGGTATTCGTCAGCGGGTTGGGGTGGTTGTTTTACTCGGGTGGGAATGTGGCGCATTAACCCATCCAAGGCTTGACATTTTGGCTTCAATAACATGTATCAACCCAACACTTTAAACCCCGAAGGGATGACAGCAATGACCGCTTATCGCACGCACACATGTGCCGCACTTAACGCCAGCAACGTTGGGCAAACAGTTCGTTTGTCAGGATGGGTTCATCGCGTTCGTGATCACGGCGGCATCCTGTTCATTGATTTGCGCGACCATTACGGCGTCACCCAAATTCTGGCCGATCCCGACAGCCCGGCATTTGCCGCACTGGAAAAAGTGCGCTCAGAATGGTGTATCCGCATCGATGGCGAAGTCAAAGCACGCGCGCCCGAATTGGTAAACAAAAAATTACCAACCGGCGAAGTCGAAATTTTCATCCGCGACATGGAAGTGTTGGGCGCATCAGAAGAGCTGCCATTGCAAATCTTCGACGAACCCGATTTCCCCGAGGAAACACGCTTAAAATACCGTTTCTTGGATTTGCGCCGCGAAACATTGCACAACAACATTATCCTGCGTTCCAATGTGGTGAAATCCATGCGCAATCGTATGGGCGATCAGGGTTTCAACGAATTCCAAACGCCAATCATCACCGCATCATCCCCCGAGGGCGCACGCGATTTCTTGGTGCCGTCACGCCAACACCCGGGCAAATTTTACGCCCTGCCACAGGCACCACAACAGTTCAAACAAATGATCATGGTTGCGGGTTTCGATAAATACTTTCAAATCGCCCCATGTTTTCGCGACGAAGACCCCCGCGCAGATCGCTCACCAACCGATTTCTACCAACTCGACATGGAAATGTCCTTCGTTGAACAACAAGACGTATTCGACACCATCGAACCCGTTCTTAAGGGCGTATTCGAGGAATTCGGCAATGGCCGCCCCGTGGCACAGGACTGGCCACAGATTTCCTACAAAGATTCCGCATTGTGGTACGGCACCGACAAACCCGACCTACGCAACCCGATAAAAATGCAGATCGTATCCGATCATTTCCGTGGCTCAGGTTTCGCAATCTTCGCTAACCTTCTGGAAAACGAAGGCACCCAAGTCCGCGCCATTCCCGCCCCCACAGGTGGCTCGCGCAAATTCTGTGACCGCATGAACAAATTCGCCCAACAAGAAGGTCTGCCCGGCATGGGCTACATCTTCTGGCGCGACCAAGGCGAAGGCCTAGAAGCCGCTGGCCCATTGGCGAAAAACATCGGCCCAGAACGCACCGAAGCCATCCGTCAACAACTTGGATTGGAAGTCGGCGATGCCGCATTCTTCCTCGCGGGTAAACCATCCGCGTTTGAGGGCGTCGCAGGCCGCGCACGCACCGTCATCGGCGAAGAGCTGGAACTCACCAACAAAGATAGCTTCGAATTCGCATGGATTGTCGATTTCCCAATGTATGAACGCGACGCGGAATCAGGCAAGGTGGATTTCAGCCACAACCCATTCTCAATGCCACAGGGCGGCCTTGCCGCACTGGACGCGAGCGATCCCGAAACGATCCTTGGCTACCAATATGATCTGGCCTGTAACGGCTACGAACTCATCTCTGGTGCGATCCGTAACCACCAGCCAGAAATCATGTTCAAAGCGTTTGAGCTGGCAGGCTACCCTAAGGAAGAAGTGAACAAACGCTTCGGCGGAATGGTCAACGCCTTCACATATGGCGCTCCACCCCACGGTGGCTGTGCGGCGGGCATCGACCGCATCGTGATGTTATTGGCAAACGAGGATAACATCCGCCAAGTCATCATGTTCCCCATGAACCAACGCGCCGAAGATTTGATGCTGGATGGCCCATCCGAAGCAACAAACGAACAACTTCGCGAACTTGGTCTACGGATCATGCCACAAGAAGACTAAGCGAATATAAATATGAACACAAAACGCCCGTTGGTTTTCCAGCGGGCGTTTTTTGTTTGTAGAACAAGCCGTGTGATTGTCGACCCGAGGGTGGGCGATGATCCATTCCTGTATGGCAATTTATACTAGCCAAGAATTTCGCCCAACATAATTCCTGCTGAACTTTGCAAAATCGCCAACCCGCTGGATCGGGTCGACGATCACACGGCGGCTTCGCCTTGTTCCGTGTGCGGCGCTGTGCGCCTGTTAACCGCCCACGGTCGTTGTGGGTGATCAAAAAAATCGTTCTAGCTCTTGTTCCTTTTTGGGAGTTTTTGTATTTTGAGTGCAATTTTAAGGAGATTTTTTTGGAAACGTTAATAATTTTATTTGAACTGGTTGTTTTGGTTGTAATTTTGGCAAAATCAGACAGCAAGACCGTTAAAAAAGCGCCCCCACCTACTATACCGTTTAAACCGACTAACAACGTTAAGATTGTAAGGAAAGTACTTAAGCCTTTTGATGGCGCTACACAGGAAACGGTCCAAGAAAATCAAATTATTAGAGGTCCTGCATATGTTATCGATAGAGATACAATTGTAATAAAGAAAAAACAGATCAGGCTTTTTGGCATAGATGCACCAGAGTTAAATCACCCATATGGGAAAAAGCAAAATGGGCTTTGGTGCGTCTTTGCAAAGGGCATCAAATTTCAGCAGAAATCACCGCCAAAGATGACCATGGGCGAACCGTTGCAAAGTGTTCCTTGCTAGATGGCAAAGGTTTATCCGCCGAAATGATAAAGCTTGGATTGGCGATTGATTGGCCGAAATTCTCGGATGGCGTGTACTCACAAATGGAGGTGGCAGGCGTTCGTAAAAGACTATGGCTTGCAGATGCTCGTCAAAAAGGGCGGATGCATGTTTGGAAACAGTACGAAGAAAGACAGAAAGCGAAAGTGGACTAAGATTAATCAGAAACGGGACAAGGCCGCAGGCCGCCGTTTCATCGCCAGACCGCCCGAATGGGCTGGCGATTTTGCAATGTACCCACAAAAAATAACCCAAAGAACTCTGATCCATAAATCGCCAAACACAAACCCCGCGTCGCCACCCCGCGGTCAGGCTTTGCCAGTCTTGGTTAAAGTTTCATTTCATCAGGCATTTATAACATCAGCCACGTTCCCTATATTAAGGTAATCAAAACAACCACAGGACACCCCCGTGATCATCACCGACTTCACCAAAGCATTATCCCAATCCACAGACCCCAAATTTATCAAAGTCATGGCCATGGGCGTCGGCCTCACCATCCTGCTCCTTTTGGGTGTCACATTCGGCCTACAACTCCTGCT
>CAXBJO010000016.1:0-61069 GCA_963976255.1 uncultured Rhodobacterales bacterium
GAAACTTAAACGTTTCATAAGGCGGGCCATGGCCCGCCTTTTTTATTGCCGACGAAGTTTTGCAAACATATTTTGCGCCCGTGCCCGTCCACCAGGCGCCAAAACGATGGCCAATCCAAACCCCGTAAAAAACCCAAACAATTCCGCCACCCAATCATTCGCACCACCGTAATAAATCCGATATCCCAGCTGAATAATCATAAAAAAGATAATGATCCCAAAGGCGCGCAAACCCGATTGGCCATTATTCCGCTCGATCACAAACCGCAACCATGAAAACGCACCCAACAGGCCGTAAACAGCAGGGTATCCGCCGATCAGCAAAAGGTCCTCGTTCAGAATTAAACCATAGGCCAGGGCACCAACAATCGCGCTGACGGGAAAAATAATTAAAACAGCCAGATCACCACACGCCTCTGCCACGTATTTTCCAAGTGCCAACAGCAAAACCAAAACAAACAGGATTTGCGCACCACTGCTGTGAATAAACGCATACGTTAAAAACCGCGATAGGTTTGCAAAATCATATGTTTGGTTGACACGCATCCATTCGAAAATAGGGTCATAAAATCCAAACGCACGTCCCCAATCCAAACGCCACCCAACTGCCATTGGCCCACCAATCAGCCCGCGCTCACCCAATTGCAGGATAAATTCAACACCCCCGACCAGACACAGCAAAATAATCACCGATTTGGGCAATGGGTTGATCGGCGATGCATCCGCGTCGGGATTATACATGTGGAGTTCCTTTGGTTGACCATGGGCGCTATTGTGGTGATAAGCACATGCAGAAATCTAATCCAGTGCATAAGGAATTGCTATGTCTGAAACCAAATTTAAACAACGTGTGTTTTCGGGCATTCAACCTTCTGGCAACCTGACACTTGGTAATTATCTGGGTGCAGTCAAACGGTTTGTGGAAATGCAAAACAGCGGCATTGAGACGATTTATTGCATGGTAGATTTGCACGCCATTACCGTTTGGCAGGATCCCGTCGCACTGCGCAATCAAACCCGCGAATTGGCCGCCGCATATATCGCCTGTGGTTTAGACCCGCAAAAATCCATCCTGTTCAATCAATCCCAAGTGTCCGCGCATGCGGAACTGGGTTGGTTGCTCAGCTGTGTCGCGCGTTTGGGCTGGATGAACCGCATGACACAGTTCAAAGATAAGGCCGGTAAAAACGCCGAAAAAATGTCATTGGGACTGTATGCATATCCTGCCCTGATGGCGGCGGATATTTTGGCGTATCAGGCAACGCATGTCCCCGTGGGCGAAGACCAAAAACAGCATGTAGAATTGACCCGCGACATAGCGGCGAAGTTCAATCATGATTTTGGTGTTGATGTGTTCCCCATGCCCGAACCCATTATCGAGGGTGCCGCAACCCGTGTGATGTCATTGCGTGATGGATCAAAGAAAATGTCAAAATCCGATCCGTCCGACAAAAGCCGTATCAACATGACGGACGACGCGGACACCATCGCGTCCAAAATCCGCAAGGCCAAAACCGATCCAGAACCATTGCCAAGCGAATTGGCCGGTTTGAAAGACCGCCCAGAGGCGCGCAATTTGGTGAATATTTACGCCGCACTGTCAGGTGTGACGCCTGACGCGGTTATCGCCGAATTTGGCGGTCAACAGTTCGGCACATTTAAGCCTGCCTTGGCCGATTTGGCCGTGAACCATCTGGCACCTATTTCAACCGAAATGGCGCGTTTGATGGCGCAACCTGACGAGATTGATCGTATTTTGGGTGACGGTGCCACGCGCGCGGATGCCATTGCCGCGCCCGTTTTGGCACAAGTTAAAGATGCGATTGGGATGATTTCATCGCGCTAACACGCTATTGCTTGGGCAGTGTGATTTTGAACGTCGTGCCCTGATCCGTGCTGGTGGTCATTACCAACTTGCCCTTGTGATTGGCAATCAGCTCGGCTGAAATTGCCAAGCCCAATCCTGTGCCACCGGCACGCGCTGAACCCTCGAACGGTTTAAACATATTCTCCCGGGCGGTGGTGGGCAAACCCGGCCCCGTGTCGGTGACCGTGATCACAGTACACTCGGTATCCTCGGTGGCGCTGATAATAATGTCACCGCCTTTTTCGGTTGCCATTAAAACTTGGCGGGCGTTGCGGGTCAGGTTCGACATAACGCGAAACAATTGTTCTTGATCCGCCCAGATGGTCATTTTCGGCGGGATTTGGGTGGCGATCTTGACGTTTGCATCCCCAATCGCCAACCGTTCTGCCTCGGCAACATCATCCATGAATTGATGTGCTGGGATGGCGGTGTGGATGGGCTGTGCCTCTTCGGCCTTACCAAATGACAGGGTGCGTTCACACAGGTTTACGGCGCGTGACAACGAGTTTACCAATTTAGGCGCGATGCGTTGCACGCGCGGATCTTTGGACATTTCCATACTGTCGGCCAACAATTGCGTGGTGGTCAGGATATTACGTAAATCATGGCTAATTTTCGACACCGCGCCGCCCAGCGCAACCAGGCGTTTACGTTCCAACAAGGATGTGTTCAGTTGCGTTTCCATTTCGGCCAGCGCCTGTTCCGCCTTATAAAACTCAGTCACACCTGCCTGTGGTTCAATAATTTGACGGCTGTCTTCGGGGGCGGATTGAAAGTTTTGGATTTGGCGCACAACACGATTGATCGGCACCCCAATCAAACGGCGGATCGCAAAGAACAGCATAGTGGCGATGGCCAGTGACAGGCCAAGGGACAGCCATAAAATCCGTTTCCCATAATCAATCATGGCGTATTTTAATGGCTGTTCAGCCATGGTCGCCTCGATCAAAACGCCGCCACCTTTGACAGGTTCCCCAATCACCAATATCACCCTGTCTGATCCATTTATTAGCGTATCAAATGCCCCAATAATCAAACTCAACGGCGTGTTTTTACGCAGGTCAATTACCATATCGACGGCATGTGGCATGGGCGATGCCAACACCAATTCGCGCATTTCATCGCGGCGTAAAACGATGTTGTAAACATCCGCATTCGCCAACAACTCGGCGCGCAGGTCCGCCGCCACCATATCATCGGGTGTTGCCAGTAACGTCAGGGATGCAATTTGTGACCGCTCTAGGCGTTCACGCAAATAATCCTCGCGAAAGCGGGCAACAGAAGGGACGAAAATCATCACCTCTGCCACCATGACGAAAATTATCGTCAGCAATAAGAAACGCCCTGAAAGAGTTTTTAAAAACATCTGATCCGCCTACGGCCAAATTTGCATAAGACTAGAACCTCTGAACCAAACGCACAATGCGTTTCACCATAGGGCTGTCGAAAATCTTGGGTGTGAAATAGGCACTTGCAGCGCGTTTATTGACCTCGCCCAGCGTGGGATACGGTGCCACCATACCTGCTACGGCAGACATTTTCAGGTTATTTGCCAAGGCTAGCGCCCAAATTTGGATCAATTCACCCGCCGATGCACCGACGATTGATGCACCCACAGGGCGACCTTTGACAATCATCACCTTCACCAATCCCGTGGTCAACAATTCGGCGCGCGCGCGGTCATTGTCGGCGTATTGAGCACGCACAACGGTCAATTTATCACCATATTTTTCAATCGCTTGCGCCTCGGTTAATCCGACCTGTGCCATTTCGGGGTCGATATACGTTGCCCATGGAATATGCGCTGTTTTTTGTTTTGATGGCAGGCCAAACAGGGCGGATTTAATGATCACGCCCGCATGATAACCCGCAACATGGGTGAATTGCAGACCCGCCGCCACATCGCCAATCGCGTAAACACGTTTGTTGGTGGTTTTCAGGGATGCATCCACCTGAATGCCGCCGCGTGTGGGTTCAATGCCTGCAACCTCCAAATTCAATCGATCCACATTGGGTTTGCGCCCCACCGCCATCAACAGATGCGATCCTTGGTACGTTGGCCCGTCTTTGGTATGCACCGCAATCGCGCCGTCCGTACCGGTGATTTCACTGGCCAATGCGCCCTCGACGATTTCAATACCTTCACCGCGCAGGCGGTCCAGTGCGATCGCCGCCATTTCAGGGTCGTCGCGCCCCAATGCCTTCAGACCTTCCAAAACCGTCACCTTTGATCCCAGCCGCACATGCGCCTGTGCCAATTCCATACCAATCGGGCCACCGCCAATGATAATCAGGTGTTCAGGTCGGGTTTTCAGATCGAATATATTCTCGTTGGTGAAATACGGTACCTTATCCAAACCTGGGATCGGTGGGACGAATGGCGACGACCCTGTGGAAATCACGAAACGCCGCGCGGTGATAACCGTGTCGCCTGCCTGAACCTGTGTTGGGGAAATAAACGTGCCATATTCGGAAATCACATTAACACCCAATCCCTGAAACCGTTCCACACTGTCGTGGGGCTCAATGCCCGCAATCACGGATGCCACATGATCCTTGGCCGCGCCGTAATCAACATCGGCGCGCACAGGTTTTACCCCAAACGGCGCACCTGTGGTCATGGCATGCGCGTGTTTGCCCGCCGCAATCAACGCCTTGGATGGAACACAGCCGTAATTCAGGCAATCACCGCCCATTTTATGACCTTCCAACAAAACAACAGACGCGCCCATTTGCACGGCACCCGCCGCCACAGACAACCCACCAGAGCCACCGCCAATGATACACAGATCAGTTTTAATATGGTTCATGCTTTCGCCCCTTTAGTGAATTTCTTGATAACAATCGGCACCGCCGCCAAAACAGCCAACCCGATGATTGGCCCCAAAATGCGAGGTTCAAATATGATCCCTAAATCAGGCGTCCCACCGCGTTCAAAAACCGCGCCCAAACCTGCACCGATTGATGTATAAACCACGGCTCCCGGCATAATGCCAAAAAATGTGGTCAGCGCGTAAATACGTAATTTCACACCCAAAAATGCCGGTGCAAGGTTCGAGATGAAAAATGGAATCGCAGGAACAAGGCGGATAATCAAAAGGTAACTGATTTCATTTTCGCGCAGCTCTGCTTCCATCTTTTCTAAAATGCTTTCTTTGCCGTCATCCGTTTGAATTTTTGCGTACAACACATCACCCAGTGATGATTTCGCCGCCAGAAAGATTAAAATCGCACCGATTGTAGCACCCGTGACGTTGAACAATGCCCCCGGGAAGGTTGCAAACAGGAACCCACCCGTCAAAGTCATCACCGTGGCACCCGGCAGGGAAAACGCGACAATGACAATGTACAGCGCGATAAACGCCAGCACCGCCAACAGATAATTGCCGTCGCGCCATGCCAATAATGTTTCACGATTTCGCGCCAAAGCATCAAAGGTCAGATAATCCTTCAGCGTCATTGCACCAATGATGGCCACACTGATGATAACAATCAGCGGCAACATGCGTTTCAGGCTCAGACCCTTTTTGGTATTCACATCGCTCATGGCGATCCCCTTTTATTTCTTTCACCCTACTTGGATGATTGTGATGCGCCGCGCTAGACACCTCACGGCGCATTGATCGATTGTGTGAATATGTTTCAAAAATGGGTCTTGAAGGCCGCTAACATTTCAATTTGGCCTCAAATTTTCCCACAACATTGCAATAAAACTGTGCAAAACTGAATTGACTACCCCCCCCATTCCGCCTAAAGAGCAACTCTAGAACACGAAGGGGCTTCGAATCCCTTACGATTTGGCCCCAAGACGATCAGGAGATCGAAATGAAACGTACCTATCAACCAAGTAACTTGGTTCGCAAACGCCGCCACGGCTTCCGCTCTCGCATGGCCACTAAGAATGGCCGCAAGATTTTGAACCGTCGTCGCGTCCAAGGCCGTAAGAGCCTTTCAGCGTAAACGATCCCGTCAGGGAATTGATTATGAAACCGCCGGAGGCGACATCAAGCACCCCACAGGGCGCTGGTGCAACGCCACCGGCGGTTTCTGTTTGTCTGGTGACCATTACCGAACGCGCCGATTTTATCGCCGCATCCCGCGCCAAACGATGGGGCGTCAAAGGTTTCCTGCTCCAAGCCCGCAATCGCAATGACGACACAGATACGATTCGCGTGGGCTTCACCTGTTCGAAGAAAGTTGGCAACGCCGTTGCCCGCAACCGCGCCAAACGCCGCCTGCGCGAAATCGCGCGCCTGGGTTTGGCTGACGGCGCCTGTGCAGGTTGGGATTACGTTTTAATCGGCAAACGCGACGTCACCGCGGCCCGCGATTTCGCAGATTTACAGGGCGATTTGAAATACGCCCTGAAAAAGGTACACGAATGACCCCCCTTGCCCACATCCTCGCGTTGCCCGTACGTGCGTACCGCCTCATCTTCAGCCCATGGGTTGGATTTAACTGTCGGTATCACCCAACCTGCAGCGCCTATACACTGGAAGCATTACAAAAGCATGGCGGGATCAAAGGATCATATCTGGCCGCCCGGCGCATCGCGCGGTGTCATCCGTGGGGCAAGTCGGGGATTGATAACGTCCCTGATTAATCCCCCATAGGTCGTTTTTGAAATTGCTACGAATCAAAATCCATGCCATTCACACGTTAGGCGATGGCGTCGCCTGATCTTCACTTATGTCCTGAACGCCCGGACATTTCGTTGGGGATGTTCATCTATCCCCACATTTCGGAGGATACGATGAAAACAAACCTATCAACTCGCGCTGACTTTTACACGTTCGACAATGGTGAAAAGCCACCCCTACAGTTTACGCAAAGCGAATATGACACGCGCCTTGCGGGTCTGCGCAAAATCATGGCCGACAAGGGGCTGGAAGCGGTCGTTCTGACATCCATGCACTGCGTGTCATATTACACAGGCTTTACATACTGCGCGTTCGGCCGCCCATACGCATGTGTCGTAACGCATGACCGCGCATTCACAATCTCGGCTGGCATTGATGGCGGCCAACCTGCGCGTCGTTCGGCCACGGACAATGTGATTTATTCGGACTGGAAACGCGACAACTATTGGCGCGCCGTGAAATCATGCATCGGTAATGCTGGTGCCATCGGCATGGAAGGCGACCACCTGACCATGGCGCAACAATCCAAGATGGTGGATTTCTTGGAACCATCTGCGGTTGCCGACATCGCCCCCGCATCCATGCGTCAACGTATGATCAAATCAAATGCCGAATTGGATCTGATCCGCGAAGGTGCGCGCGTGGCGGACGTTGGCGGTTTCGCCATCCGTGATGCAATCCATGTTGGCGCCCGTGAAATCGACATCGCCATGGCGGGCCGCGATGCCATGGAATTAGAAATCGCAAAATCTTTCCCCGATTCTGAATTGCGCGACACATGGGTTTGGTTTCAATCAGGCATCAATACAGACGGCGCTCACAACCCCGTCACATCGCGCAAATTGGAACGCGGTGACATCCTGTCGCTGAACACCTTCCCAATGATCTCTGGCTACTATACCGCCCTAGAACGCACATTATTCATTGGTGAACCCAACCAAGAGTCCTTGCGCGTTTGGAACGCAAACGTCGAAGCACACGAATTAGGTATCTCCTTGATCCGCGAGGGCGCGACATGTTCGGGCATCACCCACGAAATAAACGCTCTGTTCGAACGCCACAACCTGTTGCAATACCGCAGCTTTGGCTACGGTCACTCGTTCGGTGTATTGTCACATTATTATGGCCGCGAGGCAGGTTTAGAGTTGCGCGAGGATATCGACACCGCGCTGACATCGCACATGGTGGTTTCAATGGAACCGATGGTGACATTACCAAACAGTGATCCCGCACGCGGTGGATACCGCGAACATGACATTCTGATCTTGCAAGACGGCAATGTCGAAAACATCACCAAATTCCCATACGGCCCTGAACATAACATTATCGTGGCTTGATTTTAAAATCTGACGCGCCCTATTGTCGCTTAACAACAGGGCGCGTCAGATTTCATGCTAAAGTTACTTAAAAGATCCCCCGTTACATGGGGTATTGGAATTCTGATCGCTACGATCTTGGTCGGCATTTCAATCTACATCTTAATCAACACCACCCGCATCGTTCTGACCTTTGATGCTCAAGACGCAGTCGTCGTCGAATGCGATGGTTCATGGACAACCAGCAACGGCAAACGCACTGGTCGTTATTTACAATACGTCTATGCCCCCGTTGCGCAAACCGACGACGGCGAAACGGCGCGCAGCTACATACGCTTGTCCCGCAAAAGTTGGTGCCAGCGCCTCATTGGCACCCAAACCACCATATATGTGAATCCCGATCCAAAGGGCAAAAATACATACGGCGGGTTCATGGCGTTTTGGTTATTTCCCGCGATCATTCTGATCATTATCGCCACTGTGGCGGGACGACAGTGGGGCAAGTATTTTGCATTAAGTGGGATCGCAATATCCTTCGCAGTGTTGGCGTATGAATTTTCCGCCTTTGGCGTGAACGACCGCAAAGAAAGTGTTTTACTGACCCCAGAAGGTAAATTCGACGCCTGCATCAACAAACATATGGCCGATGAAGGCATTACAACCCCCCGCGATCTAACGAAACTGGTTTGTTATACCCCAACCAATTTGAACGCTTTGTGGGACATGCAGCGATTGGAAATATTGCGCGTTGCGGATGTCGATTTGATCGATATGGATGGCCTGGCAACCCTGCCCAATTTGAAAACACTCTCCCTTGCGCGCATTCCAAACCTGTCGGATTTCAGTGGGCTGGCCAAGTTCCCTGAACTGGAAAACCTGTTGTTGCATGATTTGGCGCTCAACAGCATTCGCGACATCCCTGACCTGCAAAACCTACAAGGATTGCGCCTCTGGAACGCGGGGAATCTGGTGGACTTGGATGGGATTCAGCGGTTTAAAAACCTGCGCGAATTGGAAATTGATCGCAATGCCATTGCCGATATTTCCGCGCTGGCAGATCTGTCGGATCTTGAATATTTCATGGGGAAAAACGAACCGTTTACAGATATTTCCGCCTTGGCGAATAAACCTGTGTTGCGCACCGCACGGTTCAGCAATACCAAAGTCACCGATTTCTCACCTTTGTTTGGCCTGCCTAAATTATTCCATACGGGCGCATCTGGCACATCGGTTCCGTGCGAACAGATGGAAAAACTCCGCGCCAGCCTGTCTAAGAAACCAAGTCTGTGGCTCCCTAAACACTGCAAATAATACCGCTACTGACGCGCCAATACCCGTTCACGCCACACCGTGAAAATACCCGTGGCAATCACAATTGCCGCGCCGATCAGTGTCCACATATCTGGACGCTCTTGAAAAACCAGATACCCCACGATCAACGTCAGAACCAGACGCATATACCGAAACGGCATGATCACCGATGTTTCACCCGTGCGCATCGCAGTAACCAATCCGTAATACCCCGCAACACCCGCAATAATACCACCCAACACATACAAGGATTGCACGCCATCAATCGATATAATGCGTTGGCCATTGAAAATCATCATTACAGCGCCCGCAATAATCAGCGTCATATAGGCCTGAAATGACACCACCGTTGCTGGTGTTGTCGCGGGCAACCCACGGGTAATTAAATCCCGCACAGCCACGGCCAAAACCGCCAACAGAACCAATATAACATTCGGATCAAACGCGCTCAGCCCGGGGCGAATGATAATCATCACACCGACAAGCCCGACAATAATCGCGGCCCAACGCCGCCACCCAACCGCCTCGCCCAAAAACAATGCAGCCCCCATGGTGATCACCAATGGCGTCACCTGAAACACCGCCGCAACCGTCGAAATCTCGACCAAGGCCAAGGCGCTGACAAACGTTACCGCACTAATCGCTTCCATCACGCCACGCGCATAATGCGCCCGTGTCCAATGTTGCCGCTCTAAAATGGTATGCCCCTTGGATTTGGCCATGATCGCAAACACAATCCCCGCACCAATGCCCAACATGATCAAAATCTGCCCAATCGAAATCCCTTCGGACATTTTTTTAACGAACGTATCCTCAAGCGTGAAACCAACCATCGCCATCAACATCAGCAAAATCGCTTTAAAATTATTCATCACAAAACTTTCCAAGGAACCAATCGATACCAAGACGCCATTCCACCCAAACACGCAACCCATATCTTTACTTTGTCTAAATATCTTCCGACCGAAGGTCACAAAGTTTTTGCCCCTGCTGGTCAAACCCAAACCAACCCGCTATATCCACGCGATGCTTGATGAACCAACAGATATCCATGCCTTGTTTGAGGGTGCCCCCAACACCACCGAATTCAAAAAATTGCGCAAACGTATCATCCGCCAAACCCGCGAGGCGATTGAACAATACGGCATGATCGAACGCGGTAAGAAATGGCTGGTTTGCCTTTCTGGCGGCAAGGACAGCTATACCCTGCTGGCCGCCTTAACCGAACTACAATGGCGCGGCCTTTTGCCCGTTGAAATCTTGGCCTGTAACCTTGACCAAGGACAACCAAATTTCCCCGCGACCGTCCTGCCTGAATTTTTGGAAAAAATGGGCGTCCCAAACCGCATCGAATTCCAAGACACCTATTCCATCGTAAAATCCAAAGTCCCTGCAGGCCGCACATATTGCGCCATGTGTTCTCGCCTGCGCCGTGGCAACCTATACCGTATCGCCCGCGAAGAGGGCTGTTCAGCCGTGGTTTTGGGTCATCACCGCGACGATATTTTGGAAACCTTCTTCATGAACCTGTTCCACGGTGGCCGCTTGGCATCGATGCCGCCAAAATTGGTCAACGACGAGGGCGATTTGTTCGTCTATCGCCCGCTTGCACACGTGGCCGAGGCTGATTGTGAAAAATTCGCACGCGCCATGAACTATCCCATTATCCCCTGTGATTTGTGTGGATCCCAAGACGGATTGCAACGCCAACAAGTCAAAGCAATCTTGGACGGATGGGAAGCATCATCACCGGGTCGGCGTAAGATTTTGTTCAACTCCTTGACCAACGCACGTCCCAGCCATTTGCTGGATGAAAAGCTGTTTGATTTCGCCGGTCTCACCCGTCCTAATCCGGCAGAAGACTAGCATGCGATAAATAGCCATTGCCCTTGACCTTTGGGCAAATTGTCTATTGAACCGACCCAGATAAAAAATCCTGCTATTTGGGCGAAAAAATGCAAGACAATAACAATAAAAACATGATTCTGGCCACCGTGCTTTCAATGCTGGTGCTCTTGGTGTGGTTCTACTTCTTCCCACCGGAACAACCGCAAACCCCTGTCACCAACCAAGTGGCGCAAACGGATACTGGCGCGGCCACGTTGCCCAATGCCTCTGGTGATATTGTGGCGGCACCTACCATTGCAACAACGCCCGCCGAAACGCGCGAAATTGCTTTGGCAAAAACCCAACGCTTGCCGATCAAAACAGATCGCCTCGAAGGATCTATTTCCCTGACAGGTGCCCGCATTGATGACCTTAAATTGCTGGATTACAATGTGCGTTTGAATGACCCATCCGAAAAGGTGACATTGTTGTCCCCCGCAGGTGGCCCATCCGAATATTACGTCATTCACGGATTTTCCCCAACCAGCGCCTTGTCATTTGACGATGTACCGAATTTCAAAACTGAATGGTCTGTCGAAAATGGCACCGCCCTTACCGCCAACACACCGGTCACATTGAAATGGGACAACGGCAACGGGTTGATATTTCGTCGCACAATCGCAGTTGACGAAAATTACATGTTTGAAATCACCCAAAGTGTTGAAAACAACACGGGCGCTGATGTCGCATTGGCGCCCTACGGTTTGATCGCCCAAAAAGGCCCCATCGCGCGCGCCGCATACGGCCGCAAAGAAAGCTCGACCAGCGGCGTTTACATTCTGCACGAAGGCATTGTTTTGCAAAACGGTGATTCAATGGAAGAGATTGATTACGCAGATATGCCTGACGAAGACTTCTCTGATTTGGAACGTGCCAACTTAAAGGTTGTCGAATCCACGAACAAAGGTTGGATCGGTTTCACAGGCAAAAACTGGATGACCACATTGATCCCCGATAATGCCGCGTTCAAAGCTGTGTCAAAATACACCACCGCGTCTGATCGTTACCAAGCAGAAACACGCCAAGCAACCATCACAATCCCTGCTGGTCAAACCAGTGAAATCACGTCCCGTTTGTTCGCAGGCGCGAAAGAATATGAAACAATCCAAAACTACTCCAAAGATTCAGGCGTCACCAATTTCATCGACAGCATCGATTGGGGTCTATTCTTCTTCATCACCAAACCAATGTTTGCATTACTGCATTGGCTCAACAGCGTGATTGGCAACATGGGGTGGTCAATTATCGCCCTGACATTCATCATCAAAGCATTGTTGTTCCCACTGGCGTACAAATCATTCGTTTCCATGGCCCGTATGAAGGAATTACAGCCTGAAATGGAAAAAATGAAGGAAAAGCACGGCGACGATCGTGCTGCGATGCAAAAGGCAACAATGGAATTGTACCGCGCCAAAAAGGTCAATCCTGCCGCGGGTTGTTTACCGATCATTCTGCAAATCCCAATCTTCTTCTCGCTGTACAAAGTTATCTTTGTAACGTTGGAACTGCGCCACGCGCCATTCATCGGCTGGCTGAAAGATTTGTCCGTTCCTGATCCCAGCTCGTTGTTAAACCTGTTCGGCCTGATGCCATGGGACGCACCAGATCCAAACAGCTTCATCGCGGTTCTATCCATTGGTATTTGGCCAATTTTGATGGGGATCACTATGTGGTTGCAGCAAAAATTGAACCCCGCCCCCACTGACAAAACCCAAGCAATGATCTTTGCTTGGATGCCATGGGTATTCATGTTCATGCTGGGCGGTTTCGCATCTGGTTTGGTTGTTTACTGGGTTGCCAACAACACGCTGACCTTCTTGCAACAATACACCATCATGCGCACACAGGGTGTCAAACCTGACATCTTGGGCAACATGTTCAAGCGCTTCAAAAAAGAAGGCGCTTAATGGGAATCGTCGCAAATCTGTGGCGACATCCAATCAAAGGCGTCGGACGCGAGGAACTTGCGTCCGTCAATTTGGAAACGGGGCGCTGTATGCCAATGGATCGCCACTGGGCGATTGCGCATGAAACAGCCAAAGTAGATTTCGAAAACCCAAAATGGGCGCGGTGCATGAATTTCGCACGCGGCGCACGTGGGTATGAATTGATGGCCGTCGCATCCAGCTTTGACGATAAAACTGGCTTGATCACATTGACCCATCCAAAACTGAAAACCCTGATCGTAAACCCCGATACCGACGGCGCCGCATTGATTAATTGGGTCGCCCAAATCAGCAATCCAGATCGCGCCATGCCCGCACGGGTATTCAAGGCGGATCGCGGTCTAACCGACAGCGCGACACAATCCCTGTCGATCCATGCCACCGCCACCCTGAACGACCTGTCCAAAACCATGGGGCAACCATTGGATCAACGCCGTTTTCGCGGTAACATCTGGCTAAACGATGTGCCTGCGTGGGGCGAACACGACTGGATTGGAAAATCGATTCGTATCGGCACGGCGGAATTCGACGTCACCAAACCGATTGAACGTTGTATGGCAACAACAGTGAACCCCGACACCGGCATTTCTGACGCCGACACGTTGGGCACATTAAACACTAAATACGGCCACCAAGATTTCGGCGTTTTTGCCGTGGTGACAAAATCAGGGGTCGTCAATACGGGCGACAAAGCGGAGCTGATCTAATGGAAATGAAATACACAATCGCGAATGACGCAACAGCTGAAGAGGCCGAATTGGGTCGCTTATTGTTCGCACAGCCAACCGATTTCCTGAAGGGTGTGGTCGAAATGGACGGCATGCCCCCCGCCGACCGCATGGAAATCTGTTTCGCGGGTCGATCCAACGTCGGAAAATCAAGCCTGATCAATGCTCTAACCGGTCGAAAATCGCTGGCACGTACATCCAACACACCGGGGCGCACACAAGAAATCAACTTCTTCACGCTGGACGACAGTCACTATCTGGTGGATGTTCCAGGCTACGGTTTCGCCAACGCACCCCTGCCTGTTGTCAAAAAATGGCAGGCCTTGCTTAAGGCCTATTTGTCAGGCCGTGCATCCCTGCGCCGTGTGTTCCTGTTGATCGATTCACGCCACGGCGTGAAGGCCGTCGACGAAGAAATCATGGAACTGTTGGGACGTTCCGCAGTGACATTTCAGATCGTGTTGACCAAGGCCGACAAACCCAAGAAAGCAGAGCTTGAAAAGGTCATCTCCGAAACCGGAAAATTCGTGGCCAAATACCCCGCTGCATTCCCTGAATTCGTCCTGACCTCGTCCGAAAAAGGTGACGGTATCCCCACCCTACGCCATATCATCCGCACATTGGTTTAGCACCTTGGCGACAGCCATTTTCCACGTTAAACCTGATCCAGGAATAACAAGGACGGCGTAATGGAGAAATCACAAGCTATGGAACGCGATTCAATTGCAACCGCACGGATGCTGTCCGAAGCATTGCCACATATCCAACGCCACGACGGTTCCATCGTCGTCATCAAACTGGGCGGTCACGCCATGTCCAGCGACGCCGCCATGCAAAGTTTCGCACGCGACATCGTTTTGATGCACCAATGTAACCTGCGCCCTGTCATCGTCCATGGTGGCGGCCCGATGATCAACGCGATGTTGGAAAAATTGGCGATCCCCACAGAATTCAAAGACGGCAAACGCATCAGCACCCCCGAAACGGTCGAGGTTGTTGAAATGGTGCTGTCAGGCAAGGTCAACAAAACCATCGTCCAAGCCATCAATCGCCAAGGTGCCAAAGCTGTTGGCCTATCAGGCAAGGACGCCGATCTGTTGTTATGCAAACAGGCGGACGGTGGTTTGGGCATGGTCGGCGAACCCATCGCCGTTGATGCAGAGGTAATTCATTCCCTGCTCGAAAACGGCTTCATCCCCGTCATCGCCCCCTTGGGCGCAGGCGCAAACGGCGAAACATTCAACGTCAACGGCGACACCGCCGCAGGTGCCATTGCCGGCGGGCTTCAGGCGGATCGTCTGCTGTTATTAACCGACGTCGAAGGTGTGAAAGACGCAGATGGCGACGTTTTAACCAACCTATCAGCCGACCAAGTTAACGCCATGACCGACAGCGGCGTCATTGCAGGCGGCATGATTCCCAAAACCCAAACTGCACTGGATGCCATAAACAAAGGCGTTCGCGCAGTTGTGATTATGGATGGGCGCGCGCCTAATGCATGTTTATTGGAATTGTTCACAGACCACGGCGCGGGCAGTATGATTCGCGCCTAAGGAGCTATAATGAGTGAAGAAACCATCAGATTAGCCTTCTTCTTGGGTATCCTTGCGGTTTTAATCGTCGCCGAAGTATTGCTGCCACGTAAACAGCGCGTGCATCCCCGACAGGGTCGCTGGATCACCAATGGCGCGATTACGGTTCTGAACACCATCACCTTAAACCTGATGAATATCGCAATGCCCCTGTTGGCGGTGGGCGCGGCAATGGATGCGGGCGGCAAGGGTTGGGGTCTGTTCAACGTGCTGAACCTGCCATTGTGGGCTGATATCATCCTGACGGTTGTGATCTTGGACTTCGTGGTTTGGCTTCAACATCTACTCAGCCATAAAATCCCATTTTTGTGGCGGTTTCACCGGATGCACCACACCGATCGCGATCTGGACGTAACATCCGCGGTGCGGTTTCATCCTGTCGAGATCGCCTATTCTATGCTACTCAAAATCGCAATTGTATACCTGCTGGGCCCTGCGGCTGTTGCTGTCATCATCTTCGAAATCATCCTGAATGGCACGGCCATGTTCAACCACGCCAACCTTGGACTGTCCAAGGGGGTCGATGCCATATTGCGCCGCGTGCTGGTCACGCCCGATATGCACCGTGTGCACCACTCGATCTACCGCGAGGAACACGACACCAATTACGGGTTTGCAATGTCTGTTTGGGATCGCATTTTTGACACCTACACCGCGCAACCCCGCGATGGCCACGCCGACATGAAACTTGGCCTTGAATGGCAGGATGATCGCCCCACAAAACTGGCTTGGTCATTGCTGTTACCATTTCGCAAGAATTGATGCTGGATCACCTGACCCGACAGGCGGCCATACATGGCCTGACGATTTCGGGTGCATTTCACCCCGCACCCAATGATCCCATTTTGGCGAAAACCTTGATCCTGCTCAGCCCCAGTTCCGATTTCTGGGCGATATTTAAAAACAGTGTCGAAGGTACGGATAAGGCAAAAAACCCGATTGACCGCTGGTCATTGCGGGTAATTTCCGCCTTGGCCGATGAACAATTTGCGCGCCCACTATTTCCCTTTGGCGGGCCACCCTATGCGCCGTTCTTGGATTGGGCAAAACAATCTGGCCGCGCATTTTCATCACCCCTTGGCATGTTGGTACACGACACATACGGCATGATGATCAGTTATCGCGGTGCATTGGCGTTTGATCAAAAACTGCAAATCCCAGCACCCCCCACAATCAGCCCCTGCAATACATGCGCCGACAAACCCTGTTTAACCGCCTGCCCCGTCAACGCGATTACAGATGCAGGATATAATGTCGACCGCTGTCACCAATATTTGGATACAAATGCAGGTGAAACATGCATGACACAGGCCTGTCAGATACGCACCGCATGCCCAGTTTCTGTTGCAGTAAAACGCGATCCCGCGCATAACCTGTTGCACATGCGCGCGTTCAAAGGGGAAACATGAAACGTCTGATACTGACACGTCACCAAAAATCCAGCTGGGATAATTTGACCGCAACGGATCATAACCGACACCTGAACGACCGTGGCCGCGAAGGGTGTGAATTAATCGGTGCATGGCTGTTGGAACACAAATACATCCCCGATCAGGTGATCGCCTCGACCGCCACACGTTGCGTTGAAACATGGGAAGGTATTGGTATCGCCATGGGCTGTGACGCGCCTGTGACATACGAAAGCGGATTGTACCACAGCCCCCCCGCCGTCATCTTAAAGCACCTACAGGATTGTGATGGCGACACGGTTTTGCTGACGGCACACAATCCAGGGATCGGCGAATTCGCCTATCGTATTGGCTCAAACCCACCCGATCACAAACGCTTTTTCGGCTATCCATCAGGCGCGACAACGATTGTTGATTTTGACGTCAAATCATGGGCCGACATTGATTTTGGCATGGGCACCATTCAATCATTCATCATCCCATCGGAACTGCGATAATGCAAAAAACAATATTGATTACGGGATGCTCGTCGGGCATCGGATACGATGCGGCGCACACCCTGCACAAACGCGGCTGGCGTGTCTTTGCCACCTGTCGTACCCAAACCGATTGCAAACGCTTACGCGGTGAAGGATTGGAAAGTTTCCCACTGGATTACGAAGACGAAGCAAGCATCAAAACAGCCGTCGCCGAGACCCTAAAACGCACAGGCGGAACATTGGATGCCCTCTACAACAACGGTGCCTATGCCATTCCTGGATTGGTCCAAGACATGCCACGGGACGCATTCCGCGCGATATTCGAGGCAAACCTGTTCGGCTATTTCGACCTTATTAACCAAGTGTTGCCCACCATGTTAGCACAGGGTCATGGTCGCATCATCAACTGCTCGTCCGTTCTGGGCATCGGCGCATTGCGCGCACGCGGCGCATATAACGCCACCAAATTCGCGATGGAGGGTTTGACGGATACCCTACGGATGGAAATGCGCACGCAACCCATCGATATTATCCTGATTGAACCCGGCCCCATCACCACCGACATTCGCACAAAATCCCAACCCAATTTTGAACGTTGGATTGATTGGAAAAACTCGCCCCGCAAGTCATTTTACGAAAATGTATTCATGCCCCGCCTGTATGCCACAGGTGGCGGTCTGGATCCTGGCGAATTGCCACCGTCCGCCGTCACCAAAAAGCTGATCCACGCTTTGGAATCGCGCCGCCCCCGCCCGCGCTATTTCGTCACAATACCTACCCACGCCGTCGGTGTAATGAAACGCCTGTTGACCACGCGCGCATTGGACAGAATACTGGGCAAACTCTAACAAAGGAGCCATGTTAATGGACCCGTTATATATCCTTGTCGTGCTGGCCGTATTGGCCGTATTAATTGTTCTGATGATCGGCCTTGGTGGCTTCACCACGGGCGGTGAGTTCAACCGAAAATACGCGAACAAAATCATGCGCTGGCGCATCATCCTTCAGGCGGTCGCGGTCGCGCTGATCGTGTTGTTCGTCTACCTGCGCGGGGGCTAACCCTATGGTCACGTTAAATAAAATCTACACCCGCACGGGTGACGCAGGTGAAACCGCATTGGGTAACGGCGAACGTGTCGGCAAACAATCCCCGCGCGTCAACGCATATGGCACAGTGGACGAAACCAACGCCACCGTCGGCTTGGCGCGGTTACATGCGGATGGCGACACGGACGCGGCCTTGGCCATGATCCAAAACGACCTGTTCGATCTGGGCGCAGACCTGTGCCGCCCCAATATGGCCAAGGATTCGGATGCTGCGTATCCCCCTTTGCGGGTCACAGGCGGCCAAGTGGATCGACTTGAATCCGAAATCGACACAATGAACGCCAATCTGTCCGCGTTGAAAAGTTTCATCCTACCGGGTGGTTCACCACTGGCCGCACACATGCACCTGTGCCGCACGGTATCACGCCGCGCCGAACGTTTGTGCGTTGAATTATCCACGTCCGAGGATGTGAATACCGACGCCGTCAAATACCTAAACCGCCTGTCAGATTGGTTTTTCGTCGCTGGCCGCGTGGCAAATAACAACGGCGCGGATGACGTGTTGTGGGTGCCCGGTGCCAACCGATAACCCGCACCCTGCATCCCTGCACCCCCCTTTTGCGATGACGCGGCGTATTCAGCGGTAAAACTGTCTATTTTGCACTTTTCGCGCGGGATCATTGCCGCTACAACATTTTTAGGAATTCCCGTGGGCAAATCCCCCGCATATCTAGGAGAACGCAAATGAAGGTTTTGGTACCTGTCAAGCGCGTGATTGATTATAACGTCAAAGTTCGTGTGAAAGCGGACGGAAGCGGTGTCGATCTCGCCAATGTTAAAATGTCGATGAACCCCTTCGACGAAATCGCAGTCGAACAGGCGATTCGCCTGAAAGAAGCTGGTAAAGCGGACGAAATCATTGCCGTATCCATCGGTGTGAAACAGTCTCAGGAAACATTGCGCACAGCACTGGCCATGGGCGCAGACCGCGCAATCCTGATCATCGCCGCCGATGATGTCCACAACGACATCGAACCATTGGCCGTTGCGAAATTGCTAAAGGCCGTAATCGACGAAGAAAAACCAGGTTTGGTTTTATGTGGCAAACAAGCAATCGATAACGACATGAACGCCACGGGCCAAATGTTGTCCGCATTGCTGGGCTGGTCACAAGCAACCTATGCATCCGATTTGGATGTGGACGGCGACACCGCTACCGTCACCCGCGAGGTCGACGGCGGCCTTCAAACGATCAAGGTGAAAATGCCTGCGATCGTCACGGTTGATCTACGCTTGAACGAACCACGTTACGCATCATTGCCAAACATCATGAAAGCCAAGAAAAAGCCGATGGATGAAAAATCCGCCTCCGATTTGGGCGTTGATGTCACACCGCGCCTGACTGTTGTGTCAACAACAGAACCCGCTGAACGCGCCGCTGGCGTTAAAGTGGCTGATGTGGCCGAATTGATCGCGAAACTTAAAGACGAAGCAGGAGTAATCTAATGGCTGTATTACTATTAGCAGAAATCGTTGGTGGCGAAATTTCAATCGACCAAACAGGCAAAGCATTAACCGCTGTTGCATCTTTGGGCGACGTCACTGTTTTATGTGCCTCTGCGGGTTGCGCCGATGCTGCCGCTGCAGCGGCAAAATTGGACGGCGTGGCACGGGTATTGTGCGCTGATGACGCATCATACGGCAACGGATTGGCTGAACCAACCGCTGACCTGATTGTGTCCTTGGCTGGTGATTACGACCACATCGTCGCCCCTGCCACATCAAGCGCGAAAAACATCCTGCCACGTGTGTCGGCCTTGTTGGATGCCATGGTGATCACTGATGTCACTGGCGTTGTTAGCGCGGACACGTTCGAGCGTCCGATTTACGCAGGCAACGCAATCCAAACCGTTAAATCAACCGACGCGAAAAAGGTTCTGTCCATTCGCACCGCTGGTTTTGACGCCGCTGGTGAAACGGGTTCCGCATCTGTGGACTCCATTGCCGCTGTTGCAAACCCGGGTTTGTCCGAATGGGTCGAAGACAAGGTTCAAACTTCAGATCGTCCAGAACTGACATCAGCGAAAATCGTTGTTTCAGGTGGCCGTGGTGTTGGTTCCGAAGAAAGCTTCAAAATCATCGAAGCCTTGGCCGACAAACTGAACGCCGCAGTTGGCGCATCACGCGCGGCCGTGGATTCAGGCTACGCACCAAACGATTGGCAAGTGGGTCAAACAGGCAAGGTCGTTGCCCCTGACCTGTACATCGCCGCTGGCATCTCTGGCGCCATCCAACACTTGGCTGGCATGAAAGATTCCAAAGTGATCGTCGCCATCAACAAAGACGAAGAAGCCCCCATTTTCCAAGTGGCTGATTACGGTCTGGTTGCGGATTTGTTCGACGCAGTACCTGCACTAACAGACGCACTGTAAACGAACCTAAATGATTGAAAGGCCCTCGCATTGCGGGGGTCTTTTTTGTTTGGGAACTAATCGGAAAGACACAACTTGTTGCCATCCAAATCTCTGACATAGCCCGAATACTTTGGCCCCTTCTGGCATGGTACTCCTTCACAGGTACCACCCATTTCAATCGCCAACGCGTGCATTCTGTCTACGTCCTTACCAACACAAAATCCAACCATCATCCCATTACCCACGCTTGCAGGCTCCCCGTCAAATGGGATCGCCACGGCAAACGCGAAATTCGATCCCACCCAATATGTCATCCGTTCCGACACGGCCACGCCCTGCACCCCATCACGCGCAAATAACGCTTCATAAAAGGTGGTCGCTGCATCCATGTCATGCGTTCCAACAACACAATAGTTCATCTTCATCGTTCTTCTCCAATATGAAAAATTAACAACAGCACTTACACTGTCACCAACTTCATATTGATAAATACGTCATTTTATGTCCTATTTGTTTCATGCCCCGCACAAACGCAAATGATCGTATCCGCCGCATGGAATTACTCGCTGTACAGCTAAAGCAAAACACCCATTGCACCGTTAAAGAGTTGGCATCCCAGCACGGCGTCAGCGTACGTACAATCACCCGTGACCTGTCATCTATGCGCGAAAATGGGATGCAGATCGATGCGGATCGTGGGCGCGGCGGCGGGGTGCGCTTGGATCACAATTGGGGCGTCGGACGGCTCAACCTCTCCTATCCCGAATCCGTTGACCTTTTGATCAGCATTGCCGTGGCCGAACAAATGAACTCCCCAATGTTCCTCGCCAACCTTGGCGCAGTGCGCCGTCAGTTGGTGGCCTCTTTCTCGCCCCAAAAGCGCGCATCCGTAAACCGTATCAAATCGCGCATCCTGATCGGTGTCACTGCATCTACCTATGTCCAGGCAGGCGCAAACACTGCCCCCAACCGCGAGATCCAAACCTTGCACCAAGCATTCCTTGATCAAGAAAAAATCGAAATGAAGTATAAACGCGAGGATGGTAAAAAATCCACCCGCCAAATCGCACCGCACTACCTTTTGCTAAAATATCCCATTTGGTATGTCGTGGCTTACGACGATCTACGCGAGGAACCCCGCACATTCCGATGTGATCGCATTCAACACGCATCCAAAACAGGATCCCATTTTAGCCTTCTGCCCAAGGCCGCATTTGGATCATCCGTAATTGATGATGATCTGGCCGTGTTATTTCGCAAAACTAATGAAAATCAATGACTTAACCCCCTGTCCCCATGGGGACACTTGGGCAAATCCTACTTCTTAGGCTTCAATTTAAGCGTCTCTTCACGCAAAAATGCCATCAGACCCTTGGCATCTTTTTCGTATGATTTAATCACTTCTGGATCAATCAATTCACCAATCACAGGCGATTGTTTTTTATTGAATGCTTTGCGGATTTCATACAGCAACAAACTTTGGCGCAACGTCTCGCCCAATTTGTTCGCAATCTGGAACCAACGACTGTTCGCCCCGGTGAAATAAATCGGCATAACCTTGGCGCCCGATTGACGCACCATCTTGGCCGTAAACGTCGCCCATTCGCGTTCCATTGGATCACCGAAATACGTGTCCGACGTGGACACAGTCCCCGCAGGAAACAGCGCGATGCAATGCCCCCCCTTAAGCGACGAAATCGCCGTCTTGCGCATCTGAAGGTTCTTACGCACGGAATCTTCCTCGTGCGGGAAACTGACCGGCAACAAATACTTTTCAACCCGCGTCACCCCCACCAACAAAGCACGTGTCAGGATTTGGTAATCGTCGCGCACATGGCTGATCAAATGCGCCATAATAACACCATCGATCAAACCATGGGGATGGTTGGACACAATCACTAGCGGACCCTCGGACGGGATACGTGCGATATCCTCTTTCGGGGTCGTCAATTCGATATTCATTTCTTTCAAAACAGATACCCAAAAATCGGGATCCTTGTTTTGACGACGCTCCCATTTGCGCATTTTATATAACAGGTAGTAACGCGCAGTCAGCGCCTCGACGAGCATGATGAACATACGTTTTCCACGGCTTGGAAACGAGTTGGCATAGGTCAGCTCGGATCGATCATACAGTTTATTCGGATCGTAATCTTCGTCATGCTCGTTCATAATCTCGCCCATACTCTAACGCCCCTCACCAAAATAGTCGTCAATCAGCGCTTTCAGCGCCTGCGACAGCTTTTCTGCCTCGGGTCCAGATGTCTCGACGTCTATCTCGGTTCCCATTGATGCGGCCAACATCATCAGCCCCATCATGGAATCGCCCGTCACATCCAACCCATCCTTTGATACGGTTGCAGTGGCATCAAAACGCTCGACTGTTTCAACGAATTTGGCCGACGCGCGTGCGTGCAGCCCCTTTTCATTGATGATCTTCAACACTTGTTTCATGCCTGCCCCTATATTCCGGCAGAGCCGTTACAACAATTAATATACTTTTTTCCCGCATCCATCGCAACCGTCAGCGCCTGTTCAACACTCAGGTTCCGTGATTTCGCTAATTTCAGCAACATTGGCAGGTTGGCACCGTATAAAATGCGACGTTGTTCAGGGTTACACGCCTTCATCGACAGATTCGAAGGCGATCCGCCAAACATATCCGTAACAACCACCACACCAGAGCCCTGATCGACGGCATCGGCAACTTGGCATATTTCGGATTGTTTTTGACCACGGTCACATTCGGCGGCGATTGAAATCGCCTTGATACCCTCTTGGGGGCCCATAACGTGTTCGATCGCGGCCAGATATTCCTGTGCCAATCGCCCATGTCCAACAATAACAATGCCAATCACGCGCCTTATACTCCTGCATCCCGTGCAATCAATGCACGTCGTTCCATTTCCCGATGGCGCACCGATGTTTGCCATCCTAATTCCATCAATGCCTTTGACAGCTCTTCTGTAACGGTTACCGATCTGTGTTTTCCACCGGTACAACCCAAGCCGATTGTAAAATGCGACTTACCTTCATTGCGATATGCTGGCAACAACAGTTGTGCCATTTTTACAGTTTGATCAAAGAATGCGTCATATAGCGCATCTGCCTTAACATATTTCTGAACCGCACCGTCTAAGCCGTTTTTGTCGCGTAAGTTTGAATCCCAGTATGGGTTCCGCAAAAACCGACAATCCAACACCATATCAATTCCGCGCGGCACACCACGTTTATACGAAAACGACTGAAGGTTCACAGCCAATCCGCGCGCCTCTTCTGTACCGAACAATTTGGTCACTTCTGCGCGCAGGTCATGGGGCGACATTTCAGTCGTGTTGACATACACATCGGCGCGGTGGCGCAGCAGATGTAAAATATCTTTCTCTAACGCGATCCCGCTTGCGGGTGAACCATCGGGTGCGGATGGATGTCTGCGACGAGTTTCGCTGTAACGGCGTAATAAAACGTCCGTAGAGCAATCAACATAAAATAACGAAGATTCATATTCTTCGCGTTGCTGTAACATTTCGACGGCTTCAATCACCGCTTTAACGCTGAAATCTCGTGTACGCACATCCACAGACAAGGCCAGGTCACGGCCCAACGTCGGCCCCGCCAACAAACGCGGCAGGAATTCCAACGGCAAGTTATCAATGGTTTCAAGACCCATATCCTCAAAGGCATTCAAAACTGTACTGCGTCCAGCGCCCGATGGCCCAGTGATCAAAACAATTCTTGTCGCCTTTTGTTTCACGATATGTCCTTGTGCGCAGGGTTAAACATCTGCGCGTCCCGCGGTTATCAATTGATACGCTACACTGTGTAGATTGGGAATGTTAGCCCCGTAAATCAAGGGGATTTCACAGTTTTGTAATCGGATTTTACGCCGTGGCGGCAAGCGATCAACCTCTGCTTGTGACATGTCGATCGCCCAGACCAAATGCGTGTATTCAACGAAGTTACAATTCAACACCCCGACGCGCGGCACCTCTATCAGACCTGCAATGTTGGGCGGACGGGTTGCGATGATTCTGTTTTCGGCGACACTCAGGTCGACATAGTCGTCGCCGACCAACACCGCACCCAAACTAATACATCCCAATGCAAGGCTGGATTTTCCACTGCCCGATGCACCCAAAATCAAAACGCCTTGGCCATCGAAATCTACGCATGATGCGTGTTGTAATCCCGCCTGTAATGTCGCGCTCAAACAGGGAACCCAACAACAAACCGCGCACCCAAGACGGGCAAATCGGGGTCATCGCTTTTGCGGATATTTTCGGCCCAGATCGTACCGCCATGCGCCTCGACAATTTGCTTGGAAATGGCCAAGCCAAGGCCCGAGTGATTTCCAAAATCATCCGTTGGGCGTTGCGAATAGAAGCGGCGGAAAATTTGTTCCAAGCTACCATCGGGGATACCAGGGCCAGTGTCTTCGACCACGGCCAATACGCGATTTCCGCGCATGCGACACCATACCCGAATGGCATCACCTTTTTCGCAAAACGAAACGGCGTTGGTCACAAGGTTGACGAACACCTGTGCCAAACGCTCTTCTAGCCCATCGTAAAATATCGGTTTACCGGGCCCTTCCCAAAACAATTCAACGCCAACTTCATTCGCTTGCATGCGATGGAAATCGACGATGTTTGACAACATTTTGGTTAAATTAAACCGCTCGGTTTCTTCGTTGACCAATTCCGCGTCCAAACGTGAAGCATTCGAAATATCAGACACCAAACGATCCAAACGGCGCACGTCCATTTCCAGAATATCCAACAGTTCGTATTTCCCTTCGCCCTCTTTGGCCACACGCAGGGTTTCCACGGCGGAACGCATCGACGCCAGCGGGTTTTTAATTTCATGCGCCACATCGGCCGCGAAACTCTCGTTTGTGGCAATGCGTTCGTACAGCGCGCTGGTCATATCAGACATTGCGCCTGACAGGCGTCCAATAACATCGGTGCGCCCTGCCAGGTTTGGTATCAACGCCTTGTGTGCCCCATCAGATCCCAGATCAGCAGTTTTCCCAATTTCCGCTGCACGCGCCAAATCATTCAATGGATTTGTGATGGCACGCGCCAAAACTGCGGCAAACATCAGTGCTACGCCCAATGCGATGACGAAAAACGCAAACAGTGCTTTTATGCGGATCGTTGTTACTTCGGAAATCAGCGTACGGGGGGTGTAAATCACCATGTAGCCAATGGTTGCGCCGTCGCGCTTTAATGCCCGTGCCACACCAAATATCGTGTCGCCCGAATTCAAAACCTGCAATTGCGGCGAAAATGACCCTGCATCATATCGGCTCAGGATGGATTGGCTAAACGTTGCCATATTGCCTGCTTCAGACACGCTACGCCCAACCCCAAAAATGCGCGACAAGTTTTCCCAAATACTCGCCGTTTTCGGGGCAGCGGATTGATCAGCGGTATCGTTATAAATTGCGGCCGCGCTGGACACCACCAATTCCTTGGTATCCGTATACAACTCGGTTGTCAGGCCCTTGTGAACTGGCATAATTTGGCCAATCGTTTCAAGAACCGCGAACGATGTCCCACCCTCAAAGCGATCCAAAATCCCCTGCAACACATCACGCTCATATTCCACTTGGGCGTTCAAATAATCCTTGGCCGCTTTGGAAATACCGCCCTGTGGCTGTGTAATCAAAATGGCACCGATCAACAAAACCGCCAATGCAATGAAATTAGACAGGAATATGCGCCGCGTCAGGTTAAAGCTGTGGAATCCAAAAAACCGCCTGCGCGTCGGATCGGATGCTTTGACACGCGCCAACAGTGTATCGGGATCACCAACCCAACCGTCGCTCGATTTTCGGTCTTTTAATTCGGCCAAATTCGTGGCTCCAGTGGCAAAAGTTCAATCGCGTGTTATTCTTCGGTATAGCGGTACCCAATACCATACAACGTTTCAATTGCACCAAAATCATTGTCCGCATTGCGCATTTTTTTCCGCAGGCGTTTGATATGGCTGTCGATGGTACGGTCATCCACGTAAACTTGGTCGCTATAGGCCAGGTCCATCAACTGGTCACGGCTTTTGACAAACCCAGGGCGCACCGCCAAGGCGTGCAGCAATAAAAACTCGGTGACGGTCAGGGAAACAGGTTCACCTTTCCACGTGACCGAATGGCGCATTGGATCCATTACCAAATTTCCACGGGCAATCGGCGCATCCTCTGGCTCACGATCTTCGATTGGTTTTTCATCCGCTTGACCACGGCGCAACAGCGCCTTGATCCGCTCGACCAACAAGCGTTGGGAAAACGGTTTTTTGATGTAATCATCTGCACCCATCCGCAGCCCCAAAACCTCGTCGATTTCATCGTCTTTGGAGGTCAGGAAAATAATCGGCATCTGGGTGATACCACGCACACGGGTGATCAAATCCATACCATCCATACGCGGCATTTTAACGTCGAACACAGCCATGTCTGGCAAATTGCCATTGGACATGTCTGTCCAGGCTTCTAAACCGTCATGATACTTGCGTACCTCAAACCCTTCTGCTTCAAGCGTCATTGAAACCGATGTTAGGATATTTTGATCATCATCCACCAATGCGATAACAGCCATTTGTTTTCCCTCTTTTCACAACGTATCTAAGTACTTAACGAATTTGTTGTACTGCCGACAGTGAAATTTTATGCAAATAAAAATTATCTGTCCAAAATCACACACTCCGTCGTTGAAATCCAACAGAATTGTCCCAAACATACGACCCGCACATTAACCCACGACGAACCTGTAAACCAACAAACTGTTAGCGCAAACAAGCAATTGGTAGCGCTAACGCCTCCATATGACAGTCGACTCCCCCTTATCAGCACGATATAGCATGACGAAATAGCCACTATTTACTACGCAGACCAAGGAGCAACTGAATGACCACCGGACGCGTTAACCCCACCCAAACTCTCGAAGATACTGGAATTTCAGGCATTAAAAACGCCCACTACAACCTCCAAGAAGCGGCGTTAATCCAACACGCCATCCGCCGCGATGAGGGTGAATTGGGAAATGGTGGTGCATTTTTGGTCACAACGGGGAAATATTCAGGGCGCTCACCAAAAGATAAGTTCGTCGTCAACGAGCCAAGCGTCCAAAACACCATTTGGTGGGAAAATAACCCTCCCATGGAAATCGACGCCTTTAATCAGCTGAAATCGGACATGATCGCCCATATGAATGGCGGCGAATATTACGTTCAGGACTTGTTCGGTGGTGCCGATCCGGAACATCGCCTAAACGTGCGTGTCATCACCGAGTTGGCATGGCATGGCCTGTTTATTCGCACCATGTTACGCCGTCCAGAACCGGCCGAATTGGATACATTTATTCCAGGGTTCACCGTCATCAACTGCCCCACGTTCAATTCTGATCCTGCGAAACACGGTTGTCGTTCTGACGTTGTAATTGCGATTTCGATGGAGCAAAAATTGATCCTTATCGGCGGCACTGAATATGCTGGCGAAAACAAAAAATCAGTCTTCTCAATCCTGAACTATTTGTTGCCCGAAAAGGGCATCATGCCGATGCACTGTTCTGCCAACCACGCAATTGGTGACCCATCCGACACGGCCGTTTTCTTTGGCCTTTCGGGCACCGGTAAAACGACATTATCCGCCGACCCAAACCGCATTTTACTGGGCGACGATGAACATGGTTGGTCTGATAACACCACATTCAATTTTGAAGGTGGCTGTTACGCCAAAACCATCAACCTGTCCGCACAGGCAGAACCCGAAATCCACGCCACAACGCATAAATTCGGTACCGTAATCGAAAACATGGTATTCGATCCATATACCAAAGAATTGGATTTCGAAGACGACAGCATCACCGCCAACATGCGCTGTGCCTATCCGTTGCATTACATTTCCAACGCTTCTCAAACGGCGATTGGCGGTCAACCAAACAACATCATTATGCTGACCTGCGATGCATTCGGCGTCCTGCCCCCAATCGCACGCTTAACCCCTGAACAAGCGATGTATCATTTCCTGTCCGGCTTTACATCCAAAGTGGCGGGTACAGAGCGCGGTGTCACCGAACCACAACCCACATTCTCAACCTGTTTTGGCGCCCCATTCATGCCACGCCGCCCCGAAGTTTACGGCGCGTTATTGCGTGATAAAATCGCTGCAACCGGTGCAAAATGTTGGCTGGTTAACACAGGCTGGACCGGTGGCGCATACGGCACTGGTTCACGCATGCCAATCAAGGCAACCCGTGCATTATTGACCGCCGCATTGAACGGTTCCTTGAACCAAGGCGAATTCCGCCGCGATCAAAACTTTGGCTTTGATGTGCCGATAGCATTGAACGGCGTTGACGCAGGATTACTTGATCCTCGCAGCACGTGGAATGACAAAACCGCCTACGATACTGCCGCCGCCAAATTGGTTTCTATGTTCTCAGAAAACTTCGCAAAATACGAAGGCTTCGTTGGACAGGACGTTTTGGCACAGGCGATCAAGCCCCGCTAACAACAGCAAAATTCAGCTTTTAAAAACCCAAGTCTCGGCTTGGGTTTTCTTTTGCCCAATTCCCTGCAAGAATGCGACGATGATCCGCCCTCTTTTTATATTGGCTCTCACCATGACCGCTTGCCAAGCTGATGAAACAACCACGTATGATGCGGATATCGTTTGGGTTCTAACAGCGCTAAACGATGCACCCCCAAAATCGCAGGTCACACTCACCTTCCCCAAACAGGGCAAAATCGCTGGCAAAGCACCTTGCAATCGCTATTTTGGCACCCAAACAAAACCCTACCCATGGTTTGAAACGGGGCCTATTGCATCTACAAAAATGGCCTGCCCCAACTTGAACGAAGAGATTAATTACTTCCAAACGCTTAACAAGGCCACCTCTGCCAAGGTCACCAAAACCACCCTTATTCTTTCAAATGACACAGGCGCCCTGCTCACATACAAACGCCAATAACTTTACTTTGGATAAATATTCTTGGGGTGAATGGGCATCGCCCAAAGGGGCAAAGCCCCTCAATCAAAATCGTGTGCCCCGCAGGGGCTCAATTCAACTAATCCCCAACAGACATCGCCAAAATGCGGCTCATACGGGTATAACTCTCACCTGATTGGTCATGCCATTCATTGAACGCGGCCTGAATTTTCGCCTGTGCCGTTTTAGATGTCACAGCCCCATCAACCACCCCTGCTAATGCCAACGCCGTCACCACATCACGTCCCATAATGAAACTATCCTTGCCCAAAAACCGCAGGGCATATTGCCCCGTGTTACCACCCAGTCGATTACCGCGTTGCTTCATCATTTGCCATAATCCTACCAAATCCGAACTGGGCCAATCTGCAATACACTTGGCGGCTGATCCATGTTCCTGTGCTAAATCGCTCAGGAAAATCGCATTGTCACGCACCGCCAAAATTTTGGCCGCATATCGAATGTTGCGGGTATCTTTCAGATGCGCATCAAAATCATCATCCGACATGAATGCATTACGTCCAATATCAAACCCATGAAATGCGTCCTCAATCCCAGCCCACTTCTTTTCCACCACAGACCAATTAAATCCCGCCTGAAAAATATTCTTGGAAAACTGTGACAAAATGCGATCGTCGCCCATGCGCGCAATATCAATTTCAGGCGCATCTGGCATCAAATCTTCTAACGCCTGCGCCCCGCCCTTGCGCTTTTGCGCGCGGTCTAAAATCACCTCAAACTTTTGCATTTTCGCCTCTTTCCATTCGGGTCATCAACCGTGCACGGGCATCGGGCAATGGGCGATCCCCTAATGCTGGCGCCAACCATGTTGTCAAAAAATGCCCGGTTGTGCGCAACCCATCCAACACATCCGCCTCACTCGCGACATCAAACCCATTGCGCAAAAAATCAGGCAACGGTAACAAACGATCCGCCCATTCCCCCGCCGCACCGCGACTGACCGCACGCCCGGAACGCGGCGATACAAACGCCAATTCTTGCGTTCCACCCGTGACCGCACAGCACGACAAATCCAACCCGAAACCCATCTCTTCCAGCACCTGCAATTCCCACAACGCATACAATGGCCGCCAATCACCATCTGCATTCAAGGTATCCATCAGGCGGGTGGTGGATTTATACAAACCCGCCAATTCCATCCGCTCTGGAAATGCAAAACAAACCATCGAACAGATCGCGGACAGCGCCGCCAACCGCACTCGATCACCAAACAAATCGGATCGACTTTCCAAAGGCTCCACACGGTAACTGCCCAGATGTTCCTCTAATCGTGCGCGCCATTCCAATTGCACTTGTGATCCAGGTTGCAATGTCGCCGCCATTTTACGGGACGCACCACCGCGTACCACGCCCGCATGACGGCCACGATCAGGTGTAAATGCATCAATGATAACAGAGTTCTCGCCGTACTTTCGCACCGAAACGATCACCCCTTCGCCAGACCAATCCATGACTGCAACGCTAGCCGCTTAAACCCTCATCGTCCAGCAGATGTCGCCCATCGCGATCCTCAACCTCTATCACCCACAAGTCGGGGTCAAACCCACGTTGATTGGAAATCGCCTGATCTACATCACGTTCAACGCCCTCGGATAACACCGTCCAAACACGGTTGAAATCAGCATCATACGCGCGTTGAAAAACCTTCGCCTGACCATTCAGCGTGTTCAACTTGACCAAAACAGCCCCCGCCGTCGCGTCACCTTTGGATGTGATAAACGCAGGGATTTCCGCCAGTTGCAGTCGCATCCGATACGCGGAAATCCAAAACTCTGTGGTCAGGCGTGGTGTCATTTGGTGTCTTTGAAATTCAGACCCATCTCGGTATAGCGCTCGGCCTCATTTTCCCAATTCGGGCGCACACGCACCTGCAAAAACAGATGCACTTCGCGACCCATCATTTGCGCCAACTCGGTGCGCGATGCCATCGAAACGCTTTTGATCGTTTCCCCTTTGGGGCCCAGCGCGATACCTTTGTGGCCTTCGCGTGCCACATAAATCACTTGTTCGATACGAACCGATCCATCCGCTTTCTCTTCCCACTTTTCCGTTTCCACAGTCAGGGTATAGGGCAGCTCTTGATGTAATCGCAGCATCAATTTCTCGCGCGTCATTTCCGCCGCAATCATCCGCATTGGCACATCGGCAATCTGATCTTCGGGGTACAGGTACGGTCCAACGGGCAGGTTCACAGCCAACCAATCCTGTAACACCTGAACACCGTACCCTTTTTCGGCAGAGATCATAAATGTCTCCTCGAATTTCAAACGATCATTCAATTTTTGCGTTAACGCCAACAAAACTTCGGACTGCACACGGTCAATTTTGTTAATTGCCAATACCATCCGCTGTCCCTTAACATCGCGCTTTTCCAACCCTTCAAGGATCATCTCGACGCCATCGGTAATACCGCGATGCGCCTCAACCAACAGCACCACAATATCCGCATCCGCCGCACCCGTCCACGCGGCGGCCACCATCGCTTTGTCTAACTTGCGTCGCGTCTTAAACAGTCCCGGTGTATCCACAAAAACCATCTGTGAATTATCCTGCATCGCGATGCCGCGAATACGTGCGCGTGTCGTTTGCACCTTGTGTGTCACGATGGAAACTTTGGCGCCCACCATGCGGTTCATCAATGTCGATTTACCTGCGTTTGGTTCGCCAATCAGCGCTACAAATCCGCATTTCGTTTCTGTCATGTTTCGCTCTCTAACTGGCTTAAAAGATCGGCCGCTGCTTCTTGGCTGGCGGCGCGTTTTGATGCTGCGCGTGCTTGGGCGCTTTGCCCTGATTCAAGACGGACTTCAATTGTAAATATCGGTGCGTGATCTGGACCACTGCGTTTTATTTCAACGTATTTGGGCGGTGTTTGTTTACGCGCCTGCGCCCATTCTTGTAATGTTGTCTTGGCGTCGCGGGCATCGTCGGCTGCGTTATCAATGTGAACCTGCCACAGATCAACAATCACACTGCGTGCCACGTCGAACCCGGCGTCTTGATAAACCGCGCCGATCACTGCCTCCATTGCATCACCCAAAATTGCAATTTTACGCCGCCCACCGGAAATCATTTCGGATCGACCCATTTTTAATGCGTCGCCTAATTGTATCGATTGCGCCACTTCGGCGCATGTTTCCTTGCGTACCAGCGCGTTGAAACGCGGTGCCAATTGACCCTCGGATGCAGTGCAATCCTTGCGATACAGAGCATCACTGATCGCCAATCCCAAAACACGATCACCCAAAAACTCTAACCGCTGATTGTCACCACGGGTACCCGACGACAGGGACGAATGCGTCATCGCGCGGATCAACAATTCAGGTTGTTGAAATTCATGCCCCAACCGTTTGGCAAAGGCGGTTAATTCGGCAGAGGGCTTCAATTCAACGCCTTAAAGAAGCGATCTTTGCGCCATGTCCAGAAATACAAAATACGATCCCCCGCAGACGAGAACATGATCCGATCCGCACGACCAATCAGGTTTTCAAACGGCACAAACCCCACGCCTCCAACATTGGCAGGCACGCGGCTGTCACCGGAATTATCGCGGTTATCACCCATGAAAAAATACTGACCGGCGGGAACAGTAAAGACGGGCGTGTTATCGGTAAAACTCTCGTTGATGTTCAAAACCAAATGCTCGACCCCGTTTGGCAATGTTTCCGTCGCCAAATCTTTGTCACAGCTGGCCCCAATTCCAACCGGATCATTTCCACAGCGCGGCATGTTTTGCATCGGACCTTGGTAATCTTTCACTTCGCTAAATTTTCCCAAATCTTTCTGCGGAGCCAATTCGCCATTGATGTACAATTTTCCATCGACCATTTTGATTTTGTCACCAGGCAGGCCAATCAGACGCTTGATGAAATCGACATTCGTGGTCGGGTGTTTAAACACCACAATATCGCCGCGTTCAGGTTCTGATCCCAATATGCGCCCTGAAAATGGGCACATGGAAAATGGACACGAATGGCGTGAATACCCATAAGCCATTTTGTTCACGAACATGAAATCACCAATCAGTAGGGTATTTTTCATCGAACCCGATGGAATCCAAAACGGTTGAAAAAACAGCGTGCGCACAACACCCGCGATCAACAGGGCATACACAATCGTTTTGATTGTTTCGCCGATGCTGTCTTCTTTTTTCTGCGTACTGGCCATTTTATACCCTTAATTTGCTTGCGGATGTCTTGCGCCAACGGCGCGTTTTAGTCAACCTGTCATTGCCGCGCGGCAGACGCGGCGCGGGCATCGTCCATCATCACCCGCATTTGCTTTATCGCCGCCTCAAGCCCAATAAAAATACTCTCGCCAATCAGGAAATGCCCGATGTTCAATTCCATTACCTGCGGAAATGCCGCAACTGGTTTGACAGTATCAAATGTCAAACCATGCCCTGCATGAACTTCCAACCCTAGCGACGCTGCGAAAACCGACATCTCGCGTAACCGTTCCAATTCGGCGTCACGTTCATCAAAACGCCCCTCGGCATGGGCATCGCAATAGGCGCCGGTATGCAATTCAATCACTGGTGCGCCGATACGTGCGGCACTTTCGATTTGGCGCGGATCGGCGGCGATGAAAATGGATACACGGCACCCTGCGTCGCGCAGTGGTGCAATAAAATCGCCTATCTTATTTTCTTCGCGCGCCACCTCTAAGCCGCCCTCGGTCGTACGTTCTTCGCGTTTTTCGGGTACGATACAAACGGCATGGGGAATATGGCGTAATGCAATTTTCTGCATTTCGTCCGTGGCGGCCATTTCAAAATTCAAAGGGATGTTTAAACCCTTCATTAACGCATCAATATCACGATCCGTAATATGACGGCGGTCTTCGCGCAGGTGCGCAGTGATCCCATCGGCGCCTGCCGCCTGTGCCAACATCCCCGCGCGCAATGGATCGGGGTATTGCCCACCGCGTGCATTTCGCACCGTTGCAACATGATCGATATTAACGCCCAAGCGCAAAGATTTGTTTGCAAAATTCGTCATCAGATTGCTCCTACATTCACCCACAGGCTAAACCTATAATCAGGTGCCGTCAGTATCTGTTTTGTCTTTTTCAGCAGCTTCCAACGCGGCCAAACGCAACGCCGCTTCTGCTTCGCGTTTTTCGCGAATTTCGTTAATCTTCGCGATCAAACGCCCCTTACGCCGTGCTTGATATGCACGCACCAAGGGTTTGGTTACGAAATAAATTACAATTGCCGTGATGAATCCGGGGATCAATCCACCGATTAAATAGGGTACAAAAACGCTGTGAAAAAAATCTACAAAACCATTCCACGTTGTTGGGCCATATCCGAACAAGTTTTTAACACCACTCCAAACGCTGCCAAACATTTCGCCAATGCCGTTGCGAATTTTGTGCCACGCGGTTTCTTCGGGGCCCATGCCCATCAAGAACAATCCGGTGCGATAACTTATCACGCCGATGAAAGGGAATGTAATCGGATTGCCAAAGAAGGTGCCAATCAACGCAGACAAAACATTTCCGCGCAACACATAGGCCAAAAACGCGGCCAAGAAGAAATGCAAACCAAACAACGGCGAAAAGCTGGCGAATGCACCGCATGCAAATCCAAGCGAAATTCGATGCGGGCTGTCAGGTAATCGTTTCAGGCGATACCCTGTGTAATTGATTACACGACGCCAGCCAGCCCGAGGGTAAAAACCCTCTTTGAACCATTCCCAGTATGACAGTGGTGTGCGGCGTTTAAACATGGAACAGGGCAATCAACCTTGGTTAGTAATTAACTTAAATCGTCATTTGATGGCGTCTGGATTGCAATACTTGGGCAACATCCGAATCAGCGTCAACAGCGGTAACGATATTGGCCAAATGTTCCACATCTCTCACCTCTATATCAATCGCAATCCGGTAAAAATCCTGCTTTCGGTCACTAAAATGCATATCGATAATATTACTGTCTTGTTCAGAGATCAGCGTACAAATCCGCCCCAGAACACCGCTGTAATTGGCCATTGTGACCTCAATCGTCACTTTATTCACGGTATCACTGCGGCCTTTGGTCCAACTTAAATCTATCCAACGTTCAGGTTGGTTCTCGTATTCAATCAAAGTATCACAATGAATTGAATGCACGACCACTCCTTTGCCGCGCGTCGCAATGCCAACGATGCGCTCGCCTGGCAATGGTTGGCAACACGACGCCGCTTGTACAACCTGATCCGCATCCATGCCGACAATCTTGGTCATCGGTTGGTTCAACTCGCCCGATTTGTCATGCAACAGGGATGGGTACAATGCCGCTACCAAATCCACACCGTTTAATTCCGCACTGCCCATTTGTGACAAAACTTCTTTGTGATCCTTTAGTCCCAGTTTTTTCGCCGCCGTATTCAACGCCTTATCGGTGGCTTTCTTGCCCACATGTTCCAATGCAACACGTGCCAATTCTCGGCCTAGTTTGATATATCCCGCTTGGTGATCTTCGCGCAGGGCGCGTCGAATGGCGGATTTGGCACGACCTGTGGTGGCAATATCGATCCATGTGACCTGTGGGCGTTGCCCGACAGCGGTTTGAATTTCGACAGATTGCCCATTGCGCAAGCGCGTCCATAACGGCACGCGATGCCCGTCCACTTTGGCACCCACTGTTGCCGAACCGATGCGCGTGTGAATTGCAAAGGCAAAATCAATCGGGGTGGCACCGCGGGGCAATTGAATAACATCACCCTTGGGCGTGAAACAGAACACCTGATCGGCGAACATTTCCAATTTTACATGTTCCAAAAAATCTTCGTGGTCATCTTCGCCGCTGTTAATCCGTTCGGCCAAACTGTTCAACCACGACAATGGATCAACAGAAAAACGGTTTTCAGCGCGACGCCCATCTTTGTACGCCCAATGCGCGGCAACGCCGACTTCGGCGACCTCGTGCATTTCGCGGGTGCGGATTTGAATTTCGACCAACTTACCATCGCGCCCAGCCACTGTCGTGTGGATCGAACGATACCCGTTTGATTTTGGTGAACTAATGTAATCCTTGAACCGTCCAGGCACAGCCGTCCAGCGTTGGTGTACCGCACCTAACGCGCGATAAACATCCTCTTCGCGTTCGGTAATGATGCGGAAACCATAAATATCAGACAGCCGAGAAAAACTTTGTTTCTTCTCCTCCATCTTGCGCCAAATTGAATATGGTTTCTTCTCACGACCGGTAATGCTGGCCTCGATTTTCTGCGCAGACAACAACGTTTGAATATCTTTCAGAATCGACGGGATCAAATCTTCGGATTGATCACGCAGTGTGATGAACCGACGAATAATTGATTTGCGCGCTTCTGGGTTCAGGATTTTGAACGACAGATCCTCCAGCTCGTCACGCATCCACTGCATCCCCATGCGTCCCGCCAAGGGGGCGAAAATATCCATGGTTTCGCGTGCTTTCAAAATCTGCTTTTCAACGCGCATATGCTTGATCGTGCGCATATTATGCAACCGATCACCCAGCTTGACCAACAGCACTCGCAAATCTTGGGACATCGCCAACAACAACTTGCGAAAGTTTTCGGCCTGTTTGGCCTGTACCGACGATAATTCCAAATTCGTCAGCTTGGTAACCCCATCAATCAGATGCGCGATTTCCTCGCCAAAAATTTCAGAAACCTCAGCATAGGTCGCGTCCGTATCTTCGATTGTGTCATGCAACAATGCCGTAATAATCGTCGCATCATCCAACATTTGACTAGCAAGGATATTTGCCACCTCAATCGGATGTGTAAAATAGGGTTCACCCGATTGGCGGGTTTGCCCCTCATGCATCCGCTTGCCATACTCATAGGCTGTGCGGATTAAATCATCATTTGTTTTAGGATTATAGGTACGAACGTGATCGATCAGTGTTTCAACGTCGATCATTGGCGTGGCTCCTTAGGTCAGGGCAGTGCCCTTACTTTGCCTCTTGAGCTTCCATCAATGCGCGCAACAGGTTTTCGTCATTCATGTCGTCACCTGGCTTGTCGTCACCGCCACCCATCAACAACGCCATTTCATCTTCTTCTGGCTCGTCAACTTCGATTTGTGTTTGATGGCTTTGAACCGCTGCTTCGTGCAGGCTGGCTGCTGTCATTGTTTCTTCTGCAATTTCGCGCAGCGCAACAACTGGGTTTTTGTCGTTATCGCGTGGCACAGTCAATTCAGACCCAGATGCGATTTCGCGGGCACGGTGTGCGGCAAGCATGACCAAATCGAAACGATTAGGAACTTTATCAACGCAATCTTCAACAGTTACACGTGCCATTTGGGAACTCCAAGCCTGAGGGTATCAACAAGGGCGGATATTTACGAGGTTTTCAAACAAATGGCAAGGGCTGGTTGATTATTATGCATCACTTATCTGACGCACCTCGGAACGCAACATTTCAGGCAAATCGCCGCACATTTCCGACACGGTTTTTTGCAAAACTGGATGGTTCCAATCCGGAGCCACATCCATCAGTGGAATCAGGACGAATGCACGGTCTTGAACCCGTGGATGAGGTAACAACAGTTGCTCTGGTGTCTCCGTCATTTGATCCGCCAAGGGCAAGTCCACCCAATTTTGGAATGTTTTCAAGTCGGGTTTGACAAAATCTTCATAAAAAATAAGGTCAATATCCACACTACGTTGCCCCCACCGTTGCACCCGTTTACGGCCTAAATTGGCCTCGATGGCATGAAACATGGTTAACAACTCATCAGGTGCGGCTGTCGTTTTGCCCAAAGCGGCACAGTTTACAAAATCGGGGCCGGCGCCCGTGGGAAAGGCAGGCGTTTGATAATACTTACTAATACTATCAATTTTAATTGATTTATTATTCAACTCAGAAAGTGCTAAATTAACGATACGGAACGACTCATTTATGTCGTCCGACACATTAGAACCAAACGCCACTAGAAATTTGAATTGTAAATTAGACAACATTTGCTATTGATTCATTTATTTCTATGGGTAAATTGCAGCAGCTTCTTCGGCCGTTTTATTGTCTAACACGCATCAGACGTTCTTGTCGACGGAGCATTAAAAAAGGAATTATTATGTTTTATCGTGACGAGCGTTTGGCGCTCTTTATTGATGGATCGAACCTCTATGCCGCGGCAAAGGCGTTGGATTTTGATATAGATTACAAACTTCTACGAACGGAATTTATGAGGCGGGGCAAATTATTGCGCGCGTTTTATTATACTGCGTTATTGGAAAATGAAGAATACTCTCCTATTCGGCCGTTGGTGGACTGGCTGAATTATAACGGTTTCACAATGGTGACAAAAACAGCCAAGGAATATACTGATTCCATGGGTCGTCGCAAAGTGAAGGGCAATATGGATATCGAATTGGCCGTAAATGCGATGGAATTGGCACCGCATGTGGATCATATCGTTATTTTCTCTGGTGATGGCGATTTCAAACCATTGGTTGAATCAATTCAGCGTCAGGGTGTGCGCGTTTCTGTTGTTTCAACAATCCGCAGCCAACCACCGATGATTTCGGATGATTTGCGCCGCCAAGCGGACAATTTCATCGAGCTTGACGAATTGCGCGACGTAATCGGACGCCCTCCTCGGCCCGAAGGATCATTTGCACAAACCAGCAATTCCGAAGTGGAACCCGAAGAAGCCTAAGGCGGTTTGTTCGACGTAAAAACCAAAACCTCGCCACCCACTGGCGGGGTTTTATTTTGGCGCACGCCCAACAGAATCGTTCCCACGTTTAATCCATTGTGCAACCCGCACTTCACAGTTAAAAAAACGCCATGACAAAACCAGCATTGCACCTTTACCTTGCCGCACCACGCGGATTTTGCGCGGGCGTTGATCGCGCGATTAAGATCGTGGAAATGGCGCTTGAAAAATGGGGTGCACCTGTTTTTGTGCGCCACGAAATCGTCCACAACAAATACGTGGTCGACGACCTTCGCGCCAAAGGTGCCGTATTCGTCGAAGAGTTATCCGAATGCCCCGATGACCGCCCTGTAATTTTTTCCGCCCACGGCGTTCCAAAATCCGTCCCTGCCGCCGCACAGGCACGCGAAATGGTTTTCGTCGACGCCACCTGCCCACTTGTCTCTAAGGTGCATATCGAGGCGGAACGCCACCACGCGAATGGTTTGCAAATGGTGATGATTGGTCATGATGGCCATCCCGAAACCATTGGGACCATGGGACAATTGCCCGACGGCGAGGTACTGTTGATTGAAACCCCCGCCGACGTGGCACATTTGTCACCGCGCGATCCCGACCGCTTGGCTTATATCACCCAAACCACCCTGTCCGTGGACGACACCATCGAAATCGTCGCCGCATTACAGGCACGCTTTCCCACCATCATCGGCCCCCACAAAGAGGACATCTGCTACGCCACCACAAACCGCCAAGAAGCGGTCAAAGCGGTTGCGCCCAAGGTCGATGCATTACTGGTGATCGGCGCACCAAATTCATCCAATTCCAAACGCTTGGTCGAGGTTGGAAAATCCGCAGGCTGTGCCTATTCCCAACTGGTACAACGCGCCACAGACATTGATTGGCGCGCACTCGAAGGTGCCAAATCCATCGGCATCACGGCGGGCGCATCCGCACCCGAAGTTTTAATAAACGAAGTCATAACCGCCTTCACAGATCGGTTTGATGTCACCCAAGAAATCGTGGAAACCGCCGTCGAAAACGTCGAATTCAAAGTACCGCGCGTGCTGCGCCAAACTGCATGAGCCAGCGCGTGCCCAAATCCGTTGTAATGTTTGGCGCACTTATTTTCGCACCCATCCTACTCGCGTTTATTGCGTCCCTTATCGACGGCCTCGATCTGTTCCTGCGTGCCAATATGGGCACCAATGCTGGACGCTTAATGAACACCCAAGTTACCGTTGTGTTCTTCGTTCTGACCGGAGCAATTTGGAGCTTTGGCATGCGCAGCTCATCTTCGTGGCTGCTACCTCTGATACCGATAATCTTCTTTCTTGGGGTTCAATCCTTTGGTGGCGGGCAAAGGTTTGCCCTTATTGCATTTGGATTTCTACTGCTTTTACCCTTAGATTTTTACGTTCAATGGCGATCACTTGCCCCTAAATGGTGGCTTCGTTTCAAAATATTTTTCACACCGTTGATTTTTTTAACACTGATGGCGTTTCTCTTTAGGCACTTCATCCGCGCAACCCTCGCCCTATCATGACCGATCCAAAAACCATCGCCTATTACGACGCTTCCGTCGACGCTTATATTCAGGTGTTCAGCCGCGAAACACCCGACGCAGACCTGCAATCTTTCATCGATACGATCCCCACGGGTGGCACCGTTTTGGATCTGGGATGTGGCCCGGGAAATTCTGCGGCGATGATGCAAAATGCAGGCCTGATCGCACACGCCACAGACGCCAGCGCTGAAATGGTGCGCTCTGCGCGCGAACGTTTGGGTGTAAACGCCGTACAAGCACGGTTTGACGAACTCAACGACGTTGCCAAATACGACGGCATTTGGGCAAACTTTTCCCTACTACACGCCCCTCGCGCCGAAATGCCCGCAAACCTGAAACGCATCCATACAGCTCTAAAATCAGGTGGTTATTTACACCTTGGCCTGAAAATTGGCACCGGCGAACAGCGTGATAACTTGGGGCGAAAATACACGTATTTCCAACCTGACGAACTGAAATCCTTGCTGATCGGTGCAAACTTTACCCCCAACACGGATCGCCCAGTGCGCATCGATAAAACGCGCTCGATGTCAGGCACCCACGACCCCTTTATGATTGTGACCGCATATGCCTAAATTATTCGCCTACACCGACGGTGCCTGTTCTGGAAATCCTGGGCCTGGGGGCTGGGGCGTATTGATGTTCGCCAAAGATGGTGAACAGGTCATAAAATCGCGTGATCTTTCGGGTGGCGCGGCCAATACCACGAACAACCAAATGGAACTGACCGCCGCAATCATGGCGCTGGAAACCTTGGAACGTCCCAGCGAAATCACCATCGTCACAGACAGCTCCTACGTCAAGGACGGCATTACAAAATGGATCATCAGTTGGAAAAAAAATGGCTGGAAAACCGCTGCTAAAAAGCCCGTCAAAAACGAAGAATTATGGAAACGACTAGAGGCCGCAACCCACCGGCACGACATTACATGGGAATGGATCAAAGGCCACGCAGGTCATCCCGAAAATGAACGCGCCGACGAACTCGCCCGCGCAGGCATGGAACCGTTTAAGACCTAGTTTGGCAAACTAAACACCATGTCTTGTATCCAAGAGCTCGCTAATTCGGGACACTGATTTGCGATATTATCATCTGCCTCAAGGGCGCCAAATCTCTCGGCATATCGGCAATATTGATCATTGGTACCCGCTGGACAAATTTCCTCTAACAAACGGGACGCGCGAAAATATGGGCACTTCAGTTGCGCCATAACTTGTTCATAATCTTCCCCAACACCGTTAACCGCCACGCCGCCTTCGTGTTCCTGCATAAAATCAACGCGGGAAATAAAATGCTTAAGCATATTTTTATACTTCACCAAAGTTACAGGCATGTGGTTCGAATAATAAATCCCCGTCTCATGGGTTATTTTCGCCGATTTAAGCGCCTCCAAGCCGTCATAATTTTGGTATTGCTGTGCCCGCAGCTCATATAATTGGTATGAATATTTGCCGTATAATTCTGCCTCTTCTAAGATTTGATTAAATTCAGTTAGGTTTTCTTGCTTCGCCCAGTCAGCACCAAATCCATTTTCGTCACTCGCAATCCGTTCCAACTCCAACCGAGCTCTATACAAAACGCTCTTGGGGGAATAGGTTTCTTGAAGTTTGAAAACGGGTGGAATTTCCAATTCGGCCATCTCTTCCAAAAATGGGTTGAAATGCTCGGAAAAAATATACCCATTGCGGATCAAACTGATTAAATACTCTGGGTCCTTTTGCATTTCCAAATACAACGCTGCGGCGACCTTATCGCCATCCTTTTGAAATGGGCGAACGTCTTTCAAATCCGTTAATCGATAGGAAATCATGCCATCAAGTGGTGTACGGTCCAACACCTCAAACGCCCACGCATACAGCTCTGGATCCCGATCCTGATTAAGCCAATCCAAGATGTAGGCGGCCTTGCAAATATCCGCATCATAAGGAAAATTGGCAACGGCATCAGGTGCAAACTTCTCGCACGTTGCAAAAACCAATTTCAACGAGCCACCCCAAAGTGGTGCAAGCCCCTGCAAACTGCGTTTAAGTGTTGAAACGTCTTGATGATTACGCAGGGTTTCATAATATAATCCCTTTTTAGAACGCCAACCGTAACCAACTTGATGCACCTGACGCGCTAGATCCGCAGCAGCCACTAAATCAGGACGCATTTTATATGCCACTTTGGCCAAATTGGCGGCCTTGCGGTAACGCAGATCGGATGCGGCACGCGCCTCATTCGAAACATACCGCATCAAATCATTTCCGCGGAAAAACCAACCAATACGCATCTGTCGAAATGCTTCTGCAATCTTGGGATAAACAGAATTCGGATATTGCTCAGCCCACATCGGCATAAAGCTTTCCATGTCTGGGTTCATCACTTCAAATGAGCCCATTAATGTTCTAAACTTATCTGCGTTTGTGGACCCTAAATCCTGCAGAGCGTGGTCACTTTCAACGAACAACGCTTCAACGGCGTCCACATCCTTGGCTTGCACGAACTTGTGGATGTCTTCGCGTGTCTTAAATACGTAATTTTCTGATGTCTTTTGCTCTGACAGAGCGATTTGCGCAGGAAGTAGCAAAGCAATACATAAAATAATAATCCGCATAAATAGTTCCAAATTCTGATAATACTATCCTACCGTCACACTTGAAAAGCACAAGCAACCAAAGTGTTCTAACGGTTCACAAAATACGTCCGGTAAATCCAAATCAGCACTACCGCGCCAATCAATCCCCCCACAAACAGACTACCCACCGCACTGGCACCTAACAACAACACCGCCAATGCGCGCAGGATAATTCCGCCAAAAATCGCCCCCAGCACACCAATGGCACCCGCCACCCAGAAACTGACATTCAGCTTCATAAAATGAACAGCAATTGCCCCCGCAGCGGCACCAACAATCAACGTCAATAATACAGGCATTACGCCCCCCTTCCCCTTATATATAAGGGTGATTTGCATAAATTAAAGAGCTGGACGTCGCAAAACGTACTCCACCCACCCTTTACTTTGTCTAAATATCTTCCGCGCGAAGCGCATAAAGTTTATAACGTCTTGCCCGTCGGTAACGGATATCCACGGATAAAATCATCCACATCCATCGGCCCCTTGCCCGCACGTTGCAACCGCGTCAACGCAACCGCACCCGACCCACAAGCAATCGTAACTTGGTCAATCACTTCACCCGCAGTGCCCGAACCATCCACAACATGGCTCATCAAAACCTTCACCCGCTGATCCCCATCCGCAAACCATGCGCCCGGAAACGGCGATAGCCCGCGAATATGGCGATCCACCTCATCCGCCGAACGCGACCAATCAATCTGCGCTTCGGCTTTCTCAATCTTTTTCGCATAGGTCACACCATCTTCGGACTGTGCAACCGCGTCCAAATCATCCAAGCGGTTCAACGCTTCAACAATCATGCCCGCCCCAATACCCGCCAATCGATCATGCAAAATCGCCGTGGTATCCGTTGCCAAAATCGCAGTTTCAGCGCGCAACAACACGGGCCCTGTGTCTAACCCCGCTTCCATCTGCATAATGCAGACTCCTGTGTGCACATCCCCCGCCATAATCGCGCGGTGGATCGGCGCGGCACCACGCCAACGCGGCAACAAACTCGCATGAATATTCAAACAGCCCCTTGCAGGCGCATCCAAAACCACCTGCGGCAATATCAAACCATAGGCCACAACAACCGCCACATCCGCATTCAACGCAGCGAACGCATCAACGGTTTCAGTGTCTTTGAAATTCAACGGATGCCGTACATCCAAACCCAACACATCCGCGCGTTGATGCACAGGCGCCCTGCGATCTTTCTTGCCACGACCCGCAGGGCGCGGTGGCTGACAATACACGGCGGCAATTTCATGCCCCGCCTCAATCAGCGCATCCAAAACAGGCACCGAAAAATCTGGCGTTCCCATGAAAACAACGCGCATCAGATCAATCCCTTTTTGGACAACTTTTGCGCCTTGGAAATCAACATCTTGCGCTTGGTCTTACTCAATCGATCAAAAAACATAACTCCATTCAAATGATCAATCTGGTGCTGAACCGATGTCGCCCACAGACCAACAAAATCGCGCTCAACCTGTGCGCCATGCTCGTCCATAAACCCAACGGTCACGCCGCGTGGGCGTTCCAAATTCGCCCAAACACCGGGTAAGTTCGGGCTACCCTCTTGATGCTCACGCATGATCGCCGAGGCATGTAAAATCACGGGATTCGCCATACGCACAGGCTTATCCTTGCCGTCACCCGCATCCACAACCGCCAACGCCCGCGTGATCCCAATTTGACACGCCGCCAACCCGACACCGGGCATGTCATACATGCTGTCAAACATATCGCGCCAAATCCCACGTTCCACATCTGTGATCGCATCAACCTGATCGCAAACCACCGACAATCGCTTGTCAGGGAACGGGATAAACGCGCGTACCGCCATTATCCAAGCGCCAATTCTTTTTTAAACTTCACCATTTTTTTGGTCATCATCGATCGTTTCATCCGCGTCAAATGATCGATAAACAAAACACCATTCAAATGATCCAATTCGTGTTGCGCACAGGTTGCCCACAATCCATCAAACTGTTGTTCATGCGCCTTGCCATCAATATCCAAAAACGACATCCGTACCGCCGCTGGCCGCTCAACATCCTCGAACAATTCAGGCAAGGATAAACAACCCTCGTTATGAACGCTCAGCTCATCCGACGTCCACTTGATTTCAGGATTAATCAAAACCATCGGCTCACCGACCGCGTCTTTGTCCGCACAATCCATAACGAACAAACGCGCCATCGACCCCACTTGGGGCGCAGCCAGCCCGACACCGGGCGCATCATACATGGTTTCCAACATTGCATCGGCCAACTTGCGAGTTTCAGCATCGACAGCACCCACAGGATCACAGATCTTTTTCAGACGCGGGTCAGGGTGCAAAAGAATAGGTAAAATAGACATATTTGCGATTTATGCCAAAGTTGGGTTGGGATCAAGGCACTTCACATGATCGTTTGATCCCTTCCACCTCCTCCAAATTTCATGCACACTCCCCCCATGAAATTCGACAACACATATTTTCGCGACCTCGATGGCTTCTACGCCCCTACGGACGCCGCCATCGCCCCCGATCCCAAGCTGATCAAATTCAACCACGCCCTTGCCGATGAACTTGGTCTCGACGTCACAGACCTCAACCTCGCCACCATCTTCTCTGGCGCACAAAAACCCGATGGCGCGGATACGCTGGCGCAGGCATACGCGGGCCACCAATTTGGCGGCTTTTCCCCCCAACTTGGCGATGGCCGCGCATTGTTACTTGGCGAAATCATCACCCCCGATAACAAACGCTTCGACATCCAACTAAAAGGTGCTGGTCGCACCCCTTTTTCACGCAACGGCGATGGCCGCGCGGGTCTTGGCCCTGTCCTGCGCGAATACCTTATCGGCGAAGCAATGCATGCCCTTGGCGTCCCCACCACACGCGCCTTGGCCGCCGTCACCACAGGCGAACGCATACAGCGCGAAACCACTCAAACCGGCGCCGTCCTAACCCGCACCGCCAGCAGCCACATTCGCGTCGGCACCTTTCAATTCTTCGCCGCACGCGGCGAAACTGACAAACTCAAACAACTGGCGGATTACACCATCAACCGCCACTACCCTGACGCCGCATCAGCAGAAAACCCATACCTTGAACTGCTTAAACAAGCCGCCGATAAACAAGCATACCTGATCGCCAAATGGATCGGCCTTGGCTTTATCCACGGCGTGATGAACACCGACAACGTCACCCTGTCAGGCGAAACAATCGACTATGGCCCCTGCGCATTTATGGATCATTACGATGCCAATGCGGTCTTCTCGTCCATTGACCGCCAAGGTCGCTATGCCTACTCAAACCAACCCCTGATCGCGCGGTGGAACCTTGCCCGCTTGGCCGAGGCGTTGGTGCCACTAATCGACCCCGACCAAGACACCGCCATCGAAAAAGCCACCCAAATTATCAACACATTCTCGGCGATGTACGAGGATCACTGGCTTACTGAAATGCGCCGCAAATTCGGGTTCGAAACACACAACGATGATGACGCCGATCTGTTCGATACATTTTTCGAAACCATGGCCGACAACATGGTCGATTTCACCCTCGCTTTTCGCGCCCTTGCCGATTTAGTGGGCGGAAACGCTACGCCACTGCGCGATCTTTACCTAACCCCATCCGCCACCGACGATTGGATCAAACAGTTTGAAACCCGCATCGCATCCGAACCAAATGCCGCTAAAAACATCCGCGCCGCCAACCCAATCTATATCCCGCGAAATCATCTGGTCGAAGCGGCGCTAAACGCGGCCGAGCAGGACGGCGATTATGCCCAATTCGAACAACTCCTGACCCTGATCACCAACCCATACACCGCACAGGATGGCAAAGACGTTTATACCAAGCCACCCCTGATGGTTGATCCCAATTACAAAACCTTCTGCGGTACCTGAAAACCCCTTGCCCCTGTCGTTACGATTGATAGTCTCGCGCCAAGGAGACCAACCATGAATTTCGACAAGCCTATCGTGAACTTTGACAAACCAATTAACCGTGTAAATACCCATTCCGATAAATGGGACAACATGCAAGCGCTTTACGGCGTTGATCCCCAAGAGGGCACAGCAATGTGGGTTGCGGACATGGATTTTGAACCACCAGTGGCGGTTCAGGACGCGCTAAAAACGATGATGGGCCAAGGCGTTTATGGGTATTACGGCGACAAAACCGATTACCACAATGCTATCACGGGTTGGATGGATCGCCGCCATGGTTGGACGGTTGATCCCGCGCATATTTTCACCACCCATGGTTTGGTCAATGCCACCGCTCTTTGTCTGCAAGCCTTCACACAACCAGGTGATGGCGTCGTCCTCTTCACCCCCGTTTACCACGCATTCGCCCGCGTCACCAAAGCGGCGGGTCGTCGCGTTGTCGAATGCGAATTGGCGCTTAACAATGGGCGTTACGAAATGGATTTCGACGCTTATGATGCGCAAATGGATGGGTCTGAAACAATGCTTATCCTGTGCTCGCCCCACAACCCAGGTGGGCGCGTTTGGTCGGTCGAGGAACTTCGTAAGGTCGGGGAATTTGCACTCCGCCATAATTTGATGATCGTCTCTGACGAGGTTCATCACGACATAACATTTGGCGTTAAACACACGCCAATGCCCTTGGCCGTACCCGAAATTTCCGATCGCTTAGTTATGCTCACCGCCAGCAGTAAGACGTTTAACCTCGCTGGTAGCTATTCGGGCAATGTTATTATCGCCGATGAGAATCTACGCAAAAAATTCGCCGCCACCATGCGCGCCATGGGCATATCCGCCAATGCTTTTGGCCTCACGATGACTCAGGCAGCATACAATCATGGTGATGCTTGGGTTGATGCGCTGGTCGCATACCTTGATGAGAACCGCAAAATCCTTGACGCAACCATGGCAAAAATTCCAGGCGTAAAATCTATGCCAATGCAGGCGACATACCTGTCGTGGGTCGATTTTGCCGGCACGGGCATGTCCAAATCGGAATACATTGATCGCGTTCAAAACAAGGCCCTCATCGCCGCCAGCCACGGTGAAACATTCGGTTCGGGTGGCGAAACATTCCTCCGTTTCAACTTTGCTACCCAACGCGCACAATTGATCGGCGCAATGGAACGCCTCGAACACGCATTTAGCGATCTCCAATAAAGGTCGGGCGTTGCAATACGCCCCCTTTTTCGCCATACAGATTAAAACAAACAAAGACGGCTGACATGCAAAACTATCTCGAATTCGAAAAACCACTTGCTGAAATCGAAGGCAAAGCCCACGAGCTGCGCGCATTAGCTGAAAAATCAGAAGATGGCATGGACATCGAATCCGAAGCCGCCGCATTGGACAAAAAAGCACAGGCGATGTTGGTTGACCTGTATAAAAACCTGAACCCATGGCGCAAATGTCAGGTGGCGCGCCACCAAGATCGACCACATTGTCAGGATTACATTCGCGAATTATTCACCGAATACACCCCACTTCAGGGCGATCGCAACTTTGCCGACGACGCCGCCGTCATGGGCGGCTTGGCACGGTTTCGCGATCAACCCGTCATGGTCATCGGCCACGAAAAGGGTTCCGACACAACGTCCCGCATCAAACGCAACTTTGGTATGGCAAGGCCAGAAGGCTATCGCAAGGCAATCCGCCTGATGGAAATGGCCGACAAATTTGGCCTGCCCATCATCACATTGGTTGACACCCCTGGCGCATACCCCGGCAAAGGTGCCGAGGAACGCGGCCAATCCGAAGCCATCGCACGCTCCACCGAAAAATGTCTACAGGTCAGCGTCCCCCTTATCTCAATCATCACTGGCGAAGGCGGCTCTGGTGGCGCGGTTGCATTTGCCACCGCTGACAAACTTTTGATGCTGGAACACTCTGTTTATTCGGTGATTTCCCCCGAAGGCTGTGCATCCATCCTGTGGAAAGATGCCGAAAAAATGCGCGAAGCTGCCGAAGCATTACGCCTCACCGCACAAGACTTGGAAAAACTCGGTGTCGCAGACATGGTTCTGCCCGAACCACTGGGTGGTGCGCAACGCAACCACGCTCAAACCTACACCACCGTCAGCGACGCCATCAGCAAATGCTTGGCCGAACTCAAAGGCAAAAAGCCCAAAGAGTTGGTTAAATCCCGCCGTCAAAAATTCTTGGATTTGGGCTCAAAAGGGCTGTAACGCCGCCACCTTTACGTTGCCTAAATATCTCCGCGCACAGCGCATAAAATCGTTTAACGAATGCACGCCCTACCACAGCGTTTCTTTGATACGTGCAGGCAATTCGGCATCATACGTCGCACCATCAATTTCGCGATCCGTCATATCTTGCAAAATCTGTCCTGCACTGGGCAGCTCAGACGCATCTGGCCACTGTTTCGCATTCCAAATATCCGCACGCTGTAATGCACGCGAACACTGAAAATAAACCTCGTCAATATGCACTACAATAACCGAACGCGGCTTGCGCCCACGATCATCAAAGCGGTCAATTAATTCAGGTTCCAGCGATACAATCGCGCGGCCATTAATCCGCGTCACATTATGCGACCCACCCGTCATTAACATCAATGCTACCCTTGGGTCGCGAATAATATTACGCAACGAATCCATACGGTTATTGCCGCGCCAATCAGGCATCAACAGCGTTTTCGCGTCCAATTCATACAGCACTTTGCCAATATCACCACGCGGGCTGGCATCCAACCCTTCGGGTCCCACGGTGGCCAATGCACAAACTGAACTGGCTTCGATCCATTGACGATATTGCGGCGTGATATGATCTGCGACTTTGCGTAATGATGCGGGCCCAGGTGTTCCATAAATCTCTTCAAGCTGTGCAATCGAGGTGACGGATTTCATACTATTCCCCTTTGATAAATCCCGCTTCTGCCATCAATTTATCAGAGGCAGTTTCAATGGTTTCTTCCATATACGCCACGAATTCAGACAGCGCCATGTCCGCCGTTACAGGTTCAAAATACTCCAAAACTGCAACCCCACGTTTGCGCAACAAACTGCGCTTTGGCCAGAACATCCCTACGTTTGTCGCCGCCATCACCGCTGGACGTTTCATACGCTGACAAATCACCGCTGCGCCCACTTTGTATGGCATGGATTTCCCTGGTGCAACGCGCGTCCCTTGCGGATAAATCACCAACTGTGTTTCACCACCGCTTTTGGCCACACCAGACATCATCTGTTTGACCGCCTTGGATTTTTGACCGCGTTTAACAGGCGCCGCACCAATGCGGGCGGCGTAAAACCCAATGATCGGTACGTACTTCAATTCTTGCTTCATCACGAAATTCACATTGGGCAAATAATAGGTATGCAAGATCACATCAAAAAAGCTTTGGTGCTTGGACGCCACCACGACATTGCCGGTCGGAATGGGGCCACGTTGCTCTACCTTCAGCCCGCACAAAACCCGCGCCAACCAAATAACACTACCGCAAAACTTGCGAATGATCCAATACGTCGCATTGCGCGACAATAATGCAGGGATCGCCCCAAGTAGACCGAAAACAGCCAACGAAACATACATTGAAACGATAAAAATCACAGATAAAAAATATTGTATTACAATCACTTAACTCATCCTTGCCAATGCGCGTGTCGCCGCGAAACGTGTGGCCCAAAATGCAACAAATGCCGCGATTACGGGAATCGCCAGCGGGAATAACCAATGCAATCCCTGAAATCCTAGGCCTGTTAAAAACGCACCCTCTTCTGCGGCTGCGGGCAGCAACATCACACCAATCATTCCAACGAAAATACCAACCACCGCGCCGACGAAGGCACGCATGGTAAAACGACGCACGAACGCCTTAGCGATATAACTATCGCGTGCACCGATCAGGCGCAGAACTTGGATCACCTGTCCATTCGCCGCCAATGCCGCCTGCGCTGCCAATGTAATCATCGCCGCCGTCGCACCCAATATCAAAACCATCGAAAACAGCGCCAACATGCGCAATCGCGACGCCGCCTTGGCCAACGGCCGACGCCAACGTGTATGATCATCCAAAACTGCCCCCGGGGCCTCTGCTGACAGGCGTAAACGCAGCCCGTCCATTTCTGGCCCCACTTCGTTTTCCACCACTTCGATCAAGTTAGGGATAGGCAAGGTATCCAACGGTAAATCCGTCCCAAACCATGGTTCCAACAAGGCGCGTTGCTCGTCCTTGGTCATCAATCGCGCGGATGCAATTCCGGGTGTCGTTTCCAAAATTTTCAACACCGCTTGGGATTGTTTATCCATCTGTGCCTCTGGTGCTGAAATCCGCACAGTCGAGGTTTTGGATAACTCAGACGACCAGCGCTCTGCCAATCGCCCCGTCGCCAGCGACAACGCCAACGCAAACACAGTCAAAAACGCCATAGCAGCGGCGGTAAAGCTGGTTAAACGAGCGGTAAATCCTGTGGGTGGGACAATACGATCTGCATTTTTATCACCCGTTAAAAACCCCATGAAATGCTTGAGAGACGCCATTATAAATCCGCCCCCGCCAAATGCACCTGTTTACCCTGAATGCGCAAAACACGCGCCGAAACCGCGGAACGGGACGCGCGGATCAGGTTCATATCATGCGTTGCCATCAATACGGTTTTCCCCATCTTATTCAGCTCGATCAACAACTCCAACAACCGTTGTGCCATTTGCCAATCCAGATTTCCCGTCGGCTCATCCGCAATGATCACTTCGGGCGACAGAATCACAGCCCGCGCCAATGCTGCACGTTGCCTCTCGCCACCTGATAATTGCGGCGGCAACGCATCCATACGGCTTGTCAGCGCGACCCATTTTAATAATTGTTGCAAATTCGCTACATCTTTGGTGATATCACGGCCCGACACCTGACTGGGCAACAAGATATTTTCGGCCACCGACAAATGATCCAAAAACTGGCAATCCTGATGCACAACCCCAATGCGACGGCGCACAGTTGCGATATCATCGCGATCCATCGCACGCACATCCTTACCAAACACTTTGATAGTGCCTGAACTGGGCATTAATGCTTGGTAACACATCTTCATCAGGGTGGTTTTCCCCGAACCAGATGGCCCCGTCAGGAAATGAAAACTACCTTTTGTTAAATGCAGGTCCACATCACGAAAAATATCGCCACCGCCATAACTAAACCCTGCTTTTTTCAGCTCGATCAACGCATTCACCCTATAAAAATCAACTCGAATTCCCGTTTTACTGGACTGTAAAGCAAAATAATGTAATTTTGCCAGTCAGTTGTCAGATCTCAGGATAAACTATTCGTAGACATTGGCATTAGTAATCGGTTTATTAACAATAGACCAACCCAAAAAGTTTAAGAGGATCATTATGCGGATCGTTTGCCCAAATTGTACATCTCAGTACGAAGTCTCTGAAGACGCTATTCCAGAAGCGGGTCGCGACGTGCAATGCGCCAACTGCTCTGAAATTTGGTTCCAAGGTCGCCCCATGCAATTGAATGCTGGTGATGCTTTATCAACCCAAAAGCCAGACGATACAGAAGTTGATCACGGCGAGTCCGTCGCAGAGGTTTCAACAATATTTAGATCCCTTCGCGCCACGCAAACCGCTCAAACACCAGAAACGCAACTTCCAAAGCAACGACAACGCCCCACAATTGACCCCGAAGTGCAACGCATCTTGCAAGAAGAGGCTGCATTCGCAGAACAAGATGCAACGGTTGAAACGCGCGAAGAGCCGCCGGTTGAACCAGAACTCAACAATGACGCCGCCGCACCACATGACACAACTGCGCCAATAAACGTAGAGGACGTCGCGCGTCGCATGCAGGAAATGGATGACGTACAAGAAGCCGACGTTCCAACAGAACCAGCCCCCAAAGAAGACCTCACCTTGTCCAGCGCCAAAAGCCTACGAGAGATTTTAGAAGCGGAATCAATTGATCCCACTAATATCGCAGAGACCACGCCGACACATGATGCAATGGACACCGTTGCTGATGTTGACGTCGCTGAAACAAAACCAGCACTTGATGATTTATCAGCATCAGCAGTCAAAGAGCCAGTCGTTGACATACAAACCGACACGGTTTCACCACCACCACCAACGTTGGAACCTGAAAAATTCTTGGGGGATTTGGGGAAACGTCCGGTTCAGATCGACATCGATAAATTCAATCAGGACGACGATGATCTTGATGTAACCCCGATAATTTCGCCTGCATCAAAACCCATGATCCGACCAGCATCCGATTTCATCAAAAACGTTTCAAGCCTGGTGAAACGCTCTGATCCTGATGAAAACGAACCCTTGAACGATGACATCAAATTTGGCCAAGGGGATGATGAGCTTGACGCTGAAAACGAAAAAATTGCATTGGCCCCAACCACACAGGCAAAATCGGGCAAGGCTGTTTTCACCGATATCGATGACATTAATACCAAACTAGATCTCGACGACGATGATGAAGATGACGCAGACGATTCAATCGACCTCAAGGCCGATGACGTGAAAGAAAGCAGCAATCGTTTTTCAATGGGCTTTCTGGCCGCGTGCGGTGTCGCATTGTTGACAACGCTTGCCTATATGTTTGCACCAGCAATCGGTGGAACCATACCGGCCACAGAACCATTCATGACCAAATACGAAACCAGCATTGATAACGGTCGCATGGTTTTACAGGACATGTATTACCAAGGTGGCGAACCTGGGTTCAGCAATCTATTTCAAAACGCTAAGTCCAAATTAATGAACTAACGTTCATCAGAACCTATCTAAAAGACGTTCCAAATATTCCAATTCAAATTCTGGGCGTGTCCGATCTTGGGCGCGTCCCTTTAACTCGTCCAACAGGTTCTCATAGGCTTTGCCCCGCCCTGTCTGATCCAAACCCTTATTCAATGCATCATCGTTAAATGCGCGCCCGGCACGATCTTGTCCCGTTGCCCGACCCAATGGGTCATTTGGTGTGCCTTGGGATGGGCCATTTTGTTGGCCTGCGTTTTCCGTGCCGTTCTGCGCGTCGCGCTGTTGCTCATTCATGGCGCGCATCCCACGGCGTAGGGATTCCAAAGCGTCGGATTGTTGGTTCAACGCCTGACCAAATTCGCCCTCGCGCAGGCTCTCTTCGGCATCACCCATTTGACGCTCCGCATCACTTAACGCTTCGCCCGCCTCGCGCCCTGCTTGACTGCCATCATTGGGCAGATTGCGTCGTTGATTGTTCAACATTTGGCGCAGTGCTTTTTGTCGTCCCGCTAAATCCGACGCGCCTGCGCCTGATTGCCCCTGACCATTTTCGCCCTGTTGACCCTGATCACCATTCGACGCATCGCCATTTTCGCCTTGATTTTGGCCTTGTTGGCCACCTTCTTGTTGTCCCTGTTGGCTTCCTTGTTGGCCTTGTTCTTGGCCTAACTGTTCACCCTCAGGTGTGTCATTTTCTTGGCCGCTATCGCCCTCTTGCTGGCCGCTTTGGCTTTGCTGTTGCTCACCTTCACCTTGTTGCTCTTGATTGAACTGCTCTTGCAGTTCTTGGAATGTCTCATCCGCTAATTCTTGTTGATCTTCCAACATCTCTTGCATGTCTTGCTCGGATTGCTCACCCTCTTCACCTTCGCTACCTTGGCCAGATTGTTGCACAACCTGCATGTTTTCCAACAACTCTTGTAACTGGCGCAACAACTCTTGTGCTTCTTCCATGCGCCCTTCTTCCATCAAGCGTTGGATTTCGTCCATCATCTCTTGAATTTCATCTTGGGTAATGGTTTCGCCATCACCCCCTGCTGGTTGATCTGTTGGATCTTCGCTATTCTCTGCCAGCTCATCCATATAGGCATCTGTGGCATCGCGCAGAGCCTGCATCAGCTCTGCAATCTCTTCATCAGTGGCGCCATTTTCCATGGCTTCCTTCAACCGCTCTTGGGCGCGTCGCATCTGTTCTTTGGCATCATCCAAATCACCATCCTCGATCAAAATCGCCGCCGTCCACAACAACTCCGTCACCTCATCACGCTCCACATTCACCAAGTTCGCATCACCAGATGCTTCCATCTTGGCAATGGCATCGCGTGCCATGGTGTATGCGTCCTCTTCGGCAAAGACCCCTTCAGGGCGATAGGTCACGGCGCGTAGCAAATAAATTGCACGCTCAGCGTTTTGACGATTCCACAATAATTGCCGACGCACATCAATCAGCGCGGCCGCCAATGGATCAAAAAACCGCTTTCGCGCCAATTCGGTATTCAATGGCGTAATCTGGCCAACATTTCCCGCCGCATCCGTCGCATTTAATCCCACAATAACAGGCAATCCAGCCCAGCCATGTTTGGCAAAATCTTCCTCGATAATGCCTTCGAAATCATCCGTACGGGCGTTGAACGGCAGGGGCAGCTCACCGATTAAATTCGGCATCTCTTCGGGTGGCAGAGCCAACCCATAACGCCGATCCACATTGTCCAAATCCAACGCAATATCCAATGTCCCACCCGTCACACCGTAATCATCACTGGCGCGAAACGGCAATTGCATTGCACCCTGTAAATCACGGCTCATCTCGCCTGTAATCTCAATCATTGGGGGTAGATCAGCCAACACCGAAATATCCCACGCCAACGTGATCCCATTTCTGTCCGCTAACTGCAGCGTCCCAGATTTGGTCATAATAAACTTGGCTTCTGCCAACACACCCTCAACGCTGGGAAATTGCGTATTGCCAATCACAGATAAATCTTCGCTGATGCTGACGTCGCCATATGCACGGATCAAAAACTCGCTGCCCTGTGTCATCGAAATCGGCGTGCCCTGCTCAACGTCATTCAAATAAACCGTGGGCAATCCTGTATACAACGGTGGCTTGGCCCAAGCCTCAAAACTCGGCCCCGCCGCAACGCTGCCTGCACCTTGGCCAGATTTTTCAAATCCGCGCGAACCGGACACAAAAATAACTGCAAAAATAACCGCAAATATTGACAATAGCCGTAGGCCATACGGATCGGTTTTTGCCAATCGCACATGCGCATCTGGAACATCAACCAATTTGGCCCGTTGCGCCATGCGTTGCAGATGCATTGCCCACAATTCCTTGGACTGGGTATTTTCCCGCCCCAATGCCAACTCGTCTGCCAACGCACGCACTGGCGAACCCTGAACACTTTTATCTAACGCGTGATAAATTTCAGGATCGCGTGGCCACCGAAATGACATCACACCGCGATACAAAAAATACAGAACCCCAATCAACATAATGCCAACAACGGGCATCACAAATGGCATGAAATCGCGCAGGATATACAATGCCGCCGCAAACCCTGCCAACGTCATGGCAGGCCAAAAAACCTCTAATATCCGCTCCCACAACAACACCACCCGTGTGCGCCAAACACGCCAGCGTAACGGACGCATAAATGCGGTTTTTCGGTCATTCGGGGCGTTTTTCAAGTCGGACATCGATGCCTTTCAATCAGGCCACAGAAATGCCTACAGCCATTGGGGCACTGTATCGCGATTTATCATTTCGTCAAAGGTTGGACGCTTGCGGATGACAGCAAATTGATCACCCTTAACCAACACCTCTGGGATCATCGGGCGGGTGTTATATTCCGACGACATCACTGCGCCATACGCACCGGCCGACCGAAACGCTACCATTTCACCGTTTGCAACGGGCGTCATATCGCGTTGCTTGGCAAACGTATCACCAGATTCGCAAACCGGCCCAACAATATCAAACGGCTGTTGTTCCATACCGACAGCAGGCTCTATCACGGGCACAATATCATGGTGTGCTTCGTACATTGCCGGGCGGATTAAATCATTCATCGCCGCGTCCACAATCATGAAATCACGCCCCTCGCCCGCTTTGTTGTAAATTACGGAACTGACCAACAAACCCGCATTCCCGGCCAATAGACGCCCCGGTTCAATCTCAATCTCACACCCTAAATGCCCAACGGTTTCACGCACCACATTGCCATAATCCATCGGCAACGGTGGAGCTTCGTTTGAACGCTCGTACGGGATCCCCAAACCGCCCCCCAAATCTAAACGACGAATATTATGACCGTCCGCGCGTAATACCTCGGTCAATTCCGCAACTTTTTGATACGCTTGCCGATATGGCTCCAAATCGGTCAATTGCGATCCGATATGCACATCAATGCCCACAACTTCGATACCATCCATGGCTCCCGCCATCGCGTAAACGTCGCGGGCTTTGCCAATGGGAATCCCAAACTTGTTTTCCGATTTTCCGGTCGCAATCTTCGCATGGGTTTTCGCATCAACATCGGGATTCACCCGCACCGTGATCGGCGCAACAACACCCATTGAAATTGCCACTTCGTTCAACACTTCTAACTCTGGTTCACTTTCGACATTGAACTGTCGGATACCACCTGTCAGCGCCAAAACCATTTCCGCGCGGGTTTTACCCACGCCCGAAAACACAATGCGATCACCGCTAACGCCCGCCGCTTTGGCACGCATATATTCACCACCCGACACCACATCCATGCCCGCACCCATATCACCCAAAATCTTCAGGACGGCAATATTTGAATTCGCTTTCATCGCGTAACACACCAGATGATCCATACCTTCCAATGCCTCGTCGAACACCCGAAAATGACGTTTCAACGTGGCGGTTGAATACACGTAAAACGGCGTACCAACAGCCGCCGCAATTTCCGTCAGCGCGACATCCTCGGCATGTAAAACACCGTCTTTGTATAAAAAATGATCCATGATGCCCTACTTAAATGCGCGCGAGCGCAGAAACAAATACAACGGTAATCCAAACGAGACACCGACCCCAAACGTTGCAATCAAACCGATTGGTAAAACCCACCAATCCTTGCGCACATAAACTTCGGCCATCATCCACAGGGTCAAAACACCCGCACTAATCGCCATATCCCACATCAACCCAACAGTCGCCCGATTGGCCGACCACGCGGCAATAAAACCATCAAACGTAAATCCACCGCCGTCCGCCCAGGCAAAATAATGCATCATGGGAACAACCGCGCCAACAACTGCCAGCACCAGATAGATCATTCGCAGAAGGGACATGGTGCCTCCGGATTTTGTGGCAACGGATCACCCTGAATGCCACAGCCGGCCAAGGTAGCAACCACCAATATCAAAATCAGATTGCGCATTACGCCAACGCCTCTTTCCAACGCGCCACTTGCGCACGCACATTGCTGGGCGCTGTGCCACCAAAACTTAACCGGCTGGCCACTGAATTCTGCACGCCTAGAAAATTGAAAACATCATCCGTAATCGCGCCGTGAACCGTTTGCATATCGCTCAGTGATAAATCAGGTAAATCACAGCCCTGACCCTCGGCCATTGCGACCAATGCACCTGTCACGTGGTGCGCATCGCGAAACGGCATGCCCAGCGCGCGCACTAACCAATCGGCCAAATCCGTTGCCGTGGAAAATCCCGTCGCCGCTGCCACTTCCAGCTCGGTTGCATTCGGTTTTAAATCCGCGACCATTCCCGTCATCACCGCCAGTGATAAAATCAAATTATCCGCCGCATCAAAAACCTGCTCTTTGTCTTCTTGCATGTCTTTTGAATATGTCAGCGGCAAACCCTTCATAATCGTCAACAATGCCACCAAAGATCCCGTAATTCGACCCACTTTGGATCGAATTAACTCCGCCGCATCTGGATTCTTCTTCTGCGGCATAATCGACGATCCCGTACTGAATCGATCTGAAATTGTGACAAACTTAAATTGCGCAGACGACCAAATCACCAATTCCTCGGCGAACCGCGACAGATGCGTGGCACAAATTGATGCCGTGCTTAAAAACTCTAATGCGAAATCACGATCCGAAACCGCATCCAATGAATTCGCCGACGGCCGATCAAACCCCAACGCTTGCGCCGTCATATCGCGATCAATCGGGAACCCTGTCCCTGCCAATGCCGCCGCACCCAACGGGCTCTCGTTCATCCGCGCCCGCGCATCAATAAACCGCGAACGATCCCGCGCAAACATCTCGACATAGGCCAACATATGATGGCCCCACGTAACAGGCTGTGCCACCTGCAAATGCGTAAATCCTGGCATCACCATATCTGCGCCCGCTTCTGCCTGATCCACGAATACCGCCATCAACGCAGACAACCCATCAATCGCCGCATCATATTGATCGCGCGTCCACAGCTTGAAATCCGTCGCCACCTGATCATTGCGCGAACGCCCTGTGTGCAGACGCCCCGCAGGTTCGCCGATAATTTCCTTCAAACGGCTTTCGACATTCATATGAATATCTTCCAGCGCTGTGGAATAAACAAACGTTCCACTCTCGATTTCTGACAAGACCGTGAGCAGGCCTTCCTTAATGGCTGCAGCATCGCTATCACTGATGATACCTTGTTTGGCTAACATCGCCGAATGCGCAATTGAACCTGCAATATCTTGGGATGCCATACGTTTATCGAAACCGATCGACGCATTAATGGCTTCCATAATTGCATCAGGGCCGCTGGCAAACCGCCCGCCCCACATTGCATTCGATGATTTTTTGTCAGACATACACAGCACCGTTTTCGAAAGGGCCACATCGTGACCAAATTAAAATTCCTATGCGCCACGCTTTACACGCTGCTGGCAGTCGGTGCAAACCCTTTGGCCGCACAGACACTGGATGTCGAAGCGTTGCGAAACCTTCGCGCGGGCGACATGCGTTTGGTCACAATTCATTCTGAACCCAAACCGATGAGCAGTGAAACTTTCTTGGATGGGGACGGCGCCCAAATTGACATATCGGCATATGCGGGCAAAACAATCTTGTTGAACTTCTGGGCCACATGGTGCGCACCCTGTCGCGCAGAAATGCCATCACTGGATGCGCTTAACCAAAAACTTGGCGGGGAAAACTTCGCCGTCATCACCATCGCAACAGGTCGCAACCCCACCCCCATGATCGCACAATTTTTCACCGACATCGGCATCACATCATTACCAATGGTGCGTGACCCCTCAATGGCCTTTGCGCGTGACAGTGCTGTGTTTGGATTACCCGTCACATTGGTTGTGAACCCGTCAGGTCAAGAAATCGCCCGTGTGCAAGGCGAAGCCGATTGGAACAACCCTGATGCCTTTGCCTTGCTTAATGCAATGATTGAAGGCAATATGTAATTAAAAGTACAGGCTTCACGATGAATAAATTCGGCTCCATTTTCGCGCCCATGGCATTTTGCATGACATTGGCATCCTTCCCTGTATTGGCGTCCTCTCCCGCAGCGACCAGCGTTACCCATGATATGATTCAGGAAATCAACCAAGCCCGCAAACAAAAGGGCCGCAAATCGCTAAAACCAAAAGCCTCATTAATGCGCGCGGCACAAAAGCAAGCTGATGAATTGGCCAGCCGCGGCTATGGGACGATTCTGAAACGGGGTGGTCACATTGGCAAAAACGGATCAACAAATTCCGATCGGATAAGGCGTGCCGGATACAAAGCATGCACATCTCTTGAAAATCTTGCGTGGGGTCAGAAAAGCGCCGAGGAAGCAGTCACCGCGTGGATGGTATCTGCAGGTCATCGCAAGAATCTATTGAACCGCAAGATTCGTGACATCGGTGTCGGGTTCGCGCCGCCCAAAACATGGGTCATGGTCGGCGCTCGCCCCTGTT
>CAXBJO010000017.1:0-58568 GCA_963976255.1 uncultured Rhodobacterales bacterium
TTTTGAAATTCGGCGTAACCGCCGTAGGTGAGCGCGTCGCCAACCTTAAACGGTTCAAGAGTATAATCAGCGCCACCCAGGCCTACTTCAGCAATGGTGGCAGTGACGTTTGCGTCAGTTATGCGATTTCCTGTCGTGGCGTCAAACAAGGCGACCTGCAGGTGATGGACGTGTTTACCACGCGGCACGCCGCCATGCATTCGTGCCTCTTGCGAACCTGAGGGAAAGGATCGCAACATCTCGGCTGGCAAAATTGCATAATAGATTGTCACATCATCAACGACGGCATAATCACTTGAAACTTGCGCGTTTGCTGCACCCGATACGACCAAGAGAAATACGGCCAGCACATGCCACAAGCTGCGGACAGATCGCATGAGTTGAGTCAGTAGTTTACTCATCACTTTCTCTCCTGTGAATTACGTGTGAAACGTGCTCTTAAATATAAGACGCGCGCCGACCCAGGAGATTACAAGAAAACTTAGAAACGTTTAAAGTTCACTGTGATGAGCGACTTATCTTTCGAAAACCCAGCACTGATTTAGCCGCGCTTGCGTTTCCATCTATCGCCTTATTTCGGTAACTTTTCGCTCGCAGGCCAAGGGACACTTGGCCATCTAACAACGAGCGCCTCTTCAACTTGGTTTCTGCCTTCCCAGCAGTTACGTTGGCGCGCCCGCTTTTTGATCAACCATGTTCGGGCAACTGTCTAACGTCAGCGCCACTAATCTAGCAAATCAGTTCCACATCTACCATAACGGCAAAAATGCGGCCTAAATGGCAAAGTTGCCAGACCTTTTACAATGTTGTGAAAATGGTGCTGCAAGGGAGAATTGAACTCCCGACCTCGTCATTACCAATGACGCGCTCTACCACTGAGCTACTGCAGCATCCTATGCTCGGCGTTTTAGCCAAGATTCCAACAAACGCAAGCGCAATCTGACCTTGAATTTCACAAAACCACAACGCTTGCAAAACCCCATTTTGCAATGCAATCTGCATCCAAATTAAAATCAAAGGCCGCGCCATGAGCAACACCGTTTCCACTCACCAAGCAACGGATGACACCCGCAACGAAGATATCCAAATTTACGTCAACGGCAACATCCTTCACAAATCCAAGGCCGTGGTCAGTGTGTACGACAGTGGCTTTATGTTGGGCGACGGCATCTGGGAAGGTTTACGATTATACAACGGTAAATGGGCGTTTCTGGACGAACATATGGATCGCCTGTATCAGGCATCTTTGGCCATTGATCTGGACATCGGCATGGACCGTACCGCGTTGATCCAAGCACTGGAAGATACGCGCAACGCCAACAAAATCACCACCGACGCGCATGCCCGGTTGATGATCACACGCGGCGTCAAAACACGCCCTTTTCAACACCCCGATCTCAGCCAATCCGGCCCGACAATCGTCATCATTGTCGAACATTCCAAACCCAAACTGCCCCGCCCAATCAATCTGGCAACCGTGCCTCATATGCGCGGTTTGCCCATGACCCAAGACCCCAAATTAAACTCGCATTCCAAATTGAACTGCATTCTGGCTTGTATTGCCGCGCAAAAGGCAGGCGCAGACGAGGCACTGATGCTGGACATCAACGGTTTCGTCAACACCACCAACGCCTGCAACTTTTTCATTGTGCGCAAGGGGGCGGTTTGGACGTCCACGGGTGATTATTGCATGAACGGTATTACCCGCCAAAAGGTGATTGATTTATGCCGCGCCAACGACATTCCGGTGTTTGAACGCAACTATTCCTTAGTCGACACCTACGGCGCTGACGAAGCATTCCTAACCGGGACGTTTGGCGCACAGACCCCTGTTGGGTCCATCGACGGGCGCACGATTGGTTCAGGCGAACTTGGCCCCATGGCCACACGATTGCGCGAACTTTACAAATCTTTGGTCGCACAGGAAACCGCATGAAAGTCGCCATGTGGTCAGGGCCGCGCAACCTCTCGACTGCGATGATGTATTCGTTTGGCGCACGCACAGACTGTGCCGTCAGCGATGAACCGTTTTATGCGGCTTACCTTGCGGCCACGGGCATTGTGCACCCCATGCAGGACAAAATCCTAAACAGCCAACCCCAAGACCCCAACGTGGTCGCCGCCGATATCGCGGGCGCAACACCCAATGGTAAACCACATTGGTATCAAAAACACATGTGCCAACATATGATTGATGGTTTCCCGCTGGACTGGGCGTCTGAATTCAAAAACATTTTTCTGATCCGCCACCCTGCTCGCGTCATCGCCAGCTACGCCGCCAAACGCGAAAAACCAACGCTCACGGACATCGGATTCCCCCAACAAGCGGCGCTTTTTGAACGCTTTGGCGGCACCGTTATTAACAGCGCCGACATTCGCGCCAATCCAACCGACATGCTGACAAAACTCTGTGCGGCGATTGATCTGCCGTACGACGAAGCCATGTTAAACTGGCCATCGGGGGGCCACACATCGGATGGCGTTTGGGCAAAACATTGGTACGCATCGGTATGGAAATCCACAGGTTTCGCAGGGGCAGAATCGCCCTTACCCACCCTACAGGGCGACATGGCCGACCTGTGCGCGCAAGCGATGCCATTCTACGACAGCCTGAAGAGACACAGCCTTTAGCGACCAAAATCGTCGCATAACACGGCGTTTGACACAGGCAAACCTGCCATCCTGATCGCAACGAAAGGCATCCATGTCCCGCAACGCGACTTTTACAATCTTCTTTCTAGCGGTCTTCTTGCAGGCAGGTGCATACGGCCTCACCTTCTTGTTGCCCGACCTGTTTGCCACTTTTGATGCGGATGAGCGCGCCGTCGGGCAAATGCTGGGCATCACCACAATCGCCACCATCACCATCGTTTATTACGCGGGGCATTTGGCCGACATTTTGGGCCGCTTGCGCACATTGTCATTGGCTTGTGTTTTCATTGCGCTTGCGTTGGCATTGTTTGGCGGCGCGGGCGGAAATACCGCCCAATTGATTACCGCATCAATCTTGCTGGGTATCGGATGGGGTCTAACTTATGCTCTGTGCCCTGTCGTCTTGACCCGCTTAATCACCCCTGACCAAGGTGTTCGATTTTTCACCATGCTGTCGATATTTGTCATGGCAGGCTTTGGCCTGTCACCAGTGATGGCCTCCACCATGTTTAAATTCGGGTTCAGCGTGGCGGACGCATTCTATGTCACGGCCGCTCTTTGCCTCATATCCGCAACTCTGTTCTGGTTCTTAAACAATCCGATTAAAACCCACGCCCTAAATAAATCATCCGAACCACCCTCGCGCCTGTCCATGTCCAACATCGCCACCATTCTAAAATCCCCCGCATGGCTGCCCGTCACGATGGTTACCCTTGGTGCGGCGGTTTTTTCTGGGTTAACCAATTTCCAAACCGTCTATGCCGCTGAACGTGGTCTTGATTACGCCGCATATTTCCTGACCTACACCTTAACCGTCGTCATCCTTCGCGCCATTCTTGCGGCATTTAAAGGCGGTTCAAACGCCTATCTGACTATCGCGAAACTGCAATACATCATGGCTGGCGCTGTCATTCTGTTTATCGTGATGGGCAACAGCTCTACCCTCTATATCCTTGTCGCGATCCTGTTTGCCATCGGCTACGGCGCATCATACCCGATCTTGGTCGCCATGGCCGCCGCCGATGCGAATAAATCACTGATCCCACAAACCCTGCAACTCTTCGCGCTTACCTACTTTATCGGGCTGTTCGGCTTTCCATTACTGGCGGGTGCGATGTTAACGCAATGGGGCAGTTTACCGGTCCTCATCATCACCGCGACCATGGCTATAATAGAGGCTACATTGGCGCTGCGTCGCGGGCGACAAAGACACCACATGATCTAGACGTCCACGGCACCTTGCATTACAAGCACCCCATGACCAAACCAACGACAGAAAATCCAAAGCCAAAGTCGAGCGCGACAATCAAGGCCGAAGCACGTGAACAGCGCCTAAAAGAACAGTTGCGTCAGAACATGCATCGACGTAAGGCACAAAAAAGGGCGCGCAATACGCCCACGACCGAACAAGAGCAGTCAGAGCAAGAGTAGGGTAGCATAAATGGATTCAATTATCGTTCAGGGCAACGGCCCCGTTTCAGGCGAAATTCCAATCTCGGGTGCAAAAAACGCCGCGCTTACCCTGATGCCTGCCGCCTTGCTGACCGATCAACCGGTGACTTTCACCAATGTTCCCCAACTGTCAGACATCAAAACCACCAATGAATTGCTGGCATCCCTTGGCACCAACGTCGACATGTCCACGGACGGTCGCACCATCACATTGACCACCACCGAAATCACTAACCAAGTGGCGCACTACGACATCGTGCGCAAGATGCGTGCCTCGATCCTTGTCCTTGGCCCCATGGTTGCACGCGACGGCATCGCCGCTGTCTCATTACCGGGTGGCTGTGCCATCGGTGCCCGCCCCGTCGACATTCATCTGCGCGGCCTCGAAGCATTGGGCGTCGACCTTGACCTGCGCGATGGCTACGTCCACGCCAAGGCACCCAATGGCCTGACAGGTGCCACATACGAATTGCCCTTCGCATCCGTTGGTGCCACTGAAAACCTGTTGATGGCGGCCACATTGGCCAAGGGAACAACCGTTTTAAAAAACGTCGCCCGCGAGCCTGAAATCGTTGATTTGGCCGACCTTCTGCGCGCCATGGGCGCAAAAGTCAAAGGCGATGGTTCGTCCATCATCACGATCGAGGGTGTTGATAAACTCCACGGTGCCACGCACCCTGTCGTCGTCGATCGCATCGAATTGGGCACATACATGATGGCACCTTTGATCGCGGGGGGTCAGGTTGAATTACTGGGCGGTAAACGCCGCCTACTCGAAAGTTTTTGCCAAAAACTAGAAGAGGCAGGCGCATCAATCACACAAACCGAACGCGGTCTCATGGTTGCCCGCAACGGCGCACGCATTCAGGCCGTTGATGTGACCACGGAACCCTACCCCGGTTTTCCCACCGATTTACAGGCACAAATGATGGCCGTTTTATGCACATCCGAAGGTACATCAGTCCTGAATGAGACCATCTTCGAAAACCGCTTTATGCATGCCCCTGAATTGGTGCGCATGGGGGCCAATATCGAGGTGCACGGCGGCACCGCAACCGTCACAGGCGTTAACAAATTACGCGGCGCACCAGTAATGGCCACCGACCTTCGCGCCTCCGTTTCCCTGATCTTGGCGGGCTTGGCCGCAGACGGCGAAACCCGCGTAGGCCGTGTTTACCACCTTGATCGCGGCTACGAACACGTCGTCGCAAAATTCCGCGCTATTGGCGCAAACATTGAACGGATCAAAGAATGAGCATTGACGCAACATTCGAAGATGGCGCAGAACAACCCATTCGCCTGCGCGGCGAAAGCACGGACGATCTGGCCGTTATCGCATCATTGACCCAAGACGCTGTTTTACCGTCTTCGGAAATCTCTTGGTTACCCAAGGAAAACCGTTTCGGCCTGTTGTTGAACCGCTACCGTTGGGAAAATAAATCCAAAGACGCCGAGCGTGTTCAAACCGTTCTGGTGTTCGACAGCGTCCTAAGCGCGCGCACGAATGGGGTTGATTCAGCTGACAAGGATCAAATCCTGTCAATCTTGGATATCACATTCACTCCAACGGATGACGGTGCGGGCACATTGAACATCATTCTGGCGGGCGACGGTGAAATTGCGCTGGACGTGGAATGCATCGACATTATTCTTCAGGACGCAACCCGTCCGTACGTCGCCCCCTCAAAATCACAACCCAACCACGCGCTTGATTAAGGGCATATCATGCCACAGTTTTTGACCACCACCGACCCTGATTTCGACATCGCATTCGACGCGCTTTTGCATATAAAACGCGAAGCAGACAGCGACGTGGACGATATCGTCGCGGGTATTTTGGCGGACGTCCAAAAACGCGGTGATGCGGCGGTGATCGAACTGACTGCAAAATTTGACCGCCTTGATTTAACCCCCAAAACGATGGCCTTCACCACGGCCGAAATCGACGCGGCAATCGCCACAGTTCCAGCCAATGAACGCGCCGCGCTCGAACTGGCCGCCAAACGCATCCGCGACTATCACGAACGTCAAATTCCGGGTGATGCATGGTGGACGGGTGACCACGGCGAAGGCTTAGGCTGGCGTTGGAACGCGGTCGAGGCGGCGGGCCTTTACGTCCCGGGCGGCCTTGCCTCCTACCCCTCATCCGTCTTGATGAATGCCATCCCTGCATCCGTTGCAGGGGTTGAAAACCTGTGCATCTGCGCGCCTACACCGGACGGTATTTTCAACCCGTTGGTTTTGCTGGCCGCACGCCTGTCAGGCGTGGAAACCATCTACCGCATTGGCGGCGCTCAGGCGATTGCCGCCATGGCATTTGGCACCGAAACCATCGCCAAAGTCGACACCATCACGGGCCCAGGAAACGCCTTCGTCGCCGCCGCTAAACGCCGTGTTTATGGCCGCGTCGGTATCGATATGATCGCGGGTCCATCCGAAATTCTGGTGATCGCAGACAAGGATAACAACCCTGATTGGATCGCCGTTGACCTGTTGTCACAGGCCGAACATGACGCCACTGCACAGTCCATTCTAATCACCGATGACGCCGATTTTGGCCACGCTGTTATGGCCGCCGTCGACGCCCGTTTGCAAACACTGGAACGCCGCGCCATCGCGGCGCCGTCGTGGCGCGACTACGGCGCGATCATCGTCACCCGCGATCTGGCCGAGGCGGCAAAGCTGTCTGACCGTGTGGCACCCGAACACCTTGAAATCTGCGTCGCAAACGCCGAGGAATATTCAAAAAAAATCCGCCACGCAGGCGCGATTTTCATCGGTGCCTTCACCCCCGAAGCAATTGGCGATTACATCGGCGGGCCGAACCACGTCCTGCCCACCAACCGTTCTGCACGCTTCTCTTCTGGCCTGTCCGTGTTGGATTTCATGAAGCGCACAACATTGTCCAAAATGACCCCCGCCGCATTGGCCGCCATTGGTCCTGCCGCCGAAACCTTGGCCAAATCCGAGGGTTTACAGGCACACGGCCTGTCCGTGCGTGCACGTCTTGACCAATTGAATAACACAGGCGAAACTGATTGAATGTCCTATCTCATCGACATCACGCTGGACGACAGCGCCCTGCCCGAACCAACACCTGAAATCGCTCAGGAACGCCGGGTTGCGATTTTTGATCTGTTGCAAGAAAACGAATTTTCTGTCGTGCGCGATGGCGCACCTGATGGGCCCTATAAATTGACCCTCGGCATGCAAGATCGTCGGTTGGTTTTCACGATCACCACCGAAAATGACGAACCAGCGGGTCAATTCATGTTATCTCTGTCGCCCCTGAAGCAGGTGATCAAAGATTATTTTGCAATTTGCGAGAGCTATTTCAAAGCGGTGACATCCATGCCGCCTGCACAAATCGAGGCGATTGATATGGGGCGACGCGGCATCCACGACGAGGGATCAGAACAATTACGCGAACGACTAGAAGGTAAAATTGAAACCGATAAAATGACCGCACGGCGTCTGTTCACGCTGATCTGCGCGTTGCATTTCGGGGGCTGATCGTGTCGACCCCATCATCGGTTTTATTTTGTTGCGACCATAATTCCGTGCGCTCACCCATGGCCGAAGGGTTGATGAAAATGCACGTTGGTAATCGCATTTATGTGCAATCCGCAGGCGTTGCATCGGATCGCGATATTGATGGTTTTTCAGTCACCGTTAGTGCCGAATTGGGCATCGAGTTGACCAGACATCAAGTGCGCTCATTCCAAGAATTGGAAGAATGGGGCGAGGATTTGGACGGTTACGATTTGATCGTCGCGCTGTCACCCACCGCCGCCAGCGTGGCGCGTGAACACACTGCGGATGCGGCCGTGGATGTAGAGTTTTGGGACATCGCAGATCCGACTGCAGTGGGTGAAACCCGCGCGGCAAAAATGGATGCATATCGCGGCGTCAGAGATGATATTTTGGCGCGGATTAAGGCGCGATTTGTGCTGTAATTTGATGTGTCCCCATGGGGACATGGGGTTAAGTATCTGATTTTAAATATTATTAAAAAAATAGCCCACCAGCAATAGCCGGCAGGCTCTTTCAATTTAAGTGCTTATGCGCGTGGCGAAGCAAGGATCAAAAGCAACCCAAAACGAATGCGTCGCCAAAGGCGCAAATCGCACATGCGTGATTGATTTAGGCGTTTATTTCGTTCCAAACATCCGATCACCCGCGTCCCCAAGACCGGGTAAAATGTAGCCTTTTTCATTCAAACGCTCGTCCAAACTGGCTGTTACAATCGGCACATCTGGATGGCGTTCCTTCATCAATGCGACGCCTTCGGGGGTTGCCAACAGGCATAGGAACCGAATGTTTGTCGCACCCGCCTCTTTCAACATATCAATCGCCGCGGCGGATGAATTACCTGTGGCCAACATCGGATCAACGGCAATAACCAAGCGCTGATCCAAATTGCTGGGCACTTTAAAATAATACTTTACAGGTTTCAGCGTTTCTTCGTCGCGGTACAGGCCCACAAAACCAACCCGCGCCGATGGGATCAAATCCAAAACGCCGTCCAACAATCCGTTGCCCGCGCGCAAAATTGACACCAACGCCAGCTTTTTGCCTGCCACAACGGGCGCCTCCATTCCCACCATCGGCGTGCGAATTGTCTTGGTTGTCATTTCCAATTTGCGCGTCACCTCGTATGCCAACAATTGGCTGGTTTCACGCATCAATTGGCGAAAATGATTGGTCGGGGTGGTTTCGTCGCGCATGTGGCTCAATTTATGCTGAACCAATGGGTGATCGACGATGGTTAAATGTTGATCCATTTCGGTGTCTCCTGTGACTGTGCGAACTTTGCGGTGAATGGGCGAAATATTCAACCCTAAGAAGGATCGCAAGTGGGTAAATTTACATCTTAAGCCCTAGCAAAACACCATAAAACCCGCCTTTTCTCTTGATATTCCGCAAAATCAAGCGCATATGCCCCTCAATGGGCGAAATAACCGCCCCAGTAAACAAAACGGAGACCACATGGCTAAAGAAGAACTTCTCGAATTCGATGGTGTCGTTGTAGAGCTTTTGCCCAATGCCACATTTCGGGTAGAGCTGGAAAACGGTCATGAAATTATCGCCCACACAGCAGGCAAAATGCGCAAAAACCGCATTCGTGTTCTGGCTGGTGACAAGGTTCAGGTGGAAATGACACCTTATGACTTGTCCAAGGGTCGCATTAATTTCCGCTACAAATAATCCCATGAAACTGATCCTTGGTTCCGCGTCGCCGCGTCGGTGCGACCTGTTGGCTCAGATCGGTGTTGTGGCGGACGCAATTATCCCCGCCGACATTGATGAAACGCCCCACAAGGGCGAACGCCCTGTGCCATATGCCGCGCGTATGGCCGACGGCAAGGCACACGCAATTACCGCCGATACAACCGATCTGGTGCTGTGTGCAGACACCGTCGTATCCGCAGGCATTCGTATTTTGGGCAAACCCGACAACGCCGCGCAGGCCGTTGAATATCTGACATTACTGTCGGGTCGACGCCACCGCGTGACCACCGCCATCGCATTGCGTTTGGGGGATCGTGTTTGGGCGCGGTCTGTGACCACCGCCGTGCGGATGAAAAACCTGTCGGACGCCGAAATATCCGCCTATATCCGATCCGATGAATGGCAGGGAAAGGCGGGCGGTTACGCCATCCAAGGCATCGCATCCGCGTTCATCCCATTCATTTCAGGCAGTTATTCCAACGTGGTTGGATTACCCCTGACTGAAACCGCAAATCTGTTAATCGGCGCGGGATACCCCGTTTCATACGAAGGAATACCCGCATGAGAAAAGGCCGCATTGTCGTTCTGGACGAAGTTAACGGAAAATCCGCTGCTGCGTTGTTGGTTAATGGCCAATTGCATGACCTGCTGATCGAAGCGGATAATAACGCACCCAAACCGGAGGCAATTTATCGCGCCCGTGCGGGTCTACCGATGAAGGGGCAGAATGGTTTAATCTTGGACCTTGGCAATGGCCAAAAGGGATTTTTGCGCAACGCCAAAGGTATCCCCCAAGGCACGCCAATGACGGTTCAGGTTATGACCCACGCCGAAATCGGCAAGGCCGCACCCGTCGTCAACAAACTGATCTTCAAAAGTCGCTATTGCATTGTTACCCCCGATGCACCCGGCCTTAACATCGCCCGCTCGATCAAGGATGACGATGAACGTGAACGCCTGTTGGGGATCGTCCACGACACGATTGATGACCGCAAAACAGATTACGGATTGATCATCCGTTCGTCCGCCATGGACATTGACGCGGATGCGATCGCGGATGACATCAATGCCATGTACGATATGGCCGATGATGTGATGTCACAAACATCTGGCGACCCTGCGATGATTATGCCTGCCCCCAGCGCCGAAATGCGCGCGTGGCGTGATTGGGTGAACCCCGATCCAGACGAAGTCGTCAATCAGGACGGTAGCTTTGATGACATGGGCGTTTGGGATCATATTGAACGTCTAAAACGCCCGCGTGTGTCCCTGCCCGATGGGGCGTCGATGATGATTGAACCGACATCTGCGCTGATCGCGGTAGACGTCAACACAGGTTCAGATTTTTCCCTTGGCGCGGGGCTTAAGGCCAACTTGGCCGTGGCGCGCGAATTGCCAAAACAGCTGGCTTTGCGCGGATTGGGCGGCCAAATCGTGATTGATTTCGCACCCAGCCCCAAAAAGGATCGCCGCACCATCGAAAGCGCGTTGAACGCCGCGTTTCGCAAGGGCGGAATTGACACGATTATTGTCGGCTGGACAACGTTGGGAAATTTCGAATTGCAACGCAAACGCGAACGCATCCCGTTGACCGAACTGCTGGACGATTAAGTCAGCGCAGACACCAATCCTGCCACACTTAGCCCCATCAACAGCACCAAACAAAACCGCTTGTAGAACCCCTGTAAGCTGGGACGAAACAGGCTGACGCCAATAAAAACCCCAAGCAACAGAACAGGCGCAAAAACGACGCCGCGCATCACGGCACGCATATCCATAATGCCGTATAATAAATGCCACACCAATGATGTGAACATCCCCACGAACAAATACATCACCAATGCGCCGCGCATCGAACGTGGGTCGAATTTGCTGGCTAAAATATACAGCGCCACAACCATCCCCCCGACCGATGCCAATCCCGTGGCAATTCCCGCGAACAGCCCGGTGCCATACAGCCCTGCGCGCGTACCGACAAATCGTGGTGAAATTTTGAACAACTGCAACGCCGCCAAACACAGAATCAACACCAATGCCACAATCCGCGTGGTTTCCATCGGCAGGCTGGTGGTTGCCAACAGTCCAATCGGCACCCCAATCGCGGACCCAATCGCCAGGACCCAAACAATCGACATATCTGCATCTCGCACACCGCCGCGCAACATCACCAAACTGGCGCTTCCTTCCAACAGATATGCCATTGGAATTAATTCGCGTGTGGGCAAAATACTGGCCATGCTGGCCACCACAATCGCCGATAATGCAAACCCCGCAAACCCGCGCACCAGCCCCGCGATAAACACCGCGAGCAGGCTAAACCAGAATTGCATTTGCGTCAGTTGAGTAAGCTCGACAAGGTAATTTAACATCCCCAGACCCTAGACAACGACGCCCGTATCACAAGCAGAAAAACGACTTTATCACTGATCATTCATGGTTTACTGTCGTGACGAAAACAAGGATCAAACCATGCCCTGCCCGATGTGTGACAAAGAAACAGATGCCAAATTCCGCCCGTTTTGTTCACTGCGCTGTGCCGACTTGGATTTGGGGAAATGGTTGACGGGTTCATATGCGATTCCCGCTGCCGACACAGACGAAGAAGACGGCGTTTCATCCGATCTGATCCCAAGCGAAAGTAATTTACACTAGGGCGCAAATACTGCTTGCGCCAAACCAAACATAATCCTAAAACGCCCCCACCCAAGATGTCATCTAAGATATCGATCGTGCCCGAGTAGCTCAGGGGTAGAGCAGCGGATTGAAAATCCGCGTGTCGGTAGTTCAAATCTACCCTCGGGCACCATTTTCCCAGATCAGATCAATCCCCCCTAAAATCGCAGGGACAAACACGACATGCCGCCGTCCAATTTCGCGCATTCGGAATTGTTCACCAAACGCACATCAAACCCCGCATCGCGTAGGGTTTGTTCGGTTTTGGGAAACCCATCTGGCATCACGACAACCTGATTGAACCGAATACTGTTCGCCGCGGCCTCTTCGCCATCGGCGGTGTAAATCAGGTTGTAACCTTCAAAACACCCAGACGCCGCCAAGCGGCGCGTGGTCAGGATGGTATCAGCGTTCAACAACGAACAGTCAGTTTTGAAATGCAACACGCCTTCGGGTGTGAACACTTCGCGCAATTCATGACCCCATTCAGTCAGGATTTCACGCAATTCTGCGACACCCGCCGCATCGGTGCGATCTGAACGACCCACCAAAACTTCGCGTTCTGTCACCAAAATATCGCCACCCTCGACATGGCCATCGCCCGTGATATGGCGCACTTGTTTGCACAGCTTTTGCAGAGTTGGTTCCATATGCATCACTTCGCCCATACGCGACGGCGCCCCGGGGCGCATCATGATCGCACCTTGGGGCAGACACAGCGCCGTATCCTCGACAAATGTGGCATCCGCGAAATCGGCCAAAGGCGGCAATTCAATCACAGTCGCCCCAGTTTCACGCAGGGTCGAGACGTAATGTGCATGATCTTTCTGCATCTGTTCCAAATCAGGCGCACCAATATCCATTGCCCGTAATCCGTCAACGATCGCGGCAGATGGAGGGCGGGTAACAGCGTGGGCAAATTCATATGTTGGGTTCATTTTGATACCTTTTGGTGGGACAGGTTGGGCGCGGTAATTTCAACAATCACCGGGCCATTTTCATCGCGTGCTTGGGTTAACGCCACGCCAAATCCATCGACATCTGTGCGATAAAATGGCACGCCAAACGATGCGGCGGTTGCCCTAAAATCGGGCGGTGTTGGATCACACCCAACAACCGTAATATCAACCGCTTGCATGGATGTGGCAATTTCTTGGTATCCATGATTGTTCCAAATCACGAATATAATTGGCAACTTTTCATCCACCGCAACCATGATTTCAGCCAAGCTGAACTGCGCACCGCCATCACCCGCGATGCAAATTACCCGCGCATCAGGTGCTGCAATCTGTGCACCAATGGCGGCGGGGATCGCAAAGCCAAGGGCGCCAAAACCAGTAGAGGCATTAAACCACCCCCCCGCGCGGTCGTGATCAAAATACAGGTTGCCCGCGTAAATCAATTGCGTGGAATCCCCCACCACAATTGCATCAGGCACCGCATCGCGCGTCACATTTAAAACGTCGACACAGGCACGCATATCAGGGGATAATTCCGCCCACGCCGCATTGCGTGCTGCACGCGCACGTGCCGCACCCGTTTCATCCGCCACACCCGCGCTCATGCGACCCTCAATCTGTTCCAGAACAACGGCCACATCGCCGTGAACCGCCAACCCAACATCGTGGCGCATCAATTGAAGCGCACAAATATCCACCCGCACCATGCGCGATTTATTGATCATTGTTTTCGTGGCATACAAATCATAATCCGTTGGCCCCAATTCGGTGCCCAGCGCCAAAACCATATCCGCGCCGTCAATCAATTCACGCACAGCACCCAAGCTGGGACTGGCGGGAACGCACAAGTCATGGCCATGCATCACACCGCGTGCATTGGTGGTTAAAACCACAGGTGCTCCGATCCGAACCGCCAGCTTTTGGATCGCATCACCACAGCGACGCGCACCACCGCCCACCACAATAACAGGGCGTTTCGCCGATTGAATACGTGCAACCGCCATGCCCAAGGCCGCGCCGTCAGGGGCGGGTTGGGTCGCCTTATTCACATCAACCAAAGGTGCCAAAAATTCCTGCCCCGCAACATCCAGCGGCACATCGATATGGGTGGGACCCGTACGCCCCGCGCTAAAGGGTGCGAATGCCACATCCAATGCGGGTAACAACTCGTCACTCTTCATCACACGTTCTGACACCAATGCGACCGTGCGTGCCAAGGCCTGTTGATCAGGCAATTCATGCAAACAGCCCAACCCCTGTCCAATGGTGGCGGAATCATTCATCCCCGACACCACCAACATTGGCGCACTGTCGGCGCGTGCCTGTGCCATCGCGGTCAAGGTATTCGTCAAACCCGGTCCCGTAATCACAAATGCCACCCCCGGCTTGCCCGATACACGGCCATAGCCATCGGCCATGAACCCCGCACCTTGTTCATGACGTGGCGTCACATGGCGGATACCAGAAGCGGCCAAACCACGGTACAATTCAATTGTATGCACACCCGGAATCCCGAAAACGCAATCTACATCACGCTTTGCCAATTGATCGACCAATGCCTCGCCAATACTTGTCATGCTATTCCTTTGAAAATGTGCGGCAGTTGCCTTCATAAACAGGATCAAATCACGTGATGTCAACACCATCAAACACGAATAAAAGGTTTACAATAAAACGATTCCCACCCTAAGCTGTGCGAACGACCGCTGCCAACAATGGGATTCCCCGCGTCATGACGCAAAAACCGAATACGAACACGTTGGATGTGCAAGACCTGCATAAATCCTTTGGTGAACTCAAGGTGCTGAAGGGCATTTCATTAAGCGCGAACCAAGGCGATGTTGTTTCCATCATCGGCGCCTCTGGTTCAGGCAAAAGCACATTTTTGCGCTGTATTAACATGTTAGAGATGCCCACAGCAGGCGATATCGCCCTGAACGGCGAGACGATGAAATTCAAGGGCATGGGTGACAAACGCGCCCCAGCTGATCGCAAACAGGTACAACGGTTTCGCGCACAATTGGGCATGGTATTTCAGGGGTTCAACCTGTGGCAACACATGACAATCATGCAAAACGTGATCGAGGGGCCGGTTCAGGTTTTAAAAATACCCAAGGCCGAAGCATTGGATCGGGCTGAAAAAATCCTGAACCGCGTCGGTTTGTGGGACAAACGCGATCAATACCCTGCCTTTCTGTCAGGTGGTCAACAACAACGCGCCGCGATTGCGCGCACTTTGGCCATGGAACCCACGGTGATGTTGTTCGACGAACCGACATCCGCGTTAGACCCCGAATTGGTCGGCGAGGTGTTGAAGGTTATCCAAGGCTTGGCCGAGGAAGGGCGCACCATGATCATGGTAACACACGAGATGAAATTCGCAAAAAACGTTTCTACCGAAGTTGTCTATCTACACGAAGGCATCGTCGAAGAAAAAGGGCCACCAAATCAGGTGTTTGACGACCCGCTCAGCGATCGCTGTCGGACATTCGTTCAATCCGTCCATTAAAAAACTCTAACTGGGAGACTACAATGAAAACATTTACAAAAATCCTTGGCGCTGCTGCCTTGGCTCTGACAATGGGCGCAAACGTGGCCGTTGCTGAAATCAAAATCGGCGTTGCCGCCGAAAACTACCCCCCTTTCACAACCAAAGGCGCTGACGGCGTTTGGACTGGTTTTGAAATCGACTTCATGAACGCACTTTGCGATGCAATGAATGAAAAATGCACAATCGTCGAGGTTGCATGGGACGGCATCATTCCGGCACTGTTGGGCAAAAAATTCGACGGTATCATTTCGTCAATGTCAATCACCGAAGAGCGTCTGAAAACGATCAACTTCTCTGACAAATATTATAACACTCCTGCCGTTTTGGTCGCCGCAAAATCCATGAACATCATGGCGGACGACGTGGCAGGCAAAATCATTGGTGTGCAAACATCCACAACTCACGCCAACTATGCGGAAAAGCATCTGTCGGCTGGTTCCGTGAAAATGTACGCCACATTCGACGAACATAACCAAGATTTGGTTGCTGGTCGTGTAGATGCCGTTGTGGGCGATTCAATCGCATTCCAAGACTTCTTGAGCAGTGAAGCAGGTTCAAACTTTGAAGTTAAAGCAGAGTTGAACGATGATGCCGTATTCGGCCCAGGTGTTGGCGTTGGTATGCGCAAAGAAGACACAGAACTGGCCGCCAAAGTGAATGCCGCGATCAAAACGATCCGCGACAATGGCGCATACGAAGCGTTTTCAAAGAAGTATTTCGACTTTGACGTTTTCGGTGGCTAATCGTTTTCGATTAATCGCATAAATATGGTTCAGAGGGGCTCCCTCTGAACACCCCTCATTGGATGCTCCATGGAAAACGTCTATGAATTGTTGGCCTACTCACCCCCCGGATGGGGTGGTGCATTGTTGCGCGGCTTGCTTGCAACTGTGCAAATCGCATTGGGTGCTTTTCTGATGGGATTGATAATCGGGTTGTTCGGCGCCATGGGCAAAATTTACGGCGGGCCGACACTGCGTTGGTCGTTGGAAATCTACACCACTTTAATCCGCGCCATTCCCGAATTGGTTTTGATCCTGCTGTTGTTTTACGCAGGGTCTGATTTTCTAAACTTCCTTCTCGAGAGCTTAGGCTTCGCGCGGGTCGATATTAACGCACTGGTTGCGGGTATTTTCGTGATCGGATTTGTCCAAGGTGCTTATTCTACCGAAGTGTTACGCGGTGCATTTCAGGCCGTAAACCCCGGACAGATCGAGGCGGGCAAGGCCATTGGCCTCTCGCGGATCAAACTACAAACCCGCGTCATCATTCCGGCCATGTTACCCTACGCCTTACCTGGGTTGGCAAACCTGTGGCTGATCGCCACCAAGGATACGGCGCTGTTGGCAGTTGTTGGATTTTCCGAACTGGCTTTGGTCACCAAACAGGCGGCTACGGATTCACGCGCCTATTTCATGTTTTACGTCGCCGCAGGCACGCTCTATTTGGCGCTGTCTCTTGTTTCGACCCTTATTTTTGGCCTGATCGAACGACATTATCGTCGCGGTCAACCACAGCAGTCGTAATATCATGCAGTGGTACTGGGTCCCTGAATACCTTCCTCAATTTGTCCAAGGTCTGTGGCTGACGCTGCAACTTTTGGTCTTGTCCATCACCATCGGCATGGCCATTGCGATCCCCGTCGGATTGGTACAGGTCACGGGGCCGTGGCCACTGGCATGGTTGGCGCGCGCATTCTGTACAATCATTCGCGGCACGCCGTTACTGATCCAACTTTGGCTTATCTACTATGGTGTGGGCTCGCTGTTCCCATCAATCCCGGGTATCCGCGAAAGTTTTCTGTGGCCGATCCTGCGCGAGGCATTCCCCTATGCCATCCTTGCCTTCTCGATCTCGGTTGCGGGCTACGAGGGTGAAATCCTGCGCGGTGCCTTTCGCGGTGTCCCCAAGGGCGAGCTTGAGGCCGCACGCGCCGTCGGCATGTCACCCTTTCAGGTTCTACGCCGCGTCTGGTTGCCCCGCGCATTGCAAAACGTATTCCCAACCTTAACCGGCGAATTCATCCTGACGCTTAAGGCCACGCCACTGGCCGCGACCATCACAATATACGAGGTGTACGGCATCGGTTCCGTTGTGCGCCAAGAAACCTATCGTATCTATGAACCGCTTCTGTTCGTCGCTGGCATCTATCTGGTGCTTACTTTCATTTTGGTGCTGTTTTTCCGCTACTTGGAAAATCGCATGCCCAAACGTGCGATTGCGTAAACCATGACCGTCACCCTGTTGGGTCTGCCCCAAGATAACAATTCATCTTTCCTAACTGGCCCCGCGTTGGCACCCAATCGTATCCGCGAAGCATTGCATTCAGACAGCGCCAACATGTTCACCGAAACCGGCCATGATTTGGCTGATCCCAAATGCCTGATCGATGCGGGCGACGCGCCCTGTGCGGGTCTGTCGGGACAGGCCGCATTCGATGCAATTTATAACGCGGTCAACGGCCAATTGGGTGCAGGTGAAACCGTAGTGTCATTGGGCGGTGATCATTCCGTCGCCTACCCTGCAATTTTGGCACATGCGAACAGTTACGACGGCTTAAACATCCTGCACATCGACGCCCATCCTGATTTGTATGACAACATGTTAGACAACCCCTTTAGCCACGCATCGCCCTTTGCCCGCCTGATGGAAAGTGGTAAAATCGCGCGGCTGGTACAGGTCGGCATCCGCACATTAAACGCGCACCAACGCGCACAGGCCGAAAAATTCGGTGTTGAAGTTCACGAAATGCGCGATTTGTCGGGTGTTGCCGACATCGCCTTTGACGGCCCTGTTTACTGTTCATTCGATCTGGACGCGCTTGACCCTGCCTTTGCACCGGGGGTTTCGCATTTTGAACCGGGTGGCATGTCCACCCGCGCGGTCATCGACCTGATCCAAAATTTCAAGGGCACCTTGATCGGTGGCGATGTCGTCGAACTGAACCCCATACGCGACACCAACGGCCTGTCCGCCATGGTCGCCGCCAAAATCGCCAAGGAACTGATCGGCCGCATCTTGGACGATTTTGACACATGAACGCGCAACAAATCCTTGCCGATTTGATCGCCTTCCCAACCGTTTCGGATCAAAGCAATCTTGACCTGATTGAATACGTCGAAACATACCTGTCCAAACACGGGGTCAATTCTACCCGCGTTTACGACGAGACAGGACTAAAGGCCGCCCTGTACGCCAACATCGGACCCGACGTGGCAGGTGGCATCGTGTTATCTGGCCACTCGGATGTGGTACCTGTCGTGGGTCAAGATTGGCAAACCAACCCCTACACCTTGGTCGAAAAAGACGGTAATCTTTATGGTCGTGGCACATGCGATATGAAGGGATTTCTGGCACTTGCCCTTGCAGCCGTACCCCGCGCCTTGTCGACCAACCTAAAACGCCCCCTACAAATCGCCATTTCCTACGACGAGGAAATCGGATTGTACGGCGCACCGCCCATGATCGATCACATGCGCGCCGGCCCATTACCCAAGGCCGAGGCGGTGATCGTCGGCGAACCCACAGGCATGCAGGTCGTCACAGGCCACAAAGGTGGCATCGGTTTCGACATCCAAATGCGCGGGCACGAAGTGCATTCATCAATCATGAATGAGGGCGTCAGCGCGATCATGATGGCCGCTAAATTGATCGACTGGGCGAATGAATTAAATGCACAGGGTGCCGCCCAAACACCCACCACAGTCGGCACAAATTTTTATCCCCCGTATTCCACCGCTCATGTCGGGCGCATATCCGGTGGCACCGCCAGCAACATCACAGCCAAAGATTGCCGTTTCGATTTCGATATCCGTCTGTTGCCCGACGAAAACCGCACCGATTGGATTGCAAGGATCGAAGCCAAAATCGCCAACCTCGCCGCGCAAATGCAATCCGTGCATCCCGACGCGGGCATTGATTTCGTCCAAGATTACGACCTGAACGGTCTGTCCCCCGAAACCAATGGCATCGCCGAACAAATCGCCCGCAAAATCACCGGCGACAACGCCACCCACATGGTCAGCTTCGCAACCGAGGGCGGCCAATTTCAGGAACGTGGATATTCCTGTGTTGTGTGTGGTCCCGGCCACATCGCACAGGCGCATCAGCCCAATGAGTACATTTCATTGACGCAATTCCAACGCGGCGCGGATTTCATCGACGGCATCATCGACCACCTGTCACACTAAAACCCAATTGCACCACCGCGTGTTTTCAGACAGGGTGCGAATATGCATCAGTTACTTGAAAAACTTGGCCTGACCACCCCGATCATTCAGGCACCCATGGCGGGCGTCGCCACCCCCCAAATGGCCGCCGCCGTATCGAATGCGGGCGGGCTTGGATCATTAGGCCTGGCAACAGTGGGTGCAACCGATGTACGCGCCCAAATCCAACAAACCCGCGCCCTGACAGACCGCGCCTTCAACGTAAACTTCTTTTGTCACACACCACCCCAGCGGGACGTGGCCAAGGAACGTGCATGGTTGGATCACCTTGCGCCATTGTTTGCCAAATTTAACGCCACACCGCCTGCAACGCTCGCTGAAATCTATACCACGTTCGAGGCCGACGATGACACGTATCAGGTATTATTGGATGAACGCCCCGCCGTGGTCAGCTTTCACTTTGGTCTGCCTGATATGAAAAAAATTGCCGCACTTAAAAACGCAGGCATCACCATCCTTGCTACCGCCATAACATTGCCCGACGCAATCGCCGCACAAAACGCAGGCGTCGATGCCATCGTCGCGCAAGGATACGAAGCGGGCGGTCATCGCGGTATCATTGATCCAACCGCCCCCGACAGCCGACTGACCACCCTTGCCCTAACCCAAATCTTGGCCGCCAACCTGTATGTCCCCGTGATCGCGGCAGGTGGTATCATGAACGGTGCGGGCATTCGCGCCGCCTTGAATGTGGGTGCCATCGCTGCCCAATTGGGCACCGCATTCATCGACACCGAACACAGTTTGGCCGATGCCCCATACCGCGCCGCGCTGACATCCTTTGCGGGTCATAACACCCTGATTACATCCATCCTTTCGGGACGTCCCGCACGCTGTGTCGCGAACAGTTTTACCGCCATGGGCGCCACAACAGACCACACCGATTTGCCCGCATACCCCATTCTGTATGATGCAACCAAATCGCTGATCGCCGCCGCCAAATCCGCGGGAGACACAGCCTTTGCCGCACAATGGGCCGGCCAAGGCGCACCGCTGTCGCGCGCAATGTCGGTGGCTGAATTGATGGACATCCTCAAATCCGAACTGGACGCCACAGTATGACAAACCGCCAAATAAACTTCATCGGCTGGATATTATTCGTCGTTTCCGCCATCGGTTTTATTATCGCCAGCATCGGTTCCTTTTGGGCGATGTTCGGCAGTGTCTTTTTCCTGATCGCCTGTTTGGTTTTCATGATCCCCTTCTTTCGCAGAGGCGGTAAATGACCGTCATCCTTGGGCTAATCGCCGCTCTTGCATGGGGTACGCATGACATTCTGATCCGCTGGGTTAGTCAAAAATCGAACATCTATTCTTGCCTGTTTATGGTGTTGTTCTTTGGGTTTATTTTCCAAACCGCCTACCTTGTTTTCACTTCTGATTTCGCCTCCATTCCCATATCTGCCGCTGGGCCAATCCTTGCATCTGGCACCGCCTTCATGTTGGCAGGTATCGCGATTTACAAAGCATTTGAAATCGGCCCCGTCCAATTGGTTGCCCCTATTGTCGCGACTTATGCCATTGCCTCGATCCTGTGGGGCGTCGTCCAAGGAGACCCCCTTACCGCCTTTCAAATCGTTGCTGTGATCGCCGTTTTCGTCGGCCTTTATATTGTCGTATCCCTTGGCAACACAGGCGACGAACAAACCTCAAGTGGCAATCGCATCCACGCCGTTTTGTGGGCAGCAATGGCCAGTTTCTTTTTCGCCCTTACGTTCGGCATCGGCCAATCCATGGTGCAATACGCACCCGAGATGATGACCATTTTGGCCACACGTTTGGTCGCGTTGACCACATTAATTCCGGTGATGATATTTCTCAAAACCCCATTGCTAGGAGCGCGCAAGCAATGGAAAATACTGGCCACAATGGGGGGGTTGGATGCGCTGGCGCTTAGCAGTGTGTTAACCGCGGGCAACCTGCCAAACGCATCCTATGCATCCCTTGCGGCATCGCTGTTTGGCATGGTGACAATTTTGTTGGCGTGGATATTCCTGCGCGAACGCATGACGCCCCTGCAATGGTTGGGCGTCATCACCACCTTCGCAGGGGTGGCGTATTTAGCTTGGTCGTAAAAACCGCAAAATCGCATTCGCAAAAACATCGGGTTGTTCCATCAATCCCAAATGTTTTAAATCGGGAATAACCTGCAATTCAGCCCCCGCAATTTCATCCACAATCGCGCGCGCCATATCTGGCGTACTGCCGACATCGTTTTCACAGGTCATCACCAATGTCGCCACATCAATCGCCGGTTTGGGTGCGATCAATTCTGTCACACCCGCCGCCAAAACCCACGCCGCTTGGGCATAACCCTCGCCATCTGCACGCATCCGCCAATCCACAACCCGTTGTGTAGTTGCACCGTGGGTCGTGCGAAAATCATCTGTGAACCAGCGTTGCAATGCCGCATCCATGGTCGCCAACGCACCCAGTTCACGCACCGTCATTGCCCGCGCCAAGACCGCCGCCTGTGCCGCATCGCCCCGATCATGTGGCGAATTTAAGATCACCAAACGGTTTAATCGCGCGGGATAATCCAAGGCAAAACGCCGGTTAATCATCCCCCCAATCGAAAACCCAACGACATCCGCACGCGTAATATCCAACGCATTCAAAACGCCCAGAATTTGCCGCGCATAAACCGCCAAACTGACCGTTTCATCACATGGCAAACTGTCCCCATGCCCATATAAATCATAGGTAATCACATAATGCGACGTCGCCAATTTCAGCAACATTGGATCCCAAATTTTCTGACATAATCCCAATCCATGGATCAACACAATTGCGGGCGCGCCCCGCGCACCGAACGTGTGATATGACGTGCCGTCAGCGTTTTGCATCACACCCCCGCAGGATTATCAACGTCGCGTCCCATGTCGCGCAAATCCTTGTAACGATCCCCAATACGATGATGCGGATTTCCACCAATCGACGCGCCCAAGGCCACAATAATTTCGTCCTCGGCGGGGGCATCAGGTACGTTCAAATGGATGGTTTGATAATGCGAGCGCCGCCCGACATCATCCTTGTCCATCAGGGGGATCATCATTGGCGCACCCATCGCGCCGCGGGTATTTGCAAAGGCCAAATAACTCTTGGCACTCACCGCATCGCGGTACTGATTGCCAAACCACAAGGTATGGGTTAGCGCCTGCCCATGCTCAATCTCGCCGCCTGATCCAACGACGGATGCCTTACCATAACCTTCCAGTTTATCGCCCGTCACACCCAATATCATGTCTGTCAAAACCTTGCCCAGATGCGGACCATGATCCAAAATTTCGGGGCTTAAATCTTCGACAAATCCACGTCCAGACCACGGGTTTTTAATGATCGCCAACGCGGCCACCAATTTGGTTGGCGGTGAAACTTCGCGCCCTCCGTCCTGAAATGTATCTTGAATTTGCAACAGGGTTCTGCGGATAATTACGGGCATGATTTATTCCTTAAATGCTGGCATGACGCGGTCGATAAACAATTGCAGGGATCGCAATTGCACATCCTGATCCAATCCCATCGACGCATAATAGATAAAGGCATCAACGCCGATATCTTGATATTTTTTCAACTTGTCTATCACTTGGTCAGGTGTGCCAAACAACAGATTTTCCTCCAGCATCGCGGGATCAACCCGCACGTTCCCTTCGAGTTGCTCAAGTGGAACTTTGTCAGGGAACCCATTGATAACATCGCCCTTTTTCATCATCAAGTTTCCAAAACGTCCCAAAACACTGCGCAATCCATCGATGCATGTCGCACGATCCGTTTCGTTATCGTAGACCGCAGAATGGCGCATCATCGCAAAACGTCCGGTGTATTCACCCCCTGCCTTGACCTTGGCCGCATCCAAGCGCGCGCGATATTCCTCGGCCTCTGAAAACGGCAAGGTGAACGGCCAGCTCATAATATTGCAATTATTGTCCACCGCATAATCAAACGTCACAGGCGCGCGTGCCGCGACCCAAACGGGGACCTCATCCTGTGTCGGTTTGGGTACAGATGTCGCTGAGGGGAATTTCCAAAATTCGCCATCATGTTCCACATCACCTTTCCACAACGCCCGCACAACAGGCAACATTTCTTGCAAATACTTATACCCATCTTTTTGATCAACGCCCGGGAACATCCGATCAAACTCGCGCTGATACGCACCCGATCCCAAACCAAAATCCAACCGCCCATCCGAGATTAAATCCAACATCGCCGCTTCGCCAGCAATCCCAATCGGATGCCAATACGCAGCATTCGCCACACCAACACCCAATCGAATGTTTTCGGTCATTCCCGCCCACCATGTCAGGATCTGAAATGGGTTGGGCGCAATGGTCATTTCCAACGCATGATGTTCCGCCGCCCATGCGGTTTCAAATCCCGCACGATCCGCCATCTGCACCATTTTCGCGGTATGATCGCGCACCGATTTCATATCGATACTGTCGTCCATCCGTTCCAAATTAACCGCTATGTGAAATTTCATAATTGTCCCCTATCGCATCACAAATGGGCTGTTGATCGGATCATCGGATGTATTCATCCAAACCGTCTTTGCCCGTGTATAATTCTGCATCGCTTGCATCCCTGCTTCGCGCCCATAACCACTGCCCTTAACGCCACCAAACGCCGCAATGGGCGAGATGACGCGGTAGGTATTCACCCACACGATCCCCGCACGAATGGCGCGGGTCATCCGCAATGATCGCGCAGAATCCCGCGTGAATATCCCCGCCGCCAAACCGTGTTTGGTGTCATTGGCCAACGCGATAACCTCGTCCTCGGTTGTGAACCGCTGAACGGATAAAACTGGACCAAATAGTTCCGTGTCCACGATGTCCAAGTCCTGTCGTGGGCAATCGATAATCGTCGGTTGATAATACAGCCCATCCATGTCCGAAACACGTCCGCCGCCGGTTAAAACCGTCGCACCTTGTTCCATCGCACGTGCAACCTGTGTATCGATATGGTCAACCTGCGCCGTGGTGCACAGCGGCCCCATTTCGGTGGCGTCATCATTTGGATCGCCAATCACAATCCCCTGCGCCGCGCGGATCATTTGCGCCAAAAACTCGTCCGCAATATCGACATGTAGATACAGCCGTGACCCAGCCACACAGGATTGCCCCGTCGCGCCAAATATTCCCGCAATTGATGCGTTTACAGCACTTTCGATATGCGCATCATCGAACACAATAAACGGGGATTTCCCGCCCAATTCCAGCGATACCTCTGCAAAATTTTCCGCCGCATTCATCATGATACGGCGCGCCGCCACTGGCCCGCCTGTGAATGCAATTTTCGCCACCAACGGATGACTGGTCAAGGCACGTCCACAAACCTCGCCGTGCCCTGTGACGATATTCACAACGCCATCGGGAATCCCCGCATCCGCCACCAATTTTCCAAATTCCAACAAGGGTGCCGACGCTTGTTCGGACGCTTTCAATACAATTGCATTTCCCGCCGCCAATGCAGGGCCAATCTTCGTTGCACTTAAAAACATCTGTGAATTCCACGGGATCACCGCCGCCACAACACCCACAGGTTCACGCAGGGTGTAGGCGAACATATCAGGCTTATCGATTGGTAACGTTTCCCCCACCAATTTATCCGCCGCGCCTGCGAAAAAGTGGAAATACTCGGCGATATAATTCGCCTGCCACTTGGTTTCTTTAAGCATTTTGCCCGTATCGCGGGTCTCAACACGACCCAAGTCCTTGGATGCCGCCGCCAATAAATCACCCAACCGCGCCAAACATTTGCCCCGCGCACTGGGCGTCATTTTTGCCCATGGGCCGTCATACATTGCGGCATGCGCCGCACGCACCGCACGATCCACATCATCCGCCGTCGCCTCTGGCACTTGTGCCCAAACGTCGCCGTTGGCGGGATCAACACTGTCAAACACCGCGCCATCGGATGCCTGTACCCACGCGCCATCAATCAACATGTCATATCGTACCAAATTCACCACAGCGATTCCTCCTCATTCAAAGGGCAGGCTATGCGATTAATTCAATTTGACATATCAAAATATATTGCACAGAATATTCGAAAAGATCGAATTATATGCAACTCTCAGAACTCAGAACATTCTTGGCCATCATCGAAACCGGTTCACTGGTGCGTGCATCCGAACGCTTGCACGTCACGCAATCCACCGTCACCGCGCGCCTAAAGTCGCTTGAGAATGCCTTGGGGCAACGCCTGATCAACCGCACCAAATCGGGTGCCACATTGACCGAGGCAGGCATTCGCCTGCGCCGTTATGCCCAAACGATCGACGAGTTATGGTCCCAAGCACGCCAAGAAACCGCCCTGCCCAAAACCGTCAACTTCGTTTGCAATTTGGGGTGCGAAACCGATCTGTGGGACAACCTTGGGCGCGATGTTTTTGCCCATGTGAACACCGCCCACCCCAATTCGGCGCTGACCGTTTGGACAGGATCACATCAGGACATGCGTAATTGGTTAAAACAGGGGCTGTGTGATGTGGTCATATCCTATGACACGCCAATTGGTGCGCAAAATGTCACCCTGACAGATGACACGCTCATCATGGTGTCCGATCTAGCCAACAGCCCCGTGCGCGGCAATCCTGCGTATATTTTCGTGGAATCTGGTGTCGATTTTGGCCGTGAACACGCCATCTACTTTTCCGACAGCGCCACTGCTAAGATCAGCTTTAACTCTGCACCCACGGCATTGGATCACCTGTTGTCGGTGGGCGGCGCCGCGTATTTGCCACAGCGCATCGTGGAAAATCATTTACGCAGTGGTGACCTGTACCAATTGCACGATGCACCAACTTATCGGCGCAAAACCTATTTGTCGGCACGCGCTGATTTCGCCTTTGATCCCAAAACATTTACCACAAACGCCTTATGACAATGTGGTATTCAACACCCAGAAAATAACCCCAGAAATCGCCGCCGCCGCAGGCACGGTAATGATCCACGCCGCAATGATCGTCATGAAATGAGACCGGCGCACCAACTTGCGGTGTTTACGTTTCTTGGTCGCGGATTTTTCCACTTCGGCCGCTTGAATTTTCGCAACCTTTTTATCCGACGTGGTCACGCGCCAATGAACTTCGCGGAAAAACCCAACACCAAACACCGCCCCAACCGCGATATGTGTCGAGCTGACCGGCAGACCCATCGAGGACGCGATAATCACCGTAATCGCCGCCGACAAGGCCACACAGTAAGCTCGCAATGGGTTCAGTTTGGTAATCTGTTCACCCACCATGCGGATCAATTTCGGGCCAAACAACAACAACCCGAACGAAATCCCAAACGCACCCACAATCATCACCCAAATCGGGATCACAACTTGGGTCGCGACATCGCCCGCTTGCGCCGTATGCACAATCGCTGCCAGCGGGCCAACCGCGTTTGCTACGTCATTGGCACCGTGCGCAAAGGATAACAACGCTGCCGCACAGACCAATGGGATGGTAAATAATCCACGCACTGTTTCCTTGGTGTTCGACTTGCCCTCGGACTGACGGTGAATAATCGGGCGGGTCACGAAATACGCAAACAAACCAGCGGCCGCGCCAATCAACAATGCCGTTTCCAAATCAATCTTTACAATCTTCTTCAGACCCTTCACCGCCAAATACGTTGAAAACGCCATCGCCATAATTGCAATCATCACAGGTACCCAACGCCGCGCCGCCGCAATCTTGTCCGGTTTGTCCGACACTTGGGATTTGATCAGCCACAAAAACAGCGCCGCAACGACACCGCCCAACACGGGCGAAATTACCCAAGACGCCGCAATTTGACCCATCGCAGGCCAGTTAACGGCGGAAAATCCAGCTGCTGCAATACCCGCGCCCATCACACCGCCAACAACCGAATGGGTGGTGGATACAGGTGCGCCAATCCATGTGCCTAAGTTTACCCACATCGCCGCTGAAATCAGCGCCGCAAACATCGCCCAAATAAACACTTGGGGGTCACCCACAGCCGCCGGATCAATGATGCCCTTGGAAATCGTGCCAACCACATCGCCGCCGGCCAACAAGGCACCCGCACTTTCGAAAACTGCCGCCAAAATCAACGCGCCGGTCATCGACAATGCATTCGCACCCACCGCAGGGCCGACATTATTGGCCACATCATTGGCACCAATGTTCAACGCCATATACGCGCCGATCGCCGCCGCGGCGATGATAATATAACTGTCTGAATTCCAACCCAAAATCGCACTGGCGATTAAACCGGCAATCAAAATAAACGCAAAACCAATTGTGGGCGCTAAAAACTGTTGCCGTGTGGCTGCGGCAGCTTGTTCCAGTGAGACCCGGCTTGCCAGATCGCGATCCAGCGTTTTATTCGGACGTGCTTTTTTGACCATGGGAATCCCCTTAGAATTTGACCAATTGAGGCTCACAGCGAGCCTTGATTCGCGAAAGAATTATAAACTTCATGTAACAACTATATGACAAAACGCTTGAATTCGGCGGGCGGAACGGTTTTTAACGTTCCCATACAAAGGGAAACCCATGTCCAAAAAAAATCACTCCAAAGGTTTAGTTCTGATCGTCGAGGATGAGCCATCGCAAATGGAGCTTTTGGCGTTCAACCTAACGGCCCAAGGTTACGACATCCTACGCGCTGATACAGGCGAAGAGGGGTTGATGTTATTCGCGGAAAACGCCCCCGATTTGGTGCTGCTGGATTGGATGTTGCCCAACCTGTCGGGTTTGGAAACGTGTCGCCAAATGAAACGTAGCCATGATAAACCATGCCACATCATCATGTTGACCGCGCGCGGCGAAGAAGGTGATAAAATTCGTGGCCTTGATGTGGGCGCGGACGATTACGTTACCAAACCCTACTCGGTTAAGGAATTGATGGCGCGGGTTCGCGCGGGCATCCGTATTCGCACACCGTCCAAAGTCAGCGACACGCTGACCTATGGCGCGATCAAAATGGATATGCTGCGCCACGCGGTTACCATTAACGGCACCGCGATCAACATCGGGTCACTGGAATTCAAAATGCTCAAACTGTTGATGGAATCCCCCAAACGGGTGTTTTCGCGTGACCAATTCTTGGAACGTATCTGGACCAACAACCTTGATGTCGAAACCCGCACCGTCGACGTTCACATCGGGCGTTTACGCAAAGCGTTGAAATCCGAAAACGGCATTGATCCAATCAAGACCATTCGCGGTTTTGGCTATTCCTTGGATAACGGACAATAGGCGCCCTCAATCAAACAATCCTCAAACACCGTTAATATCTGTCGCGCATCCGCAACCGTTATCGTCATCGGTGGACGGATTTTCAAAATATTATCAGCTGGACCCTCGGCGCCAATTAAAATCCGCCGCGCCGCCATGCGATTAATCACAAACTGCGCCAATTGTGTTGCGGGTGATTTATCCGCGTCCGCAATCAACTCGACCCCAATAAATAACCCCATTCCACGCACATCGCCAATACAGGCATGGCGCGTCTGAATATCGCGCAACCCATCCAATAACACTGTCCCCACATTCTGCGCATTCGCCTGTAACCCCTCGTCAGTCACAATTTTCAACACCTCCGCGCCTGTGCGACACGACAGGGTTGATCCACCAAAGGTCGAAAAATATTCAATCCCATTGGCAAAACTGTTGGCAATCGCGCGTGTTGTCACGACCACCCCAATCGGATGCCCATTACCAATTGGTTTGCCCAGCACCACAATATCGGGCACCGCACCCTGTTGTTCGAACCCATAAAAGTATTCGCCCAAACGTCCCAATCCCGTCTGCACCTCGTCCGCAATACACACACCACCCGCCGCGCGGACGTACTCATAAACCGCCGCCAAATAGCCCACGGGCGGAATAATCTGCCCGCCGACACTTGGAAATGTTTCGGCAATGAACCCCGCCAATTTTCCATCCATGCCCGCAATCGCCGCGCCGACCTGCGCCGCATATTTCGCGCCCGCGTCCGGATCATCGCGCCCATACGCGCCGCGATAATCATCCGCCACATCCACCAGATGCACCCAATCCGCCTGACCCACACCGTTGGGTTTGTTGAACTTATACGCAGACATCGCAATCGCCGCGTTGGTGTTACCGTGATACCCGTGATCAGGTGTCACAATATCCGTGCCACCTGAATGCGCCCGCGCCAAACGTAGCGCCAATTCATTTGCCTCTGACCCCGAATTCACGAAATAGCACACTGACAATCCACCGGGCATCGTCGCCAACACCTGATCTGCAAAATCCACCTGCGCGGGATGCAAATACCGCGTATTTGAATTCATCCGTTGCAACTGATCCGCCGCAATCGCCTGAATGCGGGGATGCGCGTGCCCGACGTGCGGCACATTATTATAGGCATCCAAATATGTCCGCCCCATCTCGTCAAACAAATGATGTTGCCATCCGCGCAGGAACATCTTGGGGTCGGTATAACTCAACTTCACATTCTCGCCAAAATGGGACCTGCGTTCGTGCAAAACTTGTTCCTGATCAATCGGCAAATACGCGACATAATCATCCGCCAAATTCAACAACGCGGCAGGATTGGGACACAACGCCCCCCACACATCCATCAGATCAGGATCGGCCACACCTGGCCAATCATCCCCCATCCCCGCAATGCTGACTGCCAGCTGAAAATGCACATGCGGTGCCCAACCACCATTTTCCGCTGGCGTCCCCAATTGGCAAAACGCCGCGCCGCGCGCAATCACCTGACCGATGGATAATTCATCCACCACCGCAGGATCCAAGTGCCCATACAACGTATAAAACGCATCCCCGTCGGGCGTTTCATGGCGCAAAATCACCACGCCGCCATAATCCAAATGCCAATCGCGATTTTCCACAACCGCAACCACACCGTCCAAGGGCGCAAACAGGGCATGCCCCGCATCCGCAAACACATCCACCGCCAAATGAATTGATCGCCGATCCGATCCCTTCAACGGCCCTGTGCGAAATGCATCGGATGTATAAATCAAACGCGGCTCGCCGTATTTACCAATCCAATAATCCGCCTGAATGTCTGCGCCAATCATCGCCGCCTCTGACGCACCCAAATCAAACGGGTTGCGTGGCGTCACAGACCCCGCCACCGATAAATCACCCAGTGGTGCATCCGTCAAATCACACCCAAACAACGGCGCGAAATTCCCACGTTCACGCGCCAAATACGCCGTCACTCGCGCGGCGCAATCCACCACAGGCAATCCACAGGCCGCGCGCAAAGACACCGCCACAAATTCCGCATCCAAGGTCATTTCCAAAAACGCCCACGCAGGTGCTTGTGAAATCACAACATAAGGATCATCAGGGTTCGCAACTGCTTCAATCGTCGAGTTCACCACCGAAACCGCCAACCGCATACACAGTGCTGGGTAAATCAAATCCACCTCTGCCGCACTTAGCGGCGAAACAGAATGATACCCGGCAACCAACGCCGCCAAGGCATCAATTGGATCATCGCGATCCAAAACCGCATAGGCACCCGCCACGGCCAATTCCACCACACGCGCCCCCATCACCATGTCGCCAAAATCAATAATGCCCGAAATATGCGGCCCATCCGAAAATGACCCTGCCGCCAGCACGTTATAGTCATTTAAATCATTATGAATGGCTGTCTGCGGCAGAGCCGCAATATCACCCACAACATCCTCAAACCGTGCCACAATGCCATCCAATACCCTACGCCGCGTAGGATCAGCCACCACAGACAGCGATCCCTTAATCCAATCGCTCTGCAACAAATCCCATTTAAAATCCCGCGCCATATAATCATGCGAAAATCCACGCAACGCCACATCCAACGTCGCCGCCTTGCCGCCCAAATCGCGCATCAACGCATTGGATCGCGGCGCAAACCGCGCCAAACAATCACCATCCAGTAATGAAATCACCCAAACCAAACGCGCCGCACCGTCCGCGTCATCAATCACCGCAAAATCCGCACCGGCAACCGTGGGCACCACAATTGGCACGGGCAATCTCGCATCCGCCACGGCGCGCATTGCACCGCATTGCATTTCCACCAACCCCGCGTCACAGCCCGCACGCATCACCTTGACCACAAACCCCTGATCGGCGCGAAAATTCAGATCATATTCCCCATCCAAACGCGACAACGTGACATCCAATCCAAATGCCGACTTAACGCTGTCCTGCCAATATTTTTCCATGCACGGGAATCCCTTTCGCTTCTGCTCAAACGCTAAGTCAGGTTTCCAAGCACGACAATCGCAAAAGCGGATTCACGTCATTTCAGACGCTAAACGCCGTGTTTCTGCGTAAATATTTCGGAATGATAGGTTGCGGTACTGTGCGGCCTGTAACATACTCGTTCAAAATAACGACCAAGCATCAGACTTGGCAAAAGGGAGAGTTTGCCAGTGGGCGATAATAGAAAAGTAGTGGTCGAGGCGGAAAACGTCTGGAAAATATTCGGTAGCCGCGCCGACGAGGCGATGGCCGAAGTCAAAAAATCCAACATATCAAAGGCAGAAGTTTTAGAAGAGTTCGAATGTGTGGTCGGCGTCAAGGACGTTTCCATGTCCGTACGCGAAGGCGAAGTATTTTGTATCATGGGTCTGTCAGGTTCTGGCAAATCCACATTGGTGCGCCACGTTAACCGTCTGATCGAACCCACCAGCGGAACAATCGCAATCAATGGCACCGATGTCGGTAGTTTGAACCCTGAAGAGTTACGCGCCATGCGCGCCGATCAAATCGGCATGGTGTTCCAAAACATGGCGCTGTTGCCGCACCGCACCGTGCGCGACAACATCGCCTTCTCGCTTGAATTGCGCAACGTGGATGCTTTCCGGCGCGCACAGGCCGCTGATGCGGTGATCGAACGTGTCACCTTACAAGGTTATGGCGATCGGTACCCATCCGAATTATCAGGTGGTATGCAACAACGTGTCGGCTTGGCACGCGCCTTGGCCGCTGATCCTGAAATCTTGTTGATGGACGAACCTTTTTCCGCGCTTGATCCGCTGATCCGTCGCGGCCTACAGGACGAATTCTTGGCGCTGTCCAAGGAAATGAATAAAACCACGCTGTTTATTACGCACGACTTGGACGAGGCCATCCGCATGGGATCGCGCATCGCCATTATGAAAGACGGCGAAATCGTTCAAACTGGCACCCCAGAGGACATCGTAACCAACCCCGCCGACGAATACGTGGCCGATTTCGTCCAAGGTATTTCCAAGCTGAAATTGGTTTTCGCCCACACTGTTATGGTGCCAGTGGCGCAATACGAAAAAGAGCATAAAAAACTGCCCGCACTCAAATCCTGCCCACAAGCAGGGCCAGAGGATGATTTGGACACACTGCTGACCAAAGTCGTCGATCAGGACAAACCATTGGTGATCATGGATGATGGCAAGCCCGTCGGCGTCGTCACCAAAGATTCGTTGCTACATGCCATCAGAGGGGAGACATAATATGTCAGAAGAATCAAAAACAGGTCCCTTTCACGAATTCGCGGATCAAAGCGGCGACTACTATGCCAAAACGTTCCTTAAAATTCAGAAAAGCGAACTACCAAAAACCCACATCAACGTCGCCGCCGCATTGGGCAGCTTTATCTGGGCGTCATTGCGCGGCAACTGGCTGTTATTCTGGATCGCCTTTGCGATTGATTTGGTCACATTGGTCTACCTTGGCGCGGCGTATAAATTCAATATCGCTGGCTACACCGTGATCGAAGAAGTCGCAAAATACACCGCTGCGGGCAACACGGCCGCCGCCAGCAACAAACAATTGCTGATCGAACGCTATGAAAACTGGACGTCCAGTTCGGTTATCACCGCCATCGTGATTTTCATCATTGGCCGGATCTTCTTTGGCTGGCTTGCGGATGGCGCTTACTATCGCCAATATAACGCATGGCGTGTTGATCGCGCAAAACGCTCGGGGTTTAAAGCTAACCGTTTGGTGATGATGACCGTCATTTTGGCACTGATTGCCCCCTTGATGATCTATCGCTCGACCCAATTCGCACCCGATGCGCGCACCTGCGTAAAACAGGATCGCGCCATTGCAAGTGGCAAAGACGTCACATTCCAAGACAAATTCAACTGTAAAATCATTTCCGATTTTCCAACCTTGATCTGGATTGATCGCCCCGACATCGTATCCTATCCACGGGCCGAGGACGGCACACGCTACATCCAACGCGAAGCCCCAACCAGCAAACGCCCGATCAACTTGCACACCTTCGTGTCGGGTAAAATTGAAAACGGCGTGGGATACCTGACAGCGTTTTATGGCTATTTCTTTGACGGTATTGTCAAAGTTCTTCAGGCACTGCTGAACGCAATCGAAGCCATCTTTGTTGGGACACCGTGGCCAATCATGATGGGAATATTGCTGACGATTTCCTACTATGCCGCAGGGACACGCATCACCCTATTTGTGGGCGCGTCGCTGGGGTATCTTGCGGTGTTCGGCTTCTGGCTGACGGCGATGGAAACCCTTACCTTGGTGGCGGCCGCCACATGTGTGTCGATTATCATCGGGCTCCCCCTTGGGATCTGGGTCGGTAAATCGCCACTGGGCAAGGCATTGGTGACACCCGTCTTGGACATCATGCAAACCATCCCATCATTCGTGTACCTTCTGCCGGCTGTTGCCTTCTTTGGCATTGGGGTTGTTCCGGGCATCATGGCGACAGTTATTTTCGCCATGCCACCCATGGTACGCCTGACATCACTTGGTATCCAACACGTCCCAGAAAGCACGAAAGAGGCGGCGCTCGCCTTTGGTGCAAACCCGCGTCAATTACTGACCAAGGTTGAATTACCGCTGGCAATGCCTTCGATCATGGCGGGTGTAAATCAGGTCGTAATGATGTCCCTGTCCATGGTTGTTGTTGCCGCGCTGATTGGCGCTGGTGGTATGGGTTTCTTGGTTACAGACGCCCTTGCCCGCACAGACATCGGCAAAGGTATTTTGGCCGGTTTAGGTATTGCATTATTGGCGATGATGATTGATCGTGTCGTTCAGAAAGCAAACAAATAGAATTTTGACCCCAACTGCTTGGGGTCAAATAAAAGAAGTCTAACTAGGAGAATAGAATGAATATTTTAAAAACACTTGCGGCTTCAACCGCAATCGCAGTTGCCGCAACGGCCGCTGTGGCGCAAGAGGGCAAAATTGCCATTGCCGATCTAACTTGGACAGGTGCTGATGCCATCGGCGCAGTCATCCAAGCAATTATTACTGGCCCAATGGGCGGCGAAGCTGAAATCATCCAAGGTGCATCAGATGGCTCTGTTATCTTTGCGGGTATGGACAAGGGCGATGGCTCTATCGACGTACACCCCGACATCTGGATGCCAAATCAGGTTGCCAACTGGGACCAATATGTTGATGGCAACAAAACTGTTGGCGTAAACAAACCATACACGGGCACACAAGGTATGTTCGTCCCAAGTTATCTGTCTGATAAGGTGACATCATTCGAAGATTTAGCTAACCCAGAAATTGCAGCATTGTTCGACAAAGACGGCAATGGCAAAGGCGAATATTGGGCGGGCGACTCGTCTTGGACATCCACAAAAATGTGGCAAGTGAAATTCAAATCATACGGTTTGGACGAACTATGGGAGCCAGAAATCATTTCTGACGCGACGTTCAAAGCACAACTAAAAGCGGCTTATGGCAACGAAAAACCAATTCTGTTCTACTACTGGACACCTGAATGGTTGTTTGCGGCATACGACTTGTCTCCACTTGACGAACCACCAGTCACAGACGGCTGTCGCGTTCTGAATCTAGAGCAAGAAGATTGGCTAGAAGCATCAACTTTCAAATGTAAGCACAACGACGCAGAAGTTTGGATCGGTTATTCAAAGTCACTTGATAAGCGTAACCCAGCGGTTTCAAAAATGTTGTCAAACATGGTTCTTGACCCAGGTACAGTAAACGACTGGATCTTGCGTATTGGTCGCGACGAAGAAGTTGCACAAGACGTTGCAGAAGAATGGGTTGCAGATAACATGGATTTGGTAAACTCTTGGATTAACGGCTAAGCCATCGTTACAAATCATTAGAATACAAAAGGGCCTCGCCATCGCGGGGCCCTTTTTCATGTCACGCTTTTTCACCTTGACCATCCCACCTCGATCATCCAAATTTCCGCTATGACGGATCACGACGACGCTATATTGTCCCAACTGCCTGTGAAACTTAAGGAGGCGCGCCAACAAAAGGCGTTGTCACTTGATGCTGTTGCAAAACTCTCTGGTGTCAGCAAATCAATGCTCAGCCAGATCGAGCGCGGCGAAAGTAGCCCAACAATTTCCACCCTCTGGAACCTTACCCGCGCCTTGCAGGTGGATTTCGCAGGTCTGTTGGAAAACCGATCCGAAAAATCCCAAATCGCGGTTTTGCGCGGCGGCGATGTGCCAACAATAAACATCAACGGATCAGGGTGTCGTGTCCGCATCCTGTCCCCGCCCGAAGACGTCGGAAAACTTGAAATATATGAATTAGAATTCAAGGCTGGCGACTCTTTGGACAGCAAGCCGCACACCAAAGGCACCCATGAACACCTGACGGTCGTCGCGGGTAAAATAACCGTCATCAGCGGTGACAGCACCGAAACCCTGTCCAATGGCGACACGGCACGCTATCCTGCGGATGTCGCGCATTCCATCACAGGAGTCACGACATCCAAAGCGATACTGATTGTGATGAACACTTAATATCCGTTATTGCGGACTATTGACCGCTATGTTAGATTTCTAAAAACAGGAGCCCGACATGACCCAAACTTTTGCATCCCACATCGCCCAAACTCTGCAACAAATCGATGCGGACGGCCTGCGCAAAAAAGAGCGCGAAATCACCACACCACAGTCGGGTCAAATTCGTGTCGGCTCGCGTGACATCATCAACCTTTGCGCCAATAATTATCTGGGTCTTGCGGATCACCCCGCCCTGATAAATGCCGCCGCCAATGCCATGCAAACGCATGGTTTCGGTATGGCCTCTGTGCGCTTTATTTGCGGCACACAGGACTTGCACCGCCAACTGGAAAAGCGCATGGCCGCCTTTCTGGGCAAGGATGATTGTATTCTTTTCGCCGCCTGTTTCGATGCCAATGGCGGCCTGTTTGAGCCGCTGTTAGGCCCCGAAGACGCGATCATATCAGACAGCCTTAACCACGCCTCCATTATTGATGGCATCCGCTTGTGCAAGGCGAAACGCTTTCGTTACGCCAACTCTGATATGAATGATCTCGAACGCCAACTTGTGGCCGCACACGACGGCGGCGCCCGCTTTATCATGATCGCAACCGATGGCGTTTTCAGCATGGATGGCACCCTTGCGAACTTGCCCGAAATCACCCGTTTGGCCACACAATTTAATGCACTGGTGATGGTCGATGATTGCCACGCCACTGGCTTTATGGGCGCACGCGGTGCGGGCATGCCCGATCACTTTGGCGTCGATGTCGACATCCTGACGGGCACATTAGGCAAAGCATTGGGCGGCGCCATCGGCGGTTACATCGCCGCCGACCAAGATGTGGTCGACCTGTTGCGCCAACGCGCCCGTCCCTACCTATTCTCAAACTCGTTGCCACCCGCCATCGTCGCCGCAGGGCTAGAGGCGCTCAACCTTGTTCAAAACGGCGATGATTTACGCAAGCAACTGTTCGAAAACACAAAATACTGGCGCGCGGGTTTACAAAAATTGGGCTTTGACTTGCTCGACGGCGAACATCCCATTGTCCCCGTGATGCTCGGCGATGCCCAACGCGCCCAAGATTTATCCGCCGCCCTGTTCGATGAGGGCGTGTTATGCAGCGGCTTTTTCTTCCCCGTCGTGCCCCACGGCCAAGCCCGCATTCGCACCCAGATGAGCGCGGCATTAACCCGTGAAAACCTCGACTTTGCCCTTGGTGCATTCGCGCGTGCGGGTAAACTTGTGGGTGCCATATCATGACAAATGAAATGAAAGCACTTGGCAAATTGGAACCCCGCGAAGGGTTATGGATGCACACCGCCCCTGTTCCCAAAATTGGTGCAGACGATGTTTTGATCCGTATTCGTAAAACCGGCATTTGCGGCACGGATGTGCATATTTGGAATTGGGACGAATGGGCGCAAAAAACCGTCCCCGTTCCCATGATCACCGGTCACGAATTCGCCGGCGAAATCGTCGAACTCGGCCGCAATGTAACCGATTTAGAGGTGGGTCAACGCTGCTCTGGTGAGGGTCATTTGATCGGCAAAAATTCCCGCCAATCACGCTCTGGTCGCTTCCATCTTGATCCCGCAACGCGCGGCATCGGTGTGAATGTTCAGGGCGCATTTGCCCAATATCTCTGCCTGCCCGCGTTCAATGTTGTGCCCCTGCCCGATGACATATCCGATGACATCGGTGCAATCCTTGATCCCCTGGGCAACGCCGTTCACACTGCCCTCAGCTTTGATTTATTGGGCGAAGATGTGTTGGTCACGGGTGCGGGGCCCATCGGCATCATGGCCGCCGCAGTCGCACGCCACGCAGGTGCGCGTCACGTGGTTATAACCGACGTCAACCCACACCGTTTGGACTTGGCCGCGCGTGTCGCCGACGTCACCCCCGTCAATGTCGCCACCACAGATCTGAAAGACGTGCAATCCTCTCTTAAACTGGCGCAAGGTTTCGATGTCGGCTTGGAAATGAGCGGCAACCAACAAGCATTCGATCAAATGGTCGACGCTATGGTCATGGGCGGACGTATCGCCATGCTCGGCATCCCGCCCGGAAAATCCCCCGTTGATTGGTCGAAAATCGTGTTCAAAGCCCTGACAATCAAGGGCGTTTACGGCCGTGAAATTTTCGAAACATGGTACAAAATGATCGCCATGTTGCAAAACGGCTTGGACGTATCGGGCGTCATAACCCACCGATTTAACGTCGACGATTTCGAGCAGGGCTTCGCAAAAATGAAATCAGGTACCAGCGGTAAAGTTATTTTGGATTGGGGTAATTAGCAAACTCTAACTTTCTATTATCTCAATAAAATCAATAGTTTAAGCATGTGTCCACACGTGGACACTTACAAATGCGCCTTAATCAATCCCCGCAACGAGTTCCCCACAAACACACCCTTGGCCGTGCGCAAATCATCCAATGTCAGCACCCCCTCTCGCGCATCACCCGATGCCAACATCTCGCCCCGCAAAACACCGGGCAGGCATCCACAGGAAACGGGCGGCGTCACCAACCCATCCCCCAAGTCAGCAAATACATTCGTAATCGTCCCCTCGCAAACCTCTCCCCGTTCGTTCAAAAACAACACCTCATCCAAATCAACCAACCCCGCCCGCGCCGTATCATAAATACTGCGTTCACTCGTCTTCACAGACAACCACGGATTATCCGATTTCAAGACCACATCAGAAATCCCAACACGCCAGCGATCCACAGGAACTATCATACCCACCTGCACCGCGATCTTACCGTCTGCATTCACAGTCATCCGCACCCGCGCGGCAATCGCGTCCACCGCTTCGCCCAGCGCCATCAAAACCGCACCGCGATCAAACGGGAATTTCAACCGATCACAAGTCGCCTCCATCCGATCAATATGCGCAGCCAGCCGCACAAACCCATCATCAGGCGTAAATCCCAACGTCTCGATAACGTCTAACCCCTTGGGGGCAATTTCGTGTAACGCGCTTTCCACAGTGCTTCCTCATATTCCGAACTGGCCGTGCTGTCATAAACCACACCCCCACCCACATTTAATCGCACATCTCCATCCTTAAACAGGCTTAATGTGCGAATACAAACATTGAAACTCATCGCACCAGTTGGTGCAATCCACCCCATCGATCCACAATACACATCGCGCGGTTCAGGCTCTAATTCGCGAATAGCCTGCATGGCGCGAATTTTGGGCGCGCCTGTAATCGACCCACAGGGAAACAACGCCCCAAACAAATCGCCAATGCGCAACCCATCCAACAACTTCGCCCGCACCTCGGACACCATCTGATGCACTGTGGCGTAACTCTCGACGGTAAACAGCTCTGGCACATGCACCGATCCAATTTCAGACACGCGCGAAATATCATTGCGCAACAGATCCACAATCATCAAATTCTCGGCACGGTTCTTGGGGTCAGACGCCAACCACGCAACCAATGCTGCATCCTCTGCCGCATCCGCCCCACGGGGCACAGTCCCCTTCATTGGCCGCGTTGAAATCACGCCGTCATTATCAACTTTGAAAAACAACTCAGGGCTTCGCGACACCAAAACAGGCCCTGCGCCTAAATTCACCACACCGCCATAATTCACCGGCTGTGCCGCTCGCAATCGTGCATATAACCCCAATGCAGAACCCTCAAAACGCGACAGCATCGGAAACGTCAGGTTTGTCTGGTAAAAATCACCCGCATTAATATACCCGTTCACAACCTCAAATGCGCGGGCGTAATCCGCCTCGGACCAAACAGCCACAGGCGCATCCAAATCTGCGCCATCCTGCTCATTCGACGCACGGTGCATCAAATCACGCTTGGCCGATGCATCAGGTCCATCAAACACACCAAAACAAATCAGTGGTGACCGACGCCCATCAGGCATCGATGCAGCCAACTTGGGTTCCAACGCATATCCCAACTCGTAACTGGCAAACCCTGCCAACCACTTTCCACCTGCGCGCGCCGCTTCCATCTGAGCAAAGGCATCCGCAACGCCGTCAGCATCCCATGCGCAGATCAAACGTTCAGGGTTCGCAAACACCTGCGCCTGACCATCTGGGCCGTCCTCCAACAGGATGTAATTATTTTGCATAGCACAACCTTTATTTCTTGAATCTTTTAGTGCTCTGCAACACATTTAACCAGTCAAATAGCACCAAATGTCCCATCGACGCTTACACCCCTATCAACTATGTTAAAAGCGAACAAAGGTCTCGGATATGACGAAAACGCCGCATAAAAAAACTGCCGTTAAATTTGGCCTGCTCGTTTGTCTCCTGCTTGGCTATTTTGGCTATCTCAGCCTTCAATACGGTCTTTCAACGGGTGGTCTTGTCACCGCCCTGACATGGAGCTTCTTTGTGTTATGCACCCCCGTCGCCGATGCGGGGTTTTTGCTTGATTTTCCACTGCGCCTACTCTTCGGTATTCGTATGCTGATCAGCGAAGTCGTCGTTTGGGTGATCGCAATAATAATAAACTTGGGGATGATGCTGATCTCTCCTGAAACATACACGGTGACAGCCGTCACCAATATTTTATATCAAATCATTACCACGCCCTTCCCATATTGGACCGTCATCATACTCTCTGGACTGGGTACTTTTTTATCCGTCCATTTTGGCGATGAGCTTATGGACGTGACTCATCATCGCGACAAAGACTACTTTCACTCATACCACTTCAAACAAGAACTCATTTTACTTGCCTTCTTTGTCATGGCCTTGGTGGCTTACTCAAACCTAATTTCATCGGTTGGACTCTCTGAAATCATAAAATAGCCCACCTTTACTTTGCCCAAATATCTGCGCCGCAGGCAAACCGCTTTGGCCCACAGCCAAAGCATATAATAATGCCGTGCTTGCACGGCTCCTTTTACTGAATACCCCTTGCACCACAGCCCCCAAAACATTACACCCACGACAATTTGGAACTCACGCGCGATTCCACACGCGCGACATACATAGGGGCGCGCACATGCCAAAAAGAACTGACATCAACACAGTCATGATCATCGGTGCAGGCCCTATTATTATCGGACAAGCCTGCGAATTCGACTACTCGGGCGCCCAAGCATGCAAAGCACTAAAGGAAGAAGGTTACCGCGTTGTTCTGGTCAACTCGAACCCTGCCACAATCATGACCGACCCCGACATGGCCGATGCCACCTACATCGAACCCATCACTCCCGAAGTGGTCGCAAAAATAATCGCCAAAGAGCGCGCATTATATCCAGACGATAAAATGGTACTGCTGCCCACCATGGGCGGTCAAACCGGCCTGAACACCGCACTGTCCTTGGACGAGGACGGTACCCTTGTAAAATACGACATCGAATTGATCGGCGCAGATCGCAAAGCGATTGAAATGGCCGAGGATCGCAAACTTTTTCGCGAAGCAATGGATCGTTTAGGCATTGAAAATCCCCGTGCCACCATTGCAACAAGCCTAGAGGAATCTATGGCCGCGATCGAAGATATCGGCCTGCCCGCCATCATCCGCCCAGCCTTTACCATGGGTGGCACAGGCGGCGGCATCGCCTATAACCGCGAAGAGTTCATTCACTTTTGCACCACAGGTCTTGATGCATCACCCGTAAACCAAATCCTGATCGACGAGAGTTTGCTGGGCTGGAAAGAGTTCGAAATGGAAGTAGTGCGCGACAAAGCGGACAACGCCATCATCGTCTGTGCCATCGAAAACGTTGACCCGATGGGCGTTCACACAGGCGACAGCATCACCGTCGCCCCCGCCCTGACATTAACCGACAAAGAGTACCAAATGATGCGCACACACAGCATCAATGTTCTGCGCGAAATCGGCGTCGAAACAGGTGGATCGAACGTACAGTGGTCGGTAAACCCCGTTGACGGTCGCATGGTGGTGATCGAAATGAACCCCCGCGTTTCACGCTCGTCCGCATTGGCATCCAAAGCGACAGGTTTCCCCATCGCCAAGATCGCCGCCAAACTGGCTGTGGGTTACACGCTGGACGAACTCGACAACGACATCACAGGCGTAACGCCTGCATCATTCGAACCCTCTATCGATTACGTCGTCACCAAAATTCCACGCTTCGCATTCGAAAAATTCCCGGGCTCCGAGCCGATCTTGGGCACCGCAATGAAATCCGTGGGCGAAGTCATGGCCATTGGCCGCACCATCCACGAGTCCTTGCAAAAGGCACTCGCCTCCATGGAAACTGGTCTCACGGGTTTCGACGACATGATTATCCCTGGCGCGCCTGAAAAACCCGCAGTGATCCAAGCGATCTCAAAACAAACTCCTGATCGCATGGTATTAATCGCACAGGCGATGCGTCACGGCCTGACCAACGACGAAATTATCCATGCCACCGCGTTCGATCCATGGTTCCTGAACCGTATCCGCGAAATCGTCGACGTCGAAGCGTCCATCATCGCCAACGGCTTGCCCAAAAACGCCCACGATATGCGTAAGATCAAAATGATGGGCTTCTCCGATGCTCGTCTTTCGACCCTTACAGGCGTGAAAGAGCGCGAAATTCGCGTCACACGCAACGAGATGGGCGTCACCGCTGTGTTCAAGCGCATCGACACCTGTGCCGCCGAATTCGAGGCGCAAACACCCTATATGTATTCAACGTATGAGGCGGACGCCATGGGCGACGTCGAATGCGAAGCATGGCCATCCGACAAAAAGAAAGTCGTCATTCTTGGCGGCGGCCCCAACCGCATCGGTCAAGGAATTGAATTCGATTACTGCTGTTGCCACGCCTGTTACGCCCTGACGGCGGCGGGTTACGAAACAATCATGGTCAACTGTAACCCAGAAACTGTGTCCACCGATTATGACACATCGGATCGCCTGTATTTTGAACCCCTGACCATGGAAACCGTAATGGAAATCCTGCGGGTCGAACAGGAAAACGGAACCCTGCACGGCGTCATTGTCCAACTCGGCGGTCAAACACCCCTAAAATTGGCCAATGACCTTGAGGCAGAGGGTATTCCAATCCTTGGCACCACACCGGACGCGATTGATTTGGCCGAAGATCGCGAACGCTTTCAACAATTGTTGCATAAGCTAAACCTTAAGCAGCCCTATAACGGCATCGCCAGCACCGCCGAACAGGCCTTCACCGTCGCCGCTGATGTGGGCTATCCGCTGGTGATCCGCCCATCCTACGTTTTGGGTGGCCGCGCCATGGAAATCATCCGTTCTGACGAACAACTTAAACGCTATGTGACCCAAGCCGTCACCGTGTCTGGCGACAACCCCGTCCTGTTGGACAGTTACCTTGTTGGCGCGATCGAAATTGATGTCGACGCATTGTCCGACGGCACAAACGTCCACGTTGCCGGCATCATGCAACACATCGAAGAGGCCGGCGTGCATTCGGGCGACAGCGCCTGTTCACTGCCGCCATATTCCCTGCCGCAACACCAAATCGACGATATGATCGAACAGACCAAAGCATTGGCCTTGGGTCTGAATGTTGTCGGCCTGATGAACATCCAATTCGCAATCAAAGGCGAGGATATTTTCATCCTCGAGGTGAACCCACGCGCATCACGCACCGTGCCGTTCGTCGCCAAAGCAATCAATTCACCCATCGCGGCCATCGCCGCGCGGGTGATGGCGGGCGAACCCCTGACCAACTTCGACTTAAAATCCCCCTTCCCCAATCACTTTGCAGTGAAAGAGGCGGTGATGCCCTTCAACCGCTTCCCTGGTGTTGATCCATTACTGGGGCCAGAAATGCGTTCAACGGGCGAAGTCATGGGATTGGACAAAACGTTTGAGCGTGCCTTTTTCAAATCGCAACTGGCCGCATCAACACCTCTGCCTGCGTCAGGCACAGTCTTCATTTCGGTGAAAGAGGGCGACAAAGATACGCTGATCCTTGAGGCGGCTGAAATCCTGTCCTTGCTTGGCTTTAAAATTATTGCCACGGGTGGCACATCAACGTGGTTGAACGCGAACAACGTGGCCAACACACGGGTCAAGAAAATCTATGAAGGCCAACCAAACGCGGTGGACGCATTGAAAAACGGCGAAATCGATCTGATCTTCAACACGACCGAAGGCACCCAAAGTTTCGCCGACAGCAAACCCATCCGCGCCGCCGCCTTAACTGGTAAAATCTGCTACTATACTACCGCCGCCGCATCGAATGCAGCTGCGAAAGCTATTCGTGATATGGCAAATGGTGAGTTGGACGTGAATGCGTTGCAGAATTATTAATAATCATCGATTGCCCTTGGCATTCGATGACGCTGTAAGTGTAAACGAAGTTTGCACGAGAGGCTCTCCTCAATATACACAATGGGTAATGCTCTATGGCCGCTAAGAGCGCAAACCGACCGTCGAACTAATACGAAATATCGAAAACTTCTGTTGTCTTCTATATACCTAGTGGCCTGTTTACGCCTCCGTCCACCGTTAGGCATTGGCCGGTTATGTAACTGGATGCTTCCGAAACCAGAAATGCTATTGTCCGACCGACCTCTTCATTGCGACCAACGCGTCCGAGCGGAACGGTTCCTGCCCATTCAGGATGAAATTCAGTTTTTGCACTCTCCATCAGACCCGGAGCAACGGCATTAAATCGGATACCTTCCGGCCCATATCTATCGGCCAGTAGCTTGACAAAACCGTGCAGCGCAAGGCGCGTCGGGCCAAGAGTAAAGGGCAGTCTAGGCTGACCGGCCTCGATGCCAGATATCGCAACAAACGATCCACGCCCGTTGGCCCCGATATACGGCAACACAGCTTTGGCTAATCGCATTGGTGCAACAACCATCATCTCATAATCATCATGCCAAGCTGGCCAAGGTATATCGAATATTTCGCGTTGGTAATCAGGGTCATAATTGAAACTGTCGCGCGTTGCAGGCGGTGGGGTGGGAACCTTATGGCCTTTCATTACTTCGCTATGTCGCCCGGCGCCGAAAACGGCGGCATCTACTCTGCCAAATGCATCCAGTGCGGTCGCAACTGTTCGGTCGATATCCGCATCGCTCAAGACCGATCCGGCGACGCCTATTCCCCCTGTTTCTTCAGCGATATCTTTGCACCCACTACGAGACATCAAGACCAGACGATAGCCTTCAATTTGCAGCGCGCGTGCCGTTGCCGAACCAAGTCCGCCGCTCGCACCAGTTACAATTGCGACCGGACGGCTTTCCGTAGATGAATTCATAATATCCCTCAAAAAAATTGCAGCGACTGTAATGTTCTGTTCAAACCTAACAGAATTCCATTAGGTGTGCTCAATAAAATCGAAGTTTCCTGCGGTGGCTAACTTGTTGGCGAACGGCGGCTTTGTCCGGCCACCTCAATCTCGCCACTGACCGCCTCGTGGGTGTTCATCCGCGCCTGATACCGTGGTTCTAGTTTGCGAAAACGAACACCATCCAAGGCCTAGGTGTTTTTAGGTTTAAACACCAAAGATGCGCCATTTATACAGTGCATTTTACGATCTTCGATATAGACATAATGGCCTAGATGGCTGCCACAGCGACGACAATGCAATTCTGTTTTTGCTTCCAATCCCGTGATCATACCACCATATTTGGGCGTTGGCCCTTCGACATCAGTCAAAACGGCATTCGGTTCGGAATGGAAAAAGAAAACCCACCCTTTATCAACGATGGTTTTCCACCGCGCGTCATAGCTGGTTAAATCACAGCCCTTACAGTGATAAAGCCCGTCGCGTGTTTCGTTCCAAAGAGGACTTGATTTCGCGACTTCGGTTCCTCGCTTGCGCAAGATTTCAAATTCGTCCACAGACAGCATGGCCTGCCATTGGGCGTCCGTTCGCTGTACCTCATAAATCATTTCGTCGCCCAAAGGTGCCGATGCGGCCAACACTGGTTGCGTTAAACCAATCCCGATTGCAGCCCCGCTGGCGCCGGTTAAAAAATGTCTTCGTTTGATTTTTAATTCATGATTATTGTCCATTTTTTCCTCCTTCAGGTTAAATTGAAATGCAACTCTTCTGCCCATAAACTTCGTTTCGAAGATGGTTTATAAAGCGGTGGAAGAGATGAAGAGTTAGGCTCTACTCTGGTTAAGTGCAGAGCCTAACATTAGCAGTATTTTAGAATTTAGCGCTTAGCCGCTTTGTCCAAGATGAACTTGATTTTCTGGCCTTCGCCGTCGCCCATTGACCCTGCGCCCAAGATACCTGTTAAGGCACTCACTTCGGACAGCGTTAGCTTATCAATGTTTGCAGTTTCATATCCCCCGGCACTTAGGTCATTAAACAGACCACCAGTCAGAACGTTAACCATTTCGGTTTCTGTCATGGCCATCGCGGCGACGCCGGATGACAGTGCTACTGCAGTTGCGAGTGTGATCATTTTAAGATGTTTCATTTTTTTGTTCTCCATAAGATTTAAAGTTAAAGTAGCCTTAGGTAACGACAGCATCTTCCTCAAAACAAGCATTTGCAGATGGCCGTAACAGCAAGGTGATTTCAACGTTCTTCGAACTCACCGCCGCGTGTTTTTGGGTTACCCGACGCTCACTAAAACGTGCCAATGGATCGGTTTTGTCATCGGGCGTTTCATGCAAGGTGTCTTTTTTAAACAGGTTTGTGGAAAACACCTTGCGCACTTTGTTACAGTTCACGCGCCATATGGGGCATGATGGGTCATGATGGCGCGTGACCTTGAAAAACCCGTTTTGAAACATTCAAAGTTTGCTTTTTGCCCCAAATCGGCACGCGCATCGTATTCAACAGCAAAACGGGCACCCAAGTTTACCTTGAATGCCCGGTTAAATTTGCACCGCGCAAACGATTAGCCCACTTGGCGTATCATCGTTTCACGCGATTTGCGTACTTTTTTCATCGGCAACAACCAGTCACCCGTCGGATCGCGATACCCCAATGGCAACAAAACAACTGACCGCAAACCACGCGCTTTCAAGCCCAAAATTTCGTCAACCTTGCTGGGATCAAATCCTTCCATCGGGGTGCTGTCGACCTGTTGTTCAGCCGCTGCAACCAATGCAATACCCAATGCAATATAGGCCTGACGCGCCGCATGCTCGTAATTTACCTGTGTGTCACGCGGCAGATAGTTTGTTTTCAAATCATCGTAATACGCATTCAACATCGGCAATTCGCCACGCTCGTCAGTCATCAAATCGGTAACTTCGTCGATCCGCGCAGCCGTGTAATTATCCCACGCAGCAAAAACCAATAGGTGCGACCCATCGGTAATTTGCGCCTGATCCCAACCAACCTTGCGAATTTCACTTTGCACCTGTGGATCGGTCACAACGATAACCTCAAAGGGCTGTGTGCCACTTGACGTTGGTGCCATGCGGATTGCCTCGATGATTGCATCCACTTTCTCTTGGGGCACTGCCTTGGCGGAATCCATTTTCTTGGTGGCATAACGCCAGTTTAATTGCTCTAGCAGGGTATTATTGGTCATTCTATATGTCCTATTGTTGGCACTATCCAAGTGCGGTATACTTTAGTAACCGACGATATATGGGGAACCAAAACCCTCCGCAAGAAGGCACATAAATGAACCTTGGTCACATAAAGGGAACCACCATGCTAGACGCCGAACAATGCCCCGATTGTAAACGTATAAACGAAGTGCTGTCGCGCGTTGGGGATCGTTGGAGCGTGCTTGTCATCATCTCGTTGTCGCAATACGGGACATTGCGTTTCAACGAATTAAAACGGAACTTGGGCATATCACAGCGCATGCTGAGCCTTACATTACGAGAGTTGACGCGCGACGGGTTGGTCAAGCGCACCTATCACCCGACAATCCCACCCAAGGTCGAATACAACCTGACACCGATGGGGGAATCGTTTCGCGCCCCTGTGCGTGCATTGGGGGAATGGGCACTGAATAACCTTGCGACCATCGACGCGGCACGCCAAGATTACGATGCGGCGGAGGAAAAATAATCCTGCCGCGCTGTGCCAACTCCACGTCAACCTAGCGCGGCCAAACCCGTGGGATTTTGGTGTTGGAATTCTTATCGTTAATCAACGCCAAATAATATTTTACCTTATGCTTTAGCCCGCCACCTTCGTCCACAGGGCTTGCCATCCAGAGCCTGCTGCCAATATGGCGAAAATTCTCGTCGCCCAGTGGCAAGTTACAAATGGGATCATCAACCCGCTGGAAATTCGCCACCCACCCCTCGCCATTCAGGCGATCAGTTCCTTGCAAGACTTTGGGTGATGCAAATGCCACTGTGGGTTTGGCTAAATGGCTGCCGACAATTTGCGCACTGGCCGCGCCCAAGGAATGTCCGGTAATGCGTGTCGGGTGCAGATTTTTTTCATCCAACCACGCCAAAACCGCCTTGGCATGGGTCAGAAAGCCGCCGTGATATTTGCGTTTATCGGTATGAAGAACCCGACGCAAACGCAGATTGAAATCCGTATAATCCTGGAACTCGTTTGATCCGGGGATAACCAGCGTTCCATCGTTCAAAAAATATGCCTGAACACCACCGCGATCCAAACTAGCCTTCACCCGTGGTCCCAGCCGCCCTGAATAAGATAGTTGGACCAGCTCTCCGGCCTTAGACACATTAAACCGCTTTGCCATTGAACCCTCCATAAACAATCTGTGCAGTATGGCACAATTTACGGCAAAAACTGTGAGCTGCGTCACACTTGTATTAATTATGCCATTGAACCGCTAAGGCCAACGCATCATAATACGCACTATGTCGTATTTTATAGGTGATATTACTGATTTAGACCTGTGCGAATCCTTTAAAGGGTTACAAGGTATCCAAATCAACCAAGTTTTCACCAAACAGAGCGTGAACCAAGCATGACTTATCCCTGAACTGCCAGCGCCCCAGTCCTCAGCCATAACGGAATCCCAATGACAACTTTCAATAAAATCCTGATCGCCAACCGCGGTGAAATTGCAATTCGTATCATGCGTGCCGCCAATGAGATGGGTAAAAAAACCGTCGCGATTTACGCCGAAGAAGATAAATTGGGATTGCATCGCTTCAAAGCGGACGAGGCCTATCGCATTGGTGAAGGTATGGGACCCGTGGCCGCATATCTGTCGATTTCCGAAATCATTCGGGTGGCAAAAATGGCGGGCGCAGATGCCATTCATCCCGGATACGGTCTGTTGTCCGAAAACCCCGATTTCGTGGATGCCTGTGACGCCGCCGGCATCAAATTCATCGGCCCCAAGGCGGAAACCATGCGCCAATTGGGCGACAAAGCATCGGCGCGCCGTGTGGCCATGGCCGCAGGCGTTCCCGTCGTCCCCGCCACCGAAGTTTTACCTGACGACATGAACGAAGTGCGCCGTATGGCGGACGAGGTCGGTTATCCTTTCATGCTGAAAGCATCATGGGGTGGTGGTGGTCGCGGCATGCGTCCAATCATGAACGCGGACGAGCTTGAAGAAAAAGTATTAGAAGGTCGGCGCGAAGCAGAAGCCGCGTTTGGCAACGGCGAGGGATACCTTGAACGCCTTGTCCAACGTGCGCGCCACGTCGAAGTGCAAATTTTGGGTGACAGCCACGGCGAAATCTATCACCTGTTTGAACGCGACTGTTCCGTTCAACGCCGAAACCAAAAGGTAGTGGAACGTGCCCCCGCCCCATATCTAAGCGAGGCTCAACGCACTGAAATCTGTGAATTGGGCCGCAAAATTTGTGCGTACGTCGGATATGAATGTGCGGGCACGGTTGAATTTTTGATGGACATGGACACCAATGAATTCTTCTTCATCGAGGTAAACCCCCGTGTTCAGGTCGAACACACGGTAACCGAAGAGGTCACGGGCATCGACATTGTGCGCGCGCAGATCAAAATTGCCGAGGGCAAAACATTGGCGCGCGCCACAGGTGCCGCATCCCAAGCCGACATCAAATTAAACGGCCACGCCCTACAAACGCGGATCACCACCGAAGACCCGCAAAACAATTTCATCCCCGATTATGGCCGCATCTCGGCCTATCGTTCGGCCACGGGTTTGGGTATTCGCCTTGACGGCGGCACAGCATATTCAGGTGCGGTGATCACGCGGTATTACGACAGCTTGCTGGTGAAAATCACAGCCAAAGCATCTAGCCCCGAAAATGCAATTGCACGGATGGATCGTGCCTTGCGCGAATTTCGTATTCGGGGCGTGTCCACGAACATCGCGTTTGTGATCAATCTGTTGAAGCATCCCACATTTTTGGACAACACCTATAACACCACATTCATCGATAACACGCCCGAACTGTTCAATTTCAAGCCACGTCGTGACCGCGCCACGAAAATCCTGAACTATGTCGCCGACATCACTGTGAACGGCCACCCAGACGTGCAAGGTCGCGCAATGCCCGACGCCAACGCCAAGGCGCCCAAACCACCCCTGCACCGCGCCCCAGAACCTGCATACGGCACGCGCAATCTGTTGCAAGACAAAGGTGCCCAAGCGGTTGCTGATTGGATGGCTGATCAAAAGCAACTGCTTATCACCGACACCACCATGCGCGACGGGCATCAATCGCTGTTGGCCACCCGCATGCGCAGTTATGATATGGTGCGCGTTGCCGATGCATACGCCCACAACCTGCCACAATTATTTTCCATGGAATGCTGGGGTGGTGCCACGTTTGACGTCGCCTATCGCTTCTTACAGGAATGCCCATGGCAACGCCTGCGCGATCTGCGCAAACGCATGCCAAATGTCATGACGCAAATGTTGTTGCGCGCCTCGAACGGCGTTGGCTACACCAATTACCCCGATAACGTGGTTCAGGAATTTGTGCGCCAAGCGGCCACCACAGGCGTCGACGTTTTTCGCGTTTTCGACAGCTTGAACTGGGTTGAAAACATGCGCGTCGCAATGGATGCCGTGGTCGAAAATGGCAAGGTCTGCGAAGGCACTGTTTGTTACACGGGCGATATTCTGAACCCCGATCGGGCGAAATATGACCTGAAATATTACATCAAGATGGGTCAGGAATTGAAATCCGCAGGCGCACATATTTTAGGCCTGAAAGACATGGCAGGCTTGTTAAAACCCGCCGCGGCGCGTGTGTTGGTAAAAGCATTGAAAGAAGAGGTCGGCCTGCCCGTCCATTTCCATACCCACGACACATCTGGCATCGCAGGTGCCACAATCCTAGCAGCCGCAGATGCAGGCGTGGACGCGGTTGACGTGGCCATGGACGCATTTTCGGGTGGCACATCACAACCATGTTTAGGTTCAATCGTTGAAAGTTTGCGCCACACAGATCGCGATACAGGTCTGGACATCGAAGCCATTCGTTCGATCAACGATTACTGGGCGTCCGTGCGCGGCCAATACGCGGCATTTGAATCCGGCCTGTCCGCCCCTGCATCCGAAGTGTACCTGCATGAAATGCCTGGTGGCCAATTCACCAACCTTAAGGCACAAGCGCGGTCATTAGGATTAGAGGATCGTTGGCCAGAAGTGGCGCGCACATATGCCGACGTCAACCAAATGTTCGGCGACATCGTCAAGGTGACACCGTCATCCAAAGTGGTCGGCGACATGGCTTTGATGATGGTCACCCAAGATTTAACCCGCACCGCCGTCGAAGACCCCGAAACAGAGGTGGCATTCCCTGACAGTGTGGTCGACATGATGCGCGGCAACTTGGGTCAACCCGAAGGCGGTTTTCCTGCTGGGATCGTCGCAAAGGTGCTTAAGGGTGAAAAACCCGATACATCACGCCCGGGCGAACACCTTAAACCACTGGACTTAGAGGCGGAACGCACAGAAGTCTCGAACCTGTTGGACGGCGCAACCGTCGACGACGAAGACCTGAACGGTTACCTGATGTACCCCAAAGTATTCTTGGATTACATGGGTCGCCACCGCGATTATGGGCCTGTGCGCACCTTACCGACCAACACATTCTTCTATGGGATGAAACCCCGTGATGAAATTAGCGTTGAAATCGATCCCGGTAAAACGCTGGAAATTCACCTGATCGCCGTTGGAGACGCGGATGATGACGGTATTGCGCGCGTGTTCTTTGAACTGAACGGTCAACCCCGCACCGCACGGGTCACCGACCGATCCAAAGCCGCCACAACCATAAAACGCGCGACTGCCGAACTTGGCAACACCGCCCATATTGGTGCGCCAATGCCAGGTGTCATCAGCTCGGTTGTGGTGACAGTTGGACAAAGAATCAAAGCCGGTGATCTGTTATGCACCATCGAAGCGATGAAAATGGAAACGGGCATTGCGGCGGAAAATGACGGGGTCATCAAAACAATCCACGCCCCCGCAGGATCACAGGTCGATGCCAAGGATTTGTTGATCGAATTCGAAGTTTAAATTCTAGGGATCAATACGGCGCGGGGGTAACCTCGCGTCATTTGGTTTCTTACTTTTGCGCCAGCGCCAGCTTAACCGCCAATCCGATAAAAATTAGGCCTGCCACACGGTTCATCCACATCATTGCCGCACTGGATTTGCGCAACCAATTGCCCAAAAACCCCGCCGCCAAGGCGACGGATGAAAATACTAAAATCGTCATCAAAATCATCAACCCGCCCAGTTGATAAAACTGACTGATCATGCCCCCCATTTGTGGATCAACAAATTGTGGCAAAAACGCCAAGAAAAAGATCGTCACCTTTGGGTTGGCAAGATTCATAAATAAACCGCGTTTATACAATGCCATTGCTGTTTCCTTGGGTGTCTGTGCGCCGTCCAACGTGGATTTACCCGCGCGAAAGGATTTATAGGCCAAAAACAACAGATACCCCGCACCGATATATTTCAGCGCACTAAATGCCAATTGCGATGTCTCAAAAATCACCGCCACACCAAACGCCACGGCCGTAGTGTGGAAAATCAATCCCGTGGCCAATCCTAATGTGACGAAAATACCCGACAATCGCCCATGTAATGCGGATTGGGTCAGCACGAAAATGTTGTCGGGTCCGGGCACCAACGCCAATGCAACGGCAAATCCCATAAATGCAAATGCTGTCTCTGGTGCAATCATATTTCCCCTAACGCGAAGCGCGTGCAATAACGCCCACCGCAATCATTCCAACCAAAATCACCACAATCGATCCCCCCGACGCCCCTTGGATGTCCTCTACCGACGCGGCATTATAAATCTGCGTCGCTAATGTTTCGAACCCAAACGGACGCAACAATAACGTCGCGGGTAACTCTTTAATGCTGTCCACGAACACCATCAAAATGGCAATCAGTAACGATGTCCAAATCATAGGCACATGCACACGTCCCAACACCTGAATGGGGCGCAATCCCAATGATCGCGCCGCATCGCCAATATTGGGTGAAAACCGCCCCATCGCGCTGTCTACTGACCCGAATGCCAAGGCGAAAAACCGCACAGATAATGCAAAAATCACCGCCGTTGCGGTACCCGTAATCAACAATCCAATATCGACGCCCGTCAATGCTTCGACTAGGTCGGCCAAATTACGATCAAAAAACGCCATCGGGATCAATATCCCCACCGCCAAAACCGCACCGGGCGCCGCATATCCAATGGTCGCCACAGGTGCCAACATCTTGGGCAACTCGGAGCGCGATGATCGAATGGCGAAAATCAAAATCATCGCCGCCCCAACCGTCACAAATGCGGCCGCCAAACCAACCCAAATTGACGTCCAAATTGCACGCAAGAATACCGGCTCTGACCACAGGTCAGTCACACTGAGCGCATGTTCAAACATAATTGCGAATGGCATGATAAACCCAAAAATCACAGGCAGCGCGCACAGGAACATCACCAAAACCCCGCGCCCCACGCTCAACACATCCCGCGCCGGTGGTGTCGATTGATTACCGCGCTGATGCACCCGCATTTTACGTCGTGAATATCGTTCCAACAGCACCAAAAACATCACTACAACAAATATCACCACAGCAATCTGCGCCGCGCCGCCCACGTTCGAACTTTCTAGCCACACCGTGAAAATTCCTGTGGTTAATGTTTGTACCGCAAAAAATTCGACTGCGCCAAAATCATTCAACGCTTCCATCATGATTAGCGCCGTTCCAATCGCAATCGCAGGGCGTGCCAACGGCAATGCCACACCCCAAAATGCTCGCACGGGCCCGGCGCCCAATGCCCGCGCCACCTCGATTGTGCGGCTGGACTGTTCGCGAAACGCCGCCCGCGCCAACAGATAAACATAAGGGTACAATGACAATGAAATCACAAAGATCGCGGCACCGCGCGACCGTACCGCTGGGAAATAGTAATCACGCGAATTTACCCAACCAAACCAATCACGCAACAGCGTTTGCGCAGGCCCTGCATATTCCCAAAAATCCACAAACGCATAGGCGCCAATGTATGCGGGGATCGCCAACGGGAACAGTAACGCCCATTCCAAAATGCGCCGCATCGGGAATTCCTTGGTCACAACCATCCACGCGCAAAATGTGCCGATCACACTGGCCAACAACGCCACCGCGCCCATGATAATCAAGGAATTACTAAGGTACCTTGGCAGGCTGGTCGCGATCAAATGCGGCCAAATATTCTCGGTCGGAAAGAATGCCAACCAAATCACCGCGACAATTGGCAAAATCACCAATCCCGCGATCACAGCAGCGCACAGCACCCAGCGATCCATATTTAGCCAAAATTTATTTTTTTGCGACATAGTCCAACAAACGCCCTTCATCTCGCGCTTAACGCATGGGCAATTCTATGTCTAGCAATGGACAAACTTTCACGTGAAAGATATGGATAAAGCCATGGATATACGCATTTTTATTGGGGCTCACCGCGTGGCGGGGCTTCACATCGAAAACATCTTGTCACAAAATCAGGCACTGTTGGCAAAACAGGGCATTTTGGTGGCATCCCACGCCAGCCAACTGACTGCGTTTCGCGATGCGACCTTGGCGCTGGAAAAGGGTAAATCCGCCAAAAAGGTTTCCGAATTATACCTGTCGATGGTGACCAAAGGTGCGGACTTTAAAACATTGGTGATCTTGGATCGCCGCCGTGCTGGGGCGGTTTCACGCCCCGCCCGCAAGAACTTGATTTATCCTCAAATACGCCAAACTTTGGCACGTTATACAAAATTTCTGCCCGCTGACAGTTATCGCTTTTATATGGGTTTACGTGCGCCCTCGACGTTTTTGCCGTCGTGCTACTCGGATTCCTTGTCCCACGCCAAAGTCGAATCATTTCGCGAGTTCCTGCTTGATGCAGATCTGCGCAATCTGCGCTGGTCAGAAACATTGGATCGCGCCCTTCATTCCTTCGATGCCAAAGCAGCCCGTAAAAATCGAATCGTCACATGGCGATTTGAGGATTACCCTCGGATGTGGCGCGATGTTGTTGGGGCGATTTGTGGCGTTGAAAACCCCCAGGATTTGGCCGGCAATGCCATGCCCATCAATAAGGGTTTATCGCTGTACGGCTGTCAGTTAATGCATAAATACCTTCAGGATCATGATCCCAAGGCACCGGGTGATTTCAAAAAAATTCGAGATGCGTTTTTAGAAAAATTCAAAAACGAAGATGGATTGGATCCAGACCCGATCGGGCCACCCGCGTTTATCGAGGCGATGGATTACGCATACGAGGATGATTGGTATTACATCGAGCGGATGGAAAACGTGGCCGCGCTATCTGCGCGACCCGTGATTTAGCAGACGCAATCGCGTCACGCGGCAATTACATGCCCAATGCTTCTTTGTACATTTCCAGAACCGCTTCTTCTTCGGAAATATCATGTGGCTCACGCTTGCGCAGACTAACCAGTTTGCGCAGAACTTTGGTGTCATAACCACGACCTTTAGCCTCGGCCATCACTTCTTTCTGTTGATCAGCGATGTCTTTCTTCTCGGCATCTAAGCGTTCAAAACGCTCGATAAATGCGCGTAATTCGTCCGCTGCCACGCGGTAGGTAGATTGGCCAGCTTCTTCGGTCATGATGAACCCCTTTACAATGCTAACCCTTCACCTACTTTGCCCTTGATGTAAGGGCAAGTGTTGGCGTATCAAAAAGCCAGCAAAAATTTGCTGTCCGCAAAAATCAAAAAGGTTAAGTCATGATTATCACCGGTGTTGTTGTCACAGTTTTGGGCCTGTTGGGTCTGCTTTATTGTATCGTGCGGGCAATCAAGGCCAAACGTGCAGGGATCGAGGGCGAAGAATTGACCAACCACCTAAAGGGTCTGGTGGCAATCAATTTGATTTCGTTACTGCTGTCGGCCATCGGTCTGGGTTTGGTGATCGTCGGGATTATTTTATAGGCAACGCCTTGATCCAATCCAACATGACTTGGGTGGCGGGTTCAGTCTGTGATGGGCTGACAATATCACCCGCAATCACATGATTACTGGGGTCAATTTGATCCACTAACGTTGGATTTACAATATCCACATCTCCGCCCCATTGCGCAGCCACTTGGCGGGTAATTTGCGCGTTCACAACACGGTCTTCGTCGCTGAAATAAAACAGTGCTGGAATATCCGTTTTTGAAAAATCCATTTTTTCCGTATGGGCAATTAGGGTCATCATTGGAATAATGGAATGCGGTGGATATTTCGTCGTCCAAAATTTCGCCTGTTGATCATTCAGGGGCTCCCACGAGCGTTCATTTCCCGCCAACCACGAAAACCAAACACGGCCAAAGGGCAGACGCCCAAGGAATGACAATTTGTTATAAACGCCAAAATTGGGTGACACGAAAATGATCCCTTCGACACCGCGCATAATATCTGGAAAATCCAACCCAACAGCGGCCAATGTTCCGCCCGTGGATGTTGTCATCACGATAACACGATCCCCCAAACGCCGCGCAATCGCCATCGTTTCCGCCAGTGCCATAACCCAATCATCCGCACGCGCAGCCCCCATCGCCACACCCGGCAAACCATGCCCCGGTAACCGTGCAAAATACAGGTTCGCATCCAAATCCGCCGCCACCCGATCAGGCACGGGGCGTAATTCCATCGACGTCGCCGAAAACCCGTGCAGATAAACCACCACGTCGCGGGTGCGCGCACCGACCTCGCCCGCCCAAACGACTTGTTTTTCCACGCCATCAGTTAGCTGTGGATATACTGCCTCTGCGTCGCGCAGATACCCATCCACATCCGCGCCCAGCGCATCTGGATCAAATGAAACCTGTGGATTTACTTTCTCGCGCGGACCAAAGGTCATCATGCCAACAACCCCCAAAATGACAAAAATAATCAGTCCAAGGGTGCGTTTGATGAATTTAAGCATGTTACCTCGCGTTGGTCACCGAATGGATTGCTTTGTCGATCAAACGCAAACACCTATCCGTTGAAAATCGATGATCCGCGCCTTTGACAAAGCTCAGCCGTATATCGTCGCCATTCGCATGCTCAAGCAAGCGTAACGCCACGTCCATCTTTACGTCTTCGTCGTCCGTGCCGTGCAACAAACGGGTAGGAAAAGGCAGGTTTAACGGCTCTCGCAATACCAATTGTTTACGCCCATCCTCGATCAACTTGTTCGTAATTGGATAAGGATCCCCGTAATCACTGGGCACAAACACGACGCCATCGCGCTTTAATTTCGCGCGCATAATGTCGTCCATCCAATCCCACATGCTGTCTTCGGTGAAATCGGGCGCGGCGGCAATACCCACCAATCCTGCGATCCGTGCGGTCATCCGTTTCGCCACCAACAACGCAATCCAGCCACCCATGGATGAGCCAACCAAAATTTGTGGCCCTTGGGTCAAATGTGAAATAACCTCGTACGCATCATCCGCCCAATCGCCGATACAACCATCAACAAACTCTTCTGAACTTTGACCATGTCCTGAATAATCAAACCGAATAAATGCGCGCCCTTTGGCACGCGCCCAATGCTCCAAATGGATTGCTTTCGATCCTTCCATATCCGATGAAAACCCACCCAGAAAAACAACACCTGGGCCATCACCTTCAACCTTGTGATAAGCAATTTTGCGCCCTTGCGCGGTCATTAGGAATGCGGGCTTTGTCATGGGTCACCTCTTTTCTTAAGACTACTAGCGCAGAATATAATGTGCGTCATTAAAACACCTAATCGCCATATAAACCCGCACAAATTCGCCCATATATTACACGTTAAACCAATTCAATGTCGGACCCAAATTATGGACGGG
>CAXBJO010000018.1:0-54531 GCA_963976255.1 uncultured Rhodobacterales bacterium
ATGATTTGGCACCAATCAAGGCAGGCGAGGCGCCCGCAGCGCCCAAAATGGACAGGTTCGGCGATAATGAGCTGGGTGATATTGCGATTTCTTACGACACATGTTTACGCGAGGCAGCCCAACAAAATATAACGATGGACAATCATACCACCCACTTACTGATGCATGGATGCCTCCATTTATTGGGGTACGACCATGAAACTGATGCCGATGCCACCCTAATGGAAGGAATCGAGTCGCACCTACTTGAAAAAATGGGTATAACTGACCCATATGGAACGACATAGCACTGCCATGATCTTGGAAAGGACCAATGGGCGACATTAAAGAAGGGTCTTCGGTTGCGGCGCAAAGCGCGCAACCCCTCCCACAAACTGGCTTTCTGCGCCGCCTTCTGAACGGCGCAAAAACGACCCCATCTCCTCAATCGCAAGCCCCTGCGCAGGCATCTGATGCGGGTCTTAGCAAACTGAAATCAATGCGTGTCGAAGATGTGGCCATTCCACGTTCCGACATCGTTTCCGTTTCATCGGATATTTCCCTGTCAAAACTTGTCAGCGAATTTCGCGAGAGCGGTTACTCTCGATTGCCTGTATTTGTGGAAACTTTGGACAATCCAATTGGTATGGTTCACCTCAAAGACCTTGCATTGGAACATGGGTTTAACGGCAGTGCCAAAACTTTCGACTTGGAAAAACTGGCGCGTCCCGTTTTGTTTGTTCCACCATCAATGCCCTTGGATGTTTTGTTGCAAAAAATGCAGACGGAACGTACCCATATGGCCTTGGTCGTTGATGAATACGGCGGTGTCGATGGCATTGCCACAATCGAGGATTTGGTTGAACAATTGGTTGGTGACATCGCCGATGAACACGATATCGACGACGACGCGACATGGATCGAAGAAAAGCCAGGCGTGTTTATTTGCCAATCGCGTGCATCCCTTGAAGAATTTGAAAAGGTTTTGGGTGTAGATTTAGCATCAGACACAGATGACGAAGAAATTGAAACCATGGGCGGCCTTGTCTTTATGATGACAGGGCGGGTTCCCGTGCGTGGCGAAGTGATTTCTCATCCCTCTGGCTATGACTTTGAGATTATGGAAGCAGACCCAAGGCGTATCAAACGGTTGCGCGTCTATAAAAAACCACAGAAGAAATAGGTAAATATCATTGGCACATTTGGACGACACGCAATTCATGACGTGGGGTAAACGACTGGCGTTGTTTGGCCTTGGGCTGTTACTCTCGTTGGGGCAGGCACCGTTTGATCTGACATTCATTTACTTCGTCATTCTGCCCTTTATCGGCTGGTGTTTGCGCGACATTCAACGTTCAAAATTGGGCTTTGGTATCGGGTGGTGGTTTGGTTTTGGTTACTTTGCGTTAACGATGAATTGGATCATGGAACCCTTCTTGGTTGACGTCCAACTCACCGGCTGGATGGCACCTTTTGCCCTTGGGTTTATGGCTGCCGGCTTAGCCTTGTTTTGGGGTGCGGCATTTGCCACGGCTGTGAAAATTATGCCAACAGGCGCGGGGCGTTTGGTGGTTTTGGCGGTGTCATGGACGGTTTTTGAATACCTGCGGGCAAATATCCTGACGGGGTTCCCTTGGGGGCACCTAAGTTATGGATTGGTTCCTTTACCGCTGTCGCAAATGCTTGCGTGGTTTGGCATTCATGGCACGGGGCTGTTGTTATTGTTAATCTGTTTTCTGCCGGCCATGTTTGCACCACGTATTTGGCACGGTGCGATGTTGGGCGTGATTATCCTGTTTGTCATTGGCGCACTGGGCGTATGGCGTGTCAGTGACCCAATGCCAATGAACCCCAAAAATACCGTGGTGCGGGTGGTTCAACCCAATGCCGCGCAAGATCTGAAATGGCGGCGTGATATGGTGGATGTCTTTTACAAACGCCAATTGGGCTATACCGCCGCCAAAACCCCAAAACGTCCTGACATTGTGATTTGGCCGGAAACCTCGATTCCTTATCTATTACAGGACAGCCTGCCAATTTTGCAGGAAATTGGCACCGCATCGGGGCCATCCACATCCGTGATTGCAGGTATCGTGCGCCGTGTGGGCGACGCCCCGCGAAATTCATTGCTGTTTTTGGATCAGGTCGGTGGGGTGAACACCATTTACGACAAACAACACCTGGTACCTTTTGGTGAATACATGCCATTCGCCGCATTGATTGATCGGCTTGGCCTGTCGGGATTGACGGGTTTGGCGGGACGGTTTCAGGCGGGACAGGGGCCGCGCACGATTGCAGGTCGCAACGTGCCTGATTTCATTCCGTTAATCTGCTACGAAGCAATTTTCCCGCAATATTCTCGACCCCAAGCACAGGGTGCGCAATGGATTGTTCAAATCACCAATGATGCGTGGTTTGGCAATTTTTCAGGCCCCTATCAACATCTGGCACAGGCACGTACCCGCGCCATCGAAAGTGGCCTGCCATTTGCGCGCTCCGCCAACACGGGCATTTCGGCCATGATTGATCCGTATGGGCGTGTTATCCAATCTCTGAAACTGGGGACGGCGGGCTATTTCGATCAAACACTGCCCGCACCCGCACCCCGCACATTCTATGCCAAAACGGGTGAATTGCCGTGGATGGTGTTCGCCGCGCTGTTGCTGATTTACACGTTCATGCGTGCGTTGCGTACCCCTGTGAAAAAGGATTGACCTTGCACCGCTGTGTGGTATCACAAATCAGTGCTCACAACGGCTTCCTGACGTGCGCGCCTTAACTATTGGAGCGTTTCATGTCCCGTAAAAACTATCAGTTCACTTCTGAATCTGTATCAGAAGGTCATCCAGACAAAATCTGTGACCGCATTTCCGACGCCATCCTTGATGCGCTCTTAACCCAAGAGGAAATGGCGCGTGTTGCCTGCGAAACATTCGCCACCACAAACCGAGTGGTTATCGGCGGTGAAATTGGCCTCGCATCGCCGGAAAAATTAAAATCCGTTATGGGCGATGTCGATTCAATCGTCCGCCGCGTTGTGCGTGAAATTGGGTACGAACAGGACGGATTCCATTGGAAAAACCTGTTGTGTGAAAACCACCTGCACGAACAATCCGCCCACATCGCCCAAGGCGTCGATAACGACGGCGCAGGGGATCAAGGGATCATGTTCGGCTATGCGACCGACGAAACCTCTGAACTGATGCCTGCACCAATTCATTATTCCCATGCGATCCTGCGCAATTTGGCCACGGCACGTCATTCTGGTGATCTGGCGCAACTGGGGCCGGATGCGAAATCACAACTGTCTGTGCAATACACAGACGGCAAACCCGTTGGCGTTACATCCATCGTTTTGTCCACACAACACTTGGACGAAACGCTGTCATCGAATGACGTGCGCGATTTGGTCGAACCGTATATCCGCGACACATTGCCCGACGGTTGGATCACACCAACCACTGAATGGCACGTAAATCCCACCGGTAAATTCGTCATCGGCGGGCCCGACGGGGACGCTGGTCTGACAGGGCGTAAAATCATCGTCGATACATATGGCGGCGCCGCACCACACGGTGGTGGCGCGTTTTCAGGCAAAGATCCGACCAAGGTTGATCGCTCGGCCGCCTACGCCGCGCGTTATTTGGCGAAAAACGTGGTTGCCGCTGGTTTGGCCAAAAAATGTACAATTCAGCTGTCCTACGCCATCGGCGTGGCGAAACCGCTGTCGATTTATTGTGAGACACATGGCACGGGTACTGTTCCCGACGCGGCCATCGAAACCGCTGTCGCCAACGCATTTGATTTGACGCCGCGCGGTATCATCGAACACCTGCAATTGCGCCGTCCGATTTATGAACGTACAGCGGCCTATGGTCACTTTGGCCGCACGCCCACTGATGACGGCGGCTTCTCTTGGGAAAAAACTGATCTGGTGGACACGCTTAAAGCGGCAGTGTAATCCCATCGGGGTTGCACCAAGGATTCTAAAGCATGACCAAACGCGAAAATCACGTATCAGGCGCACCGCGTCGAAATTTTTATGGGCGGATCAAGGGGAAATCCCTGCACAAAGCGCAACAACGCTATATGGCCGAGGATTTGGATGATCTGAAACCAACAGGCGTGACATGGGACGATAATCCCGATCGCACCCAAATCGATCCCACGGATTGGTTTGGAAACGACCATGATATCTGGCTCGAGGTCGGGTTTGGTGGCGGCGAACACATGGTGCATCAGGCCACCCTGAATCCCGACGTCAATATTGTCGGTTGTGAACCCTATATCAACGGCGTGGCTATGTTGTTGGGCAAAATCCGCACGGCAAAATGCAAAAACGTCGTTGTTCACCCGGGAGACGCGCGTGACATGATGGACGTCCTGCCACCCGCATCCATATCTCGTGCGTTCCTGTTGTACCCCGACCCGTGGCCAAAATCGCGTCATCATCGCCGTCGTTTTGTCACCCAAGACCACCTTGAACCATTGGCCGCCTGCCTGAAATCAGGTGCAATTTTCCGCATCGCCACAGACATCGAGGATTACGTCCGCCAAGCACTCGAAGAAGTCTTGGCTAACGGTAATTTCGAATGGCTGGCACAAGGTGCAGACGATTGGCGCAAACCATGGGGCGATTGGATTTCGACCCGCTACGAGCTGAAAGCCATCCGCGAAAACCGCACGCCGCATTACCTGACGTTCCGCAAAATTTAAAAGCGGGGTCGCTGGCCGGCGCTACCCGCACGCCCAAGGGGTAAATCTATATTTGACCGCACAAATACCATGCGGTTTTGGCAAAGGTAAACACCCTCATGCACCTCGCTTCACGACGCAATACCGACATTGATTTTAGGCACATTCTGTAAATCTTAACACCCCGTACGCCGCCCATGAAATTTTCCCAATGGACGATTTTGTCGCCATGGATTATGACAGGCACAAGTAACAGGAGACGTCCCATGTCCGGCCACGGCACCCCCATTCCAATGACCGCCCGCAAGGGTGGCGCCCTGCGCGGTACTGCCTTGATTCCAGGCGATAAATCAGTCTCTCATCGGTCATTGATCTTGGGCGCTTTATCGATCGGTGAAACCAAGATTTCAGGCTTACTAGAAGGCCAAGATGTGTTGGACACTGCCCGCGCCATGTCCGCCTTTGGTGCAACAGTCACCAATCATGGCGGTGGTAGCTGGTCCGTAAACGGCGTCGGCGTCGGTGGCTTTGCCGAACCCGAAGACGTCATAGATTGCGGCAACGCCGGCACAGGCGTTCGCCTGATTATGGGGGCCATGGCGACCTGTCCCATCAGCGCCACTTTCACAGGAGACGCCAGTTTGCGTTCACGCCCTATGGGGCGAATTACTGATCCATTACAAGGGTTTGGCGCGAAATCATATGGGCGTTCAAACGGTCACCTTCCCCTGACAATGGTCGGGGCAAAGGATGCGATGGGGATCACTTACACGTCCCCGCATCCATCCGCGCAGATTAAATCTGCCGTGCTTTTGGCGGGGCTGAATGCGCTGGGCGAGACGACTTTGATCGAGAGCAGCAAGACCCGTGACCATTCCGAACGGATGTTGCGCGGCTTTGGTGCAACCATTGAAACCGTGGAAACAGCAGACGGTTTTGCAACCACACTGCAAGGTCGCCCCGAATTGATTGCCCAAGACATCGCCGTACCGCGCGATCCCTCTTCGGCCGCTTTCCCTGTGTGTGCCGCATTGATCGTCGAAGGTTCCGAAATCGTGGTGCCAAACATCGGTTTGAACCCAACCCGCAATGGATTGTTCACGACATTGATCGAAATGGGCGCCGACATAACATTTGAAAATGAACGCGAAGAGGGCGGCGAACCTGTCGCCGATCTGCGTGTGCGTGCCAGCGTATTAAACGGTGTCGAAGTCCCGCCCGAACGCGCCCCAACAATGATTGACGAATACCCTATCCTGTCGGCCGTCGCATCGTTCGCCAAAGGCAAAACAGTGATGCGCGGGGTCAAGGAATTGCGGGTCAAAGAATGTGATCGAATCGACGCAATGGCACGTGGGCTTGAAGCCATGGGCGTCACCATCGAAGAGGGTGAAGATTTCATGATCGTGCATGGCCAAGAGGGTGTCGTGCGCGGTGGTGGAACGGCCAAAACCCATTTGGATCACCGCATTGCGATGTCATTCTTGTGCATGGGCTTGGCCACGGTAAAGCCTGTGAGTGTTGACGATGGAGGCGCAATCGCAACGTCGTTTCCAATTTTCGAAGATTTAATGCATGGACTGAACGCCAATATTGAGCGTAAGAATACCTGATCAGTTCTGACACCGACAGGAATGGAATGAAGCATTGAAATTCACAGTTGCAATCGATGGTCCAGCCGCCGCCGGCAAGGGCACAATATCCAAAGCAGTTGCCGCCGCATTTGGGTTTTCGCATCTGGATACAGGGTTGTTGTACCGTGGCGTTGGGTTGAAATCTTTGGCAATTTCGAATGCCGATTTGACCACCGAGGTCGCTGTCCGTTTAGCGCAAAACTTAACTCCGGATGATTTGTTGAACGAAAATTTACGCACGGCAGAAGTTGCCCAAGCGGCCAGTCGTATTGCTGTGATCCCACAGGTGCGTGATGTTTTGTTGGCGTTTCAACGTGATTTTGCGAACCGCGATGGTGGTGCGGTTTTGGATGGGCGCGATATTGGCACGGTCATCTGTCCCGATGCGGATGTGAAAATGTTCATCACCGCCAGTGCCCAAGTGCGCGCAGAGCGACGGTTTTTGGAACTTGATGGAAACGGTCACGATGTGACACGTGCGGGTGTGTTGGCGAATGTCATTGCGCGGGATAAACGCGACGTTGAACGCGATACCGCACCACTGATCGCGGCGGCGGATGCAGTGACCATAGACACGTCTGACCTGCATGTCGATCAAGCCATTCAAGTAGCAGTGGATGTCGTGCGGCAATCCTATCCGAAGGACTAAAATGGGATTGGTGCCGGGCTTAAAAATTGTTTGTCTCGCCCATTAGATTTGCTTAGGTTCTGATTTGAGCGATAATTTTGGATAATAGGTGATAGAGTTTTGACTGTTTTACGATACCTTTTGGGTGCCTGTTTTATTATGGTCGCGAGCAGTGCCATGGCGCAAGAGGCGCGGGTGGATCAGGATGTATTTGCGCAATGTTCAAAGCAAACCAATCAATTGGTCAACCTGAATGCTGGGCTGAAAAAATTGAGCGAACGCGCAGATGAATATAATCGCCAGCATGATTTGTTGCGTGCGCAACTGGATCAACGCGAGGAAGAGGTTCATCAAATTCATACTGGCCTGCGCGGCAAGCCGATTGATCGCAAGAATTGGGATCAATATGACGCGGCATTCGCCTTGTATGAACAGGCACTAAACCAATTACGTGGATGGAATGCACAGGGCGATGCTTTGGGTGCGAAATATCAGGGAACAAAAGATGCGGTGACGTCGTTACAGTCGGAGATAAACCAAGACTGTGGCGGTACGTGGGAGCCCGCGATCATAAACAAATTTTGCGATGATGATAGTGGCCGCCACGCAGAGTTTTGTCGGGCGTTTGAGACATAAGCAGCTTAATTCCGACACGATTAAGTTGATGCGCTTGCTCTTTACCTTGGTGATAATTTCCCTTATACGCGCGCTAATCGCACAAAGCGGCGGTGGAGAATCCACCAATTGGTTAGGCAGGGCTGGAAATATCCGGCCTTTTGTGTGTTTGTCGCCGACCCATTGCACGTGTGATTGTAACTGAAACCCAAAGACCCGTGGATATAACCGCGCGGCCCGAAAAATATATCAAAGGATTATATATATGTGCGCTAAAGCGACAATGGAGGAATTCGAAGCCCTCTTGAATGAAAGTTTCGACATCGACACACCTGACGAAGGTTCTGTTGTAAAAGGCAAAGTAATCGCGATTGAAGCTGGCCAAGCCATCATCGACGTAGGTTACAAAATGGAAGGTCGCATTGACCTCAAAGAATTTGCAAACCCCGGCCAAGCCCCTGAAATCGAAGTTGGCGACACTGTAGAGGTATTCCTTGATCGTGTTGAAAACCAACGCGGTGAAGCAGTTATTTCACGCGAGAAAGCACGTCGTGAAGAAGCATGGGATCGTTTGGAAAAAGCACACGCATCAGAAGATCGCGTTGAAGGCGCAATCTTTGGTCGCGTTAAAGGCGGCTTTACTGTTGATTTGGGCGGCGCTGTTGCGTTCTTGCCTGGTTCACAAGTTGACGTACGTCCCGTGCGTGACGCCGGCCCATTAATGGGCATGGCACAACCATTCATCATTTTGAAAATGGATCGTCGTCGCGGCAACATCGTTGTTTCTCGTCGTGCAATTCTTGAAGAATCACGTGCTGAACAGCGTGCAGAAATCGTCGGCAAGTTGGCCGAAGGTGATGCAGTCGACGGTGTGGTTAAAAATATCACTGACTACGGTGCATTCGTAGACTTGGGCGGTGTTGATGGCCTGTTGCACGTCACTGACATGGCGTGGTCACGTGTGAACCACCCATCAGAAGTTCTGACAATTGGCGAAACAATCAAAGTTCAAGTTATCAAGATCAACAAAGAAACGCACCGCATCTCTTTGGGTATGAAACAATTGCAAGACGACCCTTGGGGCGATGTTGCAGGCCGTTTCCCATTGGAATCAGTCCACACTGGCCGCGTAACCAACATCACTGATTACGGCGCATTTGTAGAGCTGGAGCCAGGTGTTGAAGGTTTGGTACACGTTTCTGAAATGTCTTGGACCAAGAAAAACGTACACCCAGGCAAAATCGTTTCCACAAGCCAAGAAGTTGAAGTTATGGTTTTGGAAATTGAAACCGACAAACGTCGCGTTTCATTGGGTCTGAAACAAACACAAGGCAACCCATGGGAAGGGTTCGCGAAGAACTTCCCTGAAGGTGCTGAAGTTGAAGGTGAAGTTAAAAACATCACTGAATTCGGCTTGTTCATTGGTTTAGAGGGCGAAATCGACGGTATGGTTCACTTGTCAGACTTGGCATGGGACAAATCCGGCGAAGAAGCTTTGGCCGATTACAAAAAGGGCGACATTGTTAAAGCTGTTGTCATTGATGTAGATGCTGACAAAGAGCGTATTTCACTGTCTGTTAAAAACTTGGGCGAAGATCCATTCGCAGAAACAATTGCCGGCGTTAAACGCGGCGCTGTTGTGACTGTTGAAGTGACTTCAATCGAAGACGGTGGCATCGAAGTTGCGTATGACGGCATGAAGGCATTCATCCGTCGTTCCGACTTGTCGCGTGATCGCGCAGAGCAACGCCCAGAGCGTTTCAGCGTTGGGAACAAGATCGATGCACGTGTGACTTCTATTGATGCGAAAACACGTAAATTGGGTCTGTCGATCAAAGCACGTGAAATTGCAGAAGAAAAAGAAGCTGTGGAACAATATGGGTCATCCGATTCAGGTGCGTCTTTGGGCGACATCTTGGGTGCTGCATTGAAAAACAACGACTAATTCGAATATATAAAATTTGAGGGCGTCACAGGAAACTGTGGCGCCTTTTTTTATTTCTGTGAATGATTGCGCTGATGGGTTTGAGTTTTGCGCAAGGTTTCGACCAGCATGGCCGTCAGTATTCCAAAATTCAACAATCCATTCGCTGCGGCAAGACCGCTTAACAAACGCCACTCCATCGGGAGGAGGATGTCGCCAAAGCCAAGGGTAGTGAACGCAACCAGCGAGAAATAAACCGATGCTTCGATCGTTGCGAAAATCCCCAACAGCCACAATGCGATGGCCCATATCCATACGGAAACGGTGATCATCAACAGGGTGCTTAGCATGGCCAATGACAGAACCAGAACTAATTTTGGGCCATGAGGTGGTCGCGTGACCCAGCGATGCGTGCGCGTAATGATGAATTCCAACCCTAACCACGACAAGGCAGCAGCAAGGGAGGTTGCGACGATCAACATGCCACCTAAAAATAATTGGATGAACAAAAAAGGCTCCTGTTTTGATGCGATGCTAAATAAGAGTATTGTGCGGGAAAATGCGGGAATTGCAATCGGGTCAATTGCGGATGTGATTGCGAATCAAATTGGGTACCACGTTCAAAACTTGAAATTTTACAACCTGAAGGCGATAAGGTGTGCCCACATCGAGCGCTGGGTGAGGAAAATTTGCAATATAGATGCATCGAATTTTGATTTTTTCCCTTTTTTATCAACGATTGCTTTGCATGGCGCGTAAAATCTGCAAGTATTGTCGCAGAAGAGACTTTGGGGAGTTCCGTCAATGATACGTTCTGAGTTGGTTGAAAAAATCGCCGCAGAAAATCCACATCTGTATCAACGTGATGTTGAGCGCATTGTTGCAACCATTTTTGACGAGATTATTGACGCGATGGCCCAAGGTGATCGTGTTGAACTTCGTGGTTTTGGATCGTTTTCTGTGAAAAAACGTGATGCACGCCGTGGACGTAATCCGCGCACCGGTGAAACGGTGAGTGTCGACGAAAAACATGTGCCGTTTTTTAAAACGGGAAAACTTCTGCGTGATCGCTTGAACGGCGGCTAAACTAAGCCTATTTATACAGTAGTTCATTTGCGAGGCATTAAAATGCGCATCATCCGCCTGTTATTTTTACTTTCTGTATCACTCGTCTTGATTGTATTAGCGTTGGCCAATCGCCAAATGGTGGATCTTCGAGTGATGCCCACTGATATGGCTGAGATTGTAGGAATGTCCGGCGCTGTTTCCCTGCCATTGTTTTTGGTGATTTTGCTGGGCGTTTTGATCGGTTTACTGTTGGGCTTCGTTTGGGAATACATGCGCGAATATAAACACCGCAAAGAATTGGGCAGCAAAACCAAAGAAGTCAAAACTTTGGAGCGCGAAGTCAAAAAGCTGAAGAAAGAAACCAGCAGTGAGACAGAGCAAATTTTGGCGTTGATGGAATAACTGTCCTAAACGGCACTGTATCCTTTCAAAAAATAAGATATGAATGCGCTGTAATTCCTGATGGGGGACGAAGATGCGTGTAAAAATTTGCGGAATAACCACAAGTAACAGCCTTAAAGCGGCGACTGACGCGGGCGCGGCCTACGTCGGATTTGTTTTCTTTGAAAAATCACCACGCCATTTGGACGCCGCGACTGCAATTGCCCTGGCGCATGATGTGCCCGTTGGGGTTTGCAAAACGGCCTTGGTGGTAAACCCGACGGATGAAGAATTGGATACGTTGTTGGGTGCCGTGCCCATTGATATGATCCAATTGCATGGGGACGAAACGTTTGAGCGTGTGGCGCAGATTAAACAGACCTATGGTTTGCCTGTGATGAAGGCCGTGGGTGTATCGGATGAAAGTGACCTTGAGCAATTGAGTGATTATGCGCGGGTTGCTGATCAAATTTTGGTGGATGCAAAGCCACCAAAAGGCGCAGATTTACCAGGTGGCAACGGTCTGTCTTTTGATTGGCGCCTTATTGCGGGACGCCGTTGGGCAACGCCGTGGATGTTGGCGGGTGGTTTGACACCAAATAATGTTGGCGAGGCGGTGCGATTGACAGGTGCGCAACAGGTTGATGTTTCTTCTGGTGTCGAGGCATCGGTTGGGGTTAAAGATAATCAATTGATCGCGGATTTTATCCGCGCTGCAAACGGAGACGTATAATGGCAAATGAATTGTTCAATTCTTTCATGAATGGCCCCGACGAAAAGGGTCGTTTTGGCGATTTTGGCGGGCGATTTGTATCCGAAACATTGATGCCATTGATTCTTGATCTGGAAGCGGAATACGAAAAAGCGAAGACTGATGAAAAATTTTGGGATGAAATGAATTACCTGTGGAAATATTATGTTGGCCGTCCGTCACCATTGTATTTCGCGGATCGGGTGACCGCCGAATTGGGTGGTGCGAAAATTTATTATAAACGTGACGAGCTGAACCACACAGGTGCGCATAAAATCAACAATGTTTTGGGGCAAATTCTGTTGGCACGCCGCATGGGTAAAACGCGGATCATTGCGGAAACGGGTGCGGGACAACACGGTGTTGCGACGGCCACGGTTTGTGCAAAGTTTGGTTTGAAATGTATCGTTTATATGGGCGCGCATGACGTTGAACGTCAGGCACCCAATGTGTTCCGTATGAAATTGTTGGGCGCAGAAGTTATCCCTGTGACCAGTGGTCGTGGCACGTTGAAAGATGCGATGAACGATGCGCTGCGCGATTGGGTAACTTACGTGGATGAGACATTTTATTGCATCGGTACTGCGGCAGGTCCACATCCATATCCTGCGATGGTGCGTGATTTTCAATCGATCATTGGCAAAGAAACCAAAGAACAGATGATGGAGGCCGAAGGTCGTTTGCCCGACAGTGTTATCGCCTGTATCGGTGGCGGGTCGAATGCGATTGGGTTGTTCCATCCCTTCTTGGATGAGCCATCAGTGCGCATTATTGGCGTCGAAGCGGGTGGTAAAGGCGTGAATGATAAGATGGAGCATTGCGCATCTTTGACGGGTGGTCGCCCAGGTGTATTGCACGGAAACCGGACATATTTGTTGCAGGATGATGATGGTCAAATTTTAGAAGGGCATTCAATTTCAGCAGGCTTAGATTACCCTGGAATTGGCCCAGAGCACAGTTGGTTGCATAAAATTGGTCGTGCGGAATATGTGTCTGTTACGGATACAGAAGCATTGGATGCATTCCAATTTTCGTGTCGCACCGAAGGTATCATTCCAGCCTTGGAACCCGCACATGCCTTGGCGCATGTGCGCAAAATTGCGGGCGATTTGCCCAAGGATCATCTGATGGTGATGAATATGTGTGGACGTGGCGACAAGGATATATTTACCGTCGCACGCGCCCTTGGTTGGGATATGAACGAAGAGTAGGGCATGCCCTACTTCTTTTTCTGCATGCCCTGAACCATGCTCATGACCATGCGCCGTGGTGCCATTGGGATGACCCAGTTCACCATAAAGCCGAGCATGGTTTCGTTGACCACATGCAACTTGCCACGCATCATGGCATCATACCCAATTTTGGCGGTTTGCGCGGCTGTTTTACCCTTTTGTTTGACTAATCCTGTGCCTTCAAGGTTGGCGGTTGCGGCGAATTCCGTGTGAACATATCCGGGGGCTAGCACAGTTGATGTTACGCCCTGTCCACGCATTTCTTGATCAATGGCTTGGCTGAATGAATTTACGTATGCTTTGGTTGCGAAATACGTCGCCTGTAATGGGCCGGGCATCATGCCTGCGGTCGATCCGACGTTTAGGATTTTGCCTGATTTTTGCGCGACCATATCACGTGCGACCAGATGGGTTAATGTGACCAAACTTTTGACATTTAAATCGATCATGGCCAGATCTTCGTCAAGATTACGGTCAATAAAAGCGCCATGCCCACCAAAGCCCGCGTTGTTGATCAAAATATCGACCTGTATTTTCGCTTTTTGAACGGCTTTGTACAGTGCATGTGCGCCCTCTGGTGTTCCAATATCCTGGGCTATGACGGTTGCCGTTATTCCAAACTGTTGTTCTAGTTCTGTTTTTAATGATTGAAGGGCATCTTTGCGGCGTGCAACGATTATGACATCGCCGCCAAGGCTCGCATGGTAATGCGCGAAGGCGCGGCCAATGCCGGACGAGGCGCCAGTAATAAGTGCGATGTTTGACATGGGTTTTTACCTTACTTTTTGATTGAATACAGGATGCCACGAATGCGGCGGGATGCCAACACAAGGTTGGGCGCAGTTTGATTAATGAATGACGTTTTTGTCCTGACAGTGCGATCTACATGGGTTACGTTCAGCCTGCGAACAAGGGGCGTATTATGGCAATATTTTTGGGTGTTGATACAGGCGGAACCTATACTGATGCCGTTCTGATAAAGGACGAGAAGGACGTGATTGCAAGTGCGAAATCACTGACAACACGGGCTGATCTGGCGATTGGGGTTGGAAATGCTGTGCAGGCGGTTTTAGCCAGCAGTGGGGTTTCCGCCAGCGAAATTAAAATGACGTCGTTGTCCACGACCCTTGCGACGAATGCGTTGGTGGAGGGAAAAGGTGGCAAGATTTGTCTGATTTTTATCGGGTTCACTGAAAAGGATATTGCACGCCAAGGTTTGGATGAGGCGCTAAAGGGTGATCCGGTTATCATTTTACGTGGTGGGCACGACCACACGGGCAGCGAGATCGCGCCATTGGATACGGATGCATTGCGTTTGGCGTTGCATGGATTGGATGCGGTTTCGGGTTTTGCGGTGGCTGGACAATTTGGCACACGAAACCCAAGCCATGAAATTGCTGTGCGCGATTTAGTGCGCGAAATTACGGGTGTGCCCGTATCGTGTTCGCATGAATTATCGGCAAAACTGGGTGGGCCAAAACGTGCGATGACGGCCGTGTTGAATGCGCGCTTGATTGGGATGATTGATCACTTGATCGGCGCGACAGAAGGTTATTTCAAGGACATTGGCATAGTGGCGCAAATGATGGTCGTGCGTGGTGATGGCGCATTGATCAGTGCGGATCAAGCGCGTGAGAAGCCGATTGAGACAATTCTGTCGGGCCCTGCGGCCAGCATTGTGGGTGCACGTTGGTTGACAGATGCGAAGGATGCATTGGTGTCTGATATTGGCGGAACGACCACGGATGTTGCGGTTTTGCGTGATGGGCAACCCATGATCGATCCCAACGGGGCGATGGTCGGCGGATTGCGCACAATGGTCGAGGCGGTAGCGATGCGCACCTTTGGGTTGGGTGGTGACAGTCAGGTGCATGTTTCGCGCGACGGGTTGTCGGGTGCAATTTCCTTGGGTCCGCGCCGTGTTATGCCTGTTTCGTTGCTGGCGATTGATCACGGCGAAATGGTGCACGCGGCGTTGGACAGTGCGTTAGGCGATGAACGTGGACAAGAGTTTGTGGGTCAATTTTTGGTTCCAATGAGTGCCGCCACGGTGGGTTTGTCGCCCCGTGACATGGCGGTTTTTGATCGCATATCTGCGGGCGCAATTCCGATGGCCGATGCCGTGAAAACACGCATTGATTTGGGGTCGATTGAGCGCCTTCTGGAGCGCGGTTTGGTGATGCACGCGGGGATTACGCCCTCAGATGCCAGCCATGTGTTAGGTCGCGTGAATGTTTGGGATGCCCGTGCGGCAGAGAAAGCGTTGCAAGTTTTTGGGCGGTTACGTACGGGTACTGGCGAGATTTTATCGAGCGATCCAATGGTGTTGGCCCAGAAAATCATCGACCAACTGACCGAACAAACATCCGAAGTGCTGTTAGAAACCGCATTTGGCGAAGATGACATTGATGGTCGCGCACGCGATTTAGCACGACATGCCCTGACGAAATCCGGATTAGGTCATCATCGCGGGATTGTATCGCTGGATGCTGGATTGAATTTGCCCATTATTGGTTTGGGTGCCTCTGCACATGCATATTATGGGGCAGTGGGGCAACGCCTGTCTGCCGAAATGATATTACCAGAACATGCAGGAGTCGCGAATGCGATTGGTGCCGTTGTCGGGCAGGTCACTATGCGTGAATTGGGATCGATCGAAGGTGCGGGTGACGGCGTGTGGCGCGTTTTTATGGATGCGGGTCCCGTGAATTTTAACAGTCAACAAGCTGCATTTGATGCATTGCGAGCGGAATTAACAACCAAGGTAAAATCAGCGGCGCTGGGTGCGGGTGCTCAAGATATTCGCGTGCAATATGAAGAGGATATTCAAGAAGCCAATATTGAAGGGCGCAAAGTTTTCGTTGAGGGCAGCATTTTAGCAACCGCATCAGGGCGCCCAAGGATTGCACAGCAATGACACAGATTAAGACAGTCGGTTTTGATGCTGATGATACGCTGTGGCACAATGAGCGCATCTTTGGTGCGGCGCATATCGCGCTGGGCGATGTTTTGTCTGAATATGTGGATCAAGATCGTTTGGCCAAGGTTTTGTTGGGCATGCAGCGCAAAAATGTTCCGATCATGGGGTATGGGATAAAATCGTTTACGTTTTCGATGATTGATACGGCCTTGGACGTCAGCGGTGGCCAATTGGATGGTGGAGCCATTGCTGCTGTGATGAATATTGGGCGTGAAATGATGGCACATCCTGTTGATCTGTTGCCAGGTGTTGCGGATACGTTGGAAGAGATGAACAAGCATTACGAATTGATCCTGATCACCAAGGGTGACCTTGTTGATCAAGAACGTAAAGTGCAGGTTTCTGATTTAGGTAATCTGTTTCATCACATTGAAATCGTGAGCGAAAAGCGCCCTGATACATATCGCGAAATATTTGGTCGTACGGGTGGAATGGATAATAGTGTGATGGTTGGAAACTCTGTTAAATCCGACGTTTTACCCGCCGTACACGCGGGTGCATGGGGCATTCATGTGCCGCATGGCGTTACCTGGGAAATGGAGATTGCAGAACCATTGCTGGATCATGAACGATATCTAGAGGCCGAAGATATTCTGCACGCTGCGGAATTGATTAGGTGTTTGTGAATAGTTTGAATGCGGATTGATTATCGCCATTGTCGTCTGCGCCCAAGGCCATTAAACCCACATCATGTCCGAAGATAAAAAATCAAACCTAATGCGTGTTCTGGAATATGCCCCGATTTGGGCATCACTGGGTGTGGGGCGGTTGTTGCCGTTTGGATTGCGCGGAAAACTATTTGCCGCTTTGGGCGGATTTGTTGTGAGCGCATTACCGTCGGCACGAAATCGGGTTCACAAAGGCTTAAAACTTGTTTTTCCAGACCTAAGTGCGTCTGAAGTTGATCGTATTACACGTGATGTTGGGCGCAATACAGCGCGCACCTTGTCCGAAATTTTGATGAATGATGATTATAAGAAACGTACTACCTTGTTTACCGCCCAAGGGGCCGGATTGGATTGTTTGCGTTGTGCAAAAGAACGCGGATTGGGTGCGATCATCGTGTCAGCTCATTTTGGCCAATGGGAAGCTATTCGCCATCATTTGGCAGAACAGGGAATGGAAACAGGAGCGGTTTATCGCGAAAACAACAATCCCATGTATGAGCGCCGCTTTCGCAGAGCGATTGAGCAAGGCGGATCACCAATCGTTGCGCGCGGAAATCGCGGAAATATGGCAATGGTGCGCCATCTTAAAAAGGGTGGATTTTTCGCGCTGTTGATCGACCAAAAATACGGATCCGGTGCAAACATTCCGTTTCTGGGACATGAAGCAATGACGACGACGGCACCTGCAGAAATGGCTCTGCGTTATAATTTGCCGTTAGTGCCAGTTTTTGCAACACGACAGGAAGACGGTCAAAGTATCATTATCGATTACGAAGAACCGATTGCGCCAAGTGATGTTATGACAATGACCACACAGGTGAATGAGCGGATTGGGAAACGTATTCTAAAGAATCCAGAGCAGTGGTATTGGCTGCATAATAGATGGGATCAAGTCTGATCATTCGCCAATATTATTGTGGCGGTCTTTTGAATGATTGCGTCGATTGTTTGCTCCATTTCCGCAATATCTAACAACTGCCTTTTGGCATTTGAAATCATAATATTTCTATTCTTCGAGATGCGCAGAGTTTCCCATGCTGTAGCAATTTCGTCGGCGGAACTTACCATGATTGATCCCTTAGCATGTTGCAATCCTGTATAAATATCCTGAAAATTTGAAAAATACGGACCATGAATGATACTTGACCCATAGGCAGCGGGTTCAAATGGTGTATGGCCCCCAATTGGCAAAATTGATCCGGCAACGAAGGTTGTTGCACTGGCTGTATACCACAAAGGCAATTCGCCAATAGTGTCTGCCAAATATACGTGATCGGTTGCCTGTGGCAGCTCGCCGCCAGATCGTGTGGCAAACGATAGTGTGCGTTGTTCCATCAGCAATTTAATTGCCGGTGCGCGCTTTGGGTGGCGAGGTACTAAAATCAATTTAAGCGACGGGTTTTGTTTAAGTGCGATTGCGTAAGCATCCAATAAAACCTCGTCCTCGCCAGGATGAGTAGAAGCAGCGCAAAGTGTGTCAGTGTATTGGAATACGTTCTGAATTGCAGTCAAATCAGGGTGGCTGACGGGGGCCGTGTCGCAAAACTTTTTAAGGTTTTGGGTTTGCTCAAGTTTGTGGTCGGATATTCCCAGCAACCTAAAACGCTCAAACGCTGCGTTGTCTTGGGCAAAGACGTAGTCGATTTTGGAGAAAACTTGGTCGGTTAAAGTTGGGTGTTTTTGCCAAAATTTAAAGCTGTGCTCTGAAATGCGTGCGTTGATCCACACCACTTTGGCACCAAAATTTCGGACCATTTTAGTGCGGTTGGGAAATAATTCGTTCTCGATAGTGATTAACGCAATCGGCATCCAATGCTTCAGAAAGCGGTTCATCACTGATCTGAAATCCAATGGGGCAATTGAGACAGATAGTTGAGGATCAGTCCAGGTGCGAGCACGTGCAAAAGCGATTATGTTCGATGTCGTTACAAGGATATTATAGTCTGAATAAGTGTTTTTTAAAGACGGAAGTAATGTTTGTAAGGTATGAAATTCACCGATACTAGCTGCATGACACCATAAGGTAGGCTTTTGAGATGGCCTCCCCATTCCAACAGCAAAACGCGCACAAAGGGTCAAAATTGTATCTTTGTTGGTGCATAACCGGATGATTGAAGCGGGAACTACCAGCAACCATGACAGCATGAGAATAAGGTTGTATTTGACCAATGGGTGCAACTCTTTTTTACTGGTATACGCGATGGGTAACCAATTTGGAAACCGCCATTTTGTGGCGGCGTCGCTTGTGGTTTGAATGCGCGCACTATAAATATTTAGATACCACGCAACAACACAACATGGAAATAGTGACTTAAATGACTGCACCCAGAGTCTTCGTGACCAATTTCAATAAAAATTTCACAGGTGTTTCAGCTACTGCGGCAGGCGTTGTCGCTGAGCAGAAAATGAATTTGAATCTGCGTTTGGTTGGGGTGTCACTTCCAAATTGCCCGACGCCAATTTCGAAAAGAGAAGCTGTCGCGATGTGTCGTGTAAGACCGGACGGCTTACCCTTTTCGATTTGGCATGTGCGGCGGAATACGGAAATGCGGGTGGCGATCTGGGTTCGGGATGTTTTGAAGCGCCCTATTAAAATTGTTTTTACCTCGGCAGCGAAACGACGACATTCTGCTTATCCGCGGTGGTTGATTTCAAAGATGGATGCTTTGATCGCCACAACACCAGAGGCAGCAACATACGTTGCCAATGTGTGGTCAGTTGTTCCCCATGGTGTTGCTACAGATCGATTTGTAACCGTAAAAGACCGCGCGAAATCTTGGGCATCTTTGGGGTACGGTGGCGCATTCGGTGTGGCGTGTGTTGGGCGAATTCGCCCTGAAAAAGGTACGGATACCTTCGTTGATGCGTTGTTGAAAGTTTTACCCCAACATCCGGGAATGATTGCTTTGATTGTTGGGCGTGCAGCACCAGAACACCAAGCGTTTGAACGTACGTTGCGGGATAAAATTTCCAACGCGGGGCTAGCGGATCGATTGCTATTTGTAGGCGAAATTTCTGCCGAAGAAATGCCGACCCTGATGGCCTCTATATCATTGCTTGTGGCATTGCCGCGCTATGAAGGGTACGGAATGACGCCGCTGGAAGCGATGTCCTGTGGCACGCCTTTTGTCGGTAGCCGAACGGGGTATTTTGACGCCTTTTCGGATTGCGGGCGTAATGGGACCGTTGTAGCTTTAGGTGATGATTTAGGAGCAGTTAACGCAATAAATAATTGGGTGGCGACTGGAGTAACGAATTCTGTTGCGCGATCCTTACGGGCGTTCACCGAAAAGCATTACTCAGTCGTGCGTGAGGCAGCAGAGATACAGGCGGTTTATCAAAGGCTTTGGGATGGTGAAAAAGAGCCATAATGCGGTATTTTTGCCCATGGTTAATCAATCGAATTGTGCTCCGCTCGGATGTGTTCAGGTGTTAAATATTTTTGAACAGAGTACAGCGGCATAACGCAGCCTTAGGGTTGTGTTTGTTGCATCAACACCCATGTCAAAGTGGATGAGTACAGCGTGGTTTGTGGATTTCGGGTGAAATGATAGGATGGGGTGGAAACTTAGAAGGAAGTAATACAGTGATGAGCGTGGATTTTTGGATTGCGTTTTTAGGTTGGATGGCATTTGTAAACGGTGCTTTTTTGATCATTGGTACGCTTGTTTTGGCATTGGCGCGTGAATGGATCATAGGTGCGCACAGCGCGATGACAGGCGTGGATCGTGCGCAGTTACCAGTGTTATATTTCAGCTATCTGGGGAACTTTAAGATTGCTTGGATTGTGTTGAATTTAGTGCCGTATTTGGTTTTACGATTTGCAATGTAGGTTAGTTGCCTTTCCACCCCTTGTCATGATGTGTGCCGTCGCAAAACGGCTTGTTCTCGGACAGACCACACCGGCACAACACATATTTCTTTTGTGATTGACCATCAGCCCAGTAATCTGCGGCGATGGGGATGTTAGTGATGTGATAGGGGCCGTTTGGTTCCGCTGTCACTGTGATTTCGTCGTCGGTGATCTCTGTGGGCACATCGTTTTCGGTGTAACGCAATGCGCCCGATGGGCAGGCGGCGACAACTTGTTTGATGTCGTCCAACGTGCCCGCATCGGGTTGCACCCAAGGTTTTTGTTCGGGATTAAAAATGGCCAAGGCACGTTTGCCACATTCACCCGCGTGTGAACACAACAGTTTATTATAGTGCACAGTGGTTTCGGCGCCTTCGTAGGAATAGACGCGATCACGATGTGCGACGTCCGTTGACGCGCCATCAAATCCCGCGGCTTTGTGTGACCCATCGCAGTAGGGTTTATTTTTGGACTGTCCGCAACGACACAGGGCGTGCAGGGGCTTTTCGCCCGATGTGGAGCCATCGGGCATCTTGAATGTTTTGACACCCTTTAGGATCAAGGGCCCATTTTCGCGGATTTCGATGATGGGGGTGTCGGACATTGGGTGGCTCCTGTGGTTTGGGTAAGTGGAGCATATGGAAGAAGGTTTTGGCAAGGGCGCATATTAAGAGCGAATTGAGCAAAGAAAAGGCTCCAGTGCAGATGCTTGGAGCCTAAATTTCTTTAAATATTGCGCGGTTTACCGTGTAAATTTCTTATACTTCACACGTGTCGGTTCCAGCGCATCAGGCCCCAAACGACGCTTCTTGTCTTCTTCGTATTCAGCAAAGTTGCCCTCGAACCATTCAACGTGGCTGTTGCCCTCGAATGCCAACATGTGTGTACACAGGCGATCCAAGAAGAAGCGGTCGTGAGAGATGATGACGGCGCAACCTGCGAAATCCTCGATCGCGTCTTCGAGTGCGCGCAATGTTTCGACGTCCAAGTCATTGGTGGGTTCGTCGAGCAGTAATACGTTGCCGCCTTCGCGAAGCAATTTAGCCATGTGGACGCGGTTGCGTTCACCACCTGACAGCAGGTTCAGTGGCTTTTGTTGATCGCCACCTTTGAAATTGAACGCACCACAGTATGCGCGGCTGTTCATTTCGGCATCGCCTAGTTTTATGATCTCTTGGCCGCCAGAGACTTCTTCCCATACGGTTTTTTTGCCGTCCAGATCAGCGCGTGATTGATCGACGTATGACAGTTGTACGGTATCGCCGAATTCGACGGTACCGCTGTCTGGTTGTTCTTGGCCTGTTAGCATGCGGAACAGGGTAGATTTACCCGCGCCGTTGGGGCCGATAACGCCCACGATGCCGCCCGGTGGCAGAGTGAATGACAGGTCATCAATTAACAGATTATCGCCAAACGCCTTGGAGATGTTGTTAACTTCGATCACCTTGGCGCCCAAACGGGGGCCGTTGGGGATGACGATTTGGGCTTTGCCCACTTTTTCGCGCTCTGATTGATCCGCCATTTCATTGTATGCGGAAATACGTGCTTTGGATTTTGCTTGGCGTGCTTTGGCGCCTTGGCGCATCCATTTCAGCTCGCGTTCAAGGGTTTTTTGACGGGTTTTGTCGTCCTTAGCTTCGTGTGCAAGACGTTTTGCCTTTTGTTCAACCCATGCAGAATAATTTCCCTCGTATGGGATGCCGCGACCACGATCGAGTTCAAGGATCCATGTGGTGATGTTGTCCAAGAAATAGCGGTCGTGCGTAACGATAAGGATGGTGCCTTTGTACTCTTTTAGGTGGTTTTGCAGCCATGCGATGGTTTCGGCGTCTAAGTGGTTGGTTGGTTCGTCGAGCAGCAACATGTCAGGCTTTTCAAGCAGTAGCTTACACAAGGCAACACGGCGTGCTTCGCCGCCAGACAGGGTGGATACGTCCGCATCATCGGCGGGGCACCGTAATGCCTCCATTGCGATGTCGATTGAGGCGTCTAGGTTCCACAAATCTTCGGCGTCGATTTGATCCTGAAGGGTTGCCATTTCGTCAGCGGTCTCTTCAGAATAGTTCATGGCCAGTTCGTTGTATTTGTCCAGAACAGCCTTTTTCTCGGCTACGGCCAACATGACATTTTCACGCACGGACAGGGACGGGTCAAGGATTGGTTCCTGTTCAAGGTAGCCAACTGTTGCGCCTTCGGCGTGCCATGCTTCGCCTGTGAAATCTTTGTCGATACCCGCCATAATTTTCATCAGGGTGGACTTACCCGTGCCGTTGACGCCAACGACGCCGATTTTTACGCCAGGTAAGAACGAAAGGCGGACGTTTTCGAAACATTTTTTCCCGCCAGGGTATGTCTTGGACACGCCGTCCATGTGGTAAACGTATTGATAAGCGGCCATTTGCACGACTCCGAAAGATTGATGATTTCGGTGCGTTTTATCGGGTCGAGCGCCGTGGTGCAATCGATGATATAAAAAAGCCCCAACGCCAAAAGGGGGAGAAGGCGTTGGGGCGTGCGGTGCGACCTATTCGTCTGCGGGGAGCAGAGGAATAATGGGTTTGGCAACCGTGTCTTGGCTTACTGTTACTGTTGAACCCCATGTGTCGGGGAATGTCAGGTCTGGAAACAAATCTTGGGCAAAGCCGGCAGTTGGGGCGGCCAGGATGGCAAGGGTTGCGGCGGTGAGTGCAAGGTTTTTCATCTTTAGTCCTATCTGTAAGCACGGGGAGGATCGTGCGGATGTGTCAGGATGTTCCTGATGAATTACGTTTAGGCTTGCATGATTGTATTGAAAATATCATATTATCAAAAATGATACGTTTGAAAAATCGAGTAATGTAATGCTACCTAATCTGAAAGCTCTTGGAGTATTTGCAAAGGTCGCTGAAACGCGATCATTTGCGGGTGCGGCCAAGGCGTTGAATATTTCCGCCCCTGTCGTCAGTCAGCATATTTCGCAACTGGAAGAGGCATTGGACACCGCGTTGGTTTATCGTTCAACGCGGTCACTGACGTTAACTGATGCGGGGCAAAAGCTGGCGCGTCACGCGAATGATATGCTGGATGCAGCCGAAACAGGTTTGGAAACCGTCCAAAGTGACGTGCGCGAATACAGCGGGACATTGGCGATTACTGCGCCCAGCTTTCTGGCGTCACCTGGATTTTCCAAAGAATTGTTGGCGTTCAGTGAAAAATATCCAAACGTGAATCTGCGTATTTCCTATTCCACACAGATCGTGAATTTGATCGACAGTGGGTTTGACATGGCCATCCGCATTGGAAATTTAACAGACAGCAATTTACGTGCGCGAAAATTAATGGATGGATACGCCGAATTATTTGCCAGTCCGTCGTTGATTGAGAAATATGGATTACCCCAAACGCCACAAGATTTGATTGATGGTGAATATCCATGGCTGATCCCGCCGATGTGGGAGGAGTTATGCTTGCACAGGGTAGGTAACTTGGATGAATTCGAAAAAATACCGATGAAAGGGCGGTTCTGTCTTGATAATGGCGAGGCTGAAAAACAGATGGCCCTGCTTGGGGCGGGCATAAGTTTGTTGCCCAAGATGTATGTGGAAAAAGAGGTGGAAGAGGGCAGTTTGGTGCAATTATTGCCTGATTGGATCAGCGAACCAGTTGGGGTTTATGCGGTTTGGCCACAAAACGCCGGCAGCCGCAGCCTGACGCGATTGTTTGTTGAGCATTTTTTGGAATATAAAATGTTGAAACATGGGCCAAGTGTCCTTAACCACGTCGCAAAAGCGGGAAATGCGAATGCTGACACCTAAAAAAACAAGCCCGTGTATTTTGACGGTAAAGGAGGCGTTTTATTTAACGCCTCATATGATCCGCGTGGTTTTAACAGCACCGGAATTGGCAAACCGATCGACAGGCTGTGAAGGTGCGAATTGTAAGATATTCCTGCCAAGCGTGGGGCAAAGTCCCGCAGACTTGTTGGATCAAATTGAAAATGGACCGCGCCCCACGGTACGCACATATACAGTGCGTAATTTTCGCAAAGATGTTTTGGAAATGGATATTGATTTTGTGGCACACGGTGACGAAGGGCCCGCGTCGGCATTTGCAATGAATGCAAAGCCTGGCGATTTTCTGGGATTTCGGGGGCCAAGCGACGTAAAAATCGCCGATTATTATGCAGATTGGTATTTATTGGCGGCGGATATGTCCGCCTTGCCGATTGCGGCGGCAACGTTAGAAGCCATGCCCCGTAGTGCCAAAGGTTTGGCGGTACTTGAAGTTCAGACAGAGGAAGATGTGCAGGTCATTGATGCGCCAAAGGGTGTTGAAATGCGGTGGCTGATCCAATCCGACCCCCATGTTGCATCGCGCGCCCAAGAGGCGATGATCCGGGCGACGGAATTGCCCAACGGAGTAATCCAAACCTGTATTGCAGGGGAAAGCGGTGTCATCAAATCTCTGCGTGGGTTCCTGACCAACGAGACCGATATTCCTAAAGAAAATATTTATATTAGCGGGTATTGGAAAATTGGCTTGATCGAAGATGAGCATCAAGCGCAGAAGCGGTTAGAAGCATGAAGCGGGGGATGCCGATTGCGACACAGGGATTGCGTGTGGGTCTGTTAGGGGGGTCGTTTGATCCGCCGCATGCGGGGCATTTGCATATTTCCAAATGGGCAATGAAAGAATTTGGGCTGGATCGGGTTTGGTGGCTTGTGAGTCCAGGGAATCCATTGAAACCTGAAGGCCCCGCAGACTTGGATCGGCGGATGAAGGCTTGTAACCAGCTTAACGATCATCCGCGTATCATCGTGACAGATTTGGAGCGACGCTTTGGCACACGATATACCGCCGAAACCTTGATGACATTACAGTCACAATATTTGGGTGTACGGTTTGTTTGGTTAATGGGCGCGGATAATTTGGTTGATTTTCACCGTTGGGATCGATGGCAGGATATCATGCACATGATGCCGATTGGTGTGATGGCGCGTCCTGATCAACAACTTGCCGCCGGATGTTCACCCGCCGCGCGGATGTTTCGACGTAAACGATTGTCGGCACAACGATCCAACGCCTTGCCGTTCAAACAGGCACCTTGTTGGAGCTTGCTAACGGGTCCGATGGTAAACATGTCGTCGACCCAAATTCGGGCACGCGGAGATTGGGAACGTTAAAGTGTTGACGCTGAGCCATTGATTAGCCACCTTGGGGTATGCATTTAACACGACGTCATATTTTAACGCTTTTGTTGGTTAGTACAGCACCTGCTGCATGGGCAGATGTGCGACCACCCAAAAAAGAAAAGTTGCTGCCACCAGCGAACTTAAACCAAATATTACGACAATATAAACCCAGTGGCACACACAGCATTGTTGTTGCGGATGCCGTGACGGGACGTATTTTGGAAGCCTCTAGTGGGGATAAATCCCTACCACCTGCAAGCGTCGCCAAAGCATTGACCACGATTTATGCATTGCAGAATTTAGGCAGTAATTGGCAATTTAAAACACGGGTGGTTGCAAGTGGGTCACAGGTTATAGGCGGTATATTGCAGGGCGATTTAACGCTACAAGGTGGTGGCGATCCAGCCCTTGATACCGATGGTTTGGCTGATTTGTTGGCGCAACTTCAGGCTCGTGGAATAACTGGAATTTCTGGTAAGTTCGGCGTTTACGCAGGGGCATTACCGTATCAAAGGGTGTTGGATCGCGATCAGCAGGAGTATGTGGGATATAATCCGTCTATTTCAGGGTTAAATTTGAATTTCAACCGTGTGTTTTTAGAATGGAAACGCGGAGAAACGGGGTATGATTTTGCGCTTAGCGCCAAAAGTAAATCATTCAAACCTGCCGTGGGAAGTGTTTCAATTCGGGCGGTAAACCGCACCGAGCCGGTTTATAAATATAGCTCTGTTGGTGGGCGAGACAGTTGGACGGTATCGTCACAGGCGCTGGGCAGTAAAGGGAATCGCTGGTTGCCAGTGCGAAATCCCGCGGATTATGCAGGCGAAGTGTTCGTGCAACTTGCGGCGGATATGGGGATTAAATTGCCAGCACATCGGATGTTAAAATCACCGCAACAAGGGGCGATCATGGCACAGGCGGAAAGCGCACCATTGAGTGCCATTTGTAGATCGATGTTAAAGTATTCCACCAATTTGACCGCGGAAACAGTTGGACTTTCTGCCAGCTTAAAACGCGGTGTTCGAATTGCCAAAGTATCTGACAGTGCGGGTTCCATGAGCGATTGGGTAAAGGCACGCTTTAGATTGCGGGATTTGCGTTTAGTCGATCACTCTGGTTTGGGTGATAACAGCAAGGTTTCCGCAAAGGAAATGGTTAAAGTATTGGGTTCTGTTGGTTGGAACGGCCCCTTGCGTTCCTTGATGAAACCAATTCGATTGCGCAATGCCGAATGGAAAAAAGCGCCGATTGAAGGCGTTGATGTGATGGCCAAAACGGGGACACTGAATTTCACGTCTGCGCTGGCGGGTTATTTAACAGCGGCATCAGGGCAGCGATTGGTTTTTGCGATATTTACCGTCGATCAGCGTGCGCGGGCATCAATTCCCAAGGCAAAACGCGACCGCGCACCAGGCGCGCGTGGCTGGTCACGTCAATCGCGCATTTTCCAACATCAGCTTTTGGCGCGATGGGGGCGGGTTTACTGATTACAGGGACATGTGTCGCGCACGTGCGCCACGTTCAATCGCTGCCGTGCTTAGTCGCGAAATGTTCAACTCGTAGCGAGCTTCTTGTAAGAATCGTAACTCTTCTTCGCGCAGGCGACCGTCGGCGGCCGAAACATCACAACACAGAGCATATGCGGTTTCGTACAAACGTTCGGGTAATGCCGTTTTAACCAAACCGAACAATGCTTCTAACCCGTCTTCCTCGGTTAAAATGTCGAACACGGCGTTCGAAACCATGCTAAGTTTAGCGGTGTCAAAATCCACAAAAATGGGCAGGTGATTAACGATACGCTCGATTGATAGCAGCTCAATCGTTTTGATGTCTTGATCGGCCACGGATACCGCTACCATCATCGCGACAAGCGCATCTTGGGGTGACCACGGGTTTGTTTGTTGGTCTGGCATCGTAAAATCCTTGTTTAGTTAACCACAGAATATTGACCAGAGGCCATTGGGGCAATAGGGAGTGGAGGAATAACCATTTTTATTGGAAAAATTATGTCTCAACTACGCGAAGAAGCCTTAAAATCCAAAGCCTGGCCTTTTGATGAGGCGCGTAAGCTGTTGAAACGGCTGAAGGGGCAGTTGCCCCCAAAGGGTTATGTCTTGTTCGAAACCGGTTACGGCCCGTCAGGATTGCCACATTTGGGTACCTTTGGTGAAGTGGCACGCACGGCGATGATCCAGCATGCCTTCGAAGTGATTTCAGGTATGCCAACAAAATTGATTTCCTTTTCTGATGATCTGGATGGGATGCGGAAGGTGCCAAGCAACGTACCTAACCAAGAAATGATGCATGAACATTTGCAAATGCCATTGTCCGATGTGCCCGATCCCTTTGGTACGCACGACAGTTTTGGTGCGTATAACAACGCAATGCTGCGCCGTTTTTTAGATACGTTTGGGTTCGAGTATGATTTTTACTCGTCTACTGAATATTACCGATCCGGCGCGTTTGATCAGGTTTTGTTGCGTGCAGTTGAAAAATACGACGAGATTATGGACGTGATGTTGGCGTCCCTGCGCGAAGAGCGTCAGAAGAGTTATTCAATATTCCTGCCAATTTCCCCCAAGACAGGGCGCGTTTTATACGTTCCGATGAAGTCCGTGAACAAAGTGGACGGCACAATCACCTTTGATGATGAGGAAGGTGAAGAAATCACGTTGCCCGTAACGGGTGGTAATGTGAAATTGCAATGGAAACCTGATTTTGGTGCGCGTTGGGCGGCATTGGATGTGGATTTCGAAATGTACGGCAAGGATCATTCCACCAACACGTATATCTATGACAAAATTTGTCGTATTTTGGGTGCACCTGCGCCTTCACATTTCTTTTACGAATTGTTTTTGGACGAACTGGGCGGGAAAATTTCGAAATCTAGCGGCAATGGCGTTTCGATTGATGAATGGCTGACCTATGCCAGCGCTGACAGCTTGTCATATTTTATGTATCAAAAGCCGGGCACCGCAAAGCGAATGCATTTTGATGTGATCCCCAAAGCCGTGGACGAATATCATCAACAATTACGCGCCTATCATACCCAAGACGTGAAGGCGCAATTGAATAATCCTGTGTACCACATCCACAAAGGTAATGTGCCGCAATCTGATATGGTTGTGCCGTTTGCAATGTTGTTGAATTTGGCATCAGTTTCCAGCGCGGAAACCAAGGATGCGATGTGGGGTTTTATCAATAAATATGCACCAGATGCATCGCCAGAGACAAACCCAGTGATGGATGATGCCGCTGGTTTTGCGGTGCGTTATTACCACGATTTTGTCAAACCATCCAAAGTGTTCCGTGCACCAACTGAACAGGAACGTGGCGCACTGATGGATTTGCGAGCCGGGTTAAGTGATATTGGCATCGCCAAAGCGATGATTGACAAAAAGAATGCGGACATGGGTAAAGATGCCGCTGATTTGTCTGCGTTTTCATTCGATGATGGTGATGATTTGCAAGCGTTGGTTTTTGCTGTTGGGAAAAACCACAATTTTGAAAATCTGCGCGATTGGTTCCAGGCGATTTACGAAGTGTTATTGGGCGCATCCCAAGGGCCGCGGTTTGGTGGGTTCATGGCATTATACGGTGTGGCGGAAACGATTGAATTGATTGATTTAGGTCTTGATGGAAAACTGATCGATTAAGCAAGGCTTGGATGAGGTTTTATCGCGACATGCCTAAATCAGATAAGCTATCGCCGCAATCGTCGCGGTGATTAACAAAACCCAAACTACGTTCCAATGGCGTTTGATCAACAACACATAGGACAGTAGTGCCAAGGCAACAACACCCCAATTTAACGTGTTTAATTGGGGTGTTAACAGAGACAATGGGCCGTATTCAATTGTCGTTAGCTTGTTGAAAAATACATGCACAGCGAACCACAGCGACAGGTTCAAGATCACGCCGACAACGGCGGCGGTTACAGTAGAGAGCGCACCGCGTAATTTAGGTTGATTGCCAATCCATTCGATGTACGGAGCGCCAACGAATATCCACAAAAAGCATGGTGCGAATGTCACCCACAACGTCAAAAATGCGGCCGTAAGCGCAACGATTATGCCTCCTTGTTGGAAACCTGCCAGAAAGCCCACAAATTCTGTGACCAAAATCAGGGGGCCAGGTGTGGTTTCCGCAAGGCCAAGCCCATCCATCATCTGGCCTGCTGTCAACCATTCTTTGGCTGTGACAACGTCCTGTGCCATGTAAGCGAGGACGGCATAGGCACCACCAAATGTTACGACAGCCAGTTTCGAAAAAAATAGGGTGATTTGTGTGTAAAATTCATGCCCCAAAAAATAACTAACAAAAATTATGGGTGCCCACCAAACGCATAAACCGACAATGGCCGTGCGCATTGTTTGTCGTGCCGAATGGGTAAAAGCGACGGGCGGTGTGGCCAAAGTGGGCGCGTTACCAAACCATCCGATCAATGCGGACAGTAAAATGATAAGTGGGTAGGGGAGGTTGAAAAAGAAAATACCGATGAACGCGAATGCGGCGACGAAGTAATGGGTTTTTGACAGCAGTGCCCTTTTTGCGACGCGCAACAGCGCCTCGAGTACGATAATGACAACTGTTGCTTTGACCCCAAGGAAAATTCCGATGATCAACGGCTGATTTCCAAAATACACATAAATTGTGGCCAGAGCCGCAATAACAAGCGCACCAGGTAAAACAAACAAAAGACCCGCGATAAGGCCGCCAATTGTTCCGTTCATACGCCAGCCTGCATAGGTCGCAAGTTGCATGGCTTCGGGGCCAGGTAGGAGCATGCAAAAATTTAGGGCATTTAAGAATTGCTGCTCAGAAAGCCATTGTTTTTTATCAACAATTTCACGGTGCATTAATGCAATTTGCGCGGCAGGCCCGCCGAAAGACAAAAGGCCGATCTTACCCCAAATCCGCGTAGTTTCTGAAAGGGTGGCAGAATTTTGCTTGGTCATATTGTAGAACCTAAATTGAGCCATTTATGATTTTCGTGTTCGGTATCAGGTGAACCGTGTCAAAACAATCGAACAAGTTCATTGTCCCAACAAGTAGTTTAAAACCATGTTTACATGGACGCGAGCGAACAAGGCAAGTCGTCACATTGTCGGCGAATGTGGTTTGCTGTGCATCGTTTTTGGAAGGCCTATCATTGGGTGGATAGATTGGGATCAACGTCCGCGTTTAATTTTACGTGACGTAAACGTCATTTGCCGAGAATTTTACTTGTAAATCACCACCGTTCGAGGCTCTTATAGCGTCAATCAATCCATTTTGGCGCAACTGCGCTTACTGAAAGGCTCTCTTATGAACGATGCTCTTATTTATGATGCAATCAGAACCCCGCGTGGCAAAGGCCGCAAAGATGGTAGCCTGCATGAAACTACTGCGGTTAAGCTATCTGCGGATATGCTGAACGGAATTGCCAAGCGCAATAATTTGACCGACACCAGCCAGATCGAAGATGTTATTTGGGGCAATGTGACCCAAGTTGGTGAACAAGGCGCGTGTTTAGCGCGGTCTGCGGTTCTGTATTCCGACTTGGACGAACGTGTTCCAGGTGTTTCGATTAACCGTTTTTGTGCCTCTGGTTTAGAGGCGGTCAACATGGCGGCAAACCAGGTGCGTGGTGGTGCAGGACATGCATATATCGCCGGTGGTGTAGAGAGCATGAGCCGCGTGCCGATGGGTATGGATGGCGGTGCAATTGCCGTCGATCCGTATTTGGCCATGAAAGCGTATTTTGTACCACAAGGCATTTCGTCTGACATCATTGCGACCAAATATGGATTTAGCCGCGATGATTGTGACGCATATGCGGTTGAGAGCCAAAAGCGTGCAGCGGCGGCAACTGCGGCCGGGCGTTTTGATCGTTCGCGCATTGCTGTGAAAGATCAGAACGGATTGGATATTCTGACAGTCGATGAACAAATTCGCCCAACAGATATGCAAGGTTTGGGCGCATTGCGCGCATCATTCAAAGACATGGGTGAAGTAATGCCCGGATTTGATACGATTGCATTGATGAAATATCCAGAGTTGGAACGCATTAATCACGTGCATCACGCAGGCAATTCGTCGGCGATTTCTGATGGCGCGTCGGCCGTTTTGATTGGTGATGCGGAATTTGGCAAACGCAACGGTTTGAAACCACGTGCGCGCATTCGCTCTACCGCGAAAATTGGCACCGATCCGACGATCATGTTGACCGGCCCTGTTCCCGTGACGGAAAAAATCCTACGCGACAGTGGGATGTCGATTGGGGATATTGATTTGTTCGAAGTGAACGAAGCATTCGCCTCGGTTGTTTTGCGTTTCATGACCTATTTTAATGTCGATCATGGACAATTGAATGTGAATGGTGGCGCGATTGCGATGGGACACCCCTTGGGTGCAACGGGTGCGATGATTCTTGGTACGCTGTTGGACGAGCTAGAAACCAGCGACAAAGAAACCGGTTTGGCGACGCTGTGTATTGGGTCGGGCATGGGTGCCGCAACCATAATCGAGCGTGTGTAGTGCCCAAGATTGATCTTGATATGGTGCCCCTGAAAACGGGCTCGATCTATCCTGATCCCTATGCCGCTGAAATGTTGGGGCGCAGTTCGTTGCGTGTTGGGGATGCAGGTGGATTGACCCAGTTCGGGGCGAATATTGTGATCCTTGAGCCAAATGCGAAATCGTCTTTGCGTCACTGGCATTTGAACGAAGATGAATTTGTGATGGTCAGCCAAGGTGATGTTGTTTTGATCGATGATCACGGTGAAACGCCGATGGTTGTTGGGGACTGTGCAACATTCCCTGCTGGTGATCGAAATGGTCATCATTTCGTCAACAGATCGAATGCCCAGGCACGATTTCTGGTGATTGGAACCCGCGCGGCCATTGAAACGGCGACATACAGTGAAATTGATATGAAAGTCGAAATTGCTGATAAGAAATTTGAATTTACCAAAAAAGATGGATCACCTTTGTGATCCATACCTGAAACAAGGAACCGAGACGATGACAGATTTTCATTATGATGTAGACACAGATGGTATTGCCACGATCACGTGGGATGTGCCGAACAAATCGATGAATGTGCTGAACCTAGAGGGTACTGCAGAGCTGGATACATTGGTTGATAAGGCGCTGGGCGATGACAAGGTCGTCGGTGTTGTTATTACATCGGGCAAAGCGGATTTTGCCGGTGGCATGGATTTGAACGTGATTTCGAAGATGGCGGAAATGGCGGGGGATGATCCAGCACGTGGCTTGTTTGATGGCATTATGAATTTTCATCGTATCACACGTAAAATCGAGCGTGCGGGCATGGACGACAAAAATAAAGGCGGCAAGCCAATTGCGGCGGCCCTGCCAGGTACTGCGTTGGGCATTGGATATGAAATCCCATTGGCGTGTCACCGTATTTTTGTAGCGGATAACCCAAAGGCGAAAATTGGTTTACCAGAGATTTTGGTCGGTATTTTCCCCGGTGCTGGTGGGACAACGCGCCTGTCTCGTAAGATGGATATGATGAGTGCCGCACCGATTTTGATGGAAGGAAAGCTGAGCGATCCAATCAAAGCAAAACGCATTGGACTGGTAGATGAAGTCGTTCCAGCGGACGAATTAATCTCAGCGGCCAAAGCGTGGGTGAAATCTGCGACTGATGCGGATATTGTCAAACCATGGGATGTTAAAGGGTTCAAAATGCCAGGTGGCGGACCATATCATCCTGCAGGTTTTATGAATTATGTTGGTGCCAGTGCGATGATCCACGGCAAAACCAAGGGTGTATATCCAGCGGCCAAAGCGATGTTGTCAGCGATGTACGAAGGTGCGCAGGTTGCGTTTGACACGGCAATCCGTATCGAAGCGCGTTGGTTTACCAATGTTTTGATGAACCCGTCATCTAGTGCGATGATTAACACATTGTTTACGCATAAAACCGCGTTGGAAAAAGGCGCTGTGCGTCCCGAAGGCGTCAAAGATATGGCCGTCAAAAAGCTGGGTGTGATGGGGGCTGGAATGATGGGGGCAGGCATCGCGTTTGTTTCTGCACGCGTTGGCATCGAGGTGGTTTTGTTGGATCGTGACCAAGACGCAGCAGACAAAGGGTTGGCGACAATCCAAGGTTTGTTGGACCAAGGTGTGAAGCGTAAGAAACTGTCACAGGAAAAAGCGCAGGATATTATTGCGCGTGTAATAGCAACGCCAGATTACGAAGCATTGCAAGGCTGTGATTTGATTGTTGAAGCCGTGTTCGAAGACCCAACCATCAAAGCAACCGTAACCAAGGCGGCAGAGGCACAATTGGATGCGGATGCAATTTTTGCAACAAACACGTCTACATTGCCGATCACTGAATTGGCCAAAGCCAGCCGTGATGACAGTCGTTACATCGGTATTCACTTTTTCAGCCCGGTTCATTTGATGAATTTGGTCGAGATTATCAAGGGCAAGAATACAGGCGACGAAGCGGTTGCCAAGGCGTTGGATTTTGTACGTCAGATTAAAAAGACGCCGATTGTGGTGAACGATGCACGGTTCTTTTATGCGAACCGCTGTATTTTGCCCTATGTGAACGAAGGTATTCGTATGTTGGACGAGGGTGTTGAACCCGCGTTGGTTGACAACGTGGCCAAGCTGATGGGCATGCCTGTTGGGCCATTACAATTGGCCGATGAGGTATCGATCGATCTGTCGATGAAAATTATGAAAGCGACTCAAATCGCGCTTGGGGATGCTTATCCATACAGCGCTGCGGACGACATTGTTGAGAAAATGTTCAACGATGATCGCATGGGGCGCAAAAATGGCAAAGGTTTTTACGCCTATGATGAAAAAGGCAAACGGACAGGTATCTGGGAGGGTTTGCGGACGCAGTGGCCAGTTTCAGAAAATCAGCCAGACATCACACAAGTGAAACATCGTTTGGCAATGGCGCAGGTTTTGGAAGCGGTACGTTCATTCGAAGAGGGTGTATTGGAAGATATTCGCGAAGGCGACGTTGGTGCCATCCTTGGCTGGGGATTTCAACCGTGGTCGGGCGGCCCATTCAGTTGGCTAGATATGATTGGCGCAGAGCACGCTGTTGCGATTTGTGATGATTTGACCGAAAAATTTGGCGAACGATTTACAGCGCCTGCATTGTTGCGCGAATTGGCGCAAAATGGGGAAACTTTTTATGGTCGGTTTGGGCCAGCGAAAAAAGACGCCGCGTAAATAAAGGGCCGCTTGGCGGCCCCTTATTCTTAAGATTATTTCTTGGGCGTTGTTTTTTTAGTTGGCTTTTTAGCGGCGGGTTTTACACGCGGTTCCACCGGTTGTGATCCGCCAGCAGAGTCTTTGCGCTCTTCCATTTTGGTCTTTTGAGCGGCGTATTGATCCTTGCCAATATTAAGCAAATATTGTGCAAAAATACCGATCCCGCCACCAACAAGGAGGACAAATGGTAGACCATCACGGCCACCAAGGCTGATAAGAATAGATGCGGCCAAAAGCAGTAAAACAAATGTCAGCACCCGAAGGTCGGGCTTGGACATTTCATATTTACCTTTAAGCATGCCACCAAGTGGTGTTTCGACATAGCGTGTCGCATAACCTGCCAGCGCGCCAATTATAAGATTAAAGAGCATAATATTTCCTTTGCGAAATTCTCAATTACACCTAATAAAAAAACTGAAACTTACAAGTATTTGATGCTGGTTCACATGAAATTAATGAGGATTCGACCAGATATTGGGCTTTTACGCACCAATTTTGGTGTATTTCCTCTATATTTAAACGCTAATTGCGTTTTTCAGGACTAACATAGCAACTCTGAATATTTACGAAACCGACCCTTATCGTGAACAGCGAACGGTGCGGTCGAAAAATTTTAAACCAATTAATCTAAATCCAATGAGAGCCTAAGGCACATTGTTTTGGGCAAGTGTTTGCATTCGCGTGCTGGAACTTATCTTAGAGGATTATCGATGAACAAAGTTATTACCGACGGAATTACCTTGATGCCACCCGCCTTCGGCGATGGCTTGGATGTTTGGTCAAGCGAGGATGGTACGCCTGGGTCCCAGACCTATGACGGGGATGTAAATGCGACGTTGATTTCGGCGGATGCGGATTTTGGAACGTGCTTCGAAGTGTTGAAATCGCAAGCGACGCAAAAACTGCGATACATGGGTGAAACTCCATTGCTGCCCGGTTGCTATTTACGGGTATCAGTCAAGGTCAAGGCAATCAGCGGAGCATTCCCATCTGTTCGCATCGCGGGCTGGGCCGGTGGCGCCGGTGGCCTACCCATAGAGTCCGTGGCCGAATATTCCGATAGTATTTTGCTGGATACATATGGCGAAGTCGTAGAGGTCAGCGCGATTGTCGGTGGCGGGAACCGTGGTGGCGTTGACATGGTTTGGGGGCGTTTGGCGATTTTTGGCCATTTTGGTATTGATTTAACGGGTGCAAACGGTGGTGTTGTGCGTGTCGAAGATATCGTCATTGAGGATATAACCTCGGTATTTTTGCGCAATATGATGGATGTTGTAGATGTTCAAGATTATGGCGCGATCGGTGACGGGGTAACGGATAATGTTGCAGCATTTGAGGCGGCCGATGCAGCCGCAGCAGGGCGCGATGTTTTGGTACCAGAGGGCATTTATTATCTGGCGACCACCGTTACAATGAATAATCGCGTGCGGTTTGAGGGTACAGTCGACATGCCTGATGCGGCCATTTTTCAGCTGACCAAAGATTTTGGTTTTCCCGCATACGAAGAGGCGTTTGGTAATGAAACGCTTGCGCTGCGCAAGGGGTTGCAGGCGCTGTATAATTTTACGGATCATGATACTTTTGATTTGGGTGGGCGTACCATCAATTTGGACGAACCAATGGACGTTTACGAGGCCGTGGGCAATCACGATACTTTCGCGCTTCGTCGGGTGATTGCCAACGGCGAAATTCGCGCCCAGAATACGTCTGGGTGGGATAACGAGACCGTGACGCAAACGGCATCATATGATTTGGTTACTGGTCGCACGGAACTTACGAATGTTACAAACATCAGCACGATCTTGGTGGGATCATTGGTCGAGGGCAACGGTGTTGGGCGCGAAATTTACGTCAAAGATGTGGATGTTGCCAACAACAAGGTTTTTTTAAGTAACCCATTATACGATGCATCCGCTTCCCAAGTTTATACATTTACGCGGTTCAAATACTTACTTGATTTCTCTGGCTTTCAACGGGTCGCGCGTATGATCTTAACCAACATAGACTTTAACTGCACAGGGCGTGCAAGTGGTGTCATGTTGCCCAAGGATGGTGTGACAAATACAATTAGTGAATGTTATTTTACATCACCATTGAACCGCGCGATTACATCCATTGGCGAGGCCTGTTCGGGTATCAATATTGATCGCAACAATTTTTTATCCAACGAGCAATCCGTAGCGGTGGCAGATCGCATTAGCATCGGCTTCAATGTGAATGTGAATGACGCGAAGATCAGAAATAATCGAGCGGTGCGGTTCAAACATTTTTGTGTGCTCGGCAGTGCCGGCTATATTATTACTGGTAACCACTTTTTTCAGGGTGATATCCAAGGCACGACAGACCGGACTGCTGGCATTATTTTCACCGACGATTATGCGAAAACACTGGTTTCCGGGAATTATGTTGATAACGCGACGATCGAATGGACCAGCGAGCATAACCCACAGCCAACCAGCGTTGGGTATTCGTTTTCAGGAATGACAATTGCCGCAAATCATTTCACCGCGCAATCAGTTGAAACATGGTTTAGCTTTATAAAACTTAAACCGATTGGTACGGGTCACTTTATCAATGGTGTGAATATTTCGGGCAATGTGTTTAAGGTCATTGGGACTACGATTGATCGGGTTGAAAGTGTTGATAATAGCCTGGCAAACTTCGACTTGTCGATGACCCAAGAGCTCTCGATGACGAACAACAATTTTACGAACGTTAACTTGCCCTCGATGAATCCAGTGTCTGCGATCGTGTCCTCGAGCAGTGTTGACAATACTTGGACCGGTAATTTTGGCGATTGGTTGCCGTTTGGCACACGTGCAATGCATGTCACCTCTGTCACACCGCAAGGTTCAATTATCGCAAGCAATGGTGGGACGGTTTACACAATGCCATTCAATTTAAGCCAGCAGGGAACAAACCGAAATCAGATCAAAGTACGCTGGTCTGAACCTGTGAGTGGGAATGTCGTTTGTACCGTTCGCGCTGACGTTGTTGGCATGGCTTAACGGAATTGCTCCACCGTACAGCGGTGGAGCAAACGTACGCTGCTGGCAGAGTCCTAGAATTTTGGAGTGCTTTTGCCGCGCCATGTGCGCGTTCCACCTCTGCCTGCTGTACTTCTCCCGCCACCTTTGACGGCGTCATTGACTGCGGTATCGACAGCAGATTTTCGTGCAAGTGGGTCATCTATAATTGCTAATTCCACAGCCTCAAGGCGTTTGACTTCATCGCGGATTCTTGCGGCTTCTTCGAATTCTAGATTTTCCGCAGCTTTGATCATTTCCTTGCGCAACTCTTCTAGATGCGCTTGAAGATTTGCTCCAATCAGTGGCTTGGAGTCAATTTTGGCCGTGATACGACTTTGATCTGTGTCGCCTGCAAAAGCGCCGTTCATGATGTCCTGAACATTTTTACGCACTGTTTCAGGTGTAATACCGTGTTCGATATTGTAAGCAATTTGCCGTTCACGTCGTCGATCTGTTTCGCCGATTGCGCGTTCCATTGATCCCGTAATCCTGTCGGCATACATAATGACGCGGCCCTCGGAATTACGTGCGGCACGTCCGATGGTTTGAACCAAGGCGGTTTCAGAGCGCAAGAATCCCTCTTTGTCGGCGTCCAAAATAGCGACCAAGGAGCATTCGGGAATATCAAGTCCTTCGCGTAACAAGTTGATGCCGATTAGCACATCAAAAGCACCAAGTCGCAAATCACGCAAAATTTCAATGCGCTCCAATGTATCAATATCAGAGTGCATATAGCGCACGCGGATGCCCTGTTCGTGTAAATATTCAGTCAAATCTTCGGACATGCGTTTGGTCAACGTTGTCACCAAAACGCGGTTTCCCTGCCCCGCAACAATCCGAATCTCAGACAGCAGGTCATCAACTTGGGTTTCTACAGGGCGGATTTCGACGGGTGGGTCAAGCAGCCCTGTTGGGCGAATAATTTGCTCGGCGAAAATTCCGCTGGATTGCTCTAGTTCCCATTTTTGTGGTGTTGCCGAAACAAAGACAGATTGCGGACGCATTGCATCCCATTCTTCAAATTTCAGGGGGCGGTTATCCGTACAGGACGGCAGGCGGAAACCATGTTCAGCCAATGTAATTTTACGCCTAAAATCACCTTTATACATGCCACCAATTTGGGGCACGGATACATGGCTCTCGTCTGCAAATACAATCGCGTTGTCAGGTATGTATTCAAACAGCGTTGGCGGTGGTTCGCCCGGCGCGCGACCTGTTAAATAACGCGAATAATTTTCGATTCCGTTGCATACACCCGTGGCCTCTAACATTTCCAAATCAAAATTTGTGCGCTGCTCCAAGCGTTGCGCTTCTAATAATTTTCCTTCGTCATTCAGCTGTTTTAATCGGATCAATAACTCGGCTTTGATGCCCTTCATTGCCTGCTGCATTGTCGGACGGGGTGTTACATAATGCGAATTCGCATAAACGCGAATCTTCTCTAAAGTTCCGGTTTTTTCGCCCGTTAAGGTGTCAAACTCTTGGATACTTTCCAACTCTTCGCCAAAAAACGAAAGCCGCCAACCACGATCGTCCATATGCGCCGGCCAAATTTCCAGGCTATCGCCGCGTACACGAAACGACCCACGCACGAACCCTGTATCATTGCGCTTGTATTGTTGGGCAACCAAATCCGCCATGATTTGCCGTTGATCATAGTCGTTGCCCTGCACCAAATCCAAAGTCATTGCGCCGTACGTTTCGACGGAACCGATACCGTAAATACAGGATACAGATGCCACAATGATGACGTCGTCGCGTTCCAATAACGCACGTGTCGCCGCGTGGCGCATACGGTCGATCTGTTCGTTTATCTGGCTTTCTTTCTCGATGTAGGTATCGGATCGCGCAACGTAAGCCTCTGGTTGATAATAGTCGTAGAAGCTGACGAAATATTGCACAGCGTTGTCTGGAAAGAAGTTTTTGAATTCGCCATACAATTGCGCCGCCAATGTCTTATTTGGTGCCAGAATAATTGCGGGGCGTTGTGTTTGTTCGATCACTTTTGCCATCGTGAACGTTTTTCCCGTCCCTGTGGCGCCCAGCAAAACTTGATTTTGATCGCCGTCCAATAAGCCAGCTACCAGTTCTTTGATCGCGGTGGGTTGATCCCCTGCGGGTTCGAACGGTGTGTGCAAAACAAACTTTTGGCCGCCTTCCAGCTTGGCTCGTGGAGCCGTCGTGGGTGTCGTGGACATAAGCGGTTGTTGTTTCATACGAATGATTCTTTTGATGAGTGAACCCCACGATAACCCGTCTGTTGCGGCATGAACAAGTAGCCAGCAATTAATCAGTTATTAACCAATCTGGATGAATTATTAATCATTGCTGGGTAAGGGGCTCATTGTAAAAACTTCGAAGACATAATCGCGTGCTTAAAGTTGCAAACTTAATTTTGGTTGGGATTGTAATGCTTTTATTAACCAAAGATTCGTACGGTGATCCTGCAAGCAGCAATTGGTAGTCAGTCGACCTTGTGACCCACCCCACCCCTCGCTCCAACGAGGTCGACTGATACCTTTAACGCCTCTTGAAATTTCCCTATAGTTTAGCAATAAGAGAACCAGACACTTACGGAGAGAGTTATGTCAGCGCGTATCTATCAACCTGCCCGCAATGCAATGCAATCGGGCCAAGGTAAAACAAAAACTTGGATTTTGGAATTTGTGCCTGCACAAGCGCGCGAAGTTGATCCGTTGATGGGTTGGACCAGTTCGAACGATATGGATAGCCAAGTAAAGCTGACGTTCGAAAGCAAAGACGAAGCAATTGCATATGCGACATTAAGGGGGTTGGCATATTCAGTAGCTGAACCAAAACCACGCAAACATGTCATCCGCAATGGCGGTTATGGCGATAACTTTTTAACAGGTCGTCGTGAAACTTGGACGCATTGATCCTTGCTCGTGCTGACATCTGCACATAAAAGACCACCAGCGACTCCATAGCTCAACAGGATAGAGCACCTGCCTTCTAAGCAGGGGGTTGCAGGTTCGAGTCCTGCTGGGGTCGCCAATAAAATCAATAAGTTATGCTACTTTTCGCTCGTTATTGTGCATAGTTAATTTCTTCTGGGGGACATTGTCGTTCGTTGAATCAATTAAACTGCCTTTTGCCAATACCCTTAAATTCACGAGAATATTGGCAGAAAGCGATTTAAGTCAATTTATCGAAGCACTTAATTGCCATTTCTGTATAGACTCCCAAAAAATCATTCATTGCTTGATAAAAAGCGTTCCGCCTCTAGCGCGGCCATACATCCCATACCCGCGGATGTGACCGCCTGGCGATATAAATGATCTGTTAAATCGCCGGCCGCGAAAACACCCGGAATGCTTGTGGCGGTGCTGTCAGGTTTGGTTACAACATAGCCACCCATGTGTGTTTCCAGCTGATCTTTGACCAGCTCGCTGGCGGGGGCATGGCCGATTGCAACGAAAACACCTTTGCATGGGATTTCCGTTATCGCGCCAGTTTTGGTATGTTTGACTTTAATACCTTCTACGCCCAAAGGCATGTCCGTTCCGGTGACTTCGACCAATTCATGGAACCACAGCGTTTCAATCTTTTCGTTCTTCATCAAGCGTTCCTCAAGGATTTTTTCGGAACGCAATTCATCGCGGCGGTGAATAAGTGTCACTTTGGATGCAAACTTTGTCAGGAACAGCGCTTCTTCGACGGCGGTATTGCCGCCACCAATGACGACAATCTCTTGGTTACGATAAAAGAAACCATCACATGTCGCGCAGGCCGAGACGCCAAACCCTTTGAACTTCTCTTCTGATTCTAAGCCCAACCATTTCGCGCGCGCGCCTGTCGCCAAAACTACGGCGTCACATGTGTATGTTGTCCCGCCGTCACCCGTTGCAGTGAAGGGGCGCTTTGACAAATCCAGATCATTGATGATGTCGCCGATAATTTCGGTTCCCATGGCTTTTGCATGTGCCTCCATGCGTACCATTAAGTCGGGGCCTTGTACTTCTGTATCGCCGGGCCAATTTTCAACTTCGGTTGTTGTGGTTAACTGACCACCTGGTTCGATACCTTGAACCAAAATCGGGTTCAACAAGGCGCGCGATCCATAAACGCCAGCGGTATAACCCGCAGGGCCTGAACCGATAATCAAAAGTTGGGTGTGTCTGGTTTCAGCCATGAGAGGAATCCTTTGTTGTGTTTGGGGATTTATACTCTGCATGGTCGCGAAACTGAACCGTAATATTCCGCCGCATAGGGTTATTTTATTTCGCATCGTTGAAATTTAATTGCGTGAAAAGAAGATCCTTGCTAGCCTCGTTTTCATAACAAGGAACGGTTCATGCACAAGCTCGACGATGTTGATCGCCATATTTTGCAACTATTGCAGTCTGATGGTCGCATGACGAATGTTGACATCGCATCCATGGTTGGGATTTCGGCTCCGCCATGTCTACGCCGCATTCGCGCATTGGAGAAGGCGGGGTTGTTGTTGGGTTATCATGCGGTGGTAAATCCCAAGGCGCTGGGGTTTGATGTCAGCGTTTTTGCAATGGTTGGATTGCACTCCCAAGCAGAGGTCGACTTGCAATCATTCGAGGCGCAATGTCGGGAATGGGAATACGTACGTGAATGCCATATGCTTAACGGCGAAATTGATTTCGTTCTAAAATGCGTGGCACCAGATTTGTCCAGTTTTCAAAGTTTTCTTACTGAAAAACTGACCAGTGCACCCAATGTTGCCAGCGTCAAAACGTCTCTTGTCATCCGTTGTGCCAAAGATGTGCCCGGTGTGCCAATCGCGACGACTACGCCACAATAGCAGAGATCAGGCGACCATAATCGGATTCTTTGAGATGGGTTGCACGTCTGTAAGAGAAAAATTTTTCTGGGTATTCGTAAGTACAATGTCCGGTCCAGCTGGCTTGGCCGACACCCGCGTGGCGTAGCGTTTGCAGGCAAAATCCAGCCAAGTCAAAGTGGTATTTTCCTGATGCACCATTTGCGAAAAACCTAATCGCATCATCATCCACCGCCATAAAGTTTTCGAAAAAATCTTCGCCAACTTCGTAGTTTTTTTGACTGATACAAGGGCCAATTGTTGCGTGGATATTTTCACGCTTTGCCCCCAACGCCTCCATTTTGTCCAGTGTCGTGGCACCAATCCCCTTTAGCGCACCTTGCCAACCTGCATGGGCGGCGCCAACGACACCTGCATTCGGGTCGCAAAATAAAATTGGCGCGCAGTCTGCGGTTAAAATTGCAATGGCTGTGCCGCGCACGTTGCTGACAATGGCGTCCGCTTTGGGGGATGCTGATTTTGCGTCAATGGCATCGACGACGGTGGCAGAATGAATCTGATAAACCGTAGATAAGTGTTCCACATTCAACGCTTGGGTAACTAACGCACGATTTTGCGCCACGTTTTTGGTGGCGTCGTCAGAGCCCATGCCACAATTTAATCCGCTGTAAATTCCCTGCGATACACCGCCAATGCGTGTGAAAAATCCGTGGGTATGTGGTTCCAGAATGTCCGATTTTATGACACTTAAACTCATTCGCTGAACCCCGCTGGCAAGTTTTCACGTAGGGGCACGATTGCAATCGCTTTGAATAGCGCGCCCATTTCATCAGGATGCGTCAAACGTCGATGCGCCGCAATGTGATTTTTAAGAGCGGCACCGCTCAACTGTGTCGCCAGTGCTTGGGCACGCGCAGTTATACCCAAATGCTCTAATAACATTCCTTGGGATGTCATTGCGCTTACTTTTGCGAACTTGCTGGCGGCAATATGTAGATCATTGAAATTCACATGTGCGGTTAAATCTGCTTGTCCACAATATGACAAAACATCAACTTTCTGATGCTTGAGTACCGCTTGCAACGTATCGCCGTCACTGATCCAATTGCCATAATCGACCACGATAGCGGCGCCCCCAGTTACCGCGATATGTTGGGCAATTGCTTGTGTGAAAGATACGCTTGCGCTGGATACTTCGACGATGTCGTTCAGGGGTTCATCGGAGGCAAGGTTGAAACTTTCCAGCGATGTTGCCTTGCCCAACATGAAATGCAATTTATCGTTTTCACACCCCACCATTTGTTCCTGCCAGCCGTTTTCAGTACGGCGAAACTGTCGTATCGGCATGCAATCGAAAAATTCGTTTGCGATCAAAAAAATGGGATGTTGGGGTAGCTCAGAGAAATTTTGATACCACGTGACATCATATTTTTTAAGCGTTTCTGTCTGTCGCTTTTGCATTTCTGTACTGGCTTCAACCAATGTGATTTGCGCGGACTTATGAAACGCGGGTATATTGCGTGTTGCGCGCAAAATATCCGCCATCAACGTCCCATTACCCGGCCCCAATTCAGCCAGAAGGAACGGAGCAGGGCAACCTTGATCCATCCATGATTGCGCCAATGACAAGCCCAGTAATTCGCCAAACATTTGACTAATCTCTGGTGCCGTCGTGAAATCTCCACTGCGTCCAATTGCGTCTTGCGTTGTATAATAGCCATGCTTTGGGTGCAGTAAGCATAACGCCATATATTCTGACACAGGTAACGGGCCGAAACGTGCTATTTGCTTTCTAACAATCGAGGAAAGCGGCGTGTTCATGCACGCTTACGCACAACGATAATTATCAAACCAATCAGGATCATTGGCAACGATAATGTCTGCCCCATAGTCAGGCCAAATTCACCAAGGCGGATGACATATCCTAACGGATTATCAAGGGTAATGAATTGTGGATCTGCTTGGCGAAAGCCTTCGGCAATAGTGCGTGCGGTGCCATAGCCCATCAAAAATAGGCCAATCATTTGCCCAGGTTTTTTAAACCAGCCACGACGGAATATTAGGTAGACAATCAATGCAAACAAAACGGGGCCCTCTAAGATGGCCTCGTATAATTGGGACGGATGCCGCCCGCACAGCTCGCCGATTGCCTGTCCGCAGTCTTGAGCGGCTTGTGATGGAAATGAAACGGCCCACGGGACATCGGTTGGACGCCCCCATAATTCTCCATTAACAAAGTTTGCGATGCGGCCAAAGAAAAGTCCAAAACAGGCAGAAGAGGCGATTAAATCACCTGCAGACCATGGATTTAACTTTGTTTTACGACAGTATAAAATTCCCGCGACGATGACGCCAATAAATCCACCATGAAATGACATCCCACCTTCCCAGACGCGAATAATGCGGCTTGGCTCGGCCAAAAAATCTGAAAATTGGTAAAATAATACATAACCCAATCGGCCACCTAAGATTGTTCCGATAATCATCCATGTCATCAAATCCTCGATTTGAGGCGCGGTGATTGGTGGTTTGTTATCGGCCCATAGTGCAGGCTTGGATATCAAATAGCGCGCCCATATCCACGCAACAATGAACCCAGAAATATAGGCGATTGCATACCAGTAGATCGAAAAGGTTCGACCAAATACATCAAATGACACAAGGATCGGGTCGATGTTTGGAAAGGGTAAGAGTGCTAACATTTCAACGGCCTTTTTTCTACGACTTGTGCGGCTTGGTGTCCTAATGTGTCAAGCAGGGATTGGCAAACGTGACAAAAAGCACCATATACATGCCATAACGCAGCGCACGGAGGCACTGATGCAATCCAATAATCGTCTTTTTGATGACATGTCCAAAATTATGACAAACGCAATGGGTGTTGCCCAAGGTGCCAAGGACGAGGCTGAAACAGCCATGAAAAGCTGGATTGACCGTTGGATGGCTGATCGCGAATTTGTTTCACGCGAAGAGTTTGATGCCGTCAAAGCGATGGCGCAAAAGGCACGCGAAGAAAATGCAAACCTGTTAGCGCGGATCGAAGCATTGGAAACTGCCAAAAAGCCCAAGGCGAAAAAATAACCCTACAAAAATCGCTTTTGCATCGGTGCAGGTAACTGCTTGATGACATCTGCGGCATCTTTCTGGCGCCCTTGGGCGATATAAACACGCGCTAATTGTTCCCTAAAGCGCGGCATGTTTGGTGCGAAAGCAATGGCGCGCTTACATTCTTTCTCGGCACCTTCATAATCGTGGTTCGCCAATTTTATCCGCGCCAACATGTGGCTAACTTTGCGTGCCTTATAGGATTCGTCGCTTAACTCCTCTAAAAATGGTAAAAGTTCACTTTGTTGATCCAGTGCGATCTTGGCGGAGGTCAAAATATCCAAGTGCTGATCAGGCCAACGTGTTTCTGGCAGGACACGATCCATCAATGCGGCTGCTTCCTTGGGTTGTTTTAGGGCCAGTAAAGCGCCGCCATGTCGCAATGCGCCGCCCGGAAAGCGCAGGTCGTTTGAATTAACGCTGTCAAAAACCTTAATGGCCTTGGCGCGTTTCTTTTTGCCGAAATAGCATTCCGCCAACAATAATTGATACATCGGAATGTCGGGCGCGATGCCGATTAACATTTTCGCGTACCTTAAAGCCAAATCATAATCACGGTTCAGCAGTAGATTTTGAATGTGGCGTTTCAGAACAAAGGGATCATTGGGTGCCAAATCGACGGCGTTGATAGACAAGGTAAGGGCGGCGTCAACATGCCCCAACCCCATTAAAACAAGGCTTTTGAAGCTATCAAATCGACCCTGCATAAAATCCGATAATTTTATACCAATTGTGGATTTATCCATATTCTTCACAAATAAATCGGCCGCCCCCGCAAACGTAAGTGGTCGCTGAAAGTTGGAAATTAACGAATACCGCCATTCCCATGCGAAATGTACGGGCGAAAATTGTGGGAGGCCTTTGTGCAACAGAGCCATTAATTCACGATCAATCGGGTAAAAATTTTGATTGTTTAATGTGCCGCTTTGATCCAACAGTTGATACGCCCGCTTAACCTCTGGTGCGTAGGGTGTGTGAAATACGGCCATCGCCAACAGGCGGGTTGCCTTGGTTTTGTCACCCAAATGGAACGCCGCCTGCGCTGTGATCGCATCCAAATCGGCAACTGATGTGGGGTCAAACATCGGTTCGGCCAATGATCGATTTCGCGTTTTTAGTATACCATTAAAATCTTTTTGAGCCATCTGCGCCTGCGCGAGCAAGGGAAAAAGATAGGAAATATTATTCCCGCGTTTTATTTCCTTGGTCAGTAAATTCACCAACTGTGCGGATTGCCTATTACGCATCAAATAGGGCGCTAAATGGGCGATACATTGTCCAATTTCCCCCTTGCTGGACAATGTTTCGGGGGCTTCGTCAATCCGTTTGAACAGTTTTCCAAAGGCAGTTTTATAATCGCGTGGACCCAAGGACTTTGTGATATCCAGAAGCTCTATCCCACCAAAACTGGCGGCAAGTTGTGAAAACCCGCTATTTTGCGGCCCAACAATTTTGCTGGCACGCGACATAGCATACAGTTCCAGAAAGTCGCGTTGCAGTGATCCAAGGCTGCCAAAATCGATGACGTCGCCGATTTGTCGGAACCCAGCACACTGAGTACATAGCCAATCAAGCGACGGTTTGAAATCGCCAAATAACAGCGCTGATTGATCTACTGTGACTGCATGTTTTTCAAAGTGCTGAACGAAAAGTTCACTTGGAATGAACTTGTTTGGCCACGGCTTATTTTTGGCGCGGTAACCGGTTGTCACATCACCGTGGCGTACGTGATAGGCTGTAAATTTTTGACCACGTGTCGCGTTCTGAATCCGTTGAATATTGTCATGGATCGTGGGCGTAAACGAAATGCGATCCATTGTGGCACGGTAGCTTTCCCTTACCAAGCTCTCGTCCTCGCCCCCGAGCGTCAGCGCCGTGTTGCCACCATTCAGTGCCAAGATACTGCCTGAACGAACCATCGCAACAATTTCATCAACGGGTGTTAACCTGATCTGTGTCAGGCCAATGGCGCGTTTGGTAAGGTCTTGAAATTCATCTGCCTGTATAAAGTGGCGCTTCAAAAATTCGGGGCTGAAAATTTCAACGTGCTGCCCAATATTTGTTGTGTCACCACCATTCACCGGCCAGAAAATCTTAACTGGAAGGTCGTAGTCGTGGCCGATGCGTAATGCATTTATGAACGGCAGCATACGTGCGCCAAACAGATCATTTCGACTGACCAGTAGGCAGCCCATTTTACTGTAACCGCTCATGAAATGAGCCTAGTTTTTGGCATCTTCTACGGGGCCTAATTTGGTTAATGCAATCTGTGCGCCTTCGACCATGAAGACCCGTAATTCTGTTGGATGTTGCCCAATAAACTCGTGAATTGCCCTTAAGACCCCATCACCCCACCACCCGAAACGGTGGTAATCGTCAAACGCGATAATGCCTTTTTCCTTCATTTTGGGAAAAATATCATTCAGGTCGGCCTTCACACCTTCATAAGAGTGATCGCCGTCAATATAAGCAAAATCGATAGTTCCATCACTATATTGCGCGATAGCAACGCGCGACAACTCGCGGATAATTGTTACCTGGCCACTGTTAATTTCTTTCTTGTATTTATTGCAAACATCTTGGAAAATTTCTTCGAAACGATCCTCTTTGGTAAGCCCTGCAAACGCTTCGGTTTGCGCAGTCTCTTCAAAGTGTTTCCACGGGTCGATTAAGGCAAGGTTTAAGGGATGGACAGTGTCCAAAATCATTTTAGAAAAATTGCCGCGCCAAACACCGATTTCCACGCAAACACCACCCTTAACAACCTTGTCTAGGATACGTTGACGGTTTGCATCTTTAATTTTTTGCTTCGAACGTTTAGGCGCCTTTGCGGTGGCTTTTTTCGCGACTGTGGATGCGACCGCCTTTTTGATCACAACTTTGGGCGGCTCTATCGCTCGCTGTTTTTGACCATGTATCTTAACTATTGGCTTGAACACCATTATTCCACAATCCCGTATGTCCGCCGCGCCAAGCGTTCGGATTTCAATAATGCAATGTCTTCTCTGGCCATTTCTTGAACCAGCTCATTGAAGCCAATGGTGGCTTTCCATCCTAATTTTTGCGCGGCTTTTGAGGGATCTCCTAACAATTGCTCAACCTCGGTTGGGCGGAAATAAATCGGGTCAATCTCGATCAAAACACGATCGCTGTCGCCATCATATCCCTTTTCATCAACGCCATCGCCAACCCAGCGAAGTGTTTTACCAATGTGTGAAAACGCAATTTCGCAAAATTCGCGTACGGAATGCATTTCACCCGTTGCCAGCACAAAATCATCGGCCGTGTCATGTTGCAAAATACGCCACATACCTTCGACGTAATCTCGCGCGTGGCCCCAATCACGCATTGCGTCAATGTTCCCAAGGCGCAGCTTATCCTGTAATCCCAAATCAATTGCGGCCACAGCGCGTGTGATTTTACGGGTCACAAATGTTTCACCGCGCAACGGACTCTCGTGGTTGAATAAAATTCCGTTTGAACCGAAAATGCCATAACCTTCGCGATAATTTACGGTGATCCAATAGGCGTACAGCTTGGCCGCTGCATAGGGCGAGCGCGGATAAAACGGTGTGTTCTCGTTTTGGGGAACCTCGCGCACATTGCCATATAACTCGGATGTTGATGCTTGATAAAACTTGGTTTTATCTTCTAATTTCAACAGACGAATGGCCTCTAGTAACCGCAACGTTCCAAGTCCATCTGCGTTGGCAGTATATTCGGGCATTTCAAACGACACCTTCACATGGGACTGTGCCGCCAAATTGTAAATCTCGTCGGGCTGAATGTTGTTGACCAACGAAATCAGTGAACTGCTGTCGACCATATCAGAATAGTGTAGATGGAAATCAGACCCTGCATATTCATCCACATGCAAATGATCAATTCGACCAGTATTGAATGAAGATGAACGCCGTTTCAGCCCATGAACCTCGTACCCTTTTTTCAACAAAAGTTCCGAAAGATAAGCGCCATCTTGGCCTGTGACACCTGTAATTAATGCTTTTTTTGTCATTGTGTTTCCTAAGACCCTAAGATCGTGAATATACATCTTCGTAGCGGATTATATCATCTTCGCCCAGATATGCACCTGTCTGAACCTCGATTAAATGCAGATCAACTTTGCCAGGGTTTTCCAGCCGGTGAACGTCACCAAGTGGGATATAAACAGATTCATTTTCGGCGACGATTTTTTTTGTCTCTCCGACAGTTACCAAAGCGGCACCCTGAACAACAACCCAATGTTCGGCGCGGTGCACATGCGATTGCAATGATAACGCTGCGCCAGGGTGAACCATAATGCGCTTAACCTGGAAACGATTGCCAAAGGACAATGTTTCAAACCAGCCCCACGGGCGGTGATCGCGCGGAAAATGTTCGGCTTGTTTTTTTTGCGCATCCTTTAGAGTTTGCACGGCCAGTTTTACATTTTGTGTCTCGTTCATATCTGTAACTAAAACCGCATCAGGCATCGCAATCGCAACGATATTTTTTAAACCAATCCCTACAAGCTCTTGGTTTTCATTTTCGGATCGCAACAGCGTATTTTCGCAATTGATGGCTGTTGCATTTCGGGATGAAACCACTTGGTTTTCTGCGCTGGTGTCGGAATTCATCCACACTGCCTCCCATGACCCCAAGTCAGACCATTTTCCATTGAATGGCACGGCGGTCAGATTTTGTGATTTTTCCATGATTGCATAGTCAATTGATTGATCTTGCGTCGCGGCCCATGCGTCTGGATCAAGGCGTAGAAAATTTAAATCAACCGTGGCCTTTGCCACCGCCTCGGCACAGGGCGAAATTTGATTGGGTGCATGCTTTTTGAATGCCGCGATTAAGGATTTTGCAGTGAACAAAAATATCCCCGCATTCCACAAGTAATCGCCCGATGCCAACATAGCCTGTGCCGAAACCTGATCAGGTTTTTCGACAAAGCGTTGAAGTTTGTGCGGTTTGGCGGAAAAATCGCCCGCCCCACCCGCCAATTGCAGATAACCATATCCCGTTTCAGCCCGATCAGGCTTAATCCCGAACGTCACCAAATCACCGGCAAGAGCCGCATCCATGCCCGCCTGTATGGTTTTCTGAAAGTATATGGCATCGGGAATAACGTGATCAGACGGTGCCACCAACATCAAGGCGTTGGGATCTTTTTCGGCCAAGAACAGCGCGGCGGCCAAAATTGCAGGTGCGGTATTTTTGACATCCGGCTCGATCAAAATGTCCGACCCAACAATTTCAAGCGCGGCCAATTGCTCTGTTACAATAAACCGAAAGTCAGCATTTGTCAGCACCACGGGGCGGTGGAATCCGTCTCCACTAAGGCGTTGAATGGACATCTGAAACAGGCTCTCTTCGCCCAGGATTTTGCTAAACTGTTTTGGATATGATTTTCGTGACAGAGGCCATAACCGCGTGCCAGAACCCCCACTTAAAATCACTGGATAAATTGTTGTCTGTTCACTCATAATGTGGAGATCCTAAAAAAAGTTGGCGGTGTTTTGAACAACTTCGCGCAAGCGGTCAATTTGGGGTGTGATGGGATAGTGGTGGTTGCCCACAAAGATACCGTTAACGTCCACATGATCGGCGGCTGTCATGTCGGATCCCACAGAATGTTCCAAATGTTCGATAACCGGATTTTTTAAAAAATTGCCAGTGACGATCGGACGGCATTCTATCTCCGCCGCCTTGAACGCATCCACAAGTGCGGTTCGATTTCCCGCCATGGAATCCTTTAGAACCATTGCAAACCCAAACCAAGAGCTTTGCCCACGCTCGGATTGAATATCCAAAAAATCTAAGTCGCCAAATAATGATTGAAAATATGCACCATTTTGGCGACGTGCATCAACAAAACCATTCAACTTTGCCAATTGTTCTATACCTAGAGCACCCTCCATTTCCAACGGTCGCAAATTATAGCCCGGCAACACGAAACGAAACTGCTTCACAAATGGATCGTCATCAACCTTTAGGTGCGTGTCATCGGGCAAATCACGTACCCAACCATGAGCGCGCAGGGACAGCATATTGTCGTATAATTTGCGGTCGTCGGTGATGACCATGCCGCCTTCCATGGTGCAGATATGATGGGAGAAGAAACTGGAAAAAGTGCCGAACAATCCAAATGCGCCGGCATTTTCGCCTTGATACATAGCCCCCATCGATTCACAATTATCTTCCAGTAAATGAATACCAGCATCCGTGCAAATCTGACGTAATTTATCGGCTTCGACAGGATTTCCCAACAGGTTCACCGCAAAAACGGCCTTGGTGCGGGGTGTAATTGCGTTGGCGAGTTTGCTCAGGTCAATATTCAAGGTATCGGGATCAATATCTACAAACCGCAATTTCAATCCCAGTTGAGAAACGGGAAAATATGTTGTGGACCAACTGACCGCAGGTACCAATACTTCGTCGCCTTTTTGCAGGTCAAAATCGGGGTGGTAAAATAACGCGGACAGCGCCAACAGGTTTGCCGCCGATCCCGATGATGTCATTACCGCGTATTTTTTGCCAAAGTGGGTGGCAAATTGCTGTTCGTACGTTCGCACTTTGGCACCCATCGTGTAACGATCGCTTGAAATTACATCTTGCAATGCCTGATGTTCTTCTGTTCCCCATGTGGAATTCGCAAGTGGATAATACACGTTATACTCCCGTGTGGCGCTCAGGCCAATTTTTGGTTTCTGTATGCGGCGATGACCAGGGTGATGGCGTCGTTCAGCGGTGTCGCTGGTGACCACCCAAATTGATCCTGTGCAATACTACTGTTCATCAACTTTTGCATCATGCCTTCTGGCTTGGTTGTATCGTAGGCAAAAATACCCGTGTAGCCTGCAGCCTGTGCGACCGCTCTGTAATAATCATCGACACTTTGATCTGTTCCATACCCAAGGTTAAGGGTGCTGGGGAAATCGTTAATTTGTTTTAGATTGTTCAGAATAAAAGTAACTAAATCATCAACAAACAAAAATTCACGACGCGCTTTACCGCTCCCCCAAATGGAAATCTCACTTGTGTTGCTGGCTTGCGCATCCACCACTTTGGTCACAATCGCCGCAATCAAATGGCTGGCGTCAGACCCAAAATGATCGTCGGTGCCAAACAGGTTACACGGCACAATCGTGCGATAGGCGCGATTAGGTTCGCCACTGATATATTCGCACAGTTTGGCCGCCGTGATTTTCGACAGTGCATATCCCTCGTTTGTGGGTTCCAGCGGAGCCGCTAACAGATCGCTTTCGACCAATGGTTGACGGTAATCTTTGGGGTACATACAAGATGAACCAAGGAACAGAAGGTTCGAAACACCAGCATCATGCGCGCCCATAATGACGTTGTCATTGATCCGCAGGTTTTGAACCAAAAAATCTATCGGCGCTGCAATATTGGCAGCGATACCGCCCACTTTCGCGGCGCCATGAATAACGATATCGAATGTATTCGCGGTATAAAATTGGCGCACAGCATTAGGATCGGTCAGGTTCAATTCGTGCCGTGTTGGTGCAATGATTTTTAAATCAGGAAAGTTACGCCGCGCGATGCGGATCAATGCCCGTCCGACCATGCCGTTGCCGCCTGTTAAAAAAATACGCATTAACCAATTCCCGTTTGGTGCTGTTTAATCGCTTTTGAGTTTATGCGAAAGCCTGTCGTGGTGAATTCCCGCATTGCGTAACGGCAAACTTGGTCGAAATTGTGGATAACCAAAAATAACTGGGGATAGATTGCCGTTTGTCTCAGAAAAAACTTTACTTCATTTCGCTTTGCGCACACCATATTTAGTAGGGCTTTGTAAAAAAGACCGATAAGTAGCGCCGCACGGCATATTTAGTGGTGATCTAACAGGTATGAAGTATTGAAAATGACACACATGAATACGTTTTTGGACAGCAGTGACATTCACCCGATTGATTTGGTGGAAATGCTTGCTGGTGAAAATTTGTGGGATTTTGATCGTACGACCCAAGACCAGATTGCTATGTCTATTGAGGGAAATTGGCGGACCTATTCGATAACGTTGGCGTGGTCGGACGCGGATGAAACCCTTCGAATGATCTGTTCGTTTGATATGGAGCCGCCGCGCGATACGATACCGAAATTATACGAGGCGTTGAATTTGGCCAATGACAAATGCTGGGCGGGCGGGTTTTCGTTTTGGAAAGACCATCGTTTGATGGTGTACCGCTATGGTTTGGCACTTAGTGGCGGTGCAACCGTCAGTGCCGGTCAAATTGATCAACTGATGCAAGAGGCGATCACCGCATGCGAGCGGTATTATCCCGCATTCCAATTGGCGTGTTGGGGTGAGCATTCGCCAAAGGCCGCGATGGACGCCGCTATTGCACAGGCATACGGTCGCGCCTAAACTGTTTCGAAAAGGGTTAGAATATGCAATCAGTTGCTGATAAAGGTCTGGTTTTATTGGGCTGTGGCAAAATGGGATCTGCGATGTTGCAGGGCTGGCTGTCAAATGGTTTGCCTGCCTCGTCCGTTCACGTTTTGGATCCATATCCATCGGATTGGTTGACGGACTTGGTTGCGCAAGGATTGAATTTAAATGCGTCCCTTCCCGATGATCCTGCAATTTGTATCGTGGCAGTCAAACCACAAATGATGGGTGATGCGCTGTCGTCATTGCAGGCCATTGTGGGTGGCGAAACGGTGTTGCTTTCCATCGCCGCCGGGACATCTATCGCCAGTTTTCAATCCGTATTTGGCGATGACACGCGGATTGTCCGCGCAATGCCGAACACACCCGCTGCAATCGGTCAGGGGATCAC
>CAXBJO010000019.1:0-51731 GCA_963976255.1 uncultured Rhodobacterales bacterium
CACCACCCAATCCCAATTGACGCAATCCCCGCCGCGCCCTAGGTTGATCAAAAGGACATCACATGACACCCACTGACATTATCGGCACATGGCTCCTTGAAAGCTGGCACAATCATTATCCTGACGGCACTGTCGACTACCCCCTTGGGTCTGATGCGCTCGGCAGTATTTGTTACACAAACGAAGGCTTTGTTCATGTCCACATCATGGCAAACAACCGCCCAAACTTCGAACAAAACGACCCGTTCAAAGCCAGCAAAACCGAAGATTCAGCAGCCATGAAAACGCATATATCCTACAGTGGCACATATGTTTGCGCTGACGCGAAAATCATTCATTCGGTGACGATTGCATCGTGCCCCAACTGGGTCGGAACACAGCAAATCCGTGACGCAAAAATGATTGGCAAAACCCTAGAACTCAGCGCCAAAGGTGCCCAATTCCAAGGCAATACAGTCACCGCCAAACTCATCTGGCGACGTGGTGTGGCGTGATCATCAATAACGCGAACCCTCAAAACATAAGCATGGACAACCCCACGTCGTCAAAACGCTTTACATATGGAAATGCCCCGCAATATATTAGCGCATGAACAACACGCTACCTGCCATTCCAAACACCCGCGCACCCACATTGGCTGATCTTAAAATCAGCCTTGCTCTGGGTTGGCGCGATTTCACCACGGCCACGGGTCAGGGGTTATTTTTCGCCACGTTTTATGTTGCGGCTGGATTGACAATGGCCTGTATCACATATTTTACAGGCCAAACATTCTGGCTGATCTTGGCCGCGCTTGGCTTTCCTCTGGTGGGCGCGTTTGCGGCACTTGGTCTGTATGAAATCAGCCGCCGCCGACAGATGGGCGAACCACTGGTATTGCGCAATCTGATGGCCGTGTGTTGGTCACATCGCGACCGGCAAATGCCGTGGCTGGCGGTCATCATTGTCGTCGCATTCCTGTTTTGGTTTTTTCTAGGCCATATGATTTTCGCCCTCTTCTTGGGTCTGTCACCGATGACAAATGTGCTGACATCACTGGATGTTTTCTTCACGGTAAACGGTTTGGGAATGATTGTGTTTGGCACAATAATCGGCGCATTATTTTCCACCATAATTTTCGCGTTTTGCGTCCTTGGCATGCCGATGTTACTGGATCGGGATGTTGATTTTGTCTCGGCCATGATCGCCTCGATGGCCGCCGTAATACGCAATCCTCTGATTTATCTGTTGTGGGGTGCACTTATTGGTACACTCACTTTGATCGCAATGATCCCGATGTTCTTGGGATTGTTTATCGCCATGCCGGTTTTGGGTCACGCAACATGGCATCTGTATGCGCGCGTCACGGATCGGGGTACACAAACATGACTGAAAACACCGACAATTTCGACATTGATCAGATGTTTGAAAACGCACAAAACGCAGCCAATTTCTTAAAGACAATGGCGCACCAAGGGCGGTTGATGATCCTGTGCCACTTGGTCGATGGCGAAAAAACCGTGACTGAATTGGAAAACCTGCTGTCGCTACGCCAAGCGTCCATCAGCCAACAATTGGCACGCCTACGCGCCGAGGGATTTGTAACCAACCGCCGCGAGGGTAAAACAATTTTTTACAGCATGAAGGACGACAAAGCCTTGAAACTTATCAATCTTTTGTACAACGAGTTTTGCAAGAAAGATCAATCAGGCTAAAAACAATTGCCTTTGATCTACGCATATATATGGTGCGCCTATGGCCAAATTATACTTCAATTACGCAACAATGAATGCGGGAAAATCAACCCTCCTGCTCCAAGCAAGCTATAACTACCGCGAACGCGGCATGGGCACCTTCGTGTTGACCGCCGCAATGGACGACCGCGCGGGCAAAAACAAAGTGGCATCGCGTATCGGTATCGACCAAAAGGCCACCGGGTACGCCGCCACCGACAACCTCTATGACATCATCTACAAACAGGTCAAAACCACCCCAACAGCCTGTATTTTCGTCGACGAAGCCCAATTTTTGACCCCCGACCAAGTGTGGCAATTGGCCCGCGTGGTTGATGATTTGGACGTCCCTGTCATGGCCTACGGCTTGCGTGTCGATTTCATGGGCAAAACCTTCCCGGGTTCTGCATCTCTGTTGGCCTTGGCCGACGAGATGAAAGAGGTTAAAACCATCTGTTATTGCGGCAAAAAGGCCACCATGGTTGTCCGCCAAGACGCCGATGGCAATGTGCAAACCGATGGCGATCAAATCCTGATCGGCGGCAATGACACCTATGTTTCCCTATGTCGCCGCCACTGGCGTCAAGCAATGGAAACAGACGCTTAATCACTATCCCTAGTGTTGCGAACAAGACTCTATCCAAATATAGCGGAGCTGTGTATAAACACGGCATAAAAAGAATGCAAAAACAGCAATACACGCAAGGAACAGGTCATGAGATGCCCATTTTGTGGTAACGCCGATACCCAAGTCAAAGATAGCCGCCCCGCCGAAGATCACGTTGCAATCCGTCGTCGACGGTTCTGCCCCTCGTGCGGCGGACGTTTCACCACATACGAGCGCGTCCAATTACGCGACCTAGTGGTCATCAAAAAGAATGGCAAACGCGAAGATTTCGATCGTGAAAAACTGGCACGTTCCATTCGCATGGCCTTGCAAAAACGCCCCGTCGAAGTGGACCGCGTAGATCAACTTATTTCTGGCATCGTACGCCGCCTTGAATCCATGGGCGAAGCAGACATCGACAGCGATAAAATCGGTGCCATTGTCATGGATACATTGGCGCGGATTGATACCGTAGCCTATGTGCGTTTCGCATCCGTTTACAAAAACTTCCAAGATGCCGATGCGTTCGAAGATTTCGTGCATCAATTGCGCCCCCCCGAACCGTCCGAGGAATAATGCAAACCACCCACGATAACCGCTGGATGGCACTGGCGTTATCGCTGGGTGCGCGTGGTCTTGGTCAAACATGGCCAAACCCATCCGTGGGTTGCGTCATCGTATCGGGCAACACTGTTCTGGGTCGCGGTCACACCCTATTGGGCGGCCGCCCCCACGCCGAAATCATGGCCTTAACCCAAGCAGGCGATGTGCGCGGCGCAACCGCCTATGTCACCTTGGAACCCTGCGCCCACACGGGAAAAACCCCCCCCTGCGCACAGGCCTTAATCGACGCAAACCTTTCGCGCGTCGTCATCGCCACCACCGATCCGGACCCGCGCGTCGCAGGGCGCGGCATTCAAATGCTGCGCGACGCAGGCATCAACGTCACCCTTGGCGTGATGCAAGATCAAGCAAACAAAACCCACGCAGGGTTCTTCAACCGCATCACAAAAAACCGCCCGTTCCTGACGTTAAAACTCGCGATCAGCCTTGATGGCCGCATCGCCACCGCGACAGGCGACAGCCAATGGATCACTGGCGATCAATCGCGTCATTACGTGCATTATCTGCGCGCCACGCACGACGCCGTCATGGTGGGGCGTGGCACTGTCGGCGTTGACAATCCAACCTTGAACGTACGCGGCTTTGGCACCCAAATCCGCCAACCCGTGCGCGTGGTGATGGACAGCAATATGCAATCCAAACCGATGGGACATCTGGCCGACACCGCCAACCAAACCCCCGTTTGGTTTTGTCATGGCACAGGGGCAGATTTCACACCGTGGGACAAAACCGGCGCGATCAGCATTCCCTGTGAACGCGACGGCAAATCCCTGAACCTACCCAATGCCATGGCGCAATTGGCAAACAACGGTCTGACCCGCATCTTCTGCGAGGGTGGCGGCACCCTTGGCGGTGCACTCATAAAATCGGGCTTGGTCGATCAGCTGATCCTCATGCAGGCAGGCGTCGCCATCGGCGCCGACGGCACCCCGTCCCTTGGCACCATGGGAACCACAATCCTGCGCGATGCGCCGCGTTTTAAATTATCTGAAACCCGTCAAATCGGCGTGGACACTATCAGCATCTGGTTAAAACCCTAGCCTCAGCGCCACAAATACGCATAGCTGGCAAACACGCCCTGCAATTTCGCCAATGCTTTGGTAAACACCGTCCCCTTGGGCCCATATTCCCCCAACGAAAACCGCTCGAACACCGTCTCGGGCGGACACGGATCGCCGCTGACAGGATCCCAATAACGTGGATAATCGATCAAACAGGCATGTACTAACTGATCCAAAGACGGCTGTGCATCGCGTCGTTCAACACTCGCACCACGATCATCCGTCAGTCCCCAACCCGCATAAAACGGCGTCCCGAAACACACTACGTTTTTGCCATGCAACAACGCCTCGAACCCCGCCAAGGACGTCATGGTGCAAACCGTATCACTGGCCTTGATCAGCCCCGTAATATCCGCCTGGTCTGCAATTAAGTTCGTAGTCGCACGCAATGTTTCGCGCCCAACCGCACCTGTACGCAACCCCGCCTCGACATCTGGATGCGGTTTGTAAATCAAAAACGCATTTGGAAACGCCTGCCGCGCCGCCCAAACCAACGCCGCGTTGGTGGCAACCTTGTCGCACCCCAACGTCACCGATGCGTCATCTTCGACCTGCCCCACAACCAAAACCACCTGCTGCCCATCGGCATTCGCAACTTTGGGCATCACACCGCCCAAATTATATTTGGACAAGCCGGCCCGACAAAACTGCGCCCGCAGCCGCTCTGCGCGGTCAATGGCACGCGGTGTCAACGTAGTGCTATCCGCTATCAACTGTTCCAAATCACTGGGTTTGCTTGGATCATAATAAATCCCCGTATGATCAAAAACCAACGAACAGGGTCGCACCAATTTGGCACCCAGCCCTTGGGATCGCACGAACCCATCCTCGACGTGGATCACATCCCCGCTCAATCCCGCGCCCTGTTGTCCCCAAACATAAATCGGTGCATCCAGCCGACGCGCGCACGCCATCGCATCCTCATTCGATTTCGCAAACATCACCCGACGTTTTGCACCGCCAAGATAACGTTGCATGAAACCACGTTTCCACAACCGCATCCCCACCAAAACCGCACCACGCGATCCATCACGCCAATGCCGCGCCTTGGCCGCTAAAACATACGCCGTGGTGAAAAAGTTGCTGGCGCGTTTGAAATACGGATCGTACCACAACGCATATTTGATATAAGCCGCCCAAAACAAATGCTCACGATTGCGCCATCCCTTGTGCCGCATGTCCGCATGACGATCATCGCTCAGCCCCCAACCCGCATAAAACGGCATCCCAAAAACCACAGGGCGATGCCCCGCAAAAATCGCTTCCAGCCCCATTTGCGACGTCACGCAATATACTTTGCGCGCCGATTTCATTAAGCGCCACGGCGACACTGGCCGATCATATAATGTGATCAACCCCTTCTTCTTACCGCCCTTAAAATGTCCCGCACGTTTGCCCGCCGAGGTTTCAGGATGCGCCTTGATCAATATTTTCATGCCAGGATTTTCAGACATAGCACAGTGCAACATGCGATCAAACGACCCGGCATCCGCCCCACCCAAAGACACGGATGCATCGCCAACTGTTTGATCCACCAACAAAATATATTCAGATGGTAAATCAGGATCATCCAACGCGAACGCATTATATTTCGACAAATGCTGCGCCTTCAGCATCTGAATGCCCTCACGCGCTTGATCAAATTCCACCTGCGAAATGCGTTCAGATTGATGGATCAGCCTGTGTAAATCATTATTCTGCGTTGCGTCGAAAAAGACCCCTGTGCGATCCAAAATCACACCCAAACTGGGTGCCCCCTGTCGCCCAGTGCGCACAGAACGCAAAAAACTGTCCTCGACCGTCAACAACCCAAGTCCGCGTTTATGCGCAATCCGTCGCCCTCTTCGGGAAGACGTCTTACGCCCCCAAACGGCAATCAAATCGCTGTCACGGCGCGGCATGCCCAGCGTCACAGAAAACCCATGCGCCTCTAAAATGCGTCGCGCACGTCGATAAAACAAAAGCCCCAGATTATAAGCAAACAAACGCTGCTTATTCTCTGGGGCTTTGTCGTTTTCACCAATTGGCATTTTCACCGCTTTTAAAAACGGTTTGCCAAACTATCGACTGTATTAATCGGTGTCACCAATGTGCGGATCAACTTGGTGTATTGCGAATATGGTGCTTCGGTGACGTAAATAATATCGCCATCACGAATTTGGAATTCATTCGCCAAGAAGATACCGTTTGGTTGCACCAAATTAAACACATACATCACGCGCTTAGATTGCACATAGTCTGGAATATCGTAAAAATACGATGCGATGCGCGGAATTTCATTGCGCAACACGAACACGCCGCGCGGGTCACCAGATGCCGATTTAATGCCGCCATTGCTGGCAATCACATCGAACAATGTCATTTCCGGTTTGCTGAACGTTTTGTTGCCAGTTCCAATTTCGCCAAAAACGGAATAGCGACGTTTGTCGGATTCCAACAAAATACGATCACCTGGGCGCAAATTAATATCGTTGGCCGGATCAGTCAGCAAATCAGCCAACCAAATTGACCCCGAACGGTTTCCACGTGTCACCTTCACAATTGTTGTTTCCGGCTCGCCACGTGTTCCGCCGGCCTTGGCCAACATGGATGACAACCGTGTCGATGCTGGATCAATTTGGAAAACACCTTGTGCCTGCGCACCAACGATGGTCACAGATGCACCAACGCCCGTGGATCGTGCCAGTTGAATTTGCGGGTCTGGCGTTTGTTCCGCCAAGTTGCGTTCAATGTTGCGACGTACCGTTTCAATGGTGCTGCCGGATGCTTTGATACGGCCCGCATATGGCACAAAAATAAAGCCCGTTTGATCAACCTGCAAATTGGCAATCGACGATGGTACACCCGCTGTTCCCAAAACGCCCGCCTCGACGTTTTCATAAACTGTCAGCAACAGCTGATCTCCCGACCGGATAACATCCGTGTTGATTGATCCCGCATGTAAAAACGCAGGCCCAAACGACAATGTTTGTGTGTATTTTGTCTTTTCGATCACATCGGTCGTAATTTCCACAACCAGAGCGTCGCCCTTACGATCTTGGCTCCCCGCTAACAGCTGTGATTTACTTGGTCCCGAGCGCGGCAAAGAACATCCGCTTAACGCGATAATCATCAGCCCAGCCAGCGTCACATTTAAAATCTTACGTGTATTGAATTGCATCTACAGTCCCCAAGGTCATTCACTCGCTGTTTTAGCGAAAAAACTGTGAAAAACCAATGGCAATTATTGCCTATTTTACCAGCTGTATTTGACGCATTGGTGCCGACTTAGAGTAACTTAGCAACGCATACGGATCTTGATCCGATAAAACCAAGTCTACGGCGTGACGAATCAAACGCACACGGCTTTTACGCGAGTAAAAACCACCCGAAATTTGCGACGTCGCCAACAAATAACGTCGATAATCGCGATATGCAGGCAAATCAGGCGCATGCGGCGATGCAAAAAAGTCGCCCAAAGATTGCGCCGACGTCAGTTCTTTTTTTGAATAAACGCTGGCACCCATTGTTTTAACCGGTAACCCACGCCACAACGCCTGTTGCCCTGCGGTTGAATTTACTGTCACAACAGAACGCGCAACATCCAACACCGCGGCCAATTTTCCACCATGTAAAAAATGAACCCGGCCATTCAGGTCAAATTCTGGTGCAACCTTCGCAGCATATTTTTCCAAATCTATACGATAATCCTCTAACGGATGCGCCTTGAATATCAGATGGTGATGCGGCGGCGCCTTTTGCGCAAACGCCCTTGCAACATCGCGCATAAACCCTGTCATACCGTCATATGGACTGTGATCTACCACCGATGCATCATGTCCCAGCTGCAATAAAACCAGATGGTAAACATGGCTTGAATTTTTAATTCGGCGGGTCAGATACGCCCGTTTTACAGATCGCCATGGCATCATAAATAACCGTTTGGCGTGTGACATAAATTCCTGTGAAATTGGGACGGCACGGTGCGTGCGATAATGCGGATATGCGCGATTACGAAATAATACCTGCCAATGATACAACGCCCCATAAAACGTATGACTGCGCAATTCACCCCAACGTGCCGGCGCTTCGGGTTGATCTTCGTCGATCCGTTTCAATGCTGTGCGCATCTGAGGAATTTCCATATCCATCAAGACCGAATGACCATTCACCCCGCCACGCTCGTACGTCGCCCAATAGGGTCGCAAATATCCCTCTTCGAAACAATGAACCGTGACACCCACAGATTTCGCAATCGCAATGGCGACGCGGTGGAACGACCGTACATCGCCGTATAAAACGATATCCGTGACACCCATCATCAATTTGTCACGAAAGTATTCTTCCCATTCGTCCGCAGGCGCATTAAACGCGAAATAGCTTGCGCGATCCCACCAGCAAAATTCGTCACCTTTGTTGAATCCAATTTTTTCAACCTGCGCACCAGCCTCGCAAAGGATCTTAGCTAAGTCGCAAAAAAACGGCCCATGTGGTCCCTGCAAAAACAGAAACTTGCGTTCTTTTGTGGGCAATAACTCAACTTTTTCCATTCGTTCCCCGTATGCTTTACGCATTATACCGCAATCATGTTGCGCAACATTTGGAAATTATCCCACCCAAGTTAATATCCTAATAACCATCATTTAAGCTGATAAAATCATTTATCAACTATACTTTGCCTGATTTCATATGGTAAATTCCCGTAAATCACACCCAAGCGCAAGTTATATTTAAAGGATCCCCATGTTCACAGGCATCATCACAGACGTTGGGCACATTGCACAACTGGATCAACGCGGCGACTTACGTGCACGTATCAACACGATTTACGACACCAACGCCGTCGACATCGGCGCATCCATTGCTTGTAACGGTGTCTGTTTGACCGTCATCACCAAAGGTGTGGAAAACGGCCAAAACTGGTTCGACGTTGAAATCTCGGCTGAATCGATATCAAAAACCAATATCGCATCGGGTCGACGCGCGTGGGTCATCGGCCGACGTGTCAATCTGGAACGCGCCCTGAAATTGGGTGATGAATTGGGCGGTCACATCGTGTCAGGTCATGTCGATGGTGTCGCCGAAATTACCGACATTCAGGCGGTGGGCGACAGCAGCGTTGTCACATTTCGCGCCCCTCATGAACTTTCCGCCTTTATCGCACAAAAAGGCTCGGTCACATTGGATGGCACATCCCTGACCGTAAATGACGTTTCGGGCGACACATTCACCGTAAACCTGATCCCCCACACCAAAGAATGCACTACATGGGGCGATATTGCCCTGAATGACAAAATAAATCTGGAGATTGACACGTTAGCACGCTATGTGGCGCGTCTAGCCGACGTGCGCGGCTCCTAAAAAAACGGAACTTATTTCATGCTGTCTGCATCAAGAAAATCCAAAGACCTGCCAAAATTCGATGGCGATGCCCCAAAAATCGCTGTGATCACCGCCACGTATCACGATGGCGTCGCTGATCGTCTGACCAAAGGTGCTGCGGCCGTTTTGAAAACCGCAGGCGTACCCTTTGAGACATTCAACGTTTCTGGCGCACTCGATCTGGCAACAGCTCTAAAGCTACTGATCAATTCCGCTCAGTTTGAGGGTTATGTTGTCATGGGGTCAATCGCGAACAACGCCGACGGCGCTGGTGCGCAAAACATGCACGCCGAAACCCTGCGCGGGATCGGCACAATCGGCGCCATTGGTTATCCCGTTGGCTCTGCAATCTTGTTTGCAGACAGCAAAAAACAACTAGCAAAAATGGCCAGCATGCGGCGCGATGATTGCGGCGGCGCGGCGGCACTGGCCGCATTGAAATTGGTCGCACTTGCACGCGACCTGTCTGGCATCACAAAAAACATCGGCTTCAAACCCGCATCTGAATTTATCCAAATGGCTGGCGAGGCTCCAAAAACAACATGACATCCAAGAAACAAATGAAATCCGCCTCTCGGTTTTTTGCGGTACAGGCTCTGTTCCAAATGGAAGCATCCGATCAGTCATTCGAGGATGTGCGCGAACAATTCATTACCCACCGCTTTGGTGCTGTCATGGAAGGCGACACATACGCCGAAGGCAATGTCGACTTGTTCGACGCTATTTTGACCCAAGCCGTTAATCAACAGGCCAAGATCGACCAAATGACCGACCGCGCTTTGGTCGCCAAATGGCCTATTGATCGCATTGATCCAACTGTGCGCGCCATTTTTCGCGCCGCCGGTGCCGAATTCGTTATTGGCGAAACCCCACCCAAGGTAACAATCACCGAATACGTTGACGTGGCCAAGGCATTCTTCCCTGACGGTAACGAAAGCCGCTTTGTAAACGCCGTTCTGGATCACATGGCGCGCGAATCCCACCCAGACAAGTTCAAATAACCGCGACCTTCTGGCATCTTTGATTGCCTTGCCCTACGGTGTGATTAACTTACACAGGTTTCGCCATGCGTTTCATTATGTCACTGCTTTTCATCGCTTTCGCATCTGCGACGATGGCCGCACCGCAACAATACGCCGTCGATCCCGCCAACACCGATGTCGGCTTCACCTATATCTTTGGTGAAAAACCAATCCACGGCACATTTCCTGATTATGACATCGACGTTGCCATTGATTTTGGCGATGTGTCCAACAGCACCGTTTTGGTTGCCCTTAAAACGCAAACGGCCACCGGCGGGTTTATTTTTGGCACACAAGCCATGCGGTCCAAAAAAATCCTCAACGCCCGTGCATTTCCGGCCATAACCTTCAAATCCACCTCCGTTACCGGTGGTGGTGACACGGCGCAAATCAATGGCGACATCACCATTCGTGGCGTCACAAACCCGTTAACCCTGACCGCAAAACTGTTCCGCCCAAATGGTACCACAGCGAATGATTTGGACGATTTGACCCTAAAAATCACCGGCACCGTTGATCGTTTCGCATTTGGTGCAGATGGCTACGCGGACGAAGTCGGCGCCGCCCTCGAAATTACCATCGATGCGGCCATTAAAAAGCAATGAGCCTGCGTAATACCACCACCCGTTTTGGCACTATCGCCAAATTCCTGCACTGGACTATCGCCGTTGGTCTGTGGGCAATGTTTCTATTTGGCAACTACATCTCTGATCTCAAAATTGGGCCCGATAATTTCTACCTGATCCCACGCCACAAGGCGTTTGGCATCCTGATGTTGTCCCTGATCAGCATCCGTATCCTGTGGCGCATCACCAACCGCCCACCGACACCACTCTCCTCCAGTGCCCGCGAACACCTGATCGCCCGCACCACCCACGCCGCGCTTTATCTTCTGATGCTGGCCACCCCGCTGTTTGGCTGGATCGGCGCATCCGCCACAGGGTTTTCAATCCCGTTTTTTGGTCTGTTCAACGTGCCATTATTGTGGGGCGAGGACGAAAATATCGCCGACCTGTTCTTTATGTTCCACGGCTTTGCCGCCACCACACTGATTGTGTTAAGCATTCTCCATCTCGGTGCCGCCCTTTATCACCATTTCATTCTTCGCGACGACACATTGCGCCGCATCACACGTTAAGTTTTCAAAACCGACCCCACATTTGTCGAAAAAGAACAAGCCTTTGACAAATCACAGGTCACACTGACCAAAAACAAGGCCACCCATGCGTCTCATCCTTTCATTCGCCGCACTTTTGCTCTCGATCAGTTTTCTACAGCTCTCTTCTGGTGCTATCGGGCCACTGGATGCATTGTCAGGCCTGCAAACAGGGTTCACTCGTGTGCAAATCGGCTTGCTTGGTTCTGCGCATTTTGTTGGTTTCTTCATCGGCTGTTGGTGGGCACCGCGCCTGATCGGTTCGGTCGGCCATTCCAAAACCTTTGCAGTTTTCGCCTCGATGGGGATCATCGGCGCATTGGCACACCCGCTGTGGATCGACGCCTATTTTTGGCTCGGTCTGCGCGTCTTGTCGGGCATGTGCATCGCGGGTGCCTATACCGTGATCGAGGCTTGGTTTTCCGCCAAACTCACCAATGAAATCCGTGGTCGCGTCATGTCGGCGTACCGCGTCGTTGACATTGGCGCATCATCACTTGCGCAAATGATGATCGGCTTCCTCGCTCCTGCGTCTTATGTTTCGTATAACATCATCGCCATTATTGGATGCCTGTGCCTGTGGCCATTAATGTTGTCTAAATCACAAGAACCACCGGTGCCAACTGCGCCGCGCCTGCATCCGATCCGCACCGCCCTGACATCGCCCCTTGGGGTCGCGGGCGTCATCACCGCTGGCATCACCGCCTCCTCATTTCGCATGGTTGGCCCCATCTATGCCACTGATGTTGGCCTCTCCCCGGCCGAGGTCGGCAGCTTCCTTGCCATCATCCTGATCGGGGGCGCATTGGCGCAGTTTCCGGCGGGTTACCTTGCTGATAAATACGACCGTCGTCACGTCCTGATCGGTATTTCACTGGCCAGTATTGTGGTCTGCACCGCCATCGCCCTGTTTGGCGGCCAAGGTCGAACGCAAATCTTCGCGCTCGCCTTTGCTTTTGGCTTCACAACTTATCCCGTATTTTCGATCTCTGCCGCCCACGCCAATGATTTTGCCACCCCTGCGGAACGTGTCGAACTTAACGCCAGCTTAATGTTTTTCTATGCCATCGGCGCTGTGCTTTCGCCGCTGATTGCCTCGGCACTGATCCAACGCTATGGCCCCAGCGCGATGTTCAGCTTTATTTCCGTCGCCCATGTCGGTTTGGTCATTTTCGGCGTCACCCGCATGCGTGCCCGTTCGTCACGCAAAAAACGTACCGCTTATCGCTATATGCCACGCACATCTTTTACGATTGGAAAATTGATAAAGCGTAAAAATCTCGACTAGCGGCTCTGCGTTCTTTGGTTTACTCATAACAAAAGCAAAACAAGTGAACACAACATGACGCGCACCCTTATCACCTCCGCCTTGCCGTATATCAACGGCATTAAACACCTTGGAAACCTTGTGGGCAGCCAATTGCCCTCTGATGTTTACGCACGTTATTGTCGCGCCCAAGGTCACGAGGTGATGTTCATCTGCGCCACTGACGAACACGGCACCCCCGCCGAATTGGCCGCCGCCAAAACAGGCCAGAACGTCGCCGATTTCTGCGCCGAAATGCACAAAACGCAGGCCGATCTGGCCAACGGTTTCCGCCTGTCATTCGATCATTTTGGCCGCTCCAGCAGCCCACAAAACCACGAACTAACGCAATACTTCGCGGGCAAACTCGCCGACAATGATCTGATCCAAGAAGTGTCCGAAAAACAAGTTTATTCAAACACCGATGGCCGGTATTTGCCGGATCGTTATATCGAGGGCGAATGCCCCAACTGTGGCTTCGCCGATGCGCGCGGCGATCAATGCGAAAACTGTACCAAACAACTCTCACCAACCGAACTCATCAACCCCCGTTCTGCCATTTCTGGTTCAACCGATCTGGAAGTGCGCGAAACCAAACACCTTTACCTGCGCCAATCCAAACTCAGCGATGCGCTGGATAAATGGATCAACTCCAAAACTGATTGGCCAATTTTAACCACATCCATCGCCAAAAAATGGCTCCACGATGGCGACGGGTTGCAGGATCGTGGCATTACCCGTGATCTCGATTGGGGTGTCCCCGTAAAACGCGGCACAGCCGATTGGCCGGGTATGGAAGGCAAGGTTTTTTACGTCTGGTTCGACGCCCCCATCGCCTATATCGCCGCCACCGCCGAATGGGCACAGGTAAATGGCAAAACCGACGCCGATTGGCAACGCTGGTGGCGCATAGACAAAGGCGCGGATGACGTGAATTACGTCCAATTCATGGGCAAAGATAACGTCCCCTTCCACACCCTATCCTTCCCCGCCACAATCATGGGCGCGGATGATAACTGGAAACTGGTCGATTTCATCAAATCCTTCAACTACCTCAACTATGATGGCGGTCAATTTTCCACATCCAAAGGGCGCGGCGTGTTCATGAACCAAGCATTGGACATCCTGCCATCCGACTACTGGCGCTGGTGGCTGTTGTCCCACGTACCAGAAAGCTCGGATTCAGAATTCACATGGGACAGCTTTCAAAGTGGCGTAAACAAAGATCTTGCAGATGTGCTGGGCAACTTCGTGTCCCGCATTACAAAATTCTGCCGCTCGAAATTCGGCGAAGCAGTCCCCGCAGGTGGCACATACGGCGCAGCCGAGGCAGATGTAATCGCACAACTCACCCAACGCCTAAAATCCTACGAGGATAACATGGCCGAAATGGAAGTGCGCAAATCCGCATCCGATCTGCGCGCCATTTGGGCAATTGGCAACGAATACCTGCAATCAACCGCACCGTGGACATTATTTAAAACCGACCCCGACGCGGCCGCCGCAATCACCCGTTTCGCACTGAATTTGGTGCCATTTTATGCGGCATTGTCCGAACCTTTCATCCCTGACGCTGCACATATCATGGCCACGTCCATGAACGCCTCGGCCAAGTGGCCAACGGATGTCACCGCCGCCCTAAACGCCTTGCCCGCAGGTCACGCATTTAGTGTGGCAGAGGTATTATTTGCCAAAATCACCGACGACGCCCGCGACGAAATGCAGGCAAAATTCGCAGGCGCTTAACCCAAAACGGAACAAAATCCCTGTCACAGCTCAAATCCCGTGACAACGTCACTATTATCGCCCATCCACCACTTTTGATTGATAAACACTACCCAAATCGTATGATTACCACCTAAAGGAGATAACCATGACCGATAACACGACCCTAGGATTCGATACATTACAGGTACACGCAGGTGCCGAACCCGACCCTGCCACAGGTGCCCGCCAAATTCCAATCTACCAAACAACAGCATACGTGTTTCGCGACGCTGAACATGCCGCCAACCTGTTTAATCTGGCCGAGGTCGGTTATATCTACTCGCGCCTAACAAACCCCACCGTTGGCGCCCTGCAAACCCGCATCGCAATGCTCGAAGGTGGCGCTGGCGCGGTTTGTTGCTCTTCTGGTCACGCCGCACAACTGATGGCACTGTTCCCCTTGATGTCCCCGGGCATGAACGTCATCGCCTCTACGCGCCTGTATGGCGGCACAATCCAGCAATTCAACAACACCATCAAAAAGTTCGGCTGGTCAGCCAAATTCGTTGATTTCGACGACACAGACGCCGTTGCGGCTGCAATCGACGAAAACACCCGTGCGGTATTTTGTGAATCCATCGCCAATCCAGGCGGCTACATCACTGATCTCGATGCAATTTCCGCGATCACAGACGCCGCAGGCATCCCGCTGATCGTCGACAACACATCCGCCACGCCGTACCTGTGTAACCCGATTAAACACGGTGCCACCTTGGTCGTGCATTCCACCACCAAATATCTAACGGGCAACGGCACCGTCACAGGTGGCGCGGTCGTGGACAGCGGTAAATTTGATTGGACTGCATCAGGCAAATTCCCATCCCTCGCCGCCCCCGAACCCGCCTATCACGGCATTAATTTCCACGAGGCACTGGGTCCCATGGCCTTCACCTTCCACTCTATCGCCATTGGCCTGCGCGACCTGGGCATGACCATGAACCCACAGGGCGCGCATTACACATTGATGGGCATCGAAACCCTGTCCCTGCGCATGGATCGACACGTCGAAAACGCCACCGCATTGGCGAAATGGCTGGAAAAAGACCCCCGCATCGACGCTGTGACATATGCTGGACTGGAAAGTTCACCCTACTACAACCGTATCGCGAAAATCTGCCCCAAGGGTGCAGGTGGTCTGTTCACCATCGCGGTCAAAGGCGGCTATGATGCCTGTGTCAAACTGGTCGAAGGCTTGGAATTGTTCAGTCACGTCGCCAATTTAGGCGACACCCGTTCCTTGATCATCCACGCAGCATCGACGACACACCGCCAACTCTCGGACGAACAGCGCGCGGCCGCAGGTGCCGACAACAACGTCGTCCGCCTGTCCATCGGGATCGAAGACATCAAAGACCTCATCGCCGACATGGATCAGGGCTTGTCCAAAGCAACGGCATAAAACCAAAGGGCGGTTTAATCGCCGCCCCATGGAACTTATCTGACCACACGCCGCGCTTTCGCAGCAAAAATCCAAATAAATGTTGCCAGAACACCGTTGATAAGATTAACCTGACGTTCAAGCCGTGCCACGTGCACAGGCCATAACGGGGTTGGCGACGATGTGCTGCCTCTCAAAGGGTTTGTTGAGCAGGCCAAAATCGGAGAGTACCAAATGAACCTAGAGAAACTTTCAAATCGTGTGACCCAAGAATTAGAGACCGCCATTCCCGCCGATTTGCCCGCCGCTGATCGTGACGCAATTTTGGCAATCGTCCGTCAGGGAATGCTTGATGCTTCAAAACGAACGCACCGCGAGATGAAGGAAACAGCGGTTATCTGCTGTGGCCCAGAGGCCGACCTTGCCCATAAAATCCAAGAGCAAATGGACAAAAAACGCACCGTATTAATCACGAACCTTATGGCTATGCGCTGATGAAAATAATACCGTCGCTCGCCTAGTGTTCAAATCTGAAAACATGGCCGACGGCGCCCAAACCCTACTCGCAGATATTCTCTTTGATAAAACAGTTTGATCCAAGGCACCCATCCCAGCCTTCGTCCTTAACTGACTGCGATTTCTCACCGAACACACCTTCGACAACATTCACCGACTTTATCTTATCAAACCGAAAAATCCGCTTGGCCGCAAAATCGCGCCCCTTGGTACAGCCACGGCTCTGCCAGCCATGCACATACAACTGCCCATTATTGCCAATCGCCACTTGATGCACATCCAAAATGCGCGGCAAACACCCCTTACTGACGTCCTGGTCGTAAACCAATTCCACAACACCCCCTGTCTTCGCCGCCGCGCACAATGCCCCCTCAAATTCTGATTGCGCCTGCGCGGGCAAGGTGATTACAACACTCATAATTAACGTGATGTATCTCAATTTCATTACACCGCCCCCTTAGATAAATTTTTGCTCTATGCCTGCTGAACTAATCACTCTGCTGGTTTAAACAATACCATCCTTTTAATACCAGAGCAAAATCAATGGTTAACCCCTACCATCATGACGATCCAAGCCACTAAAACGCAAAAAGGCGACCCACACGGCCGCCCTTTACGCATTGTATTTGTTTACTTATGCCAGTTCGCGCATCTTCAAACCAAGCATGTCATAGCGAACGCGCATAAGTCCAAAAAGCCCAACTATGACTGCGTCAGCATTATATTTCAACACATCTTGTGCCATCACACCTTCATAGGTTTTCTTAGACCAAATATAATTAAAAGTATAAAGCGGAAGGCCATTTTCGGCGTAACCAATATGAACAATATTACGTTTCACCCTCGCGTCTGAAGCTTCGTCTGAAACAGACGAAGAATCATCGCGCGAAATAACTGCGACAGCAACTGCTATCAATAACAATGGCAGCAAAATGCCACCACTAGAGCTTCCTTTTTCGGCCATTTCTGGTTCTGCAACTTCTTCCACAACAGGATCAATCAGGGTTCCAGCATTTGCCGAAAACGCTGCCATAGATAATGCTGTCGCTGATAATAATAGTTTTTTCATCTTTATCTCCATGATTTTGTTAAACAAATTTGGATATTTTAAGTGACATACCATGTATAAAATCAAGGTTGCCATCACTCTCGTACTCAAGCATAGGCGCACAGGAAGCGTTATGTCTATAAATTTGTAAGCACATAATTCTTGGATTGCTTGGCGATTATCGTATCTTTAAGGTTCATTTCCTGTTCAAAAAAACGATCCCCCGTCAAACGCCAGAACGCAAAAAGGCGACCCAATGGGCCGCCTTTGATCACGGAATTCATTCTACTTAGTGCTGCGCACACTTCTTATCTAAGTATGCCGTGGCTAAATTGCACAAATTCACAAAACGCCACGTTGATTACATCGGTGAATATTTCAACACATCCTCAACCACTACGCCATCATGGGTATTCTCAGGCCAAATGTAGTTAATAGAATTAAGCGGAAAATCATTTTTAACGTGAAAAGCATGTACGACAATACATTACAATTAACCAGGACCGTTTTGATAACTCATAGTCATAGCATCATCATCATTTCTGGCAACGATTGCAACAACGGCAACTAACAATAATAATGGTAATAAAACACCTCGACTAGAGCTTCCCGTTGCGACCACGTCTGGTTCTGTGACTTCCTCAACAACAGGTTCAACCAAGGTTCCAGCATTTGCCGAAAACACTGTCATAGCGAATGCCGTAGCTGATAATAAAAGTTTTCTCATTTTTCCCTCCATGCTTTTGTTCAATTAACCAAGTAATTTTTGTAGCTAACCATTCATCAATAAAGGTGTTGCCACAACTTTGATACTCAACCTTAGATTTACAAAATGCTTTATGTCTATATGTCCATTTATCTATGTATCTATAATTTCGTAGGTACATTATGGTTTGAAATCCCTATGATTTTTGCACCTTTTAAGGTCATTCAACCCTCTAAAAATCTACTTTAAGATGAGCCTAGCTGTGAATTGAGATAAATTCGCAGCGCTCACCCTAATAAACAACGCGCATCGATAAATGCATCTGGGCGCGCCAATACGTTCCCTTGGCACCATGCTTTCGTGTAAAAGTTGCTCAACTTAAATCCATCGCAAACCCAATCCATGCCGCATAAGAACCAAACAACCACCCGCTATCCGATGATCTCGTCACGTATCACAAAAATTTCTGCACTCACAGGAAATTCAAAACCAACTGCACAATCAAAAACACATCCCGCAATAGTGATATGACATCACCGTTAAACCGCTACATTATACCTCAAAAGGTGGCTTGGGGGCGTCCCTGCACCGCCTTAATGACTATGCCAATCAGGAGTTTTGATGAAACGAACAATATTGCGATGGGGGATACCATTAATGGGTGCAACCCTTGCGCTGCTTCTCGTCTTCATGCTGTACGCTGGCCTAAATTTTGATAAATTCCTATTTGGCTTACGGTCTGCCAATCCGATCTGGATCATCGTCCTTGCATTGACGATCCTGCTGGAACAGGTGCTAAACGGCTGGAAATGGCGTCAAATTCTGCACGACGTTAAACCTGTTGGCACCATACGGCTGACCGGTGCGTTGTTGGCTGGATATGGGGCGAATGTGTTGGTGCCACTGGGGATAAGTCCGGTGGTGCGTGCATGGATAATCGCGCGGTTAGAGCATTTGAAAATGGCGACGGTACTCACAACAACGATCATCTCGCGGTTCATTGACGGCGTGGTTTTTGCCCTGTTTGCAGGTGTTTTGGCGGTGTCAGGTCAAGTTCCAAAAATCGACGGTAATTTGGAATTGGGGCTCAGCGTTGCAGGCGCTCTTAACATTGCGGTGTTTGGTGTTTTGCTTTGGGTGATGTTTCGATTTCGCAACCTCTTCAACACCGACGAACCGATGATTTGCCGCCTTTTCGATTGGGCGGCAACACGCATGCGTGGGAATGGCCCGCGCCTTCGATCCGATCTGTGTGATGGCGTTGTTTGGCCACGCAATGGCGCGCGGCGCGCGGCTGTGTTTCTGGGCGCAATCGCGGCCAAACTCGTCGCGGCCACTCATTTTGTCTGGGCAGGCCTTGCCATCGGGATTGTGCTGAACCCTTGGGATTACATCTTTCTGATGGTATTTTCCGGTTTCATTATGGTTCTGGGTCGTTTCGTGCGCATTCCAGGCAGCTTTATTTTTGCCGCAGGATTTGCCTTACAGATGCTAGATGTCCCACCCGAGAGCGCACTTTTGATGATCCTTTTTAATTACATCATGACAATTATTATTATGGTCGGCATCGGGTTGATTGTTCTGTGGCAAAGTGGCGTCGACATCCGCCACGCGCGTCTGGCAATGGCGACATCTGATGATCGAACCAATAGCACAACAAACGACACCGATTGATCAAACAGGGACTATTTATGTTAGAAGCGCTTAACGCGGCGGCGGCGGCATGGCGTTCTTTATATCCTCAACGCTCACGCCCAACGCCGCTGACGCCGCCTCGAAATTGGGGGGTCTTGATGTTCCCAGTGCATCCAATAACGCCGCCTCACTCACGCCCAACTTTTGTGCAACAGCGGCAAAATCAGGGCGTTCAGGCCCACCACCTTTGGCAGAGGCATCTATTTCGCCGTGATAGCAATCTATCGAATAAGGTGCTTCATCCGCACTCAGATGGTAATGATAAATGCCTTCTGGAAATTCTGGCGTTTTACCGAAATGCCCGCTACATGCATCCAAATCCGCATTGGTGACAATACGGCCACCCGGACCAAGGTTGCCAGTGATGGGAAACCCATCCTCTAACACGCCAATCATCACCGAATGTTCCCCCACTCGATCAACCTTGTCGGTGATACAGGTCGGAATCCCGTGATAATGATAATTACTGCCATCAATCAATGTATGCCCATTACACTCGTCCACAAAGGGCACATCATTGTGGATCACGTTATCATCCAAGGCCACAATGCTACGTTCCATGTTTTCATAATCATTGAACATTTGTGCCCCACTGATCGTTACACCAATCCGACCCAATGACGTCAGTGTGGTTTTATCGGTGTATTTGGGGCGGGTTGTAATAACACTGTCCACATTTGTTTGTGTGAAATAATCCGCCGAATTTACAACCGTAAACTCCTTCGCCGAATTGTCATTAAATGGTTGTGATGCCACATCATTGGGGATCAAATACTGTTTGGCAAACCCGTGATCTGGTATACCATTGGATTGAAACCGAAACGTGTTTGCCTCTTGGTCAAACGTGATGGCGGTATTATCGCTCCACTGCGCTGCTGCAACCGCTGATGTGGTATCACGACCTGGGGGCGACGATGGTGTCTCCTGTGCAAAGCTGTTCATGCTGAAATTCATCGCGGCAACAGCGGCAAAAACAACGGCGCCAAAGATCAGGCTGGTTTTGAATATTTTTTTCATGTGCATTCCTTATGGCCACGCCACAATGTACTTTCCTGTGGTATTGGTGTTCATTATACGTTGGCGGCACGATTTCCCGCCGCAGTAAATTCACGCCAAAGTCAATCATTGGAAAAACACAGATTTTAAAATAACTATTAAAATCAATACTTTGACCTCGTGTCCACACGTGGACACTTCCAAAGTTTTCCCTAAAATGCAAAAAGGCGACCCACTGGGCCGCCCTTTCAAAAATTAGATAATGCCTTAATCCGCCCAGGCCCATGGTCGGATAAATTTACCCAAGATTCCCCTAACCGCATCATCGCTAACATCCGTATTCGTCTTGGATAACTTGGCCACCAATCCCAGCTTTTTATCCTCATCAACCCGCGTCACCTCTGCCCCAACACCCGCGTCTTTCAGCGCCGCATTATAAACCCGCGTGATCGCTGAACGGCGCAAATCGGGCTTAAATACTTTCCCCACCGCCGTCTTAGGTAACTCTGGCAAAATCTCTAGATATTTCGGACAGGCCGCTGGATCTGACACATGCTCACGCGCAAATTCGATCAACTCTTCCACCGTCACCTCTGCCCCCTCTACCAGCTCGACATAGGCACAGGGCAACTCTCCTGAATAACTGTCAGGCTGTCCAATCGCGCCCGCAAACCCAACCGCAGGATGCCCAGCCAAGGCTTCTTCGATGATCGCAGGATCAATATTGTGACCGCCACGCATAATCACATCCTTGGATCGCCCCGTCAGCCATAAATAACCTTCCGCATCCAAGTACCCCAAATCACCGGTGCGCATATATTTATCATCCACATACAGCATCTTATTTTTGGCAGGATCGGTATAAGTCGCCCCAACCACGACGCCCGCATTATAAACACAAACCTCGCCCGTTTGGCCGACGTCACATTCCTTGCTTACCTGACCCTTGGCATCGATGTGTAAAATCCGTACCTCGGTGTATGGCAACGGCAATCCAACCGACCCGATCTTATGTTCGCCATCTGGCGGGTTACATGAAATCAAACAGGTGGCCTCGGTCATGCCATAGCCTTCAACAATGGATACACCCGTCGTCTCTTGGAATTTATTAAACAACTCGACCGGCAATGGTGCTGACCCGCAAAATGCGCTTTTCAATGTGGAAATATCTGCATTCACTTTGCGCTGCATCAATGCCGCCGCCGCTGTTGGTACAGTGATAATAAACGTCCCCTTATACCGTTCCACCAACTTCCAGAAGTTATCAAAAACCCCGTCTCCGCGATACCCCGCTGGGGTCGGCATCACCATATGCGCACCGGCTGTCATAATCACCAACCACGCAGGATAGGCCGCAAAAACGTGGAACAAAGGCATTGGGCAAATCACCACGTCATTTTCATCCATCAACAGATTCGCGCCCAGCCACCCATTATAAATCGCACCTGAATGGCGGTGCTGTGAAACCTTGGGCATGCCCGTTGTACCACCAGTGTGAAAATACGCACAGATCGGATCATCATCGCGTTCAGCGAAATCCAAGGATGTATTTTGCCCATCCAAGGCGGCGTTAAATTCGATCACATTCGCTGAATGCCTAATTTCCACCTTGGGGCGGATCAATGGCACGATCCACGCCAATGGCGGGCTCAGGTGGGGCAGCAAATCAACCTCGATCACCGTTTTCACACAATCCGCCTCGGCCGCCGCCGCATGCGCCAATTGCGCCACATCGGTTTTCGGGAAGGGTCGCATGGTCACCAATACCTTGGCGTTTACCTCTTTCAACAATGCTGAAATATGCTCTTGCGATAATGTCGGGTTAATCGGTGCCACAATCCCTGCTGTCATCCCGCCCAACATTGTAATCAGCGTTTCATGGCTGGTCGGCAATAAATACGCCACCACATCATCCGGCCCCACGCCCAATGATCGAAACAGGTTGGCCGCCTGCGCCACACGGGCGGTCAGATCATTATAGTTCAGCGTGATGTTTTTATCTTTGGGCCCTGATTTCAACTGAAAACTAACGGCAGGGCGATCCCCATGCGCATCGCGGGTTTGACTTAACTGTTGAAAAACAGTTTTCGCCGTCCAACGTTCACTCAGCGGCATTTCCCGCTCAATCGCTTTGACATCGCCAGCATTTGCGAAGGGGTAATTCATCGTGCGTCCTCCCAGACCTTATTGCCCACAGATTACGGGAGGTACCTTTGAATTACAAATATAACGTAGCGATAAAAAAAGGGCGGCCAAAGCCACCCTTTTGATAATTATTTAAATGTCCTTAGGAAGGGATGCGCAAAACCTGACCGGGATAAATTTTATCAGGGTGTGTCAACATAGGTTTGTTGGCTTCGAAAATCTCTTCGTATTTCGCGCCGTTCCCCATTGTTTTCGCGGCAATAGCCCACAATGTATCGCCTTTTTCCACAGTGTGAAAAACACCTTCTTCATCGTTGTCTGTTTCATCCGCAACGGACGCAATGCCCTTGACGTTGCCCAATGCCAACATAATTTTTTCTTTCATCGATGTTGATTTTGGCGTGCCGTTCATCACAACTTTGTCGCCTTCAACTTTGATGTCCACGCCTTCGGCGTCTAAACCCAGATCTGCGATCTCTTTGTTCAATGCTTGTGTTGCTTTATCTTCGTCGTCGTCCTTGCCGAACAGGCTTTTTCCGACGTTTGCTGCAAAACTAAATAGGCCCATCTGACCCTCCATGTTAAGTTATTCTATAAATGAAAGGTAAGGCTCCCTCACGAATTTGCAAGATGCTACACGACTTCTTCTGTAAATTGTAATTTGGCCAACCGCGCGTATAAACCACCCTGTGCCACCAACTCTTTGTGGGTACCTGTGGCCACGATGCGCCCTTCGTCCATGACCACAATGCGGTCGGCCTTTTTCACCGTTGCCAATCGATGCGCCACAATGATCGTGGTACGCGCGCGTGCCAATGCATCTACTGCCTGTTGCACCGCGTGTTCACTCTCGGCGTCCAATGCGCTGGTGGCTTCATCCAACAACAGGATCGGTGCATCGCGCAAAATCGCACGGGCAATTGCCAAACGCTGACGCTGGCCACCTGATAACATCACGCCTTGTTCGCCAACGTAACTGGCGTAACCATCTGGCAATGCCGATAAAAACCCATGAGCTGCGGCAGCTTTGGCTGCGGCAATCACGTCCGCATCCGTGGCGGATGGCCGACCAAAACGAATGTTTTCCATCGCCGTTGTGCCAAAAATAACGGAATCCTGTGGTACAATCGCCATATGCTTGCGAAACGCTTCGCGCTCTAATGTGTGAATTGGCTTACCGTCCAACGTGATATGTCCACTGCTTGGATCATAAAACCGCATCAGTAATTGGAAAATCGTCGACTTGCCCGCACCTGATGGGCCCACCAATGCCACGGTCTCGCCCGCTTTAATTCGCAGTGAAAACGCATCCAACGCCGCCACTTTGGGGCGCGATGGATAATTGAAAGTCAGATTTTCGAACGCCACGTCACCCTTTACTGGTTCCTGCAAGGTATCGGGATTTTCGGGATCCTCCACGACATCATCGGCATTCAACAATTCAACCAAACGTTCCGTCGCGCCGGCCGCGCGTTGCATCTCGCCCCAAAATTCTGCGAATGCAGATACCGACGCGCCAACCATCACCGCATAAATCACAAACTGCACCAATGTGCCCGCGCTCATCGCACCCGATTGCACATCCCGCGCCCCGATCCAAATCACCGCCACAATACCGGTGAAAATCAGGAAAATCACAATCGCCGTCATAATCGCACGAATAGTAACCCTTTGACGGGTGGCGTCATATGCCTCTTCAGTTAAACGCCCAAACAGGCCACGCGATGCGGCCTCGTGGGTGAATGCCTGCACGGTTTGCGTGGCCAATAATGTTTCGGACGCATTGCCCGAACTCTCGGCGATTTTATCTTGGTTTAACTTGCTTAATACCCGCACACGTTTTCCAATCCCAAAAATCGGGATCAGGATGAAGGGAACGATCAACAACACCAAACCGGTTAATTTGGCCGATGTAATAAACAACAGGATCAAACCACCGATAAACATAATCCCATTGCGCAACGCGAACGACAGATACGATCCAATCACTGACAAGATCAGTGTGGTGTCGGTTGTGATACGACTTAACACTTCGCCGGTCATGATGCGTTCATAATACGCAGGGCTCATGCCAATCATTTTGTCGTAAACAGCGCGACGAATATCGGCCACAACCCGTTCGCCCAAACGTGTCACCAACGCATAACGCAATGCTGATCCAACCGCCAACAAACCCGCCACAAAAATCGCGTATGTAAAATACCTGTCCAACTGTGTCATGTCTGTGCTGAACCCATCTACAATCCCACGCACGGCCAATGGCAAGATCAACGAAATCGCAGCCGTAAACGTCAACATAAACAACGCAGCCGCAACCATCCATTTATAAGGTTTCAAAAATGGGATCAGCCCACGCAACGCGCCGACATCGTCGCCTTTTGCACGTTGTTCGGAAATTGCACTGGTGGATTCTGGTGTCGACATAAATTCTACTTTCGGAATTCTACACGCATCGATAACGCGCCAGTCCAAGCGCTTCAAGGACACATTTTCAGAACAACAGGCTTGTGTGAAAACAAATGCAAAATCTGGGCACGCTGATCGCCATTAATCTCTTGCAATTTAGCGGGGCTAATGGAATGACTGCGACTTAATTTGCAACAGAAATCTGATCATGCGCAATAACCACCACATTGGCGTCAAAACCATTGACCACCTGCCCTGCGACCACCAAATAAGGGTGTTGTAAAATGGAAGGTTTTTTACTGCTTGGATTCGTGGTGGGCATGGCGCATGCGTTTGAGGCGGATCACATCGCCGCCATCAGCACCCTTGCCTCAGACGGCAAAGCAACGCCCAAACGGTTGGCATTTCTGGGGGCAAGTTGGGGCATGGGACATACCACCACGCTGTTGCTGATTTCCTTACCAGTGGTCTTGCTTGGCGTTGTTATCTCGGATCGCTTGGCCGCGGGGATGGAATTTGCCGTCGGGATTATGCTGGTTTTATTGGGGGCGCATGTGTTTTACAAATTGCGCCGCGCGCGGGTGCATGTGCACCTGCATGAACATGGCGATGGACAACGCCATTTCCACGCCCACAGCCACGCAGGCGACACCGCCCCGCACAACAAATTGCCCCACAACCACAAACACGGGTTTTCGCCGCGCGCTTATCTGATCGGGTTGATGCACGGCGCGGCAGGCTCTGCGGGTTTGGTGGCGCTTGCGGCCGCATCAACGCAAAACGCTGTCACCACATTTTTGTATATTATACTCTTTGGTGCTGGTTCGATCCTTGGAATGGCATCATTGACATATGCAGCCAGTTGGCCGCTACAGATGGCCGAACGCGCCGCCGACCGCATCCTTAAAACTGTGCAAGCGACACTGGCAGGTGTTGCAATCACGGTCGGTATCATGGTGATTTTCGGCGCCATACCCGTGATCTGGGCTGTGGCCTAACACCGCAAAACACATTTGTATGTCTATTTTCAGTATCAGGAATATTGGAGCGGGCGGCGGGAATCGAACCCGCGTCATCAGCTTGGAAGGCTACAGTTCTAATCGTGAATTATCAAATATTATCAATATGATAAATTGAAACTTTTACATTTTTTATAGGTTATTTATAGCAAATGGATTTCTGGAGCGGGCGGCGGGAATCGAACCCGCGTCATCAGCTTGGAAGGCTGAGGTCTTACCATTACACAACGCCCGCTCACTAAGATCATCTACTATTTGATCCTCCCAAGAGCGTCAAGCCGACTTTGATTAACATGCACAAATTAAGTGCTATAGGACAGTCTCTGACTAAGGTATTGCCAATACTTATATTTTCAATAACGCAGCTTGTCACTATTATGCCTTTAATAAGGTGCTGTCAGACTAATCTAACTCGTCTCAAAGTACCAGATTTACAGAACCCTAGGGAGCACAGATTTGGAACCACTCAGTCAGAGCAGCGCTGCGTTTCTGCTTGAAAACTTGTCTGGTTTCTAAATGTCTTTCATGATTGAAGTGATTGTATATTTGACTGTGGTAACTGACGAACTTCTGTAAGGTCGCCGCCGTTTTGAAGCGTTGCATTGCGCGTTCTCGTCGTCGAAAAGACAGATGTGAATTCTCACATCTGTTGTTAGATCGCCCACCCCAAAGCTGTCTATCGGCAACCCCAATCTCACGAAAAGCGGCACCGTAGGATGGCAACTTATCGGCTGTGATAACCATTGGCGAACCGTGTTTACGCATTGTTTTTATGAGAAATTTCTTCGCTGCTACCTTATTGCGTCGTTTGGTAACATAACATTCAAGCACCTCACCTTCATGATCAACCGCACGACAAAGATAAAACCTTTCGCCGTTTATTTTCACGAACACTTCATCTAAATGCCATTGCCAATTTGAGTGGTGCCCTGCCCGCTTCTTTCGTATTTCTTTGGCAAACTCTGCGCCAAATCTATTCTCCCAAAACCGCACAGTTTCATGGCAAATATCGATACCTCGCTCGGATAAGATATCTTCAACTTGACGAAAACTAAGCGGGTAACGCACGTAACACATCACCGCCAAACGGATGATTTCAGGGCTGATTTTGAAATATTTGAATGGATTATGTGTTGTCATTCACCAGAATTAGGGATTGGCCGATTGGCAGTCAAGTTTGTCTGACAATGCCGGTTTTTACGCTGTTTCATCAAATCGGCAACGCTGTGGTGTCTTTGATTTCTTCCATCACAAAACTGGCCGAAACATCTGCAATATCAACCCGCGCCGTCAGCTGTTTATAAAACCGATCATAGGCCACAATGTCAGACACCCGCACTCGCAGAACATAATCCAGATCGCCCGTAGTGCGATAAGCGCCCATGATTTCAGGCATATAGCGTACTGCATCCTGAAATTGCGCCGTCCATTCGGCCGAATGCGCCAAGGCACGGATCATCACAATCGCATGTAATCCCAACCCCAAAGCCTGTGCGTTCAACAACGCCACCTTGCCCTGTATAACACCCGCCTCTTCCAGCATTTTAACACGCCGCCAACACGCATTGCGCGACATCGACACCTGTTCCGACAGCTGATCCACACTCAAACTGGCATCATTTTGCATCAATCGTAGGATTTTGCGATCTATCCCATCTATTTCATGTTTCATATTGGGATAATATCCCATAAAGTTCGCAATTACAATAACACTTTGGGACAACTCCACATCCAATTACACATATAGTAATTTGAAACAGGAGCATCCAAATGTCACAAAAAATCGCCCAACTCTTCACCGCCCATCCCGCATCAGTTGATGAAACTTTCATCGAACATTTTTGGTTCGCTCTGACCTTCAGTTTTTGGCTATTTGCGGCGGCTGGTGCGGCGTTTATACACGCTATCCTTCCGTTCATGTTCGAAAAGACAGGTAGCCAAATAATCACCAAACTTTACAACCGCATTCACAGCCGTGGGACATAACACGCGTCCGCGCGGCGGTGTTGGAGCGGTTATTGCAACTTGTTGTTTAACTGTTCCAACATTCTAAGACAGGTGATCATTTGATCTTCGGTTACGAACTCATCTGGCTTGTGCGCCTGTTCAATACTGCCCGGCCCACATAATACCGAACTGATCCCTGCCCGCGCAAATAATCCCGCCTCTGTGCCAAAGGCGACCACTTCTGTAGAATTGCCCCCTGTCAGCTCTTGAACGATTTTCACAGCTTCGCTGTCTGGCTCTGGTTCTAAGCCTTCGGTTTCGATACACACCGTTTCAATCACGTCCGCAATCGGCGATTTTGCCTGCATTTCGGGGCGTAATTCTTCGTCGACGAAACGGCACATCTGGGCGCGCAACCATTCGCGATCACTGCGTTGCACAACCCGCATTTCCCATTCGATCTCGGCCAAACTGGGCACCACGTTATGCGTACTGCCCGAATGGCACGAACAAATGGATGATGTTGAATAGGGCGGAATAAACCGCGAGTTTAGTGGTGCCATAGCGGGCAATTGCGCCCGCACCTCCATCAACTTACTCATAAATTTATGCGCATATTCCAATGCATTCACGCACAGATCGGGATTGCTGGAATGTCCCTCGACGCCGCGAAACTCGGTGGTGTATTCGCACATTCCCTTGTGCCCCTCGATGATCCGCATCGACGTGGGTTCACCGATAATGCACACACTTGGCTTTAATCCGCGTTTAATCAACTGGTTCACCAACACGCGCGCGCCCAAACACCCAACTTCCTCGTCGTATGTAAACGCGAAATGCACAGGCCGCTTTAAATCCATCGCCGCATATTTTGGCGCCATCGCCATTGCGGCGGCCACAAAACCCTTCATGTCACACGTTCCACGCCCAAACAGCGCCCCATCTTGGCGTACCATTTTGAACGGATCACGCGACCATTTTTGCCCTTCGACAGGCACAACATCCGTATGCCCAGACAGGATTATCCCCCCATCCGTTTCAGGCCCCAACGTGGCAAAAATATTCGCTTTTCCCGCCGCCTCGGACGTGATTTCTATTCGCGCACCCAATGCGCGGAAATAATCCGCAATCCAATCAATACAATCGCGATTGCTGTCACTCGACACCGTCGGAAACGCAATCAAGCGGTCCATTAAACCCAACGTTTTCGCCAAATCGGTCATATCACGCCTTCACAAACAACTGTCGCGGCACATTCGCCAAAGGTTCAGCGACACCGCTGTTACGAATGCGCAACGTCTCTGTAATCTCTAACCCCCATTTTTCCATCCACAACGCGGGCATAAAATGGAACGTCATATTGGGTTGCAACACGGTTTCATCGCTGGGTCGAATGGAATACGTCCGCTCACCCCAATCAGGGGGGTAACTGATACCAATTGGATACCCACAACGGCCTTCGCGTTTCACCCCATGCTTTTTCAACACCGCATAAAACGCCCGTGCAATGTCGCCCGTGGTATTGCCCGCGACAGCCTTTGAAATCCCTGCATCGATGCCTTCTAAAACCACCTGTTCGGCGAAGGACATATCGCGGGGCGGCTCACCCAACCAAATCGTGCGGCTCAGCGGCACATGGTAATGGCGATGAACGCCGGCGATTTCAAAAAACGTACAGGAATCATTCGGGATCGGTTTGTCTGTCCAGGTCAAATGCGCGGCGGTGGATTCCATGTCCGTTGGCAACAACGGGCAAATCGCGGCGTAATCCCCGCCAAATAATCCATCCTCATCCTCGCCGCCCCAAATGCCTGTGTGATAAATCTCTGCCGCTACTTCGTTCTTGCGTTTGCCAACCTCGAACACATCCAAAATCTTGGCGTGCATGCGCTCCACAATCTGCCCTGCACGGCGCATATATTTCAACTCTTGCGATGATTTCACCGCGCGGCACCAATTCACCAATGCAGTGGCGTCAATCACACCGCCCCCGTGCGCACCCGATAAAACATAATGCGCCTTGGCCGAATAATAATAATTCTCCATTTCCACACCCAGCGTCCGATCACCCCACCCATAATCCGCAATCACGCGCGCCAAATCAGACATCGCATGCAGATCAGACATCACATAATCGTCCGAATATCCGTGAATACGATCTAAATCCATGTAACAGGTCATCGTGGCACCAATCGCATCCATCTTGCGACCCCAAAAAACGGGATCGCCTGACGGGCCAATGATCACGCCCTGATGCACATAAAAACTCCAGCCGTCATAACCGGTCAACCACGCCATATTGCTGGGATCGCAGGTGAACAAAACATCGATGCCCTTGGCATCCATAGCGGTGCGAACAGCAGCCAATCTGGCGGCATATTCACGTCTCTCGAAGGGGAGTTCTAGATTTTGCATACCGAATGATTAGCCAAATTTTTGCATTACGCAAAAGAAAAGGGCCGCCAATGGCGACCCTGATGCATTTTTTTTGGATCAGACTACTGTGTAACGGTGTCGACCAATTCTTTAACGGCATCGGCGACGCCTTCTTTGACCGCATCTTTCACAACGTCTTCTGCTGATTTGGCGGCCTCGACGGCAGCTTCTTCAGCAGCTTTCATTGCGGCTTCATCAGCCAGCTTTGCAGCAGCCTCTTCGGCCATTTCAGCAACTTTCGCAGCAGCTTCTTCGGCCATTTTTGTGGCTTCTTCTGCAATCCTAGCAGCTTCTGTTTCAGCCATCTTCGCCGCATCATCCGCAGCTTTTTGTGCAGCAGCAGCGGCCGCTTCTTCGGCTTTTTTGGCTGTCGCCATTTCAGCGTCTTTCGCAGCTTGTGCTATGCTGGCTTCGTTGGCCATTTGTGATTTGTTGTAAAAATAGAAACCGCCACCCGCAAGTACGACCAAGACAATCAAAGAGATAATTTTGTTCATCGATAAACTCCAAAAATTCCGCCCGCCGAGTTATCCAACGGTTCTCAATAGGGATTTGGGTAACTTCATCCCATAATACAAGTAAAATAAGCATTTTTTTCGCAATTAGCTTGACCTGCGCGGTTTCCCGCTTCAAAGGATATGACTTGAACATCAGGGGTTTCCCCCTATTATGTTTAAGCACATTGGATATTAAAAGGACCAAGTACCATAGCTCGTAGACCCCACAACGCGCCACCCCAGCGCGACACAGGACCCCGCGCGAACGATCGCGTAATCGCCCCAGAAATCAGATTGATCGGAGCAGACGGTGAAAACGTCGGCGTCGTCACCCCTGCCCGTGCCAATGATATGGCACGCGAGGCTGGATTAGATCTGGTTGAAATCTCGCCAAATGCCAACCCGCCCGTGTGTAAGATCATGGATTTGGGTAAGTTCAAATATGAACAGCAAAAACGCGAAGCAGAGGCACGCAAGAAACAAAAAACTATCGAAATCAAAGAGGTTAAATTCCGTCCAAATACGGATATTCACGATTTCGAAGTGAAAATGCGTAATGTTTATAAGTTTTTGGAAAATGGCGACAAGGTGAAAATCACCATGCGTTTTCGTGGCCGTGAAATGGCGCACCAAAACTTGGGTCTTGATTTGCTAAAACGGGTTCAGGCCGCTGTGCTTGAAGCCGAAGCAGGCAAAATCGAAAACCACCCAAAAACAGAAGGTCGTCAAATGACCATGTTGATCGGCCCCATTACAAAATAACGCCGCACAACGCGAATTTATTCAGGCCGTTCCAATTGGAGCGGCCTTTTTGTTTGTCAAAAATCCACCAACGCCCTAGTGCTGTTGCATGATCCGAAAACTCACTCCACAAAACCCCATGGCACAAGCCGCCTTATTAATGATCTTGGCTGTATTGTTTTTCACCCTGATGGACGCCACCGCCAAAGGATTGTCACAACGATACCACCCGATCCAAGTGATCTGGGCGCGTTACTTCTTTCAAATGGTCTTAACATTAATCCTGCTTGCACCGCGCCTCTCGACATTGCTGGTAACGCGGCATTTCTCCATGCAACTGATGCGATCGTTGTTCCTGTTCGGTGGTACGTTGGGGTTTTTCACATCCATCGCCCTGATGCCATTAGCCACCGCCACCGCCATATTCGAGGTCGCACCCCTGTTCATCACAATCGCTGCCTTTTTCATCCTACGTGAACACGTCGGCCCGCGCCGCATTATTGCAGTTTTAATGGGTTTACTGGGGGCCATGGTGATCATTCGACCCGGCTCAGACGCCTTTACCCCCATCGCAATTTTGCCAATGTTCGCCGCCGCCTGTTACGCAGGCTACGCCATTTCCTCGCGCCTATTGGGACACCAAGAAGATCAGTGGACAAATTTTATCTATACGGGGCTAATTGGCACAATTTTAATCAGCATCGCGGTGCCATTTGTCTGGCAAACACCGTTTTTAATCGATTGGCTGTGGTTTGCAGGGATTGGCATCTTGGGCATGATTGCGCATCTGTTATTACTGCGTTCATTGATGCTGGGCGAAGCGTCGTTCGTGGCGCCCTTCGCCTATGTCAGCATGGCGTTCAGTGCCTTGTGGGGCTTTCTATTCTTTAACGAAGTTCCCGATATTTATGTCGTGATCGGTGCGACAATTATCATCGGTGCAGGTTTATTTATTTGGTATATCGAAAGTCGCCAAATCAGGAAAAAGACCAGTTTGGAACAGACGGTCAAACACCTTTAATTCGGCACCCGACGCGCCACCATCACCGGGCCGAACCGTTTGCCCTGTACGATCACGGCGTATTCACCATCACCCGGTAAGGTCGCATTGATTTTGTCAGGTTTGCTGGTGTCCCATTTCCCAATAATGTCAAAACGTGTGACCGTATTGATATAATCAATCGTCTTACCGGCATTTTCACCACGCTCAATGCGCACAATTTCACTTGGAGTATATTGAACCAAGCTGACGTCAGCATCACCAAGATCTTGAAAATTCGCGGACAGTGACAACGTCACCTTTTGGCCATTGCGCACAATATCAAGGGTCGCAGGCTCGTTCCACCCGTGCAAGGATTTAACTTGTTTATAAATCTTCTCGGCCGATTTCCCAACACCGCCGGCAACTTCGCTTGCGCCGTTGAAAATCATCTGCGGGGTGACGCGGCGCGAACGATTGATGATCTGCGCATTATAGCTGGCCTGACGTTCGCCGAATTTCGCAATCGCGAATTTATCTTTCCAACCTAAATAATCCCAATAATCTACATGCAACGACAGCGCCAAAATATCGTCTTGTTTGGCTAATTTGGACAGGATTTTATCTGCGGGTGGGCATGATGAACACCCCTGCGAAGTGAACAGCTCTATAACAACAAGCGAATTATTTGGTGTCTCGGCCTGCGCCATTGTCGCGGCCGCGATTGTGGCCGCCACGATTACTGTTACGTACTTCATTCCAGATTCCTTTGCTCCATTGCATTGAACATAGGAAAATCGGCTCATAATGGCGAATAAATAAAACGCGAGGATTATGTTACAAAAACCAAATCCAACGCCCCGTGGTGGCAAAATAATCCTCGGCCTCTTGCCCCAACGCCTCACGCAATTTGCGCTCTTCTGGGATGACAAAATTCTTTTGCAGATGAAAAAATAACGCGATCGCAGGGATTAACGCCTGCAATGACCCCAAAGTCAAACCAATACCAAAGGTCAGAACAACCATACCCAAATACATCGGATTACGCGAAAACTTAAACAACCCCTCGACGATCAACTTACTGGGCTTTTGGCGTGGCAGGATTGTCGTTTTTTTGCGCTTAAACCAGATGATCGGCGCGACGATCAAATACACTCCGGCCGCAATCAACCCCGTATCAATGGCGCGGAAATTAAAAATCGCCAATGGAAAAATGTAATGCAAAACAAATGTCGCCAGAATCGCAATCAGCGTCCACACAGGCGGCAGTTTCAACAAATGAGCCATGGTAATCCTCTCGTTTAAACGCAAAGAGCACGCCATTGGCGTGCTCTTCAAGTCCATTTTTATTTTTGCCTACGCTTCTTTGGCCAAGTTGCGCAAAACATAATGCAAAACACCACCATGTTCCAAATACTCGATCTCGATTTCGGTATCGATCCGCGATTTCAACGTGATCTCTTTCACATCGCCATTTGGATAGGTAATCGTACACGGCACCATTGATTGTGGTTTAATGTCACCTTCCAACTCGCCAATTGAAACAGTCTCATCACCTGTCAGCGCCAGCGTTTTACGTGTGTCACCGTTGGTGAATTCAAACGGGATAACGCCCATACCAACAAGGTTCGAGCGGTGAATACGCTCAAAGCTCTCGGAAATAACGGCCGATACACCCAACAGGTTCGTCCCTTTCGCCGCCCAGTCGCGCGAAGAACCCGCACCGTATTGTTCGCCCCCAAAGATCACCAATGGAATGCCCGCCGCTTTATACGCCATCGCCGCATCATAGATTGATGTTTTCACACCATCAGGGCCTTTGGTATAACCACCCTCGACGCCATCCAGCATTTCGTTCTTGATGCGAATATTGGCGAATGTGCCACGCATCATTACTTCGTGGTTACCACGGCGTGAACCGTAGCTGTTGAACTCGCGCAGTGGCACTTGACGATCAATCAAATACTGACCCGCTGGTGAACTCTCGGCAAATCCACCCGCAGGCGAGATGTGGTCGGTTGTGATCATATCACCCAAGACGGCCAAAACTTTGGCGCCTTTGATGTCCGAAATCACACCGGGTTCCGCCGACATGTTTTGGAAATACGGTGGGTTCTGCACATAGGTCGACGCAGGTGGCCAATCATATGTTTTGGCATCCGTAGTTTCCACAGCCTGCCATTTTTCGTCGCCCTTAAACACATCCGCATATTTGGATTGGAATGCTTCGCGAGTCACAGTTTTTTCAACCATTTCAGCAACTTCTTGGGTGGTTGGCCAAATATCTTTCAGGTAAACATCGTTCCCATCTTTATCCACGCCAATCACGTCGGACGCCAAATTGATGTCCATCGTACCTGCAATCGCATAGGCCACGACCAATGGCGGCGATGCCAAATAGTTGGCACGCACATCAGGTGATATACGGCCTTCAAAGTTGCGGTTGCCTGACAAAACAGCCGTCGCAACCAAATCACCTTCGTTGATCGCATCCGAAATCTCGGCCTGCAATGGCCCCGAATTCCCGATACACGTGGTACAACCGTACCCCACAAGGTTAAACCCAATTGCATCCAGATCTTTTTGCAAATCAGCTGCTTCCAGATAGGCAGAAACAACCTGTGAACCGGGTGCCAGTGATGTCTTCACCCATGGTTTACGGTTCAGACCCAACGCCGCCGCCTTACGCGCAACCAAGCCTGCGCCGATCATAACATACGGGTTTGATGTGTTCGTACAGGACGTGATTGATGCAATCACCACCTTGCCGCTGTTCATGGCGTAATCTTCACCTTTAACAGCAACATCTTTGCCCATGGGACGCTTAAACGTATCTTCCATTTCCTTGGTGAACGCCGCTTTCGCACCGGTCAGGGCCACGTAATCTTGTGGGCGTTTAGGGCCAGAAATCGCAGGCACAATCGTGCCCATATCCAATGACAATGTGTCCGTGTAAATCGGTGCATAATCCGCATCACGCCAAAAACCGTTTTCCTTGGCATATGCTTCGACCAAGGCGATACGATCCTCGTCACGACCTGTTGTGGTCAGGTAACGGATTGTTTCGTTGTCCACAGGGAAGAAACCGCATGTTGCACCATATTCAGGTGCCATGTTTGCAATCGTTGCACGATCCGCCAATGGCAAACTGTCCAAACCAGAGCCGTAAAACTCGACAAATTTCCCAACAACACCCTTTTCGCGCAGTAATTCCACAACTTTCAGCACCAAATCCGTACCGGTAGTGCCTTCCATCATCGCGCCCGTTAATTCGAAACCAATCACTTCTGGGATCAGCATGGAAATCGGTTGTCCCAACATCGCGGCCTCTGCCTCGATGCCACCAACGCCCCAACCCAATACGGCCGCGCCGTTGACCATTGTGGTGTGGCTGTCTGTGCCGACCAATGTGTCAGGATATGCAATTTCAACGCCGTTTTGATCAACGTCTTTCCAAACAGTCTGTGACAAATACTCAAGGTTCACTTGGTGACAGATACCTGTTCCGGGCGGCACAACGCGGAAATTGTTAAACGCCTTTTGACCCCATTTCAGGAACGTATAACGCTCAAGGTTCCGTTCGTATTCACGATCCACATTCATCTGAAACGCACGTGGGTTGCCAAATTCGTCGATCATAACACTGTGGTCGATAACCAAATCAACAGGGTTTAATGGGTTAATCTTCTCTGGGTCACCGCCCAGCGCCATCAAACCATCGCGCATCGCCGCCAAATCAACCACAGCTGGAACACCGGTGAAATCTTGCATCAAAACACGTGCAGGGCGATATGCGATTTCGCGTGGGTTTTTACCGCCCTTCGCGCCCCATTCGGCAAACGCTTTGATGTCATCAACGGAAACCGTACGACCACCATCTTCAAAACGCAGCATGTTTTCCAACACAACTTTCAACGCCGCTGGCAGTTTGGAAAAATCCCCCAAACCCGCCGCAGTCGCTGCTGGGATTGAATAATAATCAACGGACTTGCCGCCAACTGTCAGGGTTTTGCGTGTTTTGCTGGTATCTTTACCGACTTGAACTGTCATTTCAGCCCTCCGAATAGGTTAGAAAATGGGATTGCGTGGCTTATGCGATAAAAACTGCCTCTGAGCAAGACTTATTTGGTATGCAATTGTATACTTATCGCCGCTCACCCGCAGGAACTGCGCAGGAAATATGATTTTCGTCGGGCACACTAATGTAATCCAACGTGCTGTCCCACATCCTGTCTGGGTGATAAGCGAAGTTGAAATCAAGGATCAACTTCCCATGCGGCGACATGCCAAAATCCGCACCCTTCACCGCATCCACCAAAATACGACCCGTGCGAAACGTGTCGCCACCCGCCGTTCCATCGCGAAACGGGATAAACAACCCCCCGCCATAACCTAACATCCAATAAACCGACAATTCACAGCCCAGCGCAGTTGCCAAACCAACCGTTTTTCCCAATTTTTGAAAATGCACAGGCCCGTCAGTGCCTAAATCCTGAAACTGCATCGACCCCTTTTCATCCGTCACATCCACCTCGAACCGAAACGCAGGGTTATATACAAACGCATTCAGGCCGCGAAACGCCATTTTCATTTCTGCGTTCAAAGGCGAACAGGGATGCGTAGCTAATAATTCATTGCGCCGCGCTTTCCACAATGCATGTGCTTCTGCATGATCATCAAACCCACGCAAAACCGCATACAGACTTTGCATCTGCAAGCGCCAATCCGCCAACTGACACGCACGCGGGCCGCTATAACCAATATCAGTCACTGAACCTGTCGCCTGCACGCTTCCCTCCTTGGAAAGATTAGGGTAGTTCCTATTATATGTTATTGCAGGTCTCAAATCTCAACTGTCAGCGTGCAGATAAATTGATTTTATCAGGCGTCTCCTTATCCGTGGACACAGGTGACTGCTTGATTTTACGTGGCCCTAATGGTGCGGGGAAAACCACATTGTTACGTGCGCTTGCGGGTCTTGGTGGCGTTGAAAATAACGAAAATACTGCCTTTTCAGGCCATTTGGACGCCATAAAATCCACCCTCACCGTGCAGGAAAATCTCACTTTTTGGGCGGGGATATATGGTGCGTCACATTGGCAGGCTGTCATGCAACAATTATCTCTTGATTCCTTGCAAACCCGTGCGGCGGGCGATCTGTCCGCAGGCCAAAAACGCCGCCTCGGCCTTGCGCGGATCTTATTGACGGACGCTTCCATCTGGTTAATGGACGAACCCACCGTATCACTGGACGCGGCCACATCTGACATCATCGTGGATGCCATTAAAACCCACTGCTCCAATGGCGGGGCGGCAATCATTTCCACCCATATTGATCTGAACATCGCCAATGCGCGCATCTTGAACGTCATCGATTTCGCGGCAAAACCATCGGATTACACCGATCCATTCCTCCAAGGGGTGTTCTGATGAAATCCCTGATCTTGCGCGACCTGAAACTGGCTTTTCGCTCTGGTGGCGGCTTTGCCCTTACCCTCGCGTTCTTTCTTATCGTGGTGATGTTTGTGCCCTTCGGTGTGGGTGCCAACCTTGACCTACTTGCCCGCATTGCACCTGGCATCCTGTGGATCGGCGCACTTCTATCCTGCCTGTTATCACTTGATCGCATTTTCCAACTGGATTGGGAGGATGGCACACTCGAGGCACTGGCCACATCCCCCATCCCCCTGTCAGGCATTGCATTGTCCAAGGCAACGGCGCATTGGATCACCACGGGATTACCGATCACAATCGCCGCGATCCCATTGGGGTATCTCCTAAACCTGCCCACGCAATCCTACACATGGCTGATCGCATCTCTCGCGCTTGGCACCCCCACTTTGTCATTCATCGGCGCATTCGGTGCGGCAATTACCGTGGGTATCAAACGCGGCGGTCTGTTGTTGTCCCTGCTCGTGTTGCCACTTTATATCCCCACACTGATGTTGGGCGCACAGGTCGTCGCCATCGGCACCCCAAACCCTGCACAACTTCTTGCGCTGGTCGCCGCCATATCCCTGTTGTCCATCGCATTAATCCCCTTCGCTTGCGCCATCGCGCTGCGCTCAAATTTACGTTAACAGATGTGACCACGTGACACTTCCATCCCCGCAAAAATAGGATAAACACTGCATATGTCTTTATGGGAATACGCAAATCCGGCCCGCTTTATGGCCCTCTCTGGTCGCATTCTGCCAACGCTGACCATCGCGTCGGCTGTGCTATTGCTCAGCGGTCTGATCTGGGGTTTTTTTGGAACGCCTGCGGATTATAAACAAGGCTCTACGGTCAAAATCATCTTCCTTCATGTCCCAACCGCCCTGATGGCCATCAACGCATGGTTAATGATGCTGGTGGCTTCGCTGATTTGGCTGATACGGCGTCATCATGTGTCCGCCTTGGCGGCCAAGGCAGCGGCACCCATCGGCATGACCATGACCCTGATCGCATTGGCCACAGGCGCGATTTGGGGCAAACCCATGTGGGGCACCTATTGGGCATGGGATCCACGTCTAACATCCTTCATGATCCTCTTGATCTTCTACTTTGGTTATCTTGCCCTGTGGGAAGCAGTCAGCGACAAAGATACCGCCGCCGACCTTACATCAATCCTGTGCATCGTCGGTTCTGTTTTCGCCGTGCTGTCGCGCTACGCGGTTAACTTTTGGTCACAAGGACTGCACCAAGGTGCGTCATTGTCACTGGACAAGGAAACACATGTCGATAACGCCTTCTACTTCCCCTTGCTGGTCAGTATGGCCGGCATGGTTTTACTGTTTGTCACGCTGGTGTTAATCCGCACTCGTACCGAAATCCGCACCCGCCGCTTGTCGGCTCTGCGCGCGCGCGAGGTTTAAAATGTTTGGCTTTGACAAATATACCAACACTGTTTTGATGGCTTACGGCGTTGCAATCGCAATGCTGGCCATCCTCATCGTCCTATCCCTAATGAAATCCAACCGCGTCAAACGCGAACTCGATGCACAAGAGGCAAAATCAAATGGTAAAAATTAAACCGCTCTATTTCGTTCCACCACTCATTTTCCTTGGCTTGGCCGCAACAATGTTCATCGGCCTTCTGCGCGACAATCCAGACGCATTACCCAGCCAAATGATTGGTCGCGACGCGCCCAAACTGACCGTAGAGCAATTGGACGACCTACCTCTGTTGACCGCCGCCGACCTGACCGCAGACGGCATCAAAATCGTCAACTTTTGGGCCAGTTGGTGCGCACCGTGCCGCGTCGAACACCCCAATATCTTGGCATTGGCCAATTTGGGCATCCCTGTTTACGGCGTGAACTACAAAGACACAACAAAACAAGCGTTGCAATTCCTTGAAAGCCTCGAAAACCCTTACACGAAAATTGGCACGGACGCTGGTCGCACTGGATTGGATTGGGGGCTATACGGCGTGCCTGAAACCTTCGTGATTGATGGCAATGGCAAGGTGCTGTTGCGCCACGCCGGTCCGGTGACACAACGCACCATGGCCGAAGATATATTGCCGCTCTTATCGAAATAAAAGCGGCAAAACTTTCTCTAGTTAGCTGACTTAAATATCCAACGCATCCATCGCCAAAACGGCATTCGCCGCTTCGGCGCCCTTTTTGACGAAATGTTTGGTATAAAATGCGATGTGATCTGGGCTCTCTTGGAACTCATGTGGCGTCAGCGACACCGAATAAACGGGCACGCCTGTATCTAAACTTGCACGTACCAAACCATCCACAACTGCTTGGGCGACAAACTCGTGGCGATAAATTCCGCCATTCACAACCAACGCGGCACAAACCACGCCGTCATATTTTCCGGTTTCGGCCATTTTTTTGGCAATCAGAGGCATTTCCAATGCTCCCGGTGCGTGGACCTCTTTCAGTTGACACTCACGTCCGCGTTTTTTCATTTCAGCTTCAAAGCCGATTTGCGTTTGATCCACAATGTCGGCGTGCCAACGTGCTTTTACAAATGCGATTTTAAGGGGTCTTGTCATTTTTGGGTCTCCTATCATAGACAAAACCCAAGGCGTAAGGCGCACAGATACGATCCATACACCCGTTCTCTACCATCCAGACTATAACTGTCGGCCAAGGAGTTCCACCTTTGTCTGCTGACCCCTCACAATGAGGGCGCTCGCGGGCTATTACCGCCGGTGGGGAATTACACCCCGCCCTGAGAATGGCTTAAATATACTATTAGTTTTCCTGCCGTCCAGCCGGAATCGCGACTAGAATTGCGACATTAAAGACGCTATTTAAACAGGATGAGCAATTCTATCACCATCACCCGCCCCGACGATTGGCACCTGCACCTTCGCGACGGCGCTATGTTGGCAGGGATCGCGCCCGAAACCACACGCCACTTTGGTCGCGCAATCATCATGCCCAACTTGATTCCCCCTGTGGTCACCGCCGTGGACGCCGCCCGCTACCGCGACCGCATCTTGGCCGCGCGTCCCGCTGGTTCAAACTTCGAACCCTTAATGACGCTCTACCTTACGGATAAAACCGATCCAAACGACGTCGCCGCCGCGTTCAGCGATGGCCTGATTCACGCCGTAAAATACTACCCTGCGGGCGCTACAACAAATTCAGACAGCGGTGTCACCGACATCAAAAACGTCATGCCTGTGTTGGAAAAAATGGCGCAAATCGGCCTCACTCTATGCATCCACGGCGAAGCCACCGATCCCGCAATCGACATTTTTGACCGCGAGGCCGTGTTCATCGACACCACCCTTGATCCATTGCGCCGCGCCTTACCCGAACTCAACATCACGTCCGAACACATCACGACCAAGGACGGTGTTGATTACGTCAAAAGCCAGCCCAAAAACCACGGTGCAACGATCACAACGCATCACTTGATGATCAACCGCAACCACATCTTGGTCGGTGGCATCAAACCGCATTACTACTGCCTGCCCGTCGCCAAACGCGAAGAACACCGCATCGCTCTACGCGCCGCCGCCACATCGGGCGACAAACGTTTCTTCCTTGGCACCGACAGCGCGCCCCACACCGACCCCGCCAAAGAATCAGGTTGCGGCTGTGCAGGTTGCTTCACCGCAACAAACACCATGGCATTACTGGCACATGTGTTCGACCAAGACGGCGCATTACCAAGTTTGGAAAAATTCGCCTCCCTCAATGGCCCCGCACATTATGGCCTATCCCCAAACGCCGACAAAATCACCCTGATAAAATCAGACACTCCGGTGATTTACCCCGATAAAATCCAAACAGGCGAAGGCCCCGTCACGGTGTTCAACCCCGGTCACGACATCCATTGGCAGGTCGCAGATTAACTTACTGAAATATCAGGTTTGCAGGACACAGGAAAATTCATAGACCGCGCAATGAAACAGTATTTGTGGATTTCCCCGTGAATATCATGCGCACGCTGAACATCACCACCCGTTTCAATCACAATTTTTGGCTTCAGCGTGGCGCTTAAAAACCGCCCCGACCCATCCGGCATATTCTCGCCCGCGCCAATCGGCTGATCCTCGTATGACAACACCTTGATCTTCGCGTTACTTGCCAAATGCAAATACCACAGCATGTGACACGCCGACAGCGCACTCAGCAACAAATCCTCTGGATTCATCTTGGAACTATCCCCGCCCAGCAGCGGATCATTGGAACAATGCACCACTTCTTTGCCAGGCACCGCAATGTCCCACGTGCGTTTATACCCCTTGTACGTCGCCGTTCCCTGCCCAGTATTTCCCGTCCATCGCACGGTGGTTGTATAGTCATGTCCGTTTTTCACATTGGCCTCCAGATTGCATTATCTACGACGCACAACGCCTAGAACCGCCAACAAATCGACTTATCCACAGGTTATCAAGATGGAAAACAACTCCATTTCATGCCATAACCCCTCCAACGGGTGAAAACATTTTAACGAGCGGTAAAATTCATGAACGAGATTAGACCCTTAGGCGATTCTCAACCTGCCGACAGCGCAGAGGTCAATCAACAGCCCCACAACATCGAGGCTGAACAGGCGCTTCTGGGTGCGCTTTTGGTCAACAATGACGTCTATGACAAAATCGCCGCCATCGTCAAAGATATCCATTTCTTCGACCCTGTTCACGCCCGCATTTTCGAAACCATTGCCGCCCGCATCCAGAAAAACGCCCTCGCATCCCCCGTCACTATCAAAGCTTTTTTTGAAGACGACGAAGGTCTGGCCGAACTGGGCGGCCCATCCTATCTCGCCCGCTTGGCGGGTGCCTCCGTGTCGGTTTTCGCCGCGCGCGATTATGCCCAAATGATCTACGACATGGCGATCCGTCGCGACCTAATGGCCATCGGCGAAGAAATCTCATCCAAGGCACGCTTGGTCGAAATCTCCTCGGAACCCGCAGAACAAATCGTCGAGGCAGAACAACGCCTCTACGCCCTGTCCGAACAAGGCCAAGTCGACAGCGGCTTTCAATCTTTCCTTAAGGCGGTCACCGACGCGGTCAACATGGCGAACCAAGCCTATCAACGCGAAGGCGGCATGGCAGGCATCTCAACCGGCCTTGATGACATGGACAAAAAACTCGGCGGGCTACACCCATCCGATCTGTTGATCCTCGCGGGTCGCCCCTCCATGGGTAAAACCTCACTGGCCACGAACATCGCGTTTAACATCGCCAAAGCCTACAAAAAAGGCACCCGCCTTGATGGATCTGAGGGCGCAGTCGAGGGTGGCGTTGTCGGCTTCTACTCACTTGAAATGTCCGCCGAACAACTTGCGGGTCGTATCCTGTCCGAAGCCTCCGAAGTGCCTTCAAACCTGATCCGTTCAGGCGACATGACCGAAGAGGAATTTCGCCGCTTCGTCGAGGCCGCAAAACAACTCGAAACCTGCCCGCTTTATATCGACGACACACCGGCATTACCCATCAGCCAACTCGCCGCCCGTGCGCGCCGCCTCAAACGCACCCACGGCTTGGATGTCCTGATCATCGACTACCTGCAACTGGTGCGCCCTGCCGCGGCCAAAGACAGCCGCGTGAACGAAGTTTCCGAAATCACCCAAGGCATGAAAGCCATTGCCAAAGAACTCGAAATCCCCGTCATCGCCCTGTCACAGCTCTCGCGTGCGGTTGAAAGTCGCGAAGACAAACGCCCACAACTCTCTGACTTGCGCGAATCAGGCTCAATCGAGCAAGACGCCGACGTCGTGATGTTCGTATTCCGTGAAGAATATTACAAAGAGCGTGAAAAACCAGGTGAACATGAATCCGATAAACTGATGCTCTGGCAAGAAGAGATGGAAGCATTGTCTGGCAAAGCAGAGGTCATCATCGGCAAACAACGCCACGGCCCCATCGGCACGGTCGATCTGTCATTCGAAGGTCAATTCACCCGCTTTGGCAACCTTGTTAAACCGTGGCAAAATAAGGGTCGCGATCAGGAATTTTAATCGCAAACCATCCCTTGCCCAAAACGTCCCCGCCCCCAATCACAACGCTTCGAGTGGCAATTAACCTCCCGTTAACCCCCGCCTTCATCTATGCAATTCAAAAAGCGCGGCACATGGCGCATTGCACGACCACCTGCCAAGAACAGCGGCGGAGCCGCACCCTATCTGCATAACGCCCAAGCCGTAGGCACCGCCGCACGCACGAATTTATCAAATCAAACTAAGCCGCACAAAAAACCTAACGGTTCTTCTTCGCACCACGCCCCAATGCTTTGACATAGCGACCTTCTTTGTGCTTGTTCAGCTTGGTCACTTTCTTCTCTTTCTTGTCCGCATACGGATTTTGATCCGATTGCGACCGCATAAAGATACGAATTGGTGTGCCAGGCATCTCGAAATCATCCCGCAAACCGTTTATCAAATAACGGCTGTAACTTGTCGGCAATAAATCAGGATGACTACACATGACCACAAAACTTGGCGGACGGGCTTTCACTTGCGTCATATAACGCAATCGAATGCGGCGACCACCCGGTGCGGGCGGCGGGTGCGCATCGGTCATATCCATCAACCAGCGGTTACACTGTGACGTCGACAGGCGTTTATTCCAAATTTTATGTGCTGATAAAATCGCCGCATGTAACCGATCCATTCCACGACCAGTTTTCGCTGATACCGTCACCAATGGCGCACCGCGCAACTGTGGTAACAATCGCGTAAATTTCTCGCGGATATCTTTCAGCTTCTCTTGCTTTTCGTTCTCGACATCCCATTTATTCACCGCCACAACAACCGCGCGACCTTCGCGTTCGGCCAAATCGGCAATGCGTAAATCTTGTTGTTCAAATGGAATTTCCGCGTCCAACAAAATGACCACAACTTCGGAAAACTTCACCGCACGCAATCCATCAGACACAGACAGCTTTTCCAACTTTTCCTGCACCTTGGCCTTCTTGCGAATGCCCGCCGTATCCCAAATCCTCATGGGTACACCGTCCCATTCATGGTTAATGGAAATACTGTCGCGCGTGATCCCTGCTTCGGGGCCGGTCAACATCCGATCATGCCCCAAAATCTGGTTTACCAATGTCGATTTACCCGCATTCGGGCGACCAATAATCGAAATCTGCAATGGACGTTCCGCGGAATAGGAAATTTCCTTGCCCGCTTCGTCCTCGTCTTCACCAATATCAACATCCGTCAACGGCGCAATATCATCGTCTTCGCCCTTGAACTCTTCGGCCAATGGCATCAAAACATGCTGTAAATCCACCATGCCTTCGCCGTGTTCACCCGACAAACGTACAGGCTCGCCCAGTCCCAGGCTGAACGCATCAAAAAACCCAACTTCGCCCGCATTGCCTTCGGCCTTGTTTGCCACCAAAACAACACGCGCCGATTTTTTGCGCAAAATTTCCGCAAAGACACGATCCGCTGGTAAAACACCCGCACGTGCATCCATCATGAAAATACACACATCGGCCATATCCACGGCGCGTTCGGTCAACATCCGCATTCGCCCTTGCAGGCTCTCGTCGGTTGCTTCTTCCAAACCGGCGGTATCAATCACCGTGAATTTCACAGGGCCCATTTTAGCATCACCCTCGCGCAAATCGCGCGTTACACCCGGCGTGTCATCAACCAACGCCAAACGCCGCCCGACAAGGCGGTTAAACAGTGTGGATTTGCCAACATTGGGGCGTCCGACCAGAGCGACGGTAAAAGTCATGATTTTTGGGCCTTCGTATAAATGCGCGCAATTTATCTGCGCACATAACTATGTGATGGCTCCTTTAGCGAATTAAATCCCTATTGGAAAGCGATCAGTTGCCCCGAATTAGACAGAACATACATCCGCCCACCCGCAACAACCACTTGTGATGCGGCACCACCAGAAATTGCAATGCTATTAACCAACCCACCGGTTGCAGGATCAAACACACGGATCACACCGTCGGTTCCGGCCACATACAACCGTCCACCGGCCAACACGGGGCCAAAATGGCCATAGTTACCTTTTTGACGTTTCACTTTGCGAAACTGCGGTAATTCAGCGACCCAAACTTCGGATCCATCAACACTGTTTAGGCGTTTTAATTTCTGTTCGTCCGTTAAAACAAACAACGCATTCCCTGCGGGCCAAACAGGGCCAATTGCACCTTCGCGCGCGGTCCATAACCGCTGTCCAGAACGACGATCCAGCGCAACCAAACGCCCCGAATTTGTTCCCGTGTAAACCGTGTCACCAACAACAACCGGATCACCTGAAACTGCCTTAATCAAACTGCGCGACGATCCAATGCGTTGGCCGTTGATCACTTGGTTCCATGCTTGCAAACCGTTACTTAACACAATCCCCTGCACTTCACCTGATGAATATGGCACAACGGCAACGCCGCCAGCAATCGCAGGCGTCCCAGCGCCCAAAATTCCTGCGCCATTGGTGTCGCTATTTTGCTTCCATGTGATCCGACCATTAGCCGCATTTAACCCCACAGATGTATTCGCGCCGCTAACAACGACAACGGTTTTCCCATCAAACGCTGGTGCCACAGACAGGCCAGAGCCGATACGATGACGCCACGCGATTGCGCCCGTATTCGCATCCAACAGTGCAACTTCGCCAACCCCTGTGGTCACGGCCAAACGCCCATCAGCATAGGCCAAACCACCGCCCGATCCATTTGATTTCGGACTGTTGGGCAATTTCAGCGGCACACGCCATTGCACCGCTCCATTCAATGAAACCGCAACAACTGTGCCGTCAGCATCCAGCGTATAAATCCGCCCGCCCGCTACAATGGGGTCAGACGCCAAACGAATGCGTTTTTTATTGCCCACACCAATATCAGTCGCCCAAATCCGTTTAGGGTTTGCCGATAAGGCAGGATGCGCCAAATAATGGCCAGCATTACCATTTCGATGGGTCCAATTGGCATTCACAGTGGCTGCTGGCAGGTTCAATGCTTGGGTTTCAACCGCTTCTGCACCACTATCTGCACGCAGATCCAAGCGTGTGCCTTCTAAAATCTCTTCCTTGGCCGCACATGCCGACAGCCCAGACAATAAAACAACTGCGAAAATTCCAGATTTCAAACCCATAACAATCCAATCCTTGGCGACTTCATTTGTCACCCATAATTTCTATTCGGCGACTTGAACCACACCCGGCGCAATGGGCACATCGCCACCCAAGGCCACAATCAATTGACGTGTGCGCGACTGCATTGCTTGCGATACGCCTGCTTCGTCCAACAAGCTGATCATTAACGCAATCGCGTCATCCGTTTTGCCTGCATCAATTAACGCAATGGCCTTTTGTTCCAGCGCAACAGTGCGAAACGGATTGCCCGCCACAGACAAAGCATCCAAGTCCAACATTCGTTGATCCATATCCATCTCATTGCCACGCAATGTGATCGCTTTCAACGTGGCGACCTGCGCATAAATGTCGGTGCCCGCTTTCAAGCCATCATAAATCGCCAAGGCACCAGCAATATCATCCTCTTCCAACAAAACGCCGGCGCGGTGCAACTGTGCCACCGCCGCCTCGTCGCCACCTGCATTTACAATAGTGGCCAAGGCTTCGCTGCGCGCAGCCACATCATCCTGGTTCAGTGCCGAAATAATCGCATCACCACGCGCCTGCGCCTGCGATGCGTCGGATGCTTTGCGGTATTCAACCAACCCTGTGCCACCGACCAAGCCAACAATCGCCAAAACAGCAACCCAGCCATATTTCTTGTACATTGAAAACAGCTGATCCTTGCGGACTTCTTCTGTTACTTCTTCGATAAAGCCGTCTGTATTACTCACGTTGTGGTCTCCAAAATATTCACTGCAATGCGTCTAAACTTATTAATCCGCTAACACCAGACGCATCAACTCTTTTTCGCTTTATAAGTATGCTCATCGGCGGGGAACGACCGATCTCGTACCTCGTTTGCGTAACGCGAAATCGCGTCAATCATCATCTCTTCCATGTTGCCGTACCGCTTCACAAATGTCGGCACACGCGGGAATAACCCGATCATATCTTCGAATACTAAAATCTGCCCATCACATTGCGCGGACGCACCGATGCCAATTGTGGGGATATTCACATTGCGGGTAATTTTATCCGCCAATTTTTCAGCAACCCCTTCAACCACCACGGAAAACGCACCCGCCGCCTCGACTGCCTTGGCATCTGCAATCACATCTTCCCAAACATCTTCGTCGCGTACGGCCTTAAACCCACCTGCGGTGTTCATCTGTTGGGGCATCAATCCAATATGTGCCATCACGGGAATACCGCGCGCCGCCAAATGACGAATGGTATCGGCCATTTCACGGCCACCTTCCAGTTTTACTGCCGTACAACCGGTTTCTTTGATGATACGGCTGGCATTGCGAAACGCCACTTCGGGGCTTTCTTCGTAACTGCCAAACGGCATATCCACCACAACCAGCGATTTTTCAGCGCCGCGCATCACCGCTTGGCCATGCATAATCATATGTTCCATGGTCACACCCAACGTGTTTGGCATACCATGGATCACCATGCCCAAACTGTCGCCAACCAAAATCATATCCGCTTGCGCATCAACTAAATGCGCCACATGTGCGGTATATGCGGTTAAACAAACCAACGGATCGCCACCCTTGCGGGCGGTAAAATTGGGCACCGTCATTTTCTTGCGCGGGGTCGCACTCTCTGGCTTTTGATCAGGATCAGCAACTGCGGATTTCTTGGACAGGGTTGACGTGGTCGACATTGTGGCCTCCTCAGGCGCTAAATATGGGCAAAGCCTAAGCCATTCATCGCGATAATGCGAGACTGAATTAAAAAAATCACGCTACCAAATCCCTGTAACATTGCGTAAATATGCCCATTTGCATGACCTTGCGCAGGTTGACCAACAAGCGTAAGTTCTCGCGAATTAATGTCGAGTTCGCCTCGTCAAAACAATTATAAACTCGGAGCCTTCCCCATGCGCGTTTCATCCATTATTATTGCCATTCTGGTAAGCCTCGGCGTCGCCGGCTTCATCTTTCGCAACACAGCCGCCGAAACCGACGTCGTCGCCGAAACGCAGCCCGTTGCTCCCGAAAGCAAAGCCGTTTCTGTATTGGTTATGACTTCATTGGAACAAGATGTGACCAGCGGCATCGTATTGCGCGGTCAAACTGCCGCCTTCAAATCGGTACAAGTTAAGGCGCAAACATCGGGCGCCGTCATTTCCCAACCCATCCGCAAGGGTACATTGGTTGAACAGGGCGAATTGCTGTGTGAACTCGAGATCGGCACCAAAGCGGCCGCCTTGGCCGAGGCTAAGGCACGTTTGGCCGAAGCGGTTGCAAACAACAATGCCTCTGAAGCATTGGTTAAAAAGGGCATCGTTTCCGAAACCCAAGCGATTGGCCGCGCCGCCGCCCTCGAGGCCGCAATCGCGGGCGTTGATCGCGCCCAATCCGATTTGGACAACACAAAAATCCTCGCGCCCTTTAACGGCCTGTTGGAATCCGACACATCAGAGTTGGGCGACTTTATGCAAACCGGCGCATCATGCGCCACGGTTTTGGCCCTAAACCCAATCAAATTGGTGGGCTACGCTACCGAACAACAGGTATCCCTGATCGAAGTCGGCGCAACCGCAGGCGCGCGCTTGATCAATGGCGATCAGGTTGGCGGCAAAGTCAGCTTTATTTCACGCTCTGCTGATCAAACTACGCGCACATTCTTGGTTGAAATCACTGTGGCAAATGAAACCTTGTCCATCCGCGACGGCGCCACCGCCGATATTTATATCGGTCTGGCGGGCGTCAAGGGTCACTTGCTTCCTCAATCATCCCTGACCCTTAACGGCGACGGACAATTGGGCGTTCGCGTGGCCGATGGGCAAATGGCAAAATTCATGCCAATCACCGTGATCCGTGACGCCGCCGACGGCATCTGGGTCACTGGCCTGCCGGCAACGACCGACGTGATCGTCACTGGTCAGGAATACGTCAAGGACGGTTCCGAAATCAAAGTATCCTATAAGGGCGCAAAACAATGATCGGTATGATTGATTGGGCCACCGACCGCGCCCGTATGATTTTGGTCTTCGTGGTCATGTCATTGGCCGCAGGCTCGCTCGCGTATTTTTCCCTCCCCAAAGAGGGCGAACCGGACATCGACATCCCCGCACTGTTCGTCTCTGTTCCCTTCCCTGGCATTTCCGCCGAAGACAGCGAAAAACTGATCGTTAAACCCCTTGAAAACAAGCTCAAGGAACTGGACGGCCTGAAAACCATGTCATCTACAGCCGCCGAAGGTTATGGTGGTGTCGCCCTTGAATTCGAATTCGGCTGGGACAAAACCGCCACCATCGCCGATGTTCGAGACAAGGCAAATCAGGCACAGGCCGAATTCCCCGATGGCGCGGATCAATATTCGATCAACGAAATCAATTTCTCGGAATTCCCCATCATCGTGGTGTCCCTGTCGGGACAATTGCCCGAACGCACCATGACCCGCGTCGCCAAAGACCTCCAAGATCGCATCGAATCCATGCCCGAAGTCCTCGAGGCAGGCCTTGCAGGCCAACGCGATGAAATGCTCGAAGTCCTGATCGACCCCCTAAAACTAGAGGCATATAACGTCACCGCAGGTGAATTGATTGGCGTCGTCAACAACAACAACCTCCTGATTGCCGCTGGCGAAATCGAGAGTGCCGCCGGCGCATTCGCCATCAAAATCCCATCGTCCTTCTCTGAACCACAGGATGTTTACAACCTACCGGTCAAGGTCAACGGCGACCGCGTCATCACCCTGTCCGATCTCGCCGACATCCGTCTGACATTCGAAGATCGCGTTGGCACCGCACGTTTCAACGGCGAAACCACCGTTGCCATTCAGGTCGTCAAACGCAAAGGTGTGAACCTGATCGGCACCGTCCAATTGGTCAAAGACGTGGTCGAAACAACCGTCGCCGAATGGACACCAGAATTGCGCGACGCCATCACCATCAACTACTCGTCCGATCAATCACGTCAGGTCGGCGACATGGTGTCTCAACTCGAAGGTTCGGTTCTGACCGCTATCGCGCTGGTGATGATCGTGATCCTTGCCGCACTTGGCGTACGCTCAGCCTTGTTGGTTGGTTTCGCGATCCCCACGTCATTCCTGTTGGCCTTCGCTGGTATGGGTGCCACGGG